>JBAXVE010000014.1:0-54867 GCA_037129245.1 Desulfuromonadales bacterium
TATCACGACTGCCGTCATTGACACAGACGATCTCGAACGTCTCTCCGGTTCCTTGCAGGACCGGCAGTAAACGTCCAAAAAAAATCTCCAGCGATTCTTCCTCATTGCACATGGGACAGATAATCGAAAGCGTACAGCGGTCGGTATGTTGTATGTGAAGTGTAGTATTCATGGCCTGTGTATTCTGCATGCGGTAACGGCTATCACCTGTTAGCTACGGGAACGCCGGTTCCATGCCAGCTAACCCGGTAGTTCTGATCCAAACGCAGTGGCGGAGTGTAGGCGATCCAGCCATCAGGATCATCATACCGGAACCTGAATACGTTGCTGTCAGGTGGTTTATCAATGCGAAGCGCCCCTCGAGGTGGAACCGGCTGTCTTCCGCTTTCCAATAGAAACGTATAACTCCCCGTGATATATGGCCCAAGCTGCCAATTCATCGACTTTGTTACGGTATTATATGACATGGTAACTGACAGCGGGGCCTGCCGCACGTTCTTACGCCATTTTATAAGGTCGTGAGATACCTGAGCCGTGATATCAGCCATCGTATTGTGTGTATGGTCAAAACGCAAGATGTGGCGACCAACCGGGGGGATTTCATTCAAATCAAACTCATCAGCAACCAACCGGGGCGGGGGGCCTGTCTGGCCATATAATTTGCGCAGATCAATAATGCCCGTGACATACCATGCTGCCACTGCTGGTGTGAGATAGATGACATCGTTACCATCTGAGGTAATCAGGGCCCTCCCCTGCACCTCCTGCTCGTACAGTGTCGGGAGGACATGGGCAGCCACACGATGGGCAGTTAACCATGCGGAACCGATTAATACCAACAACGCCGTCAGTGTAGCCATGCGTATTCCGGGGGTATGCCTTGCCGCTATAAGTCCGAGTACAACAGCGCTCCCGATCGAAACTGCCGCCCATACAACAATAAAATAACGCTCCGAACCGGCTCCCAGGCCAGGCATACGGGCCAGCGGAATCAGAGGCGTCAATAGTAATACCGGCAACGAAATCAGCAGGAGCAGCGCCCACCAGTTTTTTTTACTCCGGAACACCAGGTACAGCGTGGCTACCGTAACAACCGACACCCCAAGCCACGGCATTACAAGCAACATACCGGGAATAGTGGTGAACTGACCCAGAGCATTCATGAAATCACTGCGGCCCAGTTCTCCCGATGGGGTATAACCACCAACAACATCACCAAGCATGTACCAGCGCCACGGCACATACAACAGCATGACCAGCAGCAGAGGCCATGCTACCATAAGACGCTGTCTGAATGTTCCAATCGGCAAAAGAAACGGCACAAACCCCACGGGTAAATACAGTTCCTTTGCGGTTGCAGCTATCGCAAATGCAACTCCTGCGAACCAACCTGATTGATCAGTCTGCAGCCTGAGCGCCCTCATGATCAACCAGATGGCAACAAGATAAAAAAAGAGCCCTTCAACATAATGACGTACCATCAGCTGTTGGGAGGCCGTCATGACCGGAGAGCCAACCAGAAACAGTAAAGCTCCACCGGTCGCGTGCCAGTCGTCTGTCCACTGCCGGGCAATCAGATATATCAGACTGGCACATGCGGCAATAATTAACAGGTTGTGCGCGTAATAGCCTGTGGGGTTGAGGCCGAAAAGAGTATGGTCAAGGTCATAGGTAAGGCCAAGCCACGGAGTCAGGCTGTAGGGGACCATAGCCCGCCAGACGTCAGGTTTCGAGAAGTATTCCCACGGGGAGTAGGTCAGTGCATGTTTGAGAATCTGCGGGTCATCACAGCACCACCATCTCTGAAGCGCTCCACCATACAGCATAATCGTAACAACTATGCTCAGCACTACAACCGAAATGGTTCTCCGGCACGAGTTATCTCTCCAATCTATCAAAAAGTTTTTCATGCCGAAAGGTCTACTCGCGGTTTGTATCCGAGCTTCTATGCATCATCAGCCAGAGCGGTGCCCGGAAACGGACCAGTCGTTGATACAGCCATACATAAAACACGATGAACGACAGGCTGCAGAATTGCAGCACCAGCGTGTATCTCCAGAACAGTGTCGCCGGGATGACCGTCAGCAGTCCCATACCCCACAGGTAGGGGGTTGTCATGGCGTTACGCCGCCGCAGGTTTTTAACTTCCCGCGCACCGACCGTCCAGCGGACGAGCCGGTTGAATACCATCTGATGGAGATGAAGCGCATCGGGCAGTCCGGTCGCCCGCCCCCTGATAACTTTCCGGCGGTACATGGTAAAAACAGTCTCCCAGACCGGGTACATGACCAGAGTACAGGGAAACCAGGGGGATACTTGCGGGTTACGAATTACCAGCAGCACGGAAATTTCTGCGATCATGAAGCCCAGCAGATAGGCTCCGCCGTCACCGGCAAAGATCAGGCCACGGGGAAAGTTCCAGGCCAGAAATCCTGCCGTAGCCCCGATGGTCACAAGACAGACCCCCAAAAGCAGCCGGTCTCCGACCGAAAATGCCACATACCCCAATGAGAGCAGAATAATGACGCCTACCCCACCGGCCAGACCGTTGTAGCCGTCAATCAGGTTGAGGGCATGGCAGAGCCCGCCGACTGCCACAACGGTAAACAGTACTGCTATCCACGGAACCGTGGCCAGGAGAGTATCAATGCCGGGAATGTCAAGACGGGTGATAACCGCCCCCAGCTGCCAGCAACCGAGCCCCGCAGAAACAAAGGACGCCAGCAGCCTCCAACGCCCCTTAACCTTCTTGGTCAGATCCTCGGCAAGCCCGGCAGCAAAAACCGGCAGCAGGGCAAGCCACGCCAGGGCAGCTGTCCAGGGGAGCTTTTCCCTGAATACGAACACCAGCATGCCGGCAACCATACCGACCAGAATAGGAACACCACCCACCCGGGGGGTTCTGCCGATGTGGAATTTTTGAGGCCCCTGATTGCAGGGATCACCTGTCAGGTGCAGATGCAGGTGCAGATAGCGTAACAGCAGCAGAGCAACACTGAGAGAGGTAAACGCGGCTATGGTAAGAACATAAAGCATCAAGGCACCTTTGTTACATGCAGTACAACGGAACGAGGCAGTTATCCGGGTATCTGTCCGATACGGATTTCTCCGTCAAATTCGCTTTTCAACGTGATGCGTAACCCTTCTTCAAGTGTGCAGGGGGGTACAAATCCGCAGCTGTGGGCTCTGGTCGCATCAAACCTGGTAGCCGCACAAAATTTTTTCACCCGCACCGCACTGACCGGAAGTTTTCTCCCGCTAATTCTGGCGATCAGGTCGCAGCCGTATCCCCCCAGCATCCCCAGGCTGTATGGCAGGCGCAGGCGGGAAGCGCTTCTGCCGAGACTCTCGCCAACCAGAGAGACCAGCGAGCTCATTGACAGGTCAGGCATGTCTACGTAGTTGAACAGCTGCTGCCCTGCCCCCATGTTTTCGATCAGGAATTCAATGAAAGCTGACACATTACCTACGTAGGCCATCGACTTTCTGTTCTGGCCGGAACCGATCATCATGAATCTGCCGGAGGCAATCTGCCTGAGCAGGTTATATACGTTACCCCGGTTGCCTTCGCCGAAAATCACTGAGGGGCGCACGATGACCAGTGACCGTCCTGCCCCGCTCTCACACCATTCCCGCAACAGATCCTCTGCGGCCAGCTTGCTTTTTCCGTAGTGATTCCAGGGTGCAGTGGGGTGTTCCTCGCTCAGCGCTCCACTGGTACCCAGAGCATACACGGCCACGCTGCTGGTAAAAATAATTCTGGTGACGCCGCATTCGTCCATTGCGGCCAGTACGTTGCGGGCGCCCTCCACGTTCACGTCATAGTACAGCGACACCGGCTGAACGTCATCGCGGTGCTCCGCCGCCAGCAGAACGACCGTGTCGGCATGCCGCATGGCTCCCTTCAGCGCCTGCAGATCGCGCACATCACCCTGAATGGTAATGGCTGCAAACGCATCATTCACCTGCTTGTCGAACAGCATGCAGTGATGGCTCTGCCGGACCCGCTCAAGCAGACGCGTGCCCACAAAACCGGAACCGCCGATCAGCAGAAGCCTATTCATCCGAACCCTTTATCAGAAACTGTCGCAGTTTCGGCACCAGCCGTTTGAACGGGTACAGCGGAGTGACAGGAATTCCGTTTTTTTTGAAGGCGCGTAGAATATTGAGATTGCCCGTAATGATATTTCTGATGCTTCCCGTACTGGCCCCCCCCATGCGCATGTTCACCAGAAATTCGTCGAGATGGTACCCCTTGATCCTGTTCTTCTCCAGAAACCGCAGCATCAGTTCGAAATCGGCTGAAACTTTAAAGCGGGTATCAAAGTACCCGCATGACTCATACACGCTTTTCTTCACGAAGAAGGACGGATGGGGAGGATGCCATCCTTCCGCAAAGGCGCCCGGCGTGAAGGGGCTTGACCTCCACGACCTGACAATTTTGCCGCTGTCACGGGCAGACACAAAATGAATATTACCCCACACGGCATCGATATCGAGAGCCGAAAACGCCTGTGCGACCTTGCCAAGAACATCATTGTCAACATAGCGGTCATCGGAGTTCAAAATACCGACGATGTCCCCGCGTGCCAGGGCCAGCCCCTTGTTCATGGCGTCATATATGCCATTATCCTTTTCAGATAGTATTCGCTGTACATGCGGTACGGTGTTTCCGATGATCTCCAGGGTGGCATCCGTGGAAAGTCCATCGATAATTATATGTTCTACGTTTTTATACGTCTGTCCGGCAACCGAGTGTAACGTTTCGCCTATTGTGGCCTGGCTGTTACGGCAGACCGTGATTACCGATAGCGTGGGTGCGCCATTAAGCCGGTTCACGGCAAAGCAACTGCAACCATCGCGCTGGGTGAACTCTCCGCCTCATCCACTGCAGTTACCACATAATAGTACGTCTTGCCTGATTGAAGTCCCGTATGCGTGTAGCTCGTACTCGCCGTTGTGACCTGTCGCCCCTGAGCTAACAGGTCGTCCCGGTTGGGATAGAGCGTATTCGATACATAAATTTTGTAATAGGCACTGGATGACGAATCCTTATTCCATTTCAGCGAAATCTGCTGGGAACCCGATGTTACGGTCAGTCCGGACGGGGCCGTCGGCTTGCGGATAACCGGAACAACAGCGATCTGGCTGCTTGTACCACTCTCAAACGCCGGAAGCGCGGTGCCGTCAGCTTTCTTCAATGGCAGGCCATCCTTATCTACTGCAGCCGTTGCGCCTACCATGTAGTAGATGAGTGTATTATTGGTCAGATCCGTATTGTGATCGAACGTAAAGGGGAGTTTCGTTTTCGAGTCGCCGGTGAACTGAAGCTTATAGGCCTGGGTGGGGTTTTTGATGTACTCCTTCGACCAGTAGAGGGTGTAGGTGGAGATATAGGTCGGCGGCGATACGGGAAGACTTGCGGGATCAAAGATTGTCGGGATTGATTTTGCCGGCATATCCCAGACGAGAGAGACAGTCTGGTTTTTGCCTGTTGCACTCAATGCCGTGGGCGTTGCAATGCGAGGGCTGCTGATCCCCAGGACATAGTTTGTCATTGAAACTTCGGTCGAAGGCACCGCCATGATTGCCTGGCTCTTCCTGCTCTCACCGTCGGGCGTCTCGACTGTAAAGGAGTAGTAGTAAGGAGTTCCGTTGGCAAGTCCGGTATGCAGGAAGGTGCTGCCGCTACCGAACGCATTGGTTATTTTTGTGGAAACCGAATTGTTCGTAGCCGACCAGTAGATGTTATATTTTGCGTTACTGGCCGAACTGGTTCGTACAATCGCAAGTTTGACGCTCGAATCAAGCGGATAAACCGTAATCCCGCTGAGAGCTTCGGGAACATCCGCCTTGGGCTCTGCCGCAAGCAGCGGACCGTCCAGTCCTTCATAACCGGTAGTTACTTCGGTAATCACATAGTAGTAGGTGACACCGTTGGTCAGACCGGTGTGAGTGTACGGACTGGTCACGTTGGCGATTTTCTGCCCCGTGGCCTGCGAAACAGTTGGTGATGTGGACCAGTAGAGGTTAAATGCCGTCGCTTTTGAGGATGACCCCTTTGCCCAGCTGATCGTCGTCTGCTGGTTTGCGGAGGTGATCGACAAACCGGTGAGTGATGAGAGGTCCGCCCTGGGAGTGGCTGATACTTCCTGGCTCTCAAGTCCTTCGATACCGCTGGCAAGCTCGGTTATCACGTAGTAATAGGTGACTCCGTTGGTCAGACCGCTGTGTATGTAGGGACTGGTCGCATTGGCGATTTTCAGTCCTGAACTTTTTGTGACGCCCGGTATTGATGACCAGTAGATATTGAACGCCGTTGCCTTTGACGAAGAACCCTTGGTCCAGTTGATGGTGGTCTGCTGGTTTAAAGCGGTAGCCGAGATATTTGTCAGCGACGATGCATCCTCTTTGGGAGTTGCTGAGGCTTCCGGGCTCTCGCCCCCTTCGGCTCCATCGGTTATTTCGGTGATCACATAGTAATAGGTCAGGCCGTTAGTCAGGCCGGTGTGAACGTACGGACTGGTCACATTGGCGATTTTCTTCCCCGAACTTTTGGTGACTCCCGCTACGTTCGACCAGTAGAGGTTGAATGCCGTCGCTTTGGACGTCGCCCCTTTTGTCCAGGTGATCGTGGTCTGCTGGCTTGCAGCCACCACCGTTACGCCCGCAAGAGATGATGCCAGCGAGTTGCTTTTCGATCCGCACCCCGCACCATAGACCATTATCAGCACACATAAGATGACCGGCAGCAATCGCGAAATTTTCATGGTATCAGCCTTTCAGTTGTACAGTTTCTGAACGCAGCACCTTATATACCCTTTAGCGGCAAAAGTACAGCCGAACTTGCAGCGACAGCCGTCTGCAAGCTGTTGAATTCCGTCTGTTATTCGCGAACTACCCCTCGCTGCAACGTCATCGCAGCGTTATTCGGCCATGCTTTTGCCTTGCTGCATATTCGCCGTTACTGGTATACACATGACATGAATCAACAGATCGCCAGTGAGTGCCGCGCCCTGATACGTTATGAAATTTCAGCCGCCGGCGGTAACGAAGTATTCTTTATCGGTCAGACCGATCTCGATGGGGTCGTCGTGCAGACAGAAGCCATAGCACGGGGTACAAGCCACGCAGTTCCGGCGATCATAAGCCGGGCATCGGGTGGGGACGTGCTGATCCACAATCACCCCTCCGGTGATCTGACCCCGTCGGCCGCTGATATGGACATCGCCTCCATAGCCGGCAACCAGGGGATCGGATTTCTGATCATCGACAATGACTGCAGCCGATGCTATCAGGTTGTCTCCCCCTTCTCCGAGAAAAAGGGGGAACCGCTGCAGCTGGACGAAATCGGCCGTATCTTTTCGGCCGGCGGCATGATGTCACAGCTGAAGGGGTATGAACAGCGCGACGAACAGCTGCGGATGGCCCTTGCCGTGGCAGAGGCTTTCAACCATGACGGCGTAGTTCTGGTGGAGGCGGGAACCGGAACCGGAAAATCGCTGGCCTACCTGGCACCGGCGATCCTGTGGGCGATACGCAACAACCAGCGGATTGTCGTTTCAACCAACACCATCAACCTGCAGGAGCAGTTGATCAAAAAAGATCTCCCCTTTCTGGCCCGCAACTCCTCGGTGGAGTTCAAGGCGCTGCTGGTCAAGGGACGCAGCAATTATGTCTGCCTGCGCAAACTTGAACAGGCCGAAGCGGAACCCTCCCTGTTCCCCGACGACAGCTCGACCGAGGTAACCGCCGTCATCGAGTGGAGCCGGGAGAGCTCAGACGGCTGCCGCAGCGACCTGGGCTTCACGCCGCATCACACGACCTGGGAGGAACTCTGCTGCGAAGCTGACCAGTGCAGCCGCTCGCGCTGCAAACATTTCAACCGCTGCTTTTTCTACCGCGCCCGCCGCGAAACATCCTCCGCCCGGGTACTGGTGGTCAATCATGCCCTGCTGCTGTCGGACATCGTCCTGCGCCAGGAGACAGGCTATGACGCCACCGCCATTCTGCCACCCTTTACCCGCCTGATTTTCGACGAGGGGCATCACCTTGAAGATGTGGCCACCAGCCATCTCTCCCTGACCATCACGCGGAACACGATTCTTAAACAGCTGCAGCGGTTGATGCCCCACAAGGCGGGCCGCGCCGGCCTGCTGACAGTTATCTCGTCCCGGATTTCCCGTGACCTGCCGGAATCCCAGGAGGGGCTCTACGCCGAGCTTTCCGGCCTGCTGGAAAGCCACTTGCAGCCAAAATCCCACGACCTGACGGGACTGACCGAGCAGACCCTGGACTGGCTGGCACTGACAGTCACCCGCGACAGCGGGGCAGCAAACAGTGGTAACGATGACCGGAGGAAGCGGGAAAGCAAGCTGCGCATCACCGCCCAGATAGAGGCTACCCCCTTCTGGCAGGAATGCCGCCAGCGGATGAAGTCGCTGGCCGAAAGCATCAACGATTACACCTCCGCCCTGCGAACCCTGATCCGACGCTGTCAGGATCTGCCGGAGAAACTGCAGGAGAAACTGGCCGATACGCTGGTTGATACCGGCGGCATCGAAGGGCGTCTACAGGGAGTTGCCGATGGGCTGCTGTTCATTATCGGCGAGGCACACGGGTACTGCCGCTGGATCGAAACCAGCAGCGGCGCACGGGGCGTGCAGGCCAGAATCTGTGCGGCACCGCTTGACGTGTCGGCTCAGCTCAAGGAGACCGTTCTGGACAAACTCAGAACGATTGTGGTGACATCGGCAACATTGACGGTCGGCGGCGCCTTCAGCTACCTGAAAAAAAGAACCGGCTTCAGCCTGCTTCCCTCTGAACGCCTGCAGGAGTTGCGGCTGACATCCCCCTTCGACTATGCCCGTCAGGTGTTTGTGGGTGTGCCCGGAGGGATGCCGGAGCCGGACGCCGACGGCTACCGGAAGGCGCTTGAGGAACACATTTGCCGGGCGATTACAATTTCGAGGGGCGGGGCATTTATCCTGTTCACGTCATATGAACTGCTGAACCGTGTTCACGCAGCCCTCGCCCCGCAGTTGCTCAAGCTGGGGCTGCCGTTACTCAAACAGGGGGATACCGGCCGTCATGAACTGCTGAAACAGTTCCGACGCCAGCAGGATGCGGTGCTTTTCGGCACCGATTCATTCTGGGAGGGGGTGGATGTCAAGGGAGAGGCCCTGCGGCTGGTGGTTATTACCCGGCTCCCCTTTCAGGTACCGACGGAGCCGGTACAGCAGGCCCGCGCTGAAAAGATCAAGAGCGACGGCGGTGACCCGTTCAGGGAATTTTCCCTCCCCCAGGCGGTGATCAAATTTCGTCAGGGCTTCGGACGGCTGATCCGCAGCCGCGATGACCGCGGAGCGGTTCTGATTCTCGATCCCCGGATTCTGAACAAGAATTACGGTCGGACGTTTTTGAAATCGTTGCCCGACACGGAGGTCTTCAGCGGGGATTCGGCGGAGGTATTCGCCGGGATGACGGAGTTTTTCAGCCCCCGGATTCCTTAAGCCGTTTTTTCAGGCTATAATTGAAACACTGAAAGTACATCAGGCAGGTCAGCAGGAACGAATAGATCGTCGCCGCCAGAATCAGCGGGGCACCGGCAGCTTTTTTTGCATCAGGGGCCAGGGCAACAAAGGCGATGAAAAAGGCCACCGCAGAAAACTTCCACAGGTCGCCGATCAGCCGCTTTTTACGCAGGGCGGCCTGCTGCTCGTTGGAAAGGTTCGGTGCGCTCCCCTCGATCTCGATGCCCGCATCGCGCCAGGCCAGTTTGTAGACCGGCCAGATGAGTAAAAGCTGTACGATTATGGCGCCCAGCAGACTGGTGGTAAAATGTTCCGGTTTGCCACGCTGGGCGAACAGCCCCTGGAAATTGATCGCCATGAATACCAGCAGGCCGACCAGGGCGGTCTGGACTATGCGGTAAATCATCATGGTTCGTTGTAACCGTTTTGTGTTGACACTGCTCATGTACTGGTTCTCCGCTCTGGTTTCAGGTAATCTGACGGGGGAACATATCAGAACAGCCCGTTTCGCGCAAGTGAGCAGAATCAATCCGCCGCTTTCCTCCACTGAAAGGTGATATGAACATCCTGCGCCGCATTTTCCACCCGATTATGGCTCTAATCGCCATCCAGCTGGTCTGGATAACCGTCGTGGTGTTCTGGATTTACTGGTTCATCGGTAAACACCGCGAATTCAGGGAGCTGGCGGAGAAATACCGCCCCGAACTGCTCGGGCAGGGGGCCAACTGGCCGGTCATGGTTGAAGGACTGGTCATGCTGGCGTTGATTCTGGTGGGGGTGTACGTCATTTTTGTGTACTGGAACCGTCAGTCGAACCTCTACCAGCAGCAGCGCAATGTCATCTCCCAGGTCACCCACGAGCTGAAATCCCCGCTCGCTTCAATCCAGCTGCATCTGGAGACAATCCGCCTGCGGCGCCCCAATGAGGAGCGCCTGGAATCGTTTGTAGCAACCATGCTGGCCGATACCGGACGCCTGCACTACCTGATCAACAACCTGCTGATGGCGGCACGGCTGGAACAGCGCCGTAAGCCGGCCGATCGGCGCGCAACCGACCTGACGGTTCTGGTTTCAGAACATGTTGCAAGAGAACGTGCCGTGCTGCCGCAGGGTGGAGGAATAACCGTGGAGGCCGAACCGGCAGTGATGGTCGAAGTGGACCCTGAAGAGATGGGCATGGTGATCCGTAACCTGTTTGAAAATGCAGCGCTGTATTCCACCCAGAGCCCCGAAATTACGGTTCGCCTCAACAGGACAGCAGGCTGGGTGCAGCTTTCGGTGCAGGATCAGGGGAGGGGTATTGACAAAAAAGAGCTGAAAAAGGTATTTGAGCGCTTTTACCGGGTGCAGCCGCCGGGTGAGAGTGTGCGAGGAACCGGCCTGGGACTCTATATTGTCGATTCGGTTGTCCGGAGTTACGGCGGCACCGTCGCGGTGGCCAGCGACGGACTGGGAAAAGGGAGCACCTTTACCGTCAGGCTGCCGGCATTATAAGGAAGCATTATGTTCGACGAAAAGCCGCATATCATGCTGGTGGAAGATGAGATTCATCTTGCCCGCGGCATCTGCTTCAATCTGGAAGAGGAGGGGTTGCGGGTCAGCCATTTCGAGAATGCGGAACGGGCTCTCGATGCCCTGGAAGTGGATCATTTCGACCTGGTGATTCTGGACGTCATGCTCCCCGGCATGGATGGATTCCAGGCCTGCGCGGCAATACGCGGGAAGGAGCCCCGCGTTCCGATTCTGATGCTGACCGCCCGCTCCGATGACGCCGACCGGGTCGAAGGGCTGGAAAACGGTGCCGACGATTATCTGACAAAACCGTTCAACCTGCTGGAATTCCTGCTGAGAGTCAAAGGGATGCTGCGGCGTTCCTCATGGTATCGCCCCGACCCGGTTGAAGAGGGGTATCGCTTCGGCGACAATGAGGTTTTTCTGCTGTCGTACCGGGCCAGGACCGCCCAGGGAGAGATTGATCTGACTGAAATGGAGGTGCGGGTGCTGGCGCTGTTCTTCCGCAAAGAGGGACGTCCCGTCCAGCGCGGCGATCTGCTGCAGAGCGTGTGGGGCTACAGTAGCGACACCGAGACCAGAACCCTGGACAACTTCATCGTCCGGCTGAGGAAATATTTTGAGCCGGACCCGTCGCACCCCACACATTTCCTGACGGTGCGGGGTGTCGGCTACCGTTTCAGCCGCAGCGGAGAGTAACAGCGGGTACTGAAGGAGCTCCGTCAGAACTGAATCAGCAGGCCACCCCAGGTAAGTCCGCCGCCGAAGCCCATCGCAAGCACCAGATCCCCCTTCCTGATGGTTCCGTTACGCAGGTTTTCGTCCAGCACCAGCGCCACCGAGGCAGCCGACGTGTTGCCGCAGCGGTCGAGATTGAGCAGGAAGCGCTCCTTGGGGAACGTACTTTTCTTGGAGATGAAGTCGATCATGCGCACATTGGCCTGGTGGGGAATGATGTAGCTCAGGTCGGCAGGGGTGATGCCGGCTTTTGCGCAGAGCGTGTTGATGATGTCGGGGATCACGTCCGTGGCAAAGACATACACCTGTTTGCCGGCCATCTGGAAGTAAATCTCGCGGGCTTCGATCGTTTCTGCGGTGACCGGCCGACGCGACCCTGACGATGGCACCTGGATCAGCGGCCACCCCTGACCGTCGCTGCGCATGTAGGTGTGCTGGACTCCTTCGCTTTCGCTACCGCCGCTGCTCAGAATGGCGGCCCCGGCACCGTCGCCGAAAAGCGGACAGGAATTTTTGTCGTTGAAGTCGAGAATTTTTGAATAGGTGTCGGCTCCGATGGCCATGACAGTGCGATATTTACCGCATTTTATAAAATTATCAGCTATCTCCAGCGCGTAGACGAAGCTGGAACAGACGGCGTTGATGTCAAAAGCAAAGGCTTTTTTGGCACCGATATTTTCCTGCACCATACAGCCGGTTGAAGGGAGGCTCATGTCAGGCGTCGATGTGCCGACAACAATGCAGTCCAAAGCGGATGCATCGATGCCGGCCGCTTCAAGGGCGTTTTTCGCCGCGATTGTGGCCAGATCCGACGTGGACTGGTCGGCGTGGGCAAAGCGTCGTTCCCGTATGCCGGTGCGGGAGTAGATCCACTCGTCGGCATCTTCCACCAGGTAGTCGAAATGGCTGTTGGGTATCACACGGTCAGGCAGGCACGAACCGCTGCCGATGATTTTCGATACGATCATGAGAGAGTAACCCCGTGTTCGCCTGTCAGGGACACGCGAATTTCTTTCGGTAGTAAGAGCGCTTCCTTATCTCACAAAATAACACTGTTAGTCAAACGCAAACATCCGTACGACCGGTAGTCACCCATCTTCGCGCCACCTGAGAATATCAGCCAGCGAAAACGCCCAGATGCAGAAAAATGCCGCCAGCACCCCCTTGCCGAACAGACTCGAACCTTCGAGGGCCGCAAGAACCTCGCCAGGTGATATGCTGACGGCACCGCCGGAAATCTGCGCTGCAATGACCGGGGAGAGCGCCCGCAGCAGGACAAACAGTGCCAACAGCAGCACCAGATTAACAAGAACAATGATGATGCCGCCAAGCGCCTTGCGACCGAGGTAAAGCTGACCGATTCCCGGCATTACCAGCGCCGAAAGCAGTAATGCGGTAGTCTTCCTGCTCATCAATGGTTCTCCTTCCGGGTTGATGCGTTGGCATGCCTGTATAGCAGAGAGGCGCTGACATGGCAAGCGCCCCCGGCGGCAATCATTCTGTTTTGACTTTATCAGGCATTTAGGTCATAGTGCGCCATTATTGATGCCAACATCTGGGAGCATCCCCGTGATTCTTTTTGCAAATATCCTGCTGGCACTGGCCAAAATCACCGAGCTTGCCAACGGGCTGCTGACACTTTACAAATACGTTCTGCTCGCCAGCGTAATCATCTCGTGGGTCAATGCAGATCCCTACAATCCAATCGTTAATTTTATCCAGCGGATTACCGAGCCGGTTCTGCGGCGCATCCGTCAGCGAATGCCCGACACCGGCATGCTTGACATCTCGCCGCTGGTTGCCTTTGCTGCCATTTATGTGCTGCAGATTGTTGTTCTCGACACCGCCTACCACTATCTGATCAGTACCGGCATGTCACTTAAATTGAGAGGTTGACCAGAATGAAAATCTCCCCGCTCGATATTCAGCAGCAGCAGTTCAAAGTCAAGACCTTCAGGGGACTTGATCCTGACGACGTGGATGCCTTCCTGCAGACGGTGGCCGGCGAGATGGAAATGCTGATCCGCGAGAACAATGAGCTGAAGGAGATCCAGGCCCGTCATAACCGCGAAGTTCTTGACATGGCTGAAAAGGAACGGGAACTTCGCGAAACCCTGCTCTCCGCCCAGAGGGTCATTGAAGAGATGAAGGTCAATGCCCGCAAGGAGGCTGAACTGATCGTCTCCGAGGCTGAATTGAAAGGCGAGCGGATTGTGGCCGATGCCGAACGGCAGCTCGGTGATCTGAAGGCCCGCATTGAAGACGTCCGCCGGCAGAAGGTCCAGTTTGAGATGAGCTTTAAAGGGCTTCTCGACAGTTTTGCCCGCCAGCTGACCAGCAATGAGCCGGTCTGACTACCCTTTTCTGACTATCAACGAACATGGGCTTTTCCTGAATGTTTTCGTGCAGCCGCGTGCCTCGAAGAATCAGGTCTGCGGCATTCAGGGGGATGAACTCAAAATCCGCTTGACATCGCCGCCGGTTGACGGAGCTGCCAACAGGCTGTGCCGCGAATTTGTCGCAAAACTTCTCGGTGTATCACGTGCGTCGGTCGAAATCGTTTCCGGGGAGTCCTCTCGTCACAAACGCATTCGCGTTGAGAGCGGCAACCCCCTCCAACTGGTCACGTCAGCTTCGCCCATTTTCTCATCATCTGCCGAAAGCGCAGGCACGAAAGGACACCACAGATGACACAGGCTACATCAGGAGACAGGGTCAAGGTCCATTACACCGGCACCCTTGAAGACGGCTCTGTTTTCGACAGTTCGGAAGGTTTTATCGACCGGTGCAGCGATGATTCGGGCGACTGCGCCGATAACGGCTGCAGTTGCGGCAGCACACCCTCGGAACCGCTTGATTTCGTCATTGGCGCAGGAACATTGCTGCCGAAGTTCGAAACGGCTGTTATCGGGCTTGCACCGGGACAGAGCATCAGGGTGGTGATTCAGGCTGATGAGGCCTACGGACAGAGGGCGGATGAGATGGTGGCGGTGATCAGTCGGAGCGACCTCCCGGAAGGGATAGATCCTCAGGTTGGACAGCAGATGGAGGTAATCCTTGAAAACGGATCGCCGCTGCCGGTTCTGGTGACGGAGACAAATGCCGCCAGTATCACGCTGGATGCCAACCACCCGCTGGCCGGCTGCGATCTGACGTTCGATATCAAGCTGGTGGAAATTCTGTAGCACGTCATCCCGGCAGAATGAACGCACAGGGCCGCACGGAAATCATCCGGCGGCCCTGTTCACTGGGACTGTCTTTACTCTGCGAACTCAATGTAACCTGAAAAAAGCATTTGAAACACGGAGCAACCGTGCAACGGAGAAACAAATAAAGAAGAATTTTATAGAAAAAGCCGTTTTGTAACTCACCCTGTTGATGGGTGTGCTTTCTCCTGTAATGCCTTGATTTCTCCGTTGCTCCGTTGCTCCGTGTTATGAGAACTGCCGTTTTCAGGTTTAAAAATTTTGCAAGAGACTCGGATTACTGCGACTTCCCGGCTGCCGCCACCGAACCGGCCGCTGCTACCCCGAAATCCTTGGCATTGGCAGGGATTTTCGAGATCACTACAACGAACGGTACCGCTTTACCGGGGGCAACTTCAAGATTCGCCAGTGAATCACCGAGCTGGTTGGCCATGGTCGCCTCGATTTTTTCAAGCGGCATCCCTTTCAGCTGTTCCTCTGTCAGGGGGTTCCCGCCGAAGGCAGTTTTGCTGGCCACCTCCTGCCCGGCGGCGTCATACACCATCCCCTTGACCTGCAGGGACGCTCGCGGCTTGGAATATTCGTTAAGCGCTTCACCGGTAATAATCAGCAGCTCCCCGGCGGAAACATTCTTGACGAATGAAGCTTTAACGCCGCTGACGCTTATTTTTCCGCTTTCTTCAGTGCTCTTGCCGCTGCCGGGAGAGAGTGTCGTGTAGCCGATGTACCCCAGCAGCGCCATGACAACACAGGCTCCGACCGCCAGCATGCCGTTGAACAGGGGTGATTGCTTACGACGCGAGGCTATCGGCAGGGGAGGTTGTTCCTCATCTGCGGATTCCGTTGCGGGAGTAAATGACGCGGCATCCAGCTGAGGCTGTTCTTTCGACTCGGTTTCAGCAAGTGGAGCAAACAGAATCTCCTGGGACGGCTTCAATTCATCCGGGTTCACCTGCTGAACAGCAACCGACGTAAGTTCGTCACCGAAATCTATCTCTCCCAGGCTGAACGGGGCGTCGCTCTTGCTCTCCAGGGGTTGCGACAAACTTCCGCTTCCCGTGCCGGTGCTGCCCAGATCCATTGAATCTGCAAAATTATCGTCTCCCATGTCAAACGAGATCGCTTCGCCCGCCTCTTCCTGAACCGGCGGCTGAATGACTGCGCCAAACATATCATCATCCGAAAAGTCAAGTTCCTGGGGAATCGGCTTCTTTACTTCTCTAGTCACCGGCGGTTCCACCGGGACGATGCTCTCGCCGAAATCAAGAGCGACCGGCTCGGCAGCTGCCTGCGGCAGGGGTTCTTCAACACTGTCGCTGAAGTCGAATTCGCCGAAGGCCGGCTCATCAGACTGCGACGGCGCCACTTCCAGCTCGCCCGTAAACGTATCCTCCTCGACAGGAAACTCCTCCTGGAACGAAACCGGCTGGGAAGAAGCAGCATGGGAGTCAGGCACTGACATATCAGTAAAAAACGATGGCTCCTCCGCAAAGTCAGCCTTCTGCTGTTCCGGAGGGTCCGACAACGGCTGCATTTCAGACGGTTCCGGCTGGTGGGAAAGCTCGTCAGCGTTTTCCATCGGGAAGCTCGCTGTTGCTTTCCCCTCGTCGGAATCAAACAGAAACGAAGGGGCGGCAGCGACTGTTTCTGGTTCCAGCGGCGCGAAGGGAGCATCCTCAAGAGGCGCGGGCGGAGCAGCAGCGGGTTCAAGGAAGGAATTGAAATCAGGTTGCACAGGCTGCGTCTGTTCGCTCTGCACCGTAAATACGTGCTTACACTTGGCACAGCGGACCTTGACGCCCTTATCGGTTACTTTCGAGTCGTCAAGCCTGAATTTGGTCTGGCACTGTTCGCACTTGATTACCATCTGCGACTCCTCAATGATGATTTTTGTGTACGGAAAACAGCGGAACTGTCTGAAACAGCGTTAGTCGTATATCAGAAAGGGGATGGGGTGTCAAATCATTACGCAGGCCGTTTCGTGTCGCTGCCGGGGCTGTGTGTGCAGATGTCTGCAATCGCGCAGTCACTGCAGCGAGCCAGATTTTTTCCATCGCATCCATCACTTATGCCAAGATGGGCCAGAGCAAAGTCGTATCTGGTGGGATCGGCCGGGTCCAGTTGGCGCAGGGATGAGGTGATTTCCCGCGCCATGCGCCAGTCGGCGCTTTTCCGGAAAGTCAGGCCGAGGTACCTGCTGATACGGCTGATGTGGGTGTCCACCGGAATAACCAGCTGCGCGGTCGAGATCCCTTTCCAGATTCCGAGATCAAAACCGTCGGAGGGCCGCACCAGCCACCGCAAAAACATGCAGAGCCGTTTACAGGCGCTCCCGGAAATCGGAGCGGGAAACAGGAACGGGAAATAAGAATCGGCCGGAATTCCGTGCGGGCCAAAAACCGGCTGGAAATCGAACTTCAGGACGGCTGACGAGTAGGCGTTCAGCGCCCTGCCAACGTCCTCGACAGCCGGATCGTATCCGCCCATGAAAAATTCCTCGACACTGCCCGACTGCTCGATCATTGACCGAACGGCCCACAGCAGAGCGCAGAGGTCGCGCCCACCATTGAAACGGTGCTTGAATCCGGCAAAAGTCATGAGCCCTCTGCGAGGATCAAAGCGTTCCACATAGCGGCGGGGCGATGCCCCCATTTCGGAGAAAATTGAATCGAGGGTCCGCAGAATAATGCCGATGGCACCGTAGGCAAAGGAGGAAGCAACCACCGCCGCAACTTCCCGGTCGGCCGGGTCGCTGAACCGGTGGCAGAAAGAGAGCGGGTCATTGGCCAGATGTTGGGGAGTACGGGCCGCGTGGAGGGTGTCGAGGGTCCGTTTCAGTTTTTTCGGATCATACATCCGCTTCCCTCAGAAACAGGGCCGCATCCTCCGGTGACGTGGGATTGATGTAAAATCCGGTTCCCCATTCAAAGCCGGCAACCTGCGTCAACCGCGGCACCAGCTCGATATGCCAGTGATAATCGTACTCCAGCGAACTCCACTGTCCCGGTTTGCCGGGGCGGCGGTGCATCGGTGGGGCGGTGTGCAGGATGAAATTGTAGGGGGCGTCGCGCAGCACCGTCTTGACCCGCACCAGCATATCCTTCAGGGCCAGCGCCAGCTCCGCCAGCTGGGCATCGTTCATCAGGGCGAAGTCGTGGCTGTGCCGCTTGGGGAAGAGCCGCAGCTCAAAGGGTGAGCTGGAGGCATAGGGGGTCAGTGTCACAAAATTGGAGAACTCCTTCACAACCCGAACTCCTTCGCGCAGTTCAAATTCGATCAGGTCACAGAAAATGCAGCGTTCCTTTTCGCTGAAGTAGTTGCGGGCCACCTTGAGCTGCGTGGACGCCACCGGCGGGAGCAAGGGGACCGCAATCAGCTGGCTGTGGGAATGATGGAGAGTGGCACCGGCACGGGTGCCGTGGTTTTTGAACAGCACCATGTAGCGGAAGCGGAAATCCCGGCGTAGATCGAGGTAGCGATGGCGGTAGGCGGTCAAAACCTCGGTTATCTCGTTGGTGGTCAGATCGGCCAGCGTCCGTTTGTGGTCGGGAGTCTCGATGATGACTTCATGGGCACCGATGCCGTTCATCACGTCGTACATGCCGTAGCCACGGTTGTTGAGTTCCCCCTCCACCCGCAGAGCGGGGTATTTGTTGGGAATCACCCGCACCCGCCAGTTGGCGGCATTGGGAAGTCCGCTGGGGCGAACGGCGTAGATTTCGTGGGGAGTCTTGTCTTCATTGCCGTAACAGAACGGACAGGCGGTCATGCTGGCGTGATCGTCCTCCACCTGAAAATCGCGTGGGCGGCGCCCCCGCTCGGTGGCGATGATTACCCAGTGCAGCTTGATCGGATCCCAGCGAAGTTCGGACATCGTATCTTCTCCTTTTTGTACATCACTCATACCTGCCAAAGTAGTAAGGGAAGTCACCTTGTCACAAATTGAGTCAGGTCGTCAAGAGCAGACTATGCCGTTAATAAAACCATCACCATTTGGAGAATAGCGTTTGATAATTGAACTTCCTGGAAGTATACTACGGGGCAATTTACGATCGCCTTGATAGATTCGCATCAATTAGAAAATAATAAATTATCGCCGCTATCCGTTCACCGTATTATTTAAAACCATTAAATTGGGAGGTACGCCATGAAAAAAGTATTCTTGTCACTCGCTTACGTTTTCCTGCTGGCATTTCTATTTCTGGCGGCACCTTCCAACAGCTGGAGTACCTGCGCAACGACGTCGACCTTAATCAATTATGGTTATATCGGTGGCTGTGACTACACGGCGAGCACCACCTTCACTCTTGCTCAAAGCAGTGATATCACCAATATCCGGGTGTGGTATAACACAAAAGACGGCGGCAACACCTTACCCACGACTCTCACCGGGCCAAACGGCTACAGCAATTCTGTAACACTTTCAAAAAGCAGTTCCTGCCAGGGAAGCTGGTGCGAAGCAAACTGGGCACTTGGCCAGATACTCCCGGCCGGTAGCTATACCCTCACGACCGCCAGCAAATCGATGTGCTACGACCCGTCCGGCAAGACCACACTGGGTATAACCGGTTGCGCTGCCAGCAGTTCGACTTCCAGCACAACCGCTGCGACAACTACAGCCACCACCCCCGTCAAAGTCACGATGACAACGGAGCCAAGAGTATATCTGTCAGCGCATCGACACCTGTTAAGCTCGATATAGCGGTTGATCCTGGCAGCAACACCACCCGAGCTGACTGGTGGCTGGTTTACGCGTTCGGCGACAAGGTATTCTGGCTTGATCCGGTTGCCGGATTCACCTCAAAGATAGCACCCGCACTCCAGGTGAACCTTTTCTCCATCCCGTCAACCACCATCATGAACACAACGTTGCCGGCGGGTAATCACATCTACTGCCTGGCGGTAGACCAAAAAGCCGACGCCCAGCTTACAGCCGAGTCACTGGATTATGACTGTGTGTCGATTGCGGTTACATCATCCTCGATAGGCGGCAGTGGAAGTGGCAATAGCGGAACAGACACCCCCGTGAGCGGCTCCATCACTCTCCCGACAGGGAGCAGCGTCAAACCATCTGACTTGATAGTTACAACAAACATAAGCTCTTCCTCAGTATCCTCAAGTGGAACATATTCATCAAGCGCAGCTCCTGTCGGCGCATCAGGCTCAACCCTGACGATGGTCACCACTGCAGCAGGCAATCCCGTACTTCTCAAACAGGTACTGGCCGACGGCTCAAACAGCTCAGCACCCGTTGACGCGCGATCAACCGCAGAAGCACTGGTGCTCTACGATCCGACGTTTCTTCGTCTTCCTTCATCAACCCAACGGACCGCCAGAAATAATCTGGCCTCCCACGCCAAGCTTCCGGAACTGGTGAGCGCGATTGAAAATGCTGTCAAGACCGACCCCAACGATCCCCTCAATCTAAACAACCATCGCAACATTTATGAGCTGGCCGTGCTTATCTCCAAAGACCTGATTGCCAAATCGCCGCAACCTAAAACGGTTGAGAAGATGGATGCTGGTAACTACGTCGGGATTGGTGATGATGAATACCAGAATCAACCGACTGTTTCATTGCTCAACAACTCCTTTGCCTACTTCGACGTAACCATCAAAAAGTCGGGCACGGTCGTCAATACGCCGCTGGGTTCCACAACCTGGCGGGTAGGAAGGAGGAACCTCTTAACATATGGTTTTGAGTGGCCGCCTGTAAAAATCAGCGAAGCTGTCACAGCTGAGGCCAGCCTGGGGGATGGAGACTTTAGCTTTGATTTTACGAAACAGTCCGGCATCTCCGTGTTTGACGGTCTGATGAGTCTTGCTTCTACGATTATTGGTGTAAAGGCTGACAGCATGGAAACTCTGGACGCCGGTTACAAAGTTCTGATAAGCACCGGCTCGAAAGTCGCCAGCCTGGTCAACAAGATGGTCACGCAGAAACCGAACACAAAAGAAGAAGCCGAAGCAATGTTCTACGACATCATGAAAAGCGATACCGGCCTGTCCGATCTCCTTGATTTTGGTAGAACCTACTTTGCTGAAAAAATTAAAAAAGAGCTTAAAGAAAGCTGGGTCAAGACAATAGCCAAAATTGCCGCATCCAAACTGATCGTATGGGGCACCGGGGCCTATGGCGGGGCAGAAGTTGTTGCGATCATGCTCAGTGTTTCCAAGGCTCCCGACACGTACTCGGAATCCGGATCACAGTCAAAAGGGAGATATCCCGGAGTGGCCATATCGAAGTTAGACCCGTCGCAGGGCCCCGTGGGCACCTCTGTCACAATTACCGGTTCCGGTTTTGGAACGACAAGTGGTCGCGTTCGCTTTAACGGCACAGAGGCGACAATAAGCAGCTGGTCTGACAAACAGATTTCCGTTACGGTTCCGAGCGGCGCCACAACCGGCAGTGTCGCTGTGTATGCCGATAGTGTCCAAAGCAATTTCATGCCATTTACCGTTGGCGCTACTTCAACCGGCACTACCCTTGATGGAAATTTTGATATAAGCTTCAAACTGTCGGGGGAGACAAGCGGATGTGATTACGACATGAATAGACGTGGTAGTGTAGATTTAGGCGGAACCGTTGCAGTAAGTGGTGGAAATTTTTCGTTCGTGAAGGATTATCCATCTGTGTATTGGGATTCCTGGAATTTACAGGTTTCAGGTACTTACCTTCTTGACTCCAGCAGTGCAAATAGTCGGGGAGCGATTTTAAAGATAAGCAGTGCTAAATGGACAGGAATGATCTATCCAGAAAATTCTGGAAACACAGGACATGGACCTATGTATAACGTAACGGGAGCTTTTAGTGGGACCGTTACTTTTGAACTGGACAGTTTGCAACAGCAATATCGTGTCCTGACGTCAAACCTCACTGGTACGTTTAAAATGGATGAAACACAATACAATGCAACTAATTATGGTAGAAAAACACCCCTTACGTGTAATGTGCCGGCAAAAATTTCATCAGTATACTTTAGTAAAAAATATAAATAGGGCCTCTTGCAAAATATTATATCAGCCAGTTATCAAGCTCGATATCGGCACCAGCATAATAGAGCATCAACGGAGCATCGGTCGGCCAGCGGCCGATCTCTTCGCCGTCACGCTGCAGGGTGATTGACGCGAAAATTTTGCTTCCGGCTGCCGGTTTTATGACATCCAACGGGATGCTGACCTCACAGGTTTTGAAGATCTTCCAGGTGCAAAAGCTCCGGGTGGCCGTCCACTGGCCGCTCTCCTTGACCTGCAGCAGCCCGCCGTCGTGCCGTGACTGCATCGGCAACCGGTAATCCCGCTCGGAGATCAGGTGCAGATTGAGGACATCGGTATCCCGCAACAATCGTGAAAGTTCCTGCACACCGTCGATCCTGAAAAAGAGGGTCGTCTTATTGTAGCCGTAGTAAAAACTCTGCAGCATCCTGTCGGAGGAGTGCATGGCCGACCCCTGGCGAGTCAGGTCGTACAGGCCTGCAGCCAGCCATTCGAAGTAGTCGCTGATGCGTCCATTGATATCGGGGTCGATGTAGGCCGCCGGCTCGCGGATAAGACCGGCCGGACTCTTCTTCTTGATCGGCTCCAGCAGCTCGCGGGGAGGGTCCTGTCCCAGCAATCGATAAACATTCATCAGGTGCTGGCGGAAAAGGCGGTCGAAGCGGTCGCTATGCGGCGAGAAGTGATCGTCGCCGTACCACCAGAACCAGTCACTCCCCTCGGCGGCATACAGTGAGCGGCAGATCAGCTCGGCCGTCGCATCGCCGGACGGCTCCCCGCTCTCCAGAGCGTCTGCAACCGCCCGGCTGCCGGCAACCGCCGCAGTGCGCGCCTTTTCAATCAGATCCCAGGCCAGATTTTCTTCGGGATGACCGATCCAGATACCATAATTGCCGTTGATCCACGAACCGGGATAGATGCCGTTCAGATGACCCTTGAACGAGGTGCGGGCCAGTGCCTCGGAACAGGTCGTCAGGTTTAGTCCCGGAGACTCGGCGATGCCGCGATACATCCCCTGCAGAAAACCGTAGGCGTTGTCGGGATAATATTCCCAGGCGTTCTCGCCGTCGAGGATGATCGACACAACCCGTCCTTCGCCCCCCAGACGCCCCTTGATGGCATTCAGCCGGCCGCACAGGTCGGCCACCGCACGACCGGTTTCCCACTGGGAGTAGGTAAATCCGACCAGGTCGGAAAGCTGGTGGTCGCGGAAGAAGGCCGCCACCTCACCCTGACTGACGGAAACCCGCCAGGGGCGGTACAGGCGTTCCTTGTCGGCCCCCAGACCGCCGTCCATGCTCTTTTCGAGGATTTCCTCGTCAGTGGCAATCCAGCTGATGCCGCAACTGCTGATAATCGAGAGCACCTCGGTGCTGACCGAACCCTCCGACGGCCACATGCCGGTCGGGGCAAAGCCGAATATTTCCCGGAAATAGTCGATCCCGCGACGGATCTGGGCACGGGCATCCTGCGGATAGCGGAGCGTGGCCGTCGGCAGGTTCACTCGCGGCATGGCGGTCAGGGCAATACGGGTATCACAGAGCAACGGCAGGATCGGATGGTAATAGGGCGTCACCGACAACTCGATACGTCCATCCTGCTGCAAGCGGGCGTAGAGCGGGATGATCGCCTGCAAAAGCTCCCGCTGTGTGGCAAAGAGCAGCTGTTTGTCGGCAGCGGTGAAATTCTCCCCTTTGGCAATCAATTCGGCGAACACCGGGTAGCGGCGGCGGGCCGCCTCACCAGTCCAGGCCAAGAAAAACCAGACCTGCAGATCGAGCAGATCCTGATCCGTGAAGTGCCTGACCCGCTCACGGGCACTGCCCGGCTTCCCCTCGCCGGCCATGTAGAGCAGCTCCAGGTAGCGCCGCGACGGTTCGATCATGTTCTGGCGGTTGGCGGAGAAGAAGTTTTCCAGCAGGAATATCCGGTCGTCCTGCGACAGGTCGGCGGGCGCCGCCTGGGCCTTCAGCAGGAACGGATCAACGGCACTGCCGGAAGCGTACTCCAGCAGCTGCTCCAGCAGTGATGGCACCAGATTGAATACCGCCCGTGCACCGGGTGTGTCCTCGATAATCGCCGGCATATCGAAGTAATCCTTGATGCCGTGCAGGTAGGTCCAGGGGAGCAGATATTCGTTTTTGAGCGGATCTTTGTAGTACGGCTGGTGCATATGCCATACGATGACCACGTCAAGTGGGGTGTTCATGCCATGTCTCGCTTCCGGACCGTGAATTGTGTGCTGTACCAGCTATTTCCAGCTGAATGTTTCGTTGACCTGCAACCTCTTGTAGACTGTTTTAAGATTGCGCTGCTTGAGCGCCTGCTCGAAGGCTTCCGGCGTGCCGGTCAACGCAGCAAATGTCCCAAAGTGCATCGGGATAACCATTTTGGGATTAACCAGCTCCACCGCCGCCGCGGCCCGCTCCGGCCCCATGGTGAATTTGTCGCCGATACAGGCCAGCATCACGTCAACTTTCGAGACATCGCCGATCAGCTTCATATCACCGAAAAGATCGGTATCGCCGGTGTGGTAGACCGTCGGCCCCCCTGCAATGGCGATAACAAAGCCTCCCGGATTGCCGGCATACGCCAGACTCTTGGGCAGACCGCTCTTGTCGTCATATTCCAGACCGGAACTGTGCACCGCGTGAACAAAGGTAACTTTAACCTCGCCCCCCAGCAGTGTCAGCGTGCCGCCGATGTTTCCGGTACCGGACGACTCAGCCTGTTTGGCGGGAAAATCAGCATACCTGACCATCGCCTTCATCAGATCGTTACTGGCAACCAGTTTGGCACCGGTTTTTTTGGCAATTTCTACGGTATTGCCAATATGGTCGCCGTGGGCATGGGTCAGCAGAATCTGATCGGCTTTTTCAAGACCGGCCAGCAGTTCCTTCCCCTTGGAGTTGGCCGGGTTGGCCAGCCAGGGGTCGATCAGCAGCACCTTGCCGCCGGGGGTCGTGACTTTGAATGCCGAATGTCCGTACCAGGTAATGTCGGTCGGGCCGCCAGCATAGGCCATTATTGCTGAAAACAAAAGCGATACCACTGTCAACAGTGTGATGCGGATGTGCAAGTTCATGGTGCGTCTCCTTCAAATCTTTTTATCAGAATTCAGAGTCTGAATCATGGACAATTCCCCACACGTTTCGCCTTAACCTTCATATTCATATTCCGACCCTTAGTCACCATTTTCATGGTTGAATCGTAGGAGTCGCTACCGAATACAGTTTCGCCGCTCATGGTGCCGGCATTCTCGCCGGTACACTCCATCTTCCAGGTCACCCTGTTCCCCGAAATGCTGTAATCCTTCACGGTGCAGTTTTTATCCCTGTTGATGACCTTTTTCTGATCTTTCACATCATCTTTCGAATAGCAGTGTTTCATGACCTGAGGAGGAATCTTCACCGGCATGTTCGGCATATCCATGACGGTGGTGATCTCCCACTGGCCGTCTTTCATGGCCGGCGCGGCAAAACAGGACAGCGGGATTGCTACTGCGGCTGTGGCGATAAAGATTCTCAAAGCAATTTTCATCTGATTTCCCCTTTCTCAACCTGAGTTATTTGCCCCGGCCAGTTGCCGGTGGCGATAGCAGTCAAGCGTGTGGTCATTCACCATTCCGACCGCCTGCATGAAGGCATAGCAGATCGTCGAACCGACAAATCTGAAACCCCGTTTTTTCAAATCCCTGCTGACAGAGTCCGATAGCGGTGTACTGGCCGGCACTTCAGCCAGGCTGTTCCAGCGGTTCTGCAGCGGTTTGCCGTCCACAAAACGCCAGATGTAACTGTCAAAACTGCCGAATTCTGCCTGGACATCCAGAAAGGCGCGCGCATTGTCAACTGCCGCTGCCACCTTCAGACGGTTGCGGATGATGCCGCTGTCAGCCAGCAGTTCAGTCTGCCGTGACTGATCGAACAGCGCCACCGGTGCCGGGTCAAAGCCCTCAAACGCCCGCCGGTAACCTTCACGCCGTTTGAGGATCGTTATCCACGACAGCCCGGCCTGGGCCCCCTCCAGAATCAAAAACTCGAACAGTGCCCGATCGTCATGCAGCGGGACGCCCCATTCGTTGTCGTGATAGGCAACGTAGACCGGGTCACTGCCGGCCCAGCCGCAGCGGATAATCGTATCAGGTACTGTCATCGGCACGCTACACCTTTCCCTTCAACTTGTAGACGTATGCCAGCACCTCGGCCACAGCGGCGTACAGGGATTCGGGAATCGGCTCGTCCTCTTTAACCTGCTCGAAGAGCGTGCGAGCCAGAAAACGGTTTTCAACCAGTGTCACCTGGTTTTCGCGGGCAATTTTCTTGATCGATTCGGCCATATTGTCAACACCCTTGGCCAGCACCACCGGGGCAACCATCTTCTGCCGGTCATATTTGAGCGCCACCGCATAGTGGGTCGGATTGGTGATGACCACGTCGGCCAACGGAATGATCTTGGTCATGCGGCGGCGGGCCATCTGAAACTGCAGCTGCTTGATCCTGCCCTTTACCTCAGGATTGCCCTCAGAATTCTTGCTTTCATCCTTGACCTCCTGTTTGGTCATCCTGAGGTTTTCCATGTAGCGCCACTTGACGTACAACATATCGATGATGCCGAGCACGATCATAATACCGCAGGTGTGGGTCACAATCTTGAAGGCGATATGCCCCACGTAGGAGAAGATCGCCTGAATGTCGGCCTCCGCCAGGAACGTGATGTTCTGCATCTCGTCGTTTACGACCCGGTAGGAGATCCACCCCACCACCACCAGCTTGAGCAGTGATTTAAGCATCTCGACAAGCGCATCTTTATTGAACAACCGGCCGAAGCCGGTCAAAGGGTTGAGTTTAGTAAAATCAACCGTCAATCGGGAGAAGCGGAATTCCAGCTGCCCGTTATCCTGAATGATACTGGAGAGTATCGCGGTGAGCGCAATGGTGACTATTAAAGGAGCCAGCAGAAGGACGACCGTGCCGAACAACTCCAGCACCAGTACATAGAGATTGGATTCGGTCAGCTGAAACCGCCCCATGGTTGTCAGGATTTTGACCGTACTCTGTTTGAGACCATCCATCATGAAGCTGCCGAAGACGTACAGGCTGACGATGCCGGTCAGCAGCGTGAGCGACGACGTCAGCATCTGACTCATCGGCGGCGGACCTTTTTCCCTCGCATCCTCAAGCTTTTTACTGGTTGGTTCTTCGGTTTTGGAGTGCTTGTCTACATCTTCAGCCGTAGGTCATCCCCCCTTTGCCATGAGCCGGTACAGCGCCTCTATCTGCCCGTTCATGCGTCCGAATGAGATCTCCAGTACGTGGAAGAAAATCGTCAGCGTGCTCCCCAGAATCAGCAGGCCCAGACCGATATTGAGCGGCATGCTGATCATGAAGATGTTCATCTGAGGAAAAGCGCGGGCCATGATGCCAAGTGCCACCGTTGTCAGCAGCAAGGCCACCATCACCGGTGCAGCCAGGCGAATGCCGATGATGAAGATGTCGCCGGTGCGCTGAACAAGGAAGTTCACCAGCTCACCGCTTAAGTGCCATCCCCCCAGCGGGATAATCCTGAAACTGTCGATAATGGTACGGATAAACTGATGGTGGATACTGAGCGACAGGAACAGCAACGTGGCAAACAGCGTCTGCACGACCGACATCACCTGGGCCTGGGTGCCGAATGTCGGGTCGAGCACTGACGAAATAGTGAGCCCCATCTGCATGCCGATGATCTGGCCGCTGAATTCCACGGCGGCAAAGATGATCTGGGTTATGAATGCCAGGGTCAGACCGATCATGAGCTCGCTCAGCGCCAGCAGGGCCAGACTGAAGGTGTCGGTTGGCAGTTGCGGGATTGATACTGACAGGGTTGGAAAACAGACCAGAGTGACCATAAAGACAACCACCGCCTTGATCCGGATCGGCAGTCGCTGACCGCCGAAAATCGGCATCGCCGCGAATATCCCGGCCACGCGACTCAGCACCAGCATGAAGAAAATAACTTCGCGGGGTGACAGGAAGGGGACGAGCGGAAACATCTGCGGCTAACGCCTCATGGTAGCGATGAATGAGTAGATCTCACGGGTGAAGTCGCTCATGAAGGTCATCATCCAGGGGAAGAAGATGATCATGGCGACCATGACAGCAACGATTTTGGGGGCGAATGCCAGGGTGGCTTCGTTGATTGAGGTGACAGCCTGGAAGACGCTGATCAGAAGTCCGATTACCAGACTGGCGATCAGCAGCGGAGCGGAAAGCATCAGCGTGGTTTCAAAACTGCGGCGGGCAAGCTGGACAACAAGCTCAGGGGTCATTGGGAGTCACCTATCCAAAACTTTTTACGAGCGAACCGATCACCAGGCCCCAGCCGTCAACCAGCACGAACAGCAGGATCTTGAACGGCAGTGAAATCATGACCGGTGGCAGCATCATCATCCCCATGGACATCAGTACCGACGCCACCACCATGTCAACCACGATAAAGGGAATGTAGATCAGAAAACCGATCTGGAAGGCGGTGCGCAGCTCCGAAATCATGAAAGCCGGGATGATGGTCAGGGTCGGGATATCTTCGGCATTTTTCGGCCGCTGCAGCTTGGAAAGGCTGACAAACAGTGCCAGATCCTTTTCCCGCGTCTGTGCCAGCATGAATTTGCGCAGCGGCTTGACCGCCCGGTCCATGGCCTGCTCCTGGCTGATCTGCTGGGCCTTCCAGGGCTGGTACGCCTCGGTGTTGATCTGCTGCCAGACCGGCGTCATGATGAAAAATGTCAAAAACATGGAGAGCGAGAGGATAACCTGGTTGGAAGGGGCCGCCTGAGTACCCATGGCGGTGCGCAGAAACGAGAGCACCACCGAAATGCGGGTAAATGAGGTGGTCATTATCAGCAGTCCCGGCGCCAGGGAAAGGATCGTCAGCAGCAGGAAAATCTGAATCGTGACCGCCACATCGTTCGGTTTGGTGGCAGTGCCGACCCCGATATTCAGCGATGGCAGCGGTAGCGGCTCGGCATGCGCTGTCATCCCCGCCACCAGCAGCAGAAGAGTCAGTGTAGCAATGATGATCCGTTGTGTGCGGGAGTGAGCGGTCATGATGTACGCCTCAGACGGTTCAATAGCGTGGCAAAACTACCCTGTTGCTGGTTTTCGTCAACAACTTCGATCTCTTCGAGCATGTCGATCTGCTTTATCAGGCGGAGCTGATTATCGCTGCTCGACAGCAGCAGATACTCCCCCCCCACTTCAATCAGCACCAGCGATTTTTTGGGACCCAGGTAGCGGCTTTCAATCAGGCGGATATGCTTGCCTGAGAGCGGGTTCCCGGTCGGCAGACCGCGCATCAGCTTACCGGAAAAGTACCATGTTACCAGGATCAGCCCCACCACCATCGCCAGTGCGGCGATCATCTGTACGAAGCTGGCCATGAAACTGTATTCGCCGCTCCCTGTTGAAGCAGCCAGAGCAATAGATGGGAGGAGCAGAGGGATCAGTGCGGAAGCCGCACGTTTCACAATACCTTCTCCACCCGTTCGTTGGGACTGACAATATCGACCAGCCGCACGCCGAATTTTTCGTTGACAACCACCGCTTCGCCGCGCGCCACCAGCTTGGAATTGACAAAAATATCCAGCGGCTCCCCTGCCAGTTTGGTCAACTCCACGACCGCACCCTGGTTGAGCTGCAGAATATCCTTGACCAGCATCTTGGTGCGCCCCAGCTCAACCGTCACCTGCAGAGGGATATCCAGAATAAAATCAAGGTTCTTTTTTTCCTCCAGCGTCACTTCGCCGGTTTCAGGATTGTCACTCACTCGCTATACCCCCTCGTGAATCTTGCTGATTTGAATCGCCTTGTTGCCGTGCCTGACGCCGGGGACTCCAAAAAACTTGGGGATACCTTCCACTTTGACAAGCAGTTCGCTGGTACTCGGCTTATCGAGCATGATAGTGTCACCCCGCGTCAACTCCAGCAGCTCGCGCAGGGTGATGTTGGCGTTGCCCATCTCGACCACCGTTTCCATCGGTGCTTCCAGAATTCCGGCGGAAAGGCGGTTTGACCACTGCGGATCCACCGCCATCAGGTCGAACTGCATGCCGGAGCGCAGTTTGTCTTTGATGGGGTCAATTGTCATGTACGGCACTGCAAACATCATGTTGCCGGAGATGTCATCCATCTGCAGCTTCAACGTCATGGTGATGATTTCGTATTCAGGCGGAACGATGTTGAGCAGGCGGGGGTTCATCTCCATCCTGAGCAGACTGATACGGGTCGAATACAGCGGGGCCCAGGCTTTTTCCAGGTCCTGCAGGACGTCGCCAACGATCTTTTCCATCAGACGCAATTCGATGGTCGTAAACATCCGGTTGGCTGCCGGCACCTTGGCGCTGCCGGTTCCCCCCAGCAGGCTGTCGATCAGGGAGAGCACCATGCTGCTGTCAAACGAGATCAACGAGACACCCTTGAGCGGCTCGATCTTGAAGATGCCCATGCAGACCGGGGTGGGGAGGGTTGCCATGAAGGCTTCAAATTTGTAGGAACGCGCCCCGACTTTTTTGATCTCCACCGCCCGGCGCAGGCGGTTGGATAGGGTGATGCGGCTGAAACGGATCAGGTTGTCATAGATGATGTCAAGGCTGGGCGCAGACCCTTTATGGGCCTCCGAATTGACCAGGTCGTAGACCTCCACGGCCCCATCAGCCTTGGAAAGCTCCTTTTCAGGCGTGATGCGTCCCTCGAAGACAGCATTGAGCAGTGCCTCGATCTCAGCCTTTGTCAGGATCTTTTCGGCAGCCACGCTCGTTACACCTACTGGACGACGAAATCGGTGAAGTAAACCTTGGCTATCTTGCCCGGCGGAATATGCTTGTTGATGGCCATCAGTATCTCATCTTTGAGGGTGTTTTTCCCTTGAACGTCCTGAATATCCTGCAGGGTCTTGGCACTTAACAGTACCAGAATTGCATCACGAATCGGTGCCAAACGCCCTTCGATCTCGGTTTTAACCGCCACCCCCACCATTTCGAGCTCGATCTTCACCTTCAGGTAGCGCAGTTCCTGGCCATCATAGATGTTGACGATGAACGGGTCCAGCGGGTAGATATTGGCCGACGCCCCTGCTGCACCGCCCGCTGCCGGCGCACCATGACCGCCAGCCGCCGGAGCGCCGTGGCCGCCCGCTGCGGGGGCAGCTCCATGACCACCCGCTGCGGGTGCGCCATGCCCACCTTCGGCAGTAGCAGCAGCTTCACCCTCTTTTTTGGTCTTTTTATCACCCTTGCCAAGCATCATAAAGGCGGCCACCCCCAGAATCAGGGCTACAGCAACCGCCGCACCGATGATGATCATCATCTTTTTCTTGCCGCCGCCACCTTCAACTTCGGCTTCAGCCGGGGCCTGTTCTTCCTTGGCCATATCATCCTCCGCGAATGGATAAATGAATTCAATTGTTCGATATTCTGCTGCATGTATGTAAAACGAATTCAGCTATTTTGCAACCTTAAAGAAGACCTGGCAGGTTATGGTACCTGCCAGGTCTGAGAACGCCTATTCAACTAAACACTATTACCGTTTGAGGCCCAGCAGTTCCTGGGTCATCTCATCAGCCGTTGTGATGGTCTTGGAGTTGGCTGAATAGGCCCGCTGGGTCAGGATCATCTTGACGAACTGGGCCGCCATATCCACGTTACTCTGCTCAAGAGAACTGGAAAATATTTTTTCACTGGTTGCCTTTGTACCGTCATAAGTCGCCCGATACATCCCTGCCCCGGTAACAATCGGCACACCCGACTGAGCAGAGGTCGCCTGAAATACTGTTCCTCCCATTTTTTCAAGATAGTTTTTCCCCACAATATTCAGGGTTCCAATTCTCAGCGCCGTTGCAGCTGTTGCCGCCCCACCCGCCACACCGGTATAATAGGCTGATGCACCGTCCTGGCGAAGAAAGGTGATTCGCCCCTGCGGGTCAATACTGGTGATTTTGACAAAATCGGTAGCAACCGGCACCGCTGCAGTTCCGGTATTAAGAAAACGAATCGGCATGCCGGCTTCGTCAAGTACCCTCAGTCCATCTGGGTTTGTCAGATATGTATCGGCCGGTGCAGCGGAATCAGGTGTCATACGGAAAGCAGCGGCGCGGGTGTATTTTGCTGCAAGACCGGCAACTGCGGTACCGGCAACACTGTCAACCGCCCCCAGAACAAAGAAACTGTCGCCCTGGATAGCCAGATCCGTAACATTCTGGGTAGTTTCAAATGACCCCTGGCCAAACTCATTGTCAATCTTCTGGATCTGGGTACCGCGACCAACCTGATTGTTGGAACCGACGGTGTTACCGACTGTTACCGACAGAAGATCGGCAAAGCCGATACGGGCGCCTTTGAATCCGACGGTATTTACGTTGGAAAGATTGTTACCGATAATATTGATGCCTTCCGCATTGGCCATCAGGCCGGATACGCCCGTATATAATGCTGATGTAACGCTCATGGTAGTGCCTCCTTGTGTTCGTTTTTACTTTAGTTGTGAGGCGCGTCGTTCGTTCGGCGCCCCGCGGGCTTCCTCTCTGAGGTCCAGCCCTGCTTCATACTGCAGTTGTCAGATAATCACTGCCGAATCGATGTTGGTAAAGACATTGCCCTTCATCTGATTCCTGTCGAGGGCCGTCACGACGGTGCGGTTTTTCACGCTGACCACCAGCGCCGCATCTCCCATCATGACCAGTGATTCCTTACCCCCTTTTTGGGCTACACTGCTGACAGCCCCTTCCAGACTGGCCAGGTCGCTGGCTGAAAAGCTGATGTTTCTGGCTTTGAGCCGTTCCTGGGCATGTTGTGAAAACTTGACCCCTTCTGCCGGCAGTTTCTGATCGAGTACCCGTGCAAAGGGTGAATCGGTCGTCTTTCCGGTCGTCGGGCTCTGCTGCGGCCGCTCGATCCTGCCGGGCTGCAGCGGATTGGGAAATAAAATGGGGTCGATCATCTGCTATGCCCCCTTGACGCTGATTACATCCGCAAGCGCCACCGACGTTGCGCCGATGGTCAGCATCGGTGTTCCGCCAACCATTGAAACGCCGTCAACCTTGCCGCTCACGTACGAGGTTGCGGTTACTGTGGTGCCGTCAGTTTTAGTCCCGCTAACCGTGAATTTGTAGGAGCCGGCCGGCAGTACGGCACCGCTGCTGTCCCGTCCATCCCAGGTAATGCTTGAATCGCCGGTCGCAGATGCGCCGTTTGAGATGGTCCTGACTGTTTTTCCGGTCGAATCGCTGATGGTAATCTGGGTTGCATCGGTCGGAGCCGTGAAATTGTACTTCAGGGAGGCCGGCGCACTTCCGTCAAAAGCGATTGAACTGCCGTTGGCGGTGACGGTTTTGCCGATGTACGAAACTGCCGCCATGGCGTTGCTGTTATTCTGTGCCGCCAGCAGATTATTGAGGGCGGTGGTGTTATTGTACGACTGTTCCACCAGCGTCAGTTGCGAGAGCTGGTCGAGCATGGCGCTCGGATCCTGCGGTTTCAGGGGATCCTGGTATTTCAGCTGCGAAATGAACAGCTTCATGAAATCGTCCTTGTTCATTCCCAGTGACTTTTTCATCGTCGCTGCTGCAGTTGTTGCGCCGGTTGTTGCCGTTGTTGCTGTTAATGCAGTTGCCATGATGTTCTCACCCCGCTTTCAGTAGTGAATATCAAGCATCGAGCGTCCGTCCGCCGTCTGTGCTGCCGGGCGTCCGGGTACCGCTTCCGCTTGTGCGTTGCGGTTTCCGCCGTCAAGCGACGTCCAGAACCGCTGTTGCTGCTGTTGCCGTGCCAGTTCGCGCCAGGCGTTCTGATTGGCCTCGCCCTGATTCCCGCTGCCACGACCGTTGCTGGTTACGTCGAACGATTCCATGGTGATGTTCTGCTTTGCCAGTGAATCCTTCAGCGAATCAGCGTGCTGCATGATGGCATCGCGGACGGTACGGTTCTCGGTTACAATTTCGATCGTCAGCTTCTGCCCCTGCAGATTGAGGTTCATCCTGACTTCGCCAAGATTTTCCGGTTTAAGGGTCAGTGAAATCTGCTGATTGCCGGCTTTCAGTTCGTGCTGCCCCAATCGCTCCCTGACCTGCTGGGCAATCTGCCCCGGTGTGTCCTGCTGCACCGGTTCGGCGGTTGCTTTCACCGCCGCTGCCTGATGTTCGGTTTTCTGCTGGCCGAACAGCGGTTGCGCCATTGTCTGGCTTCCCGTCTGCTGATTAGCGCCATTCCGGTCACTGCCGGTGTCCGATGAGCTGTCAGAGAAACCTGTTGTTTCGCCTGCCGGTACAACACTCTGTTGCATTGATGTCATTTCTTTGACGACGGTTTGCTGCGCAGCAGGCTGATTGGTATCGTTAACCAGCTTTACTTCCTGCTGTGCCGGCAGAGTGCGAACAACGCGCTGCCCGAGAGCAGTGCGGGTATCAACTGCCGCCGAGGCCGTTGTCTGCGGCTGTTCAACTACCACCGCTTCCACCGGAGTTTCCGGAGAAACAACCGGCTGCTTTGCAGCCAGCGTGTCCACAGCTGCAACAGTGCCTTCAACCCGGGGCTTCTCCCCCTTGTTATGATCCGGCTGTACGGCGTCCGCTGTTCTGGCGGAATCCTGCTGTGTCTGCTGTGTCTGCTGTGTCTGCTGTGTCTGCTGTGTCTGCTGTGTCTGCTGTGTCTGCTGTGTTTCAGCTGTTGTGGAAAGTGTCGCTTGCGGCGGAGCCTGCACCGTCGGAGTGATACGGTTCGGATTTTCCACGGTCGTCAGCGTACGATTCACCGTTGCCGGTGCTGCAGCTGTGGCCACCGTCAGCGGTCTGGTCTGTGACAGAGCGACTTCTATCTCCGAAACGGGAACCGGCGCTGCCGAAACTTCAGCAACGGGCACTTCCTTTACTGCAGCCTGGATAACCGGAGCATCCTGCGCTTTCTGCGCATTCGTATCCGCCTGGCGTGTGCTTTCGCTTGTACGCTCCGCAGCTTTCTGCTGCTTCTGTTCTGTCGATGACGTTACCTCCGTGTCAACGACCGACTTGTCAACCACAACTGCCGGTTTTACAATGGTAACGGTTTCCGGCATTCTGCCGGATTGCGGCTGTTGCTGATCCAGCTTTGGCTGCTGTGGAACTGCCTGCTGCGCAACGCTCTCCTTCTGGAGAGGAAGCCCCGATTCAGGCACTGCCGCCGGTTTCGTTGTAACCGGTGTATCCGCAGCAGCTGCCTTCAGTTCAGGAGCAGCAACGGGCACTTCGGTTGTACGTACTGCCTCCGCAGGTTTCGCGGCTGCCTCCGCAGAAAAAGCGGCTGGCGTCGGTGAAACGGTTGCCGGCATTGCTTCAGCCACCGGTTGCGATGCGGTAACGGCAGACACATTCTGTGCTGCATCGGCGGTCCGGACATCCGGCGCCGACACTTCCGGCGTACTGACAACCGGGAGTGGAACTGCAAGGCCGTTCATCTGTGCAGCAACGGCAAGAGCAACCACCATCTGCTGATCAACCGGCTGCTCCGGTGTGGAAGATACCGTTTTTCTGGTATCCGTGTCTTCCTGTGCAACGTTTTTTTCAGAATGCGCTGCGGCACTTTTCCCGTTCAGAATGCGTGAAAAACCACCTGTGGAACCCTGATCCCCACCCGGTGCAGACTGTGCCGTCGGGTTTGTGTCGGGTGCGACAAGCTGCATCACCCCCTGGGTCATACTCATGTTCATCTGTCCTGTAGTCATTGTTTTCACCTCCTTTCCGGTTGGATTTTTTATGGAGTGGACGTTTCAACTGTCCATAAAATCGGTATTCACTTCTGCTGCAGGTTATCTGTCACCCATTTCACCACACGCGGCTGGTTAATGTAGGGCGATAGTTTTGCCACGGTCTTGATGTCAAGTTTACTGAGCAGCGACAGAGCCAGATCTTCCTGCAGCGAATCAATCATCTTGCCGGCCTGCTCACCTTTCATGGTTTTGAACAGCTTGACCATTTTGAGGACCTTTTCATCCAGTTTTTTCTTGTCGGCTTCTGTCTGGGCCTTGAGGCTGTCATCAAGCTTCTTCCTGCTCTCCTCCAGCGCCTTAATCTGGGCGTCCAGTCTGGTACTCAGCTTTTTCAACTCCTGCTCTTTGGCTGCCAGGGCCGCTTCTTTCTCGGTCAGTTTCTGGCGACGATCATCCTGAAGCGTTTTTTCTTCGCGGGCTGCCCTGGTCAGGTTTACCGGCGGTTGAGCTGCTGCAGGAACGGCACCCTTATCGGCCTCGGCAGCGGCAGGTTTGGCCGGCGCCTCCGTTTTGGCAGCCGAGCTGGCAACTCCGGCGGACTGCTCAAGCAGAGGAAGCGCACACCCCACCGAAATACTTATCGTCAAAACTATGACTTTAGTTAAGCTCATTGTGAATCAACCTTCTTCTGGACAGAGATTTCATCCAGAAAGTTCCGTTCCTTCAGTCGTAATTCCTGGAGCGCCTCGCGCTTTTTTTTCTCCTTGAGCGACTCCAGCACCTGTTTGTCTTTGCTGGCTTCCATCAGGTCCGCCCGCCGCTCGTTCATGGTCATGTTCAACTGCTCGACCTCTTCCTTGTGATACTTCAGCTCTTCACGTTTTCTGGCAAAAAAGTCGGCATACAGGCGAATATCGTCGATACAGTCAACCTTCTGCTGCTGCCGGGAGAATTCCAGTGTCAATTCTTCGACACTCCGTTCTTCGCGAAGCAGCTCGTCGTTTGCTACCTCAAACCCCCGCTTGGCAACGGCAAACTCCTGCTTGCGAAGCTTTTCCATCTCGCTGCGGTAGCTCAACACCTGTTCCAGCTTGAATGTTATATCCGGCATAACGGTGTACCTGGCTTCAGCTGTTTTTTAAGACCCTAATCCGCAAACATATCTCTCAAATCCTGCACCGCATCATTCAGCACGACCGGATCATGAACTGCCTGTTTCAAAAATGCCCGCATCTGATCGATATGTGCCACAGCATAATCTATACCGGAATTGCTGCCGGCCTTGTACGCACCGATATTAATCAGGTCTTCCGACTGGCGGTAGGTCGCCATCGACTCTTTGAAGCGGGCGGCCAGATCCAGATGTTCCCGTGTGGCAACGTCGGTCATGACCCTGCTGGCACTGGCCAGAACATCAATGGGTGGATAAATCGCCCGGGCGGCCAGCTCCCGCGACAGAACGATGTGGCCGTCAAGGATACTGCGCATGGCGTCGGATATCGGCTCGTTGAAGTCGTCACCTTCCACCAGCACCGTGTAAAGGGCAGTGATACTCCCTTCAGGGAAGTTTCCGGTGCGTTCCAGCAGCTTCGGCAGGGCCGCAAACACCGAAGGGGTGTAGCCTTTGGTGGTGGGGGGTTCACCGATGGCGAGCCCAACTTCCCGCAGAGCCATGGCAAAACGGGTCGCCGAATCCATCATCAGCAGGACTTTTTTCCCCTGATTCTTGAAATATTCGGCGATCGCCGTGGCAATGTAGGCGCCGCGAACACGCACCAGCGGCGGCTGATCGGATGTCGCCACAACCACCACCGATTTTTTCAACCCCTCTTCCTGCAAATCCTTTTCAATAAACTCACGCAGCTCCCGTCCTCGCTCACCGATCAGGGCGATGACGTTCACATCCGCCTCGGTGTAACGGGCTATCATGCCGAGCAGGGTCGATTTTCCCACGCCGGATCCGGCCATGATCCCGACGCGCTGCCCCTGGCCGCAGGTCAGCAGGCCGTTGATGCTGCGGATACCAAGATCAAGCGGTTTCCGAATCGGAGGACGTGTCATAGGATTGACAGGCAGCGCATAGATCGGATATTCCTCTTCCGACGCAATGCCCCCTTTGTCGTCAATCGGCTGTCCCAGACCGTCGATCACCCGCCCCAGCAGAGCAGGGCCGACTCCCAGCGTAGCATTGTCCCTTCTCACGGTTATCAGGCTGTCCAGCCCTACTCCACGCACTTCGCCAAGTGGCATCAGCAGCGTTTTGTTGTTCCTGAACCCGACCACTTCGGCCGGTATCGTTTCGCCCTCCTGCGGACGGATCTCGCAGATGGCGCCGACCGAGGTATCCGGGCAGTACCCCTCGATGACCAGACCGACCACCTGGGTAACCTTGCCGTGCAGCCTGACCGGTTTGGCAGCATGTACGGCATTGGCATATTTTTTCAGATCCAGTTTTATGTCAGGCATATCCGTAGTACCGTATCACTCACTTGTAACCACCGCTGCCACTGCCGCTGCCCGCTGTTCCAGCAGGTGTCGATAAATCTCCTCCAGCTGGGCATCCAGGCCGGCGTCAATCGTCCCCATCTCGGTTTCAACCTTGCAGAAGCCGGTCGCCACCGTCGGATCCGACTTCAGTAAAAAGCGCTCGTTGACGAGCTCCTCGTGCAACAGCGCATCATGATCCGTCGTCACCAGGGTATAATCATCAGGGTTGATCCGCACGATTACCTCTTCCCTGACAGACAACCCGGCCACTGCGTTCTTCACAACTTCGGCCAGAATGCTCCGCTCCTGCGAAACCTCCCGGATAATAACCTTGCGGGCCACCATCATGACCAGATCAATCAACTCATCTTCAGACTCGCGCAGTACTTTGTCACGTAAGGAGTGGATCGCTTCACTTGCACCACGCAGCGACTTGAATACGTTGACCAGCCCCCGTTCCGCCAGGTCCTTGCCATCTTTCAGGCCGGCGTTGAAGGCATCGGTCGTCCGCTGCAGCAGCTCATCCTCGCTGATCTCGATGACGGCCCCGAGAGCCTCCCGCTCCTCGTATGACCCCATCGGCACGAAACTGCCGATGACCGGGGCAGACATGCTCCTCTCTGAAGAAGCGCTGATCGGGCGATAGCTGAACTCCTCGATCGAGCTGCTCTCCCGGCTATCCGTTTTGATGATTTTAGACGAGGGCATCTTCGCTTCCTCGACCACCCAGTACCACCTTGCCCTCTTCCTCCATCTTGCGTACGATCTTGATAATTTCGCCCTGGGCCTTTTCCACATCGGAAAGGCGGACCGGGCCCATAACCTCAAGATCCTCCTTGATCATGTCGGCAGCGCGGCTGGAAATATTCCTGAAAATCTTCTCCTTGACCTCATCAGGCGAGGTCTTCATGGCCAGAGTAAGCGTATCGTTGGAGACTTCGCGCATGACCGACTGGATGCTGCGATCGTCAAGTGCAAAGACATCCTCGAAGGTGAAGAGGTGTTTGCGGATAACCTCCGACAGTGGCGGACTGATCACGTCCAGCTTGTCGAGGATCTGCTTTTCGCGACTGCGGTCAAAAAAGTTGAACAGGTCAACAACCTTGTCGACGCCGCCGACCATATGCCGCTGGGTTCCGCCCATGGATTTGATCTCACGCTTCATGACCTCGTCGATTTCACGCAGAATCTCAGGCGAAATCTGTTCCAGATCGGCGATGCGCATGACAACTTCGGCCTGCAGTTCCTGGGGGAGTATGCTGATAATCTCGCTGGTCTGTTTTGATTTGAGCTTGGCAAGCACGACGGCAATAGTCTGCGGATGCTCGTTGGAGAGGAAGTTGGCAATGCTCTTTGAATCCATATTTGCCAGCACGTCAACCAGTTCGACGTAGTTGGCTGCCTGCAGATCAAGCATCAGCGTCTGGGCCCTGTTCGGACCAACCGCCTTCTCAAGCAGCCTGAGAACAAATTCGTCCCCCTGGGAGAACAGGCCGGAATCAGGGTCAATCACCGCTGTAAAATCGGTAACGATCTCCATTATTTTTTCACGCGGGACATGCCCCAGCTTACCCATACTCTTACCGATCTTCTTGATCTCTGTGTCGTCAAGAATTTCGAAGACCTTGGCGGTGACATCGTCACCGAGATAGAGCAACAGAATTGCTGCCCGTTCTGCACCTGTCATTGTATTCGCGGTTGCCATGGTTCTTCCGTTCGTAGTACGAATTCATGCTTATGCATGGTGTAGCATGGTAAGCCTGCTATTTATCGGCTGCCACCCAGTTTTGGAGTATCTGCGCAACCAATGCCGGGTCCTGCTTGGCCTGTTCGATCAACTGCTCCTGGTCGGCTTTCTGACGGGTTCGCGCAGGATGATTTGCCGGCGAAGCCTGCGGCATACCTTCACCGCCATCGCTGTACGTCTGGAATGATTCCATCGGCTCCGGCTTCATCACCCTCAGAGAGGTGAGCAGCGGCCGGATGACGAACATGACCAGCGTCAGGAAGCCAATGCCGATTATCAGGTTTTTGGCCAGCAGCAGGAAGAACGGGTTCGTCCACCAGAGCGGCTTTTCGGTCACACCCGCTTCGTCGGTTTCCTGGAACGGAATATTCTGAACACTCAGCTGATCGCCTCGTTCGGGGTTAAATCCGACGGCGCTCTTGATCAGCGTTTCGATCTTCTGCAGTTCCTCCGGCGTGCGGGGAATATATTTCGGTTTGGTTTCCGCAGCCGGCTTGGCGGCAGGCGTTGCAGGAGCTGCAGGGGTTGCGGCTGCCGGAGCCTCATATTTCCCATCAACCAGTACGGCCACCGAAATTTTGCTCAACGACCCGACCGGCTCAACGATCTTGGCGGTTATCTTGCTGATCTCATAATTGATCGTCTCGTCATTTTTGCTGCCGCCACCACTGCTTGCGGCGCCGGTTGGTGCGGTCTTGCCCAGGTTGGTCTGCACGCCGGGAACGCCGCCGCCACTGGTGGACGTAGCACCTTTTTCCTCGGAACGCTGCTCGCTGCGCACCGCTATGGACTCGGGATCGAATTTTTCCTCCATCCGCTCAACCTGCTTAAAGTCAAAGGCGGCTGTAACCCGCGCCACGGTTTTTCCCCCGCCGACAATACGATCCAGCAGCGTCTGAATGCGCTCCTCAAGATTTTTTTCGTAGGTCCGCTGCGTCTCCTGCATCGAGGCGCTCATGCGGCTGGCCTGGTCGCTGTTACCACCACCCTTACTGAGAATTTTACCACGACTGTCCAGAACCGTTACATGTTCGGGATCCATTCCTTCAATCGAAGATGACACCAGGTGGACAACGCCCTGCACTTCCGAGTCCTTGAGCCCCCGGTTGGCTTTCATCTTGAGTACGATCGAAGCCGTAGCAGGTTTTTCGCCATCCTTGAACAGCGATTTTTCCGGGATAACCAGATGCACCCGCGCCTGTTCGACGCCGGTCAACTGGGCTATCGTACGGGAGAGTTCACCCTGAAGGGCGCGCTGGTAATTAAGTTTCTGTACGAACTCGGTCATACCGAAATTTTTCCGGTCAAAAATTTCAAACCCGACCCCGCCACCCTGGGGAATACCTTCCGAAGCCAGAGTCAACCGGAGTTCATAAACCTTATCGGACGGCACGAGCACCCCTTTGCCGTCGGCGGTGATCTGGTAAGGTGTCTTGCTGTCCTTCAGTTTTTTGACGATTTCGCCGGCATCATCCGAGGAAAGATTGGTGAAGAGCGGACGATAATCGGTGCGATTGGCAACGAAAATCAGAATCGCAAAGGCAGCGGCCGAAAGCAGGGCCGTACCGGCAATCAGCATCTGTTTGCCCGGTGAGAGCGCCAAAAACGGCTCTATGAGTTTACGCAGTCCTTCTGGCATTGTGGTTCCCTTCCTTTCGGGAGCGTTCGCGAACCGGCGAACATTACCGCTTTATTCCCATGTTCCTACTCAAAATCAAACCTGCATCCGCATGACTTCCTGGTATGCCTCCAGCGCCTTGTTGCGGATCTGCGACATGAACTGAAAGGAGATACTGGCCTTTTCAACCTGGATCATCACTTCGTGGAGGTTTTTGTTCTCCCCGCTGGCCAGCCCCTGCACCGCCTTGTCGGTCTGAATCTGCACATCATTGACCCGCGAGACCAGCTCGCTGAAGAATTTCCCGGCGCCGTCAGCCGGAGAAGCAGAGGCAGTACGGTTTATCTCGGAAAACGCCTTCGTCATTCCCAATCCGCTTTCAATACCCTTGATTACCATGATCATATCTCCTGAAGTTTACCGGATTACCGGCGCCCTTGTTTAACGGCCTATTTCGAGTGTCTTCAGCGCCATGCTTTTAGCTGCCTGAATGGCGGTAACATTTGCTTCGTAGGCACGTGTAGCGCCGATCATGTCAGCCATTTCCTCGACAACATTCACATTCGGCATGGCAACGTACCCCTGCGGGTCGGCATCCGGATGACCGGGTTCGTACTGCATGCGCGGGGGATTCTGATCCTCTACTATCTGGGCAACCTCCACCTGCTGTACCTGGCGGCTGGTAGCACTGTCGAGGGTTCGGTTGAAGCGGCTTTCCGCAGGAGTCGCGACGAAAACGGCATCCTTGCGTTTATAGGGCCCGCCCTCGGCGGTGCGGGTCGTATTGGCATTGGCCAGGTTGCTGGATATCAGGTTCATCCTCGTCCGACCGGCCGAAAGCGCTGACGAACTTACCGAAATAGAGCTGAAGAAATCCATTTATTTCCCCTCCCTGATCGCAGAACGGAGCCCTTCAAATTTTTTGGTCAGCAGCTGGACGGAAACATTGAACATGATCTGGTTATCGACCATTTTTCCCATCTCGTTTTCCAGCTCTACCGAGTTGCCGTCTCTTCCCGGAGTCTTGGCGGGAGTCTCGACCACTTTCCCCGTAACCGATTGCAGCGAACTTCCACCACCAACCGGAAAGTGACGGGGGTGAGGTGCGGCGATCGGATTCTGGCCACTCTTACGGTTCTTCATAGCGCTCTGCAATTCCTGATCAAACATCAGCGTCTTGGGCGTGTAACCAGGCGTTTCCGCGTTGGCAATATTGGCTGCGATCAGGTTTTGATTTTTAGCTCTTAAATCGACGCTCTTATGGAGCAGGTCAACGGTCGAACTGAATATGCCACTGAGCATGACGAACCTCCGTAGCCGCTTATTTAGCAAAACGTGTGCCGATTGGGCATAATAGCAAATAACTATTTAATATCAGTTGGTTATAGCGTGGAAATATTGACAGGTGCATCTATTCTCTGGGGTAGGGACGACATTCACGGCCAAAGTCATTTAATTGACATCAGCCTTTTTTGAAGAGTTGTGTGAAACGTCAGGGGGTGCCTTTACGGGCGTCGAGCGATGCCAGCTCTTGCAGGGAAAGCCGCTGCCAGTCAGCATCCTTGCTGTTTTTGGCAACGTAGTCAAAAAGCTTGCGTGCGTGGCTGCCGTTACCGGCCAGCAGGTTGAGCTGCCCGGCTTTGAACATGAACTCGTCGCTGCGGGGATTATCAGGCAGTTTGAGGGCGGTATCGAGCATTTTGATGGCCCCCTTGTAGTCATTGCCCGCCTCGCGGGCTGAAGCAGCGACAAAATAGGCGTCAACCAGCAGACGGGGGTCGCGGCCGCCACTGCCGCTCAGGAAAAGGTCCATCGCCTTGACGGCCTGCGGGTACTGCTGAAGGCTCCAGAGCGATCGCCCCAGTCGGTAGTAGCTGTCCAGTTGATGGGCACGCTCCCCTTTATTGAAGAGCCACTGGAGCGTCTCCCGGACCTGCTGATGTTTGTCGGCGGCAAAATAGAGCGCGCCGAGACGCTCGTACATCATACGGGCACGCGAATCGGCTGGGAATTTTTTGAGAAAGGCCTTGATGCTGTTCTCAGCCGTTGCAGAATCGCCGATCAGTTCTGCGTGCTCGGCAATTTCAATGTACATTTCCGGCGCAACCGGGCGGGCCCACTGTCGCTCAACCAGAGAATTCAAAAGTTTGACAAGCTCTATCGGGCGGCCGGACTCGTTATAGGCACGGATAACCGTTTTCAGGAAGCCGGGCTGTCCAACGCAAGCGCCCAGAAAGTCCCGCTGTTCCTCGGCAAAATGAACAAGCGCCGGAGCCGAATCCTTGTTCCAGGTGGTCGTCCGGTAAACTTCGCCCACCAGCACTTCCCTGATAGTTCTGATTACGGCGGCATAGACTCCACGGGGAAATTTTTTCTGAAATGTCGTGGCCAGCTGCAGCGCGTCGCCGGCATCACCATGAAGTGACTCCAGCAGAGAATGCTTGAAAAGCGATTCCTCACGCATATCGATGTCCCCCCCCTGACGGGAAGCGTTCAGATAGATTTCGCTCACCGGACGGTAGTTCCAGGGGGTCGTATGCAGAAATTCCTGGTCGGCACGACGCATGAGCGCCATCTGGTTGGCCTTGTTGTCGCGGAAGTTTTCCGCGACGTTCAGATAGATCGCTTCCGCTTCATGTTCGTGCCCCTGACGGGTCATGATGTCGCCGAGGCGGACGAGCAGAGCCGGGGAGTATTTCTTATCCGCCAGGCGCGCTACAAGCCTGGACAGCAGAACACGCGCCGCTGCCAGGTCGCCGCTGCGGGCGATGCTGTCACCATAAAAAAACGTCACCCCCGGATTAAGACTGAGGTAGGCCGGCCACTGCTTCTCTGCCTCACGGAATGAGACCAGGGCCTGGGGATACTTCTGCAGCTTGTAGCGTGTCTCGGCCAGCCGATAGAGCGCCAGCGGCACGATCGGCCCCGTGGCACCCGCAAAACGGGTGAACATCTCCTCGGCCTCTGTAAGTTGGCCTTTGTAAAGAGCCGCTTCGGCTGCCAGAAACTGCTTCTGGTCATCATCACCCAGGAGAGTCTTAAGTACCTTGCGGTCGGTGGGAAAAAAGGGAATTTCAGATTTGATCGGCGGCTCGAAGTCGCGAACCAGTTTTTCAATTCCGCTCCAGATTTTCTCCCGGCCGGCCACGTAGGGGCGCGGGGCAGGCGGTTTGAATCCCCTGCCGACGTCAACCGTTATTCCGCTCACATCCGGACGCGTCAGGTCGCGCCACCCTGATTGGGGAGCGATCTGAAACGTTACCAGCAGGCGGTTATCCCGCCGTGTCAGGACAAGTCCGCCAATATTGCGGTCGGAATAGCGACGCAGCTTTTTCAGCAGCGGGCCATCGGTGTTGTCGATAACGAGCCGGAGTCGATTACCGGGGAGGACTGACAAGCTATATTCAGGTGGGCTGGCCAGCTTGATTGCAATGCGGGTGTACTCTTTGTGGGGGTTTACATCGACCCGGTAGAGGCTGTTGGGAACTGCGGCAGCGGCGTGGGGGGAGATGACCAGAATTCCTGCTACCAGCACAATCCACTTCATCAGATCCCGCACTGGTGCGAAGTTATATGAGCGCGCCGGGCAAGCCATCGCTCACGAACCGGTCGCCGTTTCCTGTGCCGGAGGCAGTTTACAGTAACGCCGGACTTTGGCTGCCAGATCGTCACCACTGCACGGTTTGACGATAATGTCACTCGCCCCGTACTTAAGTGCCTTCAGTACGGCGGTCCGTGTCCAGCTTTCCGCGCTCATGATGATCGGGGGGGGAGATTTGTGGCGCATGGCGTGCACCTTGATGCATACCGCAAGATCGTGATCGTCGGCGTCCTGTGAACCGATCATGACCATTTTGACGTTGCGACCGGTAAAAAGCTCTTTCATATCCGAGCCGAGTGTCCCCTCGGCAACCAGAATCCCGGTAAACGACAGCATTTCAGTCATCTGCTGGCGGGCTACCTCGTTGTCGTCAAGCACGATGATGGTCTCTTCACCGTCCACCGGCTCATCCTCAGGCTCATTCGCCTTGTCATCGGTGCTATCTGCGGCCTGAGGCGCTCTGGCTCCGGCGTCGCCGTTCTGCGGATCAAACAGTCCGGCCAGAGCCTCCGTAAAAAGAACGTCGAGGTGATTCATCTCCTGTCCCGGCATTTCAAGACGTGATCGGAACATGATGTAATCGCCGTCCGGCAACGGTTCCTCGCTGCTCAGCTGGTCGATTTCGGGAACGTACTTTTTCGGGGGGAGCAGTTTGAGGCGCACCTTGCCGGCAACACCGTTCTGGAATACCGTGCCGAAGGCACCGTAGACGATATTGGAAAGTTCCGAAAACGCATCGATATCATCGGGCTCGATTATCGAGAGCCTTTTTTTCTCCTGGATACGGGCAGGGGGAATGCCGAGCAGGATACTGCTCATGCCGATGGCGTCAGGAAGAGAGAACACGAGGTAGAACTGGCCAGAATACGGATCGGATGATTCAATGCCCACAACGAAGCAGCCTGCGTCGAGCCCCCCGAAATATGATGATTTACTGGTGGTAAGCGAGTCTGAGAGGATAATTGAGAGCTGCTGGCCAAGGAGCATGCCGCTCTCTTCGCCGGCCTGTTTCAGGGCTGTTTCCAGAATCCCGTATAGCGCTTTGTATCCATCCATCAGCTATCGTCTTCCACTGCGGAGTCGATGACCGCAGAACCATACCTTGAAATCGGCACACCCCATGTGGCGGAGAGTGATCATTCCTTCTTGAGCGTCAGGCCGATCAGCAGCACGCCCCCGTCGGCGTCAAACGCCACCACCAGACAATCGGGGTCGGAAAGCACATTGACCGCATGCTCGCCACCAAAAATGACGGTCGGGATGGAAAGCCTGACGTCAAGCCCCCCCTTTGAAAGTACTCTCTTCACATTGCCGCCCAGCATGTTGGCAACCTCACCGATGGCGTCACGCAGGTCGTCGTTGACTTCGTTGCAATCGCAACCGAGCATGTGGGAAGTAATGCCGAGGGCCAGTTCGACAGGGCAGTGGAGCGAGATCAGTCCGTTATAGGTGCCGGCAAAGCCCAGCATGCCGGTAACGCCACAGACGGACGCGTCAATCTGCGCCGTAGACGGGAGCGGTTTCACTGTCGGCATTGCCACCATCAGCTCGAAAATCTCCCTCACGATATCGGAGATGCAGGCTGCCAGCTGCTCATCAGTGAGATGTATCGACGCTGAAATATCAGCGTTCAGAGTCACAGCAGCGCACCCAGTTTTTCTTCAAGCTGACCGGGTGTGAACGGCTTTTTAATGCTGCCGCTGGCACCATTCTCGATGGCCTCCTGAATGATATCTTCGCCACCTTCGGTCGTCACCATGACAATTGGCGTGGTATTGCCGTTGCCACGCACCGTCTTGACAAATTCGAGTCCATCCATATTGGGCATGTTGATGTCTGATAGTATCAGCTGAATCGACTTGCCGGATGCGAGCACGTTCAGCCCGTCGATTCCGTCGCACGCCTCATAGATGTCATCCACCGGCAGACCGGCCTGGCGTAACGAGCGGGAGATTATTTTCCTCATGGTGGATGAATCGTCAACTATCAGAACATTCGCCATACTTTCTGCCCTCCGATGTTTCCCCGGCAGTGCAAGTATCCGGGCATGCCGCGTTGAGTTTGAGGATTATAACTGATTTTCACGCCAGTGCAACCGTGAAGTGCATATATTTCAGCTTATCGTGTCTCACACGCCGCATCCGGCTATATGCGCAGCCTGCCGCAGGAACCGCTCGACCTGTTCCTCCGAGCCGGCCTCACTGTAGAGCCGCAACACCGGTTCGGTGCCTGATGGGCGAATCAGCAGCCAGTCGCCATTTTCAAAGATAAACTTGAAGCCGTCGCTGAAATTGGTGGACGCAACCGGCCGGCCGTCTATCGCGGAGGGGGGGGTTGAGGTGAGCTTCCTGATCAAACGTTCCTTGCTATCAGGTTGTATGTGGCGGTCAATCCGGCGGTAGTAGAACCGGCCGATCTCGTCCATCGTCTCGTCGAGCATCTGTCGCAACCCCTTGCCGCTACAGGCCATTGCTTCCAGCAGCAGCAGGCCGAGCAGAATGCCGTCCCGCTCAGGGATGTGCCCCTTGACCCCCAGCCCCCCCGATTCCTCGCCACCCATCAGGACATCCTTCTCCAGCATCATCTGACAGATATGCTTGAAGCCGATGGGCGTTTCATGGATTTCAAGGCCGTATTTTTCGGCCAGCAGATCGATCATGCGGGTCGTGGAGACCGTTTTGACCACCGCGCCAGTCAATTTCTTGTGTTCGATCAGGTGCCGCAGAATAACGGTAAAAATACCGTGCGATGAGAAAAACTCTCCCCGTTCGTCAACCGCTCCGATCCTGTCCGCGTCGCCGTCCAACGCCAGACCGACCTGATAGTTCCCGCTCTTGAGCAACGCAGCCAGCTCAAGCAGGTTCTGACCTATCGGTTCGGGAGCCTGCCCGCCGAAACCGGGATTTTCATCGCCGTGTATCTCGTCCGCCGACGGCAGCAGGCGTGAGATGAAGCCGCTGCCAGCCCCGTACATCGGGTCCACCACTACCCTGATGCCTGATTTTTTTATCATGTCAAGGTCTACGTAGCGCCCGATCTGATGAAAATAGCCTTCGCTGGCGTCGAAAAGTTCTATCAGCCCCTTTTTAAGTGCCTCCTGATACGGCAGTGCCACCACCCGGCGGTCGTTTTCGGCATTGAAAGCCACGATTTCCTCGATCACCTGGGTGGTATCCGGAAGAGCTGACCCCCCGAAGGCCTCCTTGATTTTGAAACCGTTGTATTCCGGAGGATTGTGGCTGGCAGTGATCATTATCCCTCCGCCGGCCGATAATTCGCGTACGGCCCAGGAAACGGCCGGTGTCGGCGCATAATCATCGGTCAATTTCACACGAATACCGTTACCGGCGGCAACTTCCGCCACGCGGCGGGCGAAATCGCGGGAGAGGAAGCGCCGGTCATAGCCGACCACCAGCCCCTTGTCCCCCAGCCCGGAACGGTTGAAATAGTCCATGGTGGCCTGCGCCACCAGCGAAAGGTTGTCAAAGGTGAACTCGCGGGCTATAACTCCGCGCCAGCCGTCAGTGCCGAACGTAATCTGCATCGGTCCTCCTCAATGGTGCAATTATCCAAAAAAAGCATTTGAAACACGGAGCAACCGTGCAACGGAGAAAGAATAGAAGAATTTTCAGAAAAAAGCCTTTTTGTAACTCACCAGTTGATGGGCGTGTTTCTCCCGTAATGCCTTGATTTCTCCGTTGTTCCGTTGCTCCGTGTTATGAGATGCAGTTCCAGAATTATTTCCGTTTATTCTCCAGACTGTACAACCAGACGAACACCTCCGCCACCGCCCGGTAGAGCTCGGGGGGGATATGCTGATCCGTATCCACCTGCATCAGCAGGTCAACCAGCTCAGGTGACTCGTGGACGTAGACTCCGGCCTCCTTGGCACAGGCGATGATCGCCTCGGCCATGATGCCTTTGCCCCGGGCGACCACCACCGGCGCATACTGCCCCTGTTTGTAGGAGAGTGCCGCCGCCCGGCGCTCAAGGAGATCACGACTCGCCATGACGTATGCCGATCTCGACCGCAGTCAGTCCGGCCGCCTCAAACTGTTCGGATAGCCGTTCCCGGCCTGATTCAAGCAGCGGCACCGTTCCTTTTGATGCGGCGCGAACATCCATGCTGACGCGCGTCCCCTCAAGATCCAGCTTGACACTCACCGCCCCCAGACGCGGCAGATTGAGCTTAAGACTGGTCTCCCAGCTCCGCTCGCGTTCACCCGACTGGTTGCGGCGCGCCTCACGTTCCATGACGGCCCATTCCATCTTCTGTCCCGGAAACAAATCACCGCGGAATACCAGCTGACCGCTCTGCAGCGTTGACAGCTGTTCGCCGACCACCGGCATTGACCGCTGATCGACAACCGTCTCCCGCGCGAGCGTGCTGCCCGCCTTCTTGAACAGTGACTCAACTGTTTCAGCGGAGGCATTTCTGCCGGGCTGGAGCGGTTCTGCTGTGAATACCTCACGGTTTCTGGCTGCCGCCTGCTCCGGCTGATGTTGTTGAACCCGTGGCGACAGCCGCCCCTGCGGCTCTTTCAGCAGGTCATCCAGCCGGTATTCGCCGCCAAACCAGCGCGACAGGTGCGATTCATAGAACAGGCCGCTTTCACGAAGCCCCTGCTGGAGCACTTTACCAAGATGCGACGCATCCGAGGGAGGAGCCGCCAGCAACGTCCGCATAATCCCCAGCGTCTGCTGTGCCGATACTCTGGCCGCCGCCTCCCCAAGAAAGCCGCTCAGCCAGCGCCCGGTGTCACTGACACGGGCGTCACCCGGACGGCCGAAACGGGTCATCAGGAAGGTCTGTCGCGGCTCGTTGGTGATAAAAAACAGATTGATTGAATCTCCCCGCTGAACACCTTTCGGCAGACTGAATTCCAACTCCTGCCCGGCCACCCTGACTACGAAGCGGTCGTTACCACGCGCTTCAAGCACCTCGCCCTTGACCTGCTGCCCCGGCACAAGTCCGGCTGGCGCAGATTTCTGATCGAGGGTTTCCAGCAGCGTCAGCCTGTTCCCTTTGATAACCGCCTGCAGCAGTTTGGCCATATCGTCATTCAACACGATGCCGTTACCGGGAGTCAGCGATGTCTGCTGGGCACTCAGCAGTGCCGTCTGGACGGCAGCGGACTGCTCGGACGGAGTTTTTCCCCGAAAAACGGTCTGATAGGTTATGGCCTCGTCAAGAATCGCGGTAAACGCCGGAGAATCGGGCGGAAGACTCTTCAAAACCGTGCTGAGACGTTCAAGAACGTACCTTTGCTGTTCAGAAGCCCCCGCATCACTATGTTCGAGGACGCTCAACCAGCGACCGGCGTCGCTCAACAGACCGGACGGCGCATCAGGTGCGGTGCGGGGCATCGCAAATAATGGCCTGGGCTGGGAGGTTATGTAGGTCAGGCGCAGGCTTTCGCCGGCCTGAACCAAACGTGGCAGGACCAGTTCAAGTGTCATGCCGGCCACCTGCACAAACGCGCGCCCCCCCGGCAGGGTGCTGACAACAGAGGCATTGACCTCCTGGCCGGGCATCAGGGGGAGCGGCATCGCCGGAGTCCCGGTAGCCTCCGTCAGGAGAAAGCGAGAGTTCTGGGCAAGATTCTTCAGAATCTGGGCAGCGTTGCTTTCAAATGCCGTCAGCCGTGCCTGATCCGGTGTAAGCGCCCTGGAACCGTTCTGCAGGGGCGGCCCCTGCCGCTCCCCCGCCTCTTTCATCGAATCGCCGGGTGTTTCCGCCGGAGCTCGTACCGCCTCCCTCGTAGCACCGTAGGTCAGCGCCTCGTCCATCAGATTGGCCAGTACTCCGGCCTCGCCCGACGAGTGCCGCAGCATGTCGCCGATATTCTGCAGTGACGAACGCACTTTGGGATCGACGATCTGTTCGTTGGAGACCAGCATGCTGAGCAGACGGGATGCGTCGGAAAGGCTTACAGGAGGGGTGGTGCCGGCCTGCCGGGCAATAGCAAACGTCGAGCGGGGATCCTCGGAGATGAAGGTCATCTCCAGCTTCTGCCCCGGCCGCACCGCCATTGGCAGTTCCAGGTTGAAACGGTCGTTGCCGATCTGTACCTGAGTACGGTTGTTGGGGAGCGTCATCAGTACTTCGGCACTCACCCGCTGGCCGGGCGAAAGGGTGACCCGTCCGACGGCCTCCTGCTCGACCGAGACGAAGGAGATGTCGGATGTACGGGATATCAGGTCATAGACCTGCTGCTGAATGTCAAGCGGCGTGGCCATACTCTCCCCGGATCAGGTGAGCTACATTTCCACTCTTGTTACCACCCCCTGCAACTTGGCAACGGGGCTGTAGTTCCTTTGTATCAGATTTCATATATTACAGCCTCATTTCCCCACCACAACAGCAATCTCATCATCCGTCAACTCATACAGTTGATACACAAGCTTGTCGATCTGCTGGTCAGCGGCATCAATCTGACGCTGGATGTTAATCTGCTCATGGCCGACTTTGACGTTCGAGAGTTGTTTGTGAAGTGCAAGCATATTCTCGACACGCTGCACAATACCGGCATGAATGGCTGTGTCAGTCCGGCTGGAGAAATCGATGGAGCGGATCGGGAGCAACGAAAGAAATTGCCGGTTGGCAGATAACCAGCCACCACGGAAGGGCGCGCTGACAAAGGGGAAAAACCAGCGCAACAGACTGGAATTGAGCAGCCCCATCAGATACGAAAGCCCCTGTTCCTGAAACCCCGGTTTCAGCGTGACTCCACCTACATCAACATTATCAAGGTAGTGGCTACCGGTCTGGTCAAAGGCAGCATAGAGACGCTCCACAAGGCGAGGTACACAAAGTTTTTCGGTAGATTGGCGTGCCATATTCTTGAGATAAATATAACCATACCAACCCTTATCTTTAACTTTCCCCTTTTCCCGCTCCTCCAGTATTTTCCTGTTTGCCAGCAGATATGCGGCGGTTTTGGGATAGTCGCGCTGAATATCCGGGAAGCTGATAAGTTCCACAACGCCATCATTCACCCGATAGGGAAAAATAATGTACTGACGATCCGGAAGCGGTGCGTAGCGGTTGACGTCGGTTCCGCTTACCAGGGGTTTCAGCAGCCCTTTTTCCAGCTCCCATTCCTGCCCCACAGCAACCGACTTCAGCAGAAGAGTATGTGCGTTCTCTCGCACCAGATCCATGATGAATACTTTATCGGCACTGGTCTGCAAACCTACAAAGATATCTGCCACATCGCCAAGTGTAAGCGGCAGTGCATTCAGGCGTTCAAACAGACTGGCCCCCGGACTCACGGAAAAATTCCAGGCTGCCGCGGTAATGCCATCGGCACTTATTTCACCTTCGTCATAGACGGTTGTGCTGGTTGTTGAGATACCGACTCTCGTCCAATAGCGTATTTCCGGCTCTCCGATTGACGAAGCAACTACGACTGAATCCTTGAGAACTGATGATGCCGGTGCCAGGAGCTGACGCCACCCTTCCAGGTCGTTGACTTTGGTGAACGTGAAGGCCGGATTGCTCCAGGCATCCAGAAACAGCAGGCAGGTATAGGTGGTTGCGCCGGAGAAAACCTGATGGTGCCCGAAATGCGTGATACGGGAAAGATGCTTGCCCTGCGCAATCAAGCCGCGTAGCGGCTCGCCGTACTGGGCATTGAAGCACTTGTGAGGGAGAATGAAACCGAGACGTCCGGCTTTGTTCAGCAGTGCTAGGCCCTTTTCAACAAACAGCACATAAATGTCATAATTGCCCTTATGTGCGGAGTGGTAGTGTTCTTTGTAGAAATTGACCTCTGTTGGTGCCCACTCTTTCATGGTCTGAATACGAATATAGGGCGGATTCCCGATTATGGCGTCAAAGCCGCCCTGTTTCATAACTTCAGGAAAAACACTGCTCCATTCCATCATGTTAACCCGATGACTTTCTTCGCTCTCCATGAAAAGGTTCTGCTGGTTATCAAGATACCGGTAATCAATCAGAGAATTGCCACACGTGATGTTGTCACCCAGATCAGGAAGCGCCCGCTCGTGAAAGAGCCGCATCTGCTGGTTAAGCGTCTCACCGGTCTCCCCTTCCAGCACCTTGAGCAGCAGGGAGAGTTTGGTTACTTCCACGGCCTGACTGTCAATGTCCACGCCGTAGATGTTATTGAGGAGAATCTTTTTGCGCTCGGCGGTAGTCAATCGCCATTGTAGGGGCGAAGCAAAAGATTTTCCTGCTTCGCCCTTGTTGGGATCACACCCAAAGGCGGGCGAAGCAGATGAAGCTTGCTTAGCCCCTACGTTACAAATGCGTGGTTCTTTTTGTTTTGCCCATTTTTCGGGGTCATTAGCGACAAACCACGTCAGATGCCAGTCCAGCAGAAACTGATACGCGCCCAGCAGGAAGGAACCGGAACCGCAGGCGGGATCGAGAACACGAAGCGACTCCGCCTGTTTAGGTGTTTTTCCCTCCAGAAGTTTACCCACGGTGTTTTTGACTATGTAATCAACAATATAGGTCGGGGTGTAGAAGACGCCACCGGCCTTTTTGACCTCCGGTTTGTCCTCCACCACGGCGCGGTGATCACCCGTCAGGCGGATGACCTTGCCCAGGAATTGCTCGTAGACCTGCCCCAGAATATCGGCGGGCAGAACGGCGAATTCGTATGGTGAATCGGGATAGTAGAGCCGCCTGAGAATGTCCTTGAGCGGTTTGTCGTCGATGCTGAGAGAGATAGTCAGGCTATCTGGCGGCTCGGCCTGGCCTTTCTCGTGACGGAAGTGAAACAGCCCCGAGTTATAGCGATCGTCGGCCGTGTAGAAGAGTTCCCGCAGGCGGACAAAGGTGTTGGGGCCGTTACAGATCCCTCGAAGACTGCCGTATTCCTCGATGCCCCGGTCTTCGGCAATGCGCAGGAAGATGATCCGGTCAATGGTACGCTGCACCGCTTCATTAAGTTCACGGACACCTAGCGTGTTACGCAATGCAAAGTTCCTGGCCAGCGTGTCGCGCCAGCTCTCGATCTCCTCCAGAAAGGCGCTGTCAACCTCGCTGGTGCCACGCTTGGTCTTGTGCGATTCGGCGTATTTGTCAAAGGAGCCTATAAGTATGGCGTCACGGGAGAAGATTGCGGCAATTTCGTCCCACTTCTCCACATACTGGCGGAAGGTGTAATAGCTGATGCGGGCTTTGTCGGCCTTGTCCTTCTGGTCCGGCTTGATCCGACAGTCGTAGACGGCCAGTTCTTCAAAATCGGTGACAATTGAGAGGGAGAGTTTGGCGGACCAGGCATAGCGCCGTACCTGAAAAGCGGGCGCCGGGTCGTCCTTGATCTGGATAGAGGGTTTTTTGGCTTCAACGAAAAACTTGCGCGTGCCGCCGATGCGGAAGGAGTAGTCGGGTGCCTTGGTGATGCCGCCCACCTTGACGGCATCCTCGTGGATTACGTCCTTGTAGGCTTCGGCGTATCCCTGGATATTGTTGACATCCCACCCCAGCGCTTCAAAGAAGGGGTCAATAAACTCTCGACGTACCTGAGTTTCATTGTAGGAACCGGCTTTGTAGGCAGCGAAATTTCGTTCAAATCGTTCGACAAGGTCAATGATGAGCACGGGGGCGGGCATGGCTGCTCCACAAGAGGTTGTATATAAACAAAGGGCATCATCTCTACCACCCCCGTTTATACTTTATTTATTTTTTAAATACTTGACTTTAGACGTTCGTTTCCAATTCCGCCCATTGAGGCGGGTCATACT
>JBAXVE010000015.1:0-53785 GCA_037129245.1 Desulfuromonadales bacterium
TTGGTGGAGATGAAGGGATTCGAACCCTCGACCCCTGCCTTGCGAAGGCAATGCTCTCCCAGCTGAGCCACATCCCCACACGGATATCCACCTGTGCTGTGAACCTACTATGTATTCTCCCAATCCGCAAGATTTTTGACAACCACAATCCACCGATTCTTTCTGCGACCTGACGAGCAAAACCATGTACCGGGAATCACCAACACTAAAGAAATATTGTGTTGAAATAAGGTGTTATATCAAATATACTTTCAACCGATACAATCAATTCATTTAAACGATGTGTGAGTGATATTATGACATTGAAACAACTTGAGGTCTTTGTCGCAATAGCCGACACGAACAGTTTTTCCCGAGGTGCGGACAGGTGCTGCATCACTCAGTCAACCGCCAGCCAACATATTCAGGCGCTGGAAGCGGAGCTTGGCGCCCGGCTGTTTGACCGTGGGAGAGGCGGAGCGCAGCTGACCGAGGCCGGCAAAATCTTTGCGCGGCGGACCCGCAAGATTCTGGCCGATTGCGATGATGCTCGTCTTTCCGTCCGACAGTTCATGGGGATGGAAAACGTGGTGCTCCGTATCGGTGCCAGCAATGTTCCCGGCACCTGGCTGTTGCCGTCGGTGGCGGGGCAGTTTTTGCAGGAGCAGCCCAAGGTGCGTCTGGAAATTCTGCAGGGGGACAGCCGCTCGGTGGCCCGGCAGCTGACCGAGGAAGAGGTGGAGCTCGGATTCGTCGGCGGTCGCTTCGACGACGAGCGGCTCGTATATGAGCCGATGGGGGGCGATTCGATTGTGTGTGCCGCCGCGTCCCGTTTTTTTGAGGGGCGCTCCCCGAACCTCACGCAGGTTGAACTCTGCAGCGTCCCGTTGATCGTGCGGGAGGATGGCTCCGGCACCCAGAAGGCCGTCTACGAGGCACTGGCCGGCACCTGGATAAGCAGGCAGTCATTAAATATCGCCGCCGTACTGGGTAGTACGGAAGGCATACGCCGGGCACTGCTGGACGGTGTGGGGTATGGCTTCATATCACGAATGTCGATTGAGGATGATGTGGCACGAGGGGCACTGACGATAGCCAGAATTCCGGGGGTCGAGATTTACAGAAACTTCTATGCCGTCAGGAGAAAGGAGCGGGAGCTCTCTCCCGCTGCCTCTGCCTTTTTGAAACTCACTCTCTCACGCTGGGCATAATTTCAATTTCCACTTCAAAGCGCCAGCGCCGCTGAAACCGGGCTATTCGGCTTTAACAAACTGCCCTTTTTCCCCGCATTTTTCACACTTCTGGGGCTTGCAGCGCCCCTCCTTGCTGAATCCGCATGTGCATTTCCATGTAGCCATGATCATTCCTCCTGTAGATTATGTAGTACGCCGGACTCTACCCGCTATGCTCCGGCATATCTTTCAGTTCTTCCTTAATGGCAACAAAGCCGTCGAGGTTGTCCAGAAACAGGGTCAGCAGTGTCGGGTCGAAGTGCTTGCCGCTGTCCTCCTTCATGATGGAAACGGTTTCCTCCAGTGAAAATGCCTTCTTGTACGGTCGTACCGAGGTCAGTGCGTCGAAAACATCGACTATCGCAACGATACGCGCAAACTCATGGATGTCAGTTCCTGCAAGCCCGGCTGGATAGCCGCTTCCGTTCCATTTTTCGTGGTGTTGCAGGGCAATAATGGCACCGGATTTCATGATTGGATAGCGATCCGAATCGGAAAGGATATGCCAGCCGATGGTGGTGTGCTGCTTCATGATTTCAAACTCGTCATGATCCAGCTTGGCCGGCTTGAGCAGTATTCCGTCGGGGATACCGATTTTCCCCACATCGTGCAGTGGAGATGATTTGCGCAGAACATCGCACGTATCTTCGTCATACCCCAGCAGCTTTCCGAGTTGTTTGGAAAGCTCACTGATGCGGCGTGTATGCATGCCGGTTTCCTGATCCCGGAATTCCGAGGCCCGGCCGAGCCGCAGCGAAATCTCGTATTCCGTCTCCCGCGAGAATGCCAGTGCATCCTGGAGAGCGGAGGTTTTTCTCTTGACTTCGTCCTCCAGAAATTGATTGGTATCCTTGGCAAAGTCCGCCAGTTTCTTGGTGCGGACGTGATTCATGACCCGCAGACGCAGCTCTTCGGGATTATACGGCTTGGGGAGGAAATCGTTGGCCCCCAGGGAGAGGGTACGGGTGACCTCGTTTGTGCCGGCGGTCACGACAATGACCGGAATGTCACGCCAGGTAAAACTCTGCTTGAGCCTGGTGATGGTTTCGTAGCCGTCCATGACCGGCATTTCAAGATCCAGCAGGATTATGTCAACGTCCGGATTAGCAGAGAGAGCTTCAAGCGCTTCACTGCCGTTCAGTGTTTTTATGACGGTGCAGTCGATCTCGGAGAGCATGAGCTCGACCATTTCGAGGTTCATGTCGTCATCATCAACCGCCAGAATTTTCACGTTCTCAAACATTATATTTTACCTTCCGTAATAGTGGCATTACACGTCATGCATCTGAATCGGCACCCTCCGGCGAGACAGCTGCGATGAACTCAGCATATTCGATCTCAAGCCGCTTAATCAGTTCCTCCAGCTGTTCATGGGAACCTTCCTGCGACGCTGTTTCCAGCAGAGCGGCGCTTCTTTTCATCCGGTGGGCGGCAATGTTGGCAGCCGACCCTTTGATGGAGTGCGCTTGAATGCGTATCTGTTCCCTGTCATCACGTTCAACAGCACGGCGCAGCACATCAAGGTAACCGGTCGCGTTGGTGATGAACTTATTTGCAAAAACTGGTACCGCTTCAATTCTTCCACCAAGCCTGCCGAGCAGCTCCCCCCTTGCAAAAATTGGTACATCATCGCCCGGCTCACCCGACAAAGGTGTTACAGGCGCTCCAGCTTCGGTAAGTCCGGACCGTAGAGCGGAATCACCCCGGTTAGAATCGACAGTCGTGGTCTCACAGACAGCCATTTCACCGGTAGGATATGCGGTAAAACGGTTTATGACCGTCAGGATGTCATCCGGTTGGAACGGCTTGCTGATGTAGGCATCCATGCCCGCTTCACTGCAGCGCTGTTTATCCTCCTGCATGGCGTAGGCGGTCATGGCAACAATCGGTACGCGCCTGCCCGAATCCTGCTCCGCCTCCCGAATTCTGCGAGTTGCCTGGAATCCGTCCATGACCGGCATCTGTACATCCATAAAGATCATGTCGTATCTGCCAGCGCCAAGCTCCCATGCCTCGAAGGCCTCCGCTCCGTTTTCCACAATGGTCACGCTGTGACCATAACCGGAGAGGATGGTTTCAATCAACATCTGGTTGATGGCGACATCCTCGGCTACGAGAATGGTAAGCTGCTGGCCGTCTGCAGCAATCCGGTGGCTGTCGGTGTCAAGATTGGTGCACTCGGGGCGGCACGAGTCATGTTTCACCATCAGCCGACGAAGCAGGTTGTGAATCTCCGTGCGGATAACCGGTTTAATCAGGTAACCATCCACCTTCAGTTCGTGGTTGTGCTGAGCGTCACTTCGTACTCCAGCAGTCGACATCAGAATGCAGAACATGGAATCAAGGGCCGGTTGGCGGCGAATATCTTCTACCAGTTGCCACCCGTTATAGTCAGGCATCTGCGCATCAATTAACGCATAGTCAAACAACTTTGACTGCATAACCGCCTCATCGAGCAGTTTCATCGCTGCAGTACCGTTTTCGGCCAGAGTCGGAACAATTCCCCAGCCGGCAAGGTAATTTGTCAGTATCTCACGATTGATGGCAATGTCATCCACCACCAGCACCCTGCACTCCTGAAGTGGGCATAAGTTACATACCTTCTGCGGAATTTCCTGCAACGTAAAGCGAGCCGTAAACGTGAAAACGCTCCCGCTGCCGATGACACTTTCCACTGTAATTGTGCCGCCCATCATTTCAACCAGGCTTCTGGATATGGCCAGACCGAGTCCCGTTCCTCCATACGCCTTGGTGGTCGAAAGGTCACCCTGCTCAAAGGGATCGAATATTGTAACCAGCTTGTCCTGTGGAATTCCGATGCCCTCGTCCTTCACGGCAAATGAGATCAGGCAGTTCAGGCCATCACTTTCAACCAGATCCACCTTGACCAGTATCTGCCCGCGATTCGTGAACTTGATGGCGTTGCCAACCAGATTGGTAAGCACCTGTCGCACACACCCCGGGTCGCCGATCAGCTCATCGGGAACGTTCTGAGCGGGAGCAAACAGGACTTCCAGTTTTTTTTCGGTAGCCCGCACGGCAATTCCCTGGAGCGCCTGCCCGACGGTTGTACAGAGCTGGAACGGTACACTCTCCAGCTCGATTTTACCGACTTCAATCTTCGAAAAATCAAGGATATCGTTGATGATTTCCAGCAGGTTGTCGGCCGAGTTTTTAACGGCGGTCAGGTAGGTTTTTTGTTCTGCATTCGTGGAGGTGGAGAGGCAGAGATTGGTCATGCCGATGATCCCGTTCATGGGGGTACGGATCTCATGGCTCATATTGGCCAGAAACATGCTTTTTGCCTGGCTGGCAGCCTCAGCCCGGTTCTTAAGCTCGACGGTTGCCTCAAGATCACGTTCACGCTGGCGGAGTATAACGGCAATCGAGATAATGCCCAACAACAGGGCAAGAGTGCTGCAACCGGCGAGAACAGCAATATTTTTCACGGATTGTCGCCAGGTGGAAAGGTAAAAATCATCGGTAATGGCAATCGTCACGATCAGCGGATAGCGCCTGATTTTGCGAACCGCGCCGAGACGCCCCTCTCTGCGGTTGTCCTGCAGTGCCCGAAGCGTATCTACATAAATAACATCATTGTCTTTCTTCATCTTTTCGACAACAGTGTAGGTTGCGCCGGTTTTGTTTATCCGGCCGATAATGCCGTCGTTGCGCGGCCAGCTCGTCAACAGGGTGAAATCGCTGCGATACAGCAGAATCGAAGCCCGTGCACCGAGATTTTTCCCGAGCTGTTCATAAAAGTTTGTAAAGACATCGACAGAAACGCCGACCAACACGAGGCCCAGCATCTTTCCGCGCGCGTCGTCGATTCGCCGGCTGATATAGAATACCCACTTTCCATTTCCCTTGTTGCGGACGGAGGTGCTGACAAACCCCGCCGCTTCCTGACCGGCAGCCTGAGTATGTGCTTTAAAATAATCACGGTCGGAGAGATTGATGGGGGGAGGCGGATATGAACGGGTGAAATTGAGCACTTCCCCGTTCCCGGCAACAACAGTCGCGACATCAACCTGCGGAAGCGACGCGGTCCTCTCTTTCAGTATGCTGTAAATCTGCGGAGTGCTCATTTTCTTCCTGAACGACTCCTGGTCTGTCACCCCTTCTGCGCTGACCTTTTCCGCAATACCGTCCAGTGCAAGGTAGGCCGACGCCATGGTCTGATAGGCGTGCTCAGCAAGCAGCAGCGAACTGTTGCTCATTTGAGTTTTCCAGTCGTCGGTGGCCTTTTCGCGCAGGGCAAACGCGGCCAGCACGGCAACAGAAATGATTCCCAGCACAATGACCACGCCAAATGCTGCAGCGAACCGACTGGACCTGTATCTATTCCATTGGTCGAACATTCAGCCCTCTTTTATGGCAGGGGAAATTTCGGAGAGAGCGGTCGTCATGCGCCGGCCGCCACAGTGTTAAACTTCTGAAACTCGGCTTCAAGGCGCTCGAACAATTCCGTCATGCCGTCACGCTTCCCTTCACGTGCCAGTGATTCCAATGCGAAAGCGGTCGCCCGCATGCGGCCTGCGGCAATATTGGCGGAAGCCCCCTTGATCGTATGGGCCTGAATGCGCACCTGCTCAAAGTCGGCAGATTCGATGGCCTGTCGCAGCGCTTCAAGGTACGTGACGCTATTATTTGCAAATTTCGTCAGGAAGCGCGGCAGCATGTCTTCTCTGCCGCCGAGCCGTTCAAGCAGCTCTTCCCGGTTGAAAACGGGGGTGCCTGAAGAATCTCCGTTAGCATCCGGTCGCGGTTGAGCTGCATCCGCAGCCTGGATTTTTTCAGGTTGGGCCGGTTCCGTCGCCGGAGCGCCACTCCCGCCTGTCACCATCCTGTTCAACGTGGCGACGATGTCAGCCGGTTTGGCCGGTTTTGACAGATATTCATCGGCACCGGCTTCCAGGCAGCGCTCGCGGTCTCCGGAGAGGGCGTATGCCGTCATAGCGATGATCGGCGCCCTCCTGCAATCCGACTGCCGTTCAAGAAGACGGATTTCACCGATTGCAGCGTACCCGTCCATGACCGGCATCTGCATATCCATGAAGATGGCATCGAAACTGCCTGTTTTAAAGGCGGTGACCGCTTCGCTGCCGTCACAGGCGAATGTCACGCGGTGCCCCTGTTTTTCAAGAGTAATGCGAACCATTTCACGATTGATTTCCACATCGTCCACGACCAGCAGGTTGAAGCGCGTATGCTCCTCATGGAGAGTGTGGCGGGTGACCAGTCCCCCTTCGTTGTAGTTTTGGCCACTGATGAGGGCAATCATGGCATCATGCAGATCTTCAAGAACCACCGGCTTGGTCAGATACCCCTCAATCCCCAGTTCCTTGCAGCGTTCGGCGTCACCACGCACACCGGCGCTCGGCATGATCAAAATCTTCAATTCCGCAAACAGAGAGTTGCCTTTGATACGCCTGACCAGTTCCCAGCCATCCATGACCGGCATGTGGACGTCGGAGAGGAACACTCCGGGAAGGCCGCCGTCGGCTCTCATGGATTCCAGCAGCGTTTCAACCTGCAGAGGATCGTCTGTCATGGTGACCTTCATGCCCCAGCGTACGAGAAATCCTTCCAGCATCTGCCGGTTGATGGAGTTGTCGTCGACCACCAGAACTGAAACCTCCTGCAGTGACACATGGCCACCGAGCGCTTCAGGGGGAGGTTCGGTGTCGTGGAGCAGTCTGACGGTGAAGGAGAACGTGCTCCCCTCACCGGGGCTGCTTTCAACGGATATTTCACCACCCATCAGTGATACCAGACGTTTGCAGATGGCAAGGCCCAGCCCCGTGCCGCCAAACTGCTTGGTAGTTGACGAGTCCGCCTGTTCAAACGCACGAAAAATTCGCGAATGAACCTCCGGGGGGATGCCAATGCCCTGATCACGCACCTTGAAACGGAGCACAACCCCCTGTTCGGACTCTTCAACAAGATCAATCAGAACGCTGATTTCGCCGCTGTCAGTAAATTTTATCGCATTGCCGATCAGGTTTATCAGCACCTGACGCAGGCGTCCCGGATCCCCAAGCAAGGCATCGGGAACGTTCTGATTGACATTGAAGACCAGCTCAAGCCCCTTTTGTGTCGCCCGCGCTGAGAGGGTCCGCAACGTCTGCCCCACCATGCTTCTGAGCAGAAAGGGAGACGAGTACAGCTCAACTTTTCCTACTTCAATTTTGGAAAAATCAAGCACGTCGTTGATGATGCTGAGCAGGTTCTCCGACGAGGTGCGGATGGAACGCATGTAATCGCGCTGTTCGCGGTTGAGGTCGGTGTCCATCACCAGTTCGGTCATGCCGACGATGCCGTTCATCGGGGTGCGGATTTCATGGCTCATGTTCGCCAGAAACTCACTTTTCGCCCTGTTGGCAGCCTCCGCAATCTCTTTTGCTGCCTGGAGCAGAATATTCTGTTCAGAAATTGCCTGCTCCCTGAGGGCGCCTTCTTCCAGACGGGTGCTCAAGGTTGCAGTGCGGATACTGGTCCTGATCATTGCAACTGCACCGAACAGCAACAGCAGGCCGATACCGGCTGAAACCAAAAGAATACGCTGTGGCGAACTTTCGTTCACTTCAATCGCCGGTATGAAGGCAGCCAGGGCAAACGGTGTCGATTCTATTGAGATCCTGAACGCGGTCATCTCCAGCGATTCACTTCCGGGGTTCGGCACAAGGAAGTAGATCGGCTCCCGCTCCTTCAGGTTGTGGGCAAATGGCAGCTGTTCGTGCGAGATAAGTTTATCGGATTCGTTGGGGGTGAAAAGGTAGCTTTTTTCGTATAAAAACGCGGTCACATTTTTCTGTTTGCTGTTGCCGGAAAGAAAATGGCTATGGATATCGGCGGGGGACAGCCACGCCAGGATATGGCCGTTTTTTCGTTCTTTGAAAAAATATGGCACCGAGAGGATAATCTGCGCCGCTTCATCCTCGCCAACGGCAAAAAACCTGCTGAGTGAATTTTTGCCGCCGATGTAGCTTTTCCATTCCCGCTCTTCACCCTTGCGGGGTTTGATAGTTTCCCCCCGGGCATCCAGCAGCAGGTGCCCACCGGCATCCAGAAACACGACCCGCTTGTAAATTTCCTTGCTGCCCAGCTGTTTTTTCTTACGAAACGCTGAAAACACCAGATTGGCTTCTTCCAGACTGGCTGCCAGTCCGTACTCCATCGACATGCCAAGCGCCTGGTTTTCAAAATAGGCCGACAGCTCACGGTTGGCAGCCAGTTCGTTCAGATCGTTGAGACGCTCGGAAAAATAGTAGCCGAGAGCCTGTGAACGCTTGTCGGTGTCTTCCAGCAGGCGCGCACGGCTCGACTGCTGCAGTTCGCTTCTCGAACGGTAGAGATCCGTCAGCAGCAGGCCAAGATAGGTAACCAGTGCAAGACCGATCAGAAGCGGTGCAACGCGCTGTATGAAAATGAGAATTCTGTGCATTGGGGACAGGATCCCGGCGGGCGCAGAGTTGACTCCGCGCCCGCCGGAAATGCTTATTTCATACCTTTGAAAAACTCAGGAAAGTAGTTTTTTGCCGTCGGGTAGTATTTTTTGATCAATTTAAGGTAGGTGCCGTCACTCTGCGCTTTCTTAATGAACTCATTGTACGCCTCGAGCAGCTTCGGGGATTCTTTTGCAAAGCCTGCGGCCATCTGCTGCTTGTCGGTTACCGGTCCGAGGATTTTAATCTTACCCTTCCATTTGTCCAGTGCAACCAGAGCATCAGGAACGTCGAGGATCGTCATTTCGGCTTCCTTGTTGATCATGGCCACCGTAATTTCATTCAGCTTCCCCTGGAAATTGATTATTTTTGCGCCGGTGGCGACAAGATTGTAGAGTGCCGGATCAAGACAGGTCTTCTCAAGGGTAAGGACGCTTCGGTCCTTCATCAGCGCTTTGGTCAGCTCGATATCTTTTTCAATGTTTTTGGTAGGCTTGATCGGCTTGATCGGTGAATCGGTCCGTGCGACCAGCCAGATCTGATTGGGGAAGGTCGGGGTTGAGAAATTCACGATCTGCTGACGCCAGGGGATGATGGTGAAACCGTTGGCGATTATGTCTCCTCTGACCGGAGCATCTTCAAGAAGCTCAGCCTTGCCGCTCACCACCTTGACCTTTTTACCGATCAAATCCTGCACCAGCGGCCCCCAGTCGCTCTGGACAAATTCATATTTGACCCCCAGCGATTTAGCGAACAGTTTTGTCAGTTCGGCTTCCATGCCGTCACCGGAACCGGTGTTGAAGTTGGCATAGGGAAGGCCGATATGACGGAGCACGCCGCGCGCCTTAACATCTTCAATATCTCCGGCGAAGGCAGCCGTTGCCGCCATCACTACTGCCAGAAGTGCTGCTTTTGCTGAAAACCACTGTTTCATCTCAATTCTCCTTTTCCTGTACGGGTAATATCAGATTGATGCCGCTCTAACGGTCATCAGGTAATCCCTTTTCCATTCAAAAATGCGCCGTATTTCCTGTCAACTCCCTGAATATGCACAACCAGCCACTCTTTCAGGAACATCATCACATCCAGCGTCAGGATGGCTCTGCCGGATGCAAAATTCTGCTGCAACTCGAGTACCTGTTTCACCAGATTCTGGTGAACCTGGATGTGCTGTGCCTTCTCCGGATAATCGTGCACGGCCATCAGCTGTTCCTCGTCGGCAAAATGGCAGGAGGTGTAGTCGATCAGCTCATTCAGCACCTCGCCGAGCACCTGGTGACCCCTCCCCTCTTTCATGGCCAGATGCAGACTGTTCAGCATATCGACCAACCTGATGTGCTGATCGTCAAACTGCTTTACGTTGACACTCATCGATGGGTTCCAGGACATCAAGGGCATCCCGCTACTCCTTTATCATATCAGCAGATCAGAACGTTACAGAAGTTCAACCGACTGCTGCAATTCGCCGAGGAACGAGTATCTGAGGGTACTCCCGCGTTTCCCGTCGCTCTGGGCTGAGATGCTCCCCCCCATCAGCTCCACCATCCGTTTGGCTATCGCCAGGCCGAGGCCAAGACCGTGTGAACCGGAAGAATCATTTTGATCCACCTGGACAAAAGGTTCGAAAATCTTTTCGCAGAAATCGGTCGGGATGCCGATACCCTGGTCACTGATGCAGATATAGAGAAGTACGCCATTCCTGCCATGCGGCTCGTAGCGGATTTCAACACGAACCTCGCCATCCGATGAAAACCTGATGGCATTCTCCAGCACTATGTCACATGCCTTGTAGACGTAGAATGAAGGGCCGATCAATGCGTCGGGAACGTCTGCGGTGATATCCAGAATCAGGCGAAGCCCCTTCTGGTCAGCCAGTTCCCGATGCGAATCAATCGCACTCTGGATCGTGCTGCGGAGCGAGAATGGCTCCACTATTGCGTCCAGAGCCTGATGATCGAGCTGAACGTAATTCAGGATGTCCCGAATAATACCGGTCAGCCTGCCGGTCGTCTGCTTCAGCTGGTTGACAAGTTCACGCTGGCTGCCACTCAGAACGCTGCCGTCAAGGTTCTCGGCAAGCCCGGTAATAGTCAGCATCGGCGTACGTAGTTCATTGCGGGCGATGGTGAGAAATTCGTTCTTGGCCTGTTTTGCACTCTGCAACATGCGGCGGGACTGGATAAGTCTGCTGATGCGCAGCTCCAGTTCTTCGAGATCAAAGGGCTTGGCCAGGAAATCATCCCCCCCCAGCTTGAGTGATTTAAGTTTTTCCTGGCGATCCGCCGCCAGCACAATGATCGGTATGTCGCACAGGTAGGGGTTCCCCTTGCAGTAGGAAACCACCTCAAAGCCGTCCATTATCGGCATCTGCAGGTCAAGCAGCACTATGTCGACATCCGGGGTCGACTCCAGCACATCCAGGGCCGCGCGGCCGTTGTTTGCCGTAAGGCACTCCATCCCCTGGCCGATAAGAACCGTGGAGAGCATTGCAAGGCTCATCTCTTCGTCATCAACCGCCAGCACCTTGATTCTGTCTGCCATGAGTGTTCCTCCGTAGCCGGCTTTCCACCAATTATTACACTGCACGGTTTACAAAACCGACCGTGCGGTGCTAGATTGCGCCAAAACGATTGGAAAGCGGGGTTTTACATGAATGAGTTGATTTTTCTGCTGCTGCTGTTCGGTCTGCCGGCAGCCGTCGGAGCCAGATTTGCCGTGGCCCGGGACAGAAATCCGTTGGCGTGGGGACTACTCTGCGGCGTCATCCCGTTCTTTCTGGTAGTAATCTACTTCCGCAAGCCGACCCGCGAAGTACGCGGCCATTTCCGCCTCTGTACCTCGTGCGGCGAAACCTTTCCCTGGAAAGATCAGGCCTGCAAATACTGCGGAACCGCTATTTGATACAGACTCGACGAACCTCTTTCAGGTCGGTCATCCCCTGCAGGCATTTCAGGATTCCGTCCTGCTTCAACGTGGTCATGCCGTCCTTGATGGCCTGCTGACGGATTGCCTCGATTTCTGATTTCCGTTTGATCAGCGCCTTGATCGGATCGGTCCCCTCCAGCAGCTCGTGCAACCCCAATCTCCCCTTGTACCCGGTGTCGCCGCACTTGGGGCACCCTTTGGCTCTGGTAAGTTTTATGGTGGCGGGATCAATACCGGTCTTTTTGAAATATTCCGGCCCGTATTCAAGGATCAGGTCATCGATCTCCTGCTGACCGGGAGTGTATTCCTCTTTGCAGTCACAGAGGCGGCGCGCCAGGCGCTGGGCCAGGATGCAGAGGATCGCGTCGGAGAAGCTGAACGGGTCAAGCTCCATGTCCAAAAGGCGGGTGATGGTTTCCGGTGCCGAGTTGGTGTGCAGGGTGGAGAACACCAGGTGGCCGGTAAGGGATGATTCGACCCCGATTTCAGCGGTTTCCTGGTCGCGCATCTCGCCGACCATGATTACGTCCGGATCGGCACGCAGGAATGAACGGAGCGCAGCGGCAAAGGTAAAGCCTATTTTGGGATGTACCTGAACCTGGCGCAGTCCGCGCTGGGTGATCTCCACCGGATCCTCAGCGGTCCAGATTTTGGTTTCCGGTGTATTGATCAGCTTGATCGCCGAATGCAACGTGGTGGTTTTACCTGAACCGGTCGGACCGACAACCAGTACCAGGCCGTAGGGTTGATTGACACAGGCCTCCAGCACACGGGCATTGCGCTCGGTCAAACCCAGTTTGTCATAGGGGATCGGTTCGCCACTGGCCAGAACACGCATGACCACGTCTTCCAGTTGACCCGCCGTCGGGACGGTAGCAACGCGCAGTTCCACGTTGAGCGGCCCGAACTTTTTGAAATCGATCTTGCCGTCCTGCGGCTTTCTCCGCTCGGAAATATCCAGGCCGCACATGATCTTGATGCGCGAAGGAATGGCGTACTTGTACTTGTAGGGGATCTTCTGGTACACCTTGCAGCGCCCGTCAATCCTCATCCTCACCTGAACATCCTCTTTCCCCGGAAACGGTTCGATGTGAATATCGGAGACCTTGTTCTGCACGGCGTCGATGATGATTTTGTTGACCAGCTGGACGATAACGCTGTCCTGCTCCGACACCTTCTGGCTTTCCTGTTCGATTTCCGGCTCATCGGTATTGTCCAGCTTGCTGATAATGTCGTTGATACTGCTGTTGGCAGCCGATGAGGCGCCGTGGTTGTAAAACAGGCTTACGTAGCTCTGAATATCCTCGCGGAAAGCGCCGAGATAGCTGATACGCTTGTATTCAGGGTAGACAAACTTGAGCATATCCTGGCGTCCCAGGTCGGTCGGGTCGTCGATCACGATTATCAGGACACCGTTTTCAATCTTGAACGGCACCCACCATTCTTTCAGCAGGCGATCCGGCCTGACCCGTTTAAGCAGCTCTTCCTCCAGCGGGAGGGCGGCAGGGTCATAGCCGATAAATTCGCAGCCGAAATAGAAAGAGAGATTCTTGGCCATGTCCTCTTTGGTCACGCCGAACTCGCGGATCAGAACGCCATCCATACCGATTTTAGCGATATCGTGGTGGGCGGACGCCTTTTCGAGCAGCTTCTCATCAATGATGCTTTTGTCCAACAGGTAGTTGTAACGAGCCTTGTGACGGATGACCTTGGTCGTGACCGACAGGCGGTAGATGTTGTGGATCGCGATGGAGAGTGAGGTAGAAAGCTCCATAGCATAGCTGATGTCGGTATCGTTGTAGGGGGTGTTGTCGCTCTTGTTGATGACCTGGATTACGCCAATCAGGGTTTTCTGGAACTTCATCGGGACGCAGAGCACCTGTTTTGTAACAAAGCCGGTCTTTTTATCCCAGCTGTCATCAAACTTAAGGTTGCTGCCGATCATTTTCAGCTCATGGGGATCGTAGGCATTTTTGATATTGACAATCGTTCCGGAAATGGCGCAATAGCCGGAAAGACTGGAGTCGCTGATCGGGACAACAATCTGCTGCACCTCCACACCGCTTTTCACCTTCGATATCAGCAGATTCCGTTTGGCGTCCGCCAGATAGATGGTGATCCGCTCCGCGCTGAACAGGGCGGCAATGCTGTCTTTGATGTTTATCAGGATGGTATTAAGGTTGTCGGCAGAGTGGATTTCGTTGATCTTGTCCATCAGCCGTTTTCGGTACTCAAGCTGTTGCCGTAAGGCGTCGGTTTCCTGTGGCATGGCGTCATCCCGTCACGAGAGATTTTTTTGTTCGGGGTGGAGATTACCAGATTTACCATATATCTCAAGTGATATTCCATTTGACACGCAGACATTTGCTGCTAAAGTTCCAAAATCTTTCCGCTGAAGTCCGTTTGCAAGGAGGCATTACAAACTATGCAGCGCTATCCCGTTATTTTACTGTTTGTTATCATGCTCTTATCACCACTATCGGGGATGGCTGCCCAGGTCGGCGTCGTTTCCGGCATAAAGGGGACGGTTCAGATTCGATTAACAGCCAAAGGACCATTGACACCTCTCAAAAAAGGCGCCGATGTTTCCGAGGGACAGCGGATAGTTACCGGTGCCGACGGCTGGGCCGAACTGACATTGAACGACAAAAGCATCTTCACTCTTGCGCATAACACCGACTTCGAGGTCACGAGTTTTTTGCTCTCCTCCGAAAAGCGGGAGGGAAATTTTTCCATGACCCAGGGGAAGCTGCGGGCCTCGGTCGTCAAGCTGGCCGGGCGGCAAAGCGATATGACCGTCAAGAGTGGAACGGTTGTGGCCGGAGTAAAAGGGACTGAGTTCATGATGATGTCCCAGGGGGAGGCCAACGTCCTCTTCGGCAACGAAGGAACTGTCGCAGTGTCGGGTGATGGAAGTGGAATAGGGCAACCGCTGACTGCCGGCACCATGACAGAAAACACGCGCGGCATGACGCCGGTGGAACCGCTGGCGGTGGAACCGGGGTCTCCTGTGGCGGAAGCCAGAGATATCATGTTGAAGGTTACCTCCGCGACACCTCCGGCCGATTGGGTCGATTCAGGCAGAATCGGGGATATCATCGCCCGCTGGAATATCAACTACGGACACTATCTGGCAGATGCGGGCAAATATGCCGAGGCACAGCACGTATTCCAGATCGCCCTTGATCTGAGCCGAGTGGCCGGGATCAGGTGCGATGCCCACATGGAGCGGGGGGCCGTCTATTCGCGGTTTCTGAGCAAGCCAGCCCTGGCCCTCGAAGAGTACCGTCGGTTGCTCGATGAATATCCTGACTCTCCTCAGGCGGAAACCGCACTCTACATCTCTGGCCAGCTATTTTCAGAACTCGGTTCGATAGAAGAGGCAAAATCCAGATTCCGCCAGTACCTGAAGCGCTATCCCGAAGGCAGACACGCCGGCAATGCCGAGACATTGCTGATGAGACTTGAATCATACCGCTAAACCGTCTGGAGAGCAGGAATCATGCTGAAACGCTTCATGTTCATCCTGTTTGCCGCAGCTGCGGCCTTCTGTTCGTTCCTGCTCTACAAACAGGCCCCCCCTGTCATCCAGCAGCTCGACTTTCGCATGAAGGACGCCCGCTTCCGTCTGCGCGGCCCGGTCGTCCCCGACAAAGATGTAGTCATCGTTGCCATTGATCACAAAAGCATCAAGGAACTGGGGCGCTGGCCCTGGTCGCGGGAGATTACCGGCCGCCTGATAGAAAACCTGGGAACCTACTACGGCACAAAGGTCACAGCCCTGGATATCGTCTTCTCCGAACGCCAGAACGAGGTAGCCGACAGTGCTCTGGCAGCGGCGATCAAAAAATCCGGCAACGTCGTCATGGGGTATTTCTTTCGCAACGAGCAGGCCGAAGCTGATCCTGAGGCGCTGCAGCAGCTTGAAAACTCCAAACTGAAAATGATCCGCATCGCTGAAGGTGTTCAGGATATCCCGCTGCAGAGCTTTCCGGGTATTGATGTGAACATACCTCTTGTCGGCTCCGGCGCGCTGGACTTCGGCTTTTTCAATGCCCGTCACGACGCAGACGGACTCTACCGACGTTCGATCCTGTTTCTGCTGTACGGAGGGGATATCTACCCGTCGCTGAGTATGAAGGCGCTGCGACACTATCTCGGCTCCGACATTGTGCTTGACGTGAAACCGTGGGGGGTCGATGCGGTCCAGATAGGATCCCTGCGGATTCCGTCCCGTGAAGACGGAACCATGGCGCTGAACTTTTATGGCGGAACCGGCTCGTTTGCCACCTTTTCAGCGGCTGATGTCATCTCCCGCCGTCTCCCCAAAGAGTCCCTGAAAGGCAAAATAGCCTTTGTGGGAGCAACCGAAGTCGGCATCTACGATTTGCGCCCTACCCCGTTCGATCCTATTCTGCCCGGAATCGAGGTCCATGCAACGGTCGCAGCCAATGCCTTGGAGCGACGTTTTCTCCTTTACGATGGCGTAACCCAGACCTTCGAAATCATCAGCATTATCGTCCTGCCGCTCCTGCTGGGAGTGTGTCTGGCGTTTGCACCGGGCACGGCTACCGGATTACTGGCTTTAGTCTGTTTAACCGGCCTGTTCGGCGCTGCCAACTACCTGTTGTTCACCACCGCGTTCCGCGATATGACCCTGATTTATCCTCTTGCAGGGCTGGCCCTGACGTATGTAAGCGGAGAGGCGTGGCGCAACCTGGTGGTGCAACGCAAGGGGAGGCAGCTCAAAAAGGCATTTTCAAGCTACGTGTCGGCTGATCTGGTCAAACTGATCGAGAAAAATCCGGAAAGGCTTGTGCTGGGTGGGGAACAGCGGGAGCTGTCGATACTGTTTTCCGACATTCGCGGGTTCACAACCCTGTCGGAAAGCCTCACCCCGCCGGAGCTGGTTACGATGCTCAATGAATACCTGAGTCCCATGACGCGCATCGTTCTTGAAGAGCGGGGGACGCTCGACAAATTTATCGGCGATGCTGTCATGGCGCTGTTTAATGCCCCGCTCGATGTCCCGCAGCATGCCACCCATGCCTGTTCGGCGGCAGTCAGAATGATCGAGGAACTGGAGCGGCTGAATGCCGATTTTACCGGCCGCGGCATGCTGACCATCGACATCGGGGTCGGCATCAATACCGGCCCGGCGGTCGTCGGTAACATGGGAGCGGATCTCCGCTTTGATTACACCGCCATCGGCGATGCCGTCAATCTGGCCTCCCGCCTGGAAGGGCTCAACAAATACTACGGCTCTCACATCCTGGTCAGCGAAGATACCCGCCGGCAGGTCACCGATGACCGGTTCACATTCCGCGAGGTCGATAGGGTTAAGGTAAAGGGGAAGCACCTGCCAATCGTCATGTACGAGTTGATGATTGCCAACCGGGAAATTCTGCCCCGTTTCGAGGAGGCGCTGAATCTGTACCGCTCGCTCCGCTTCGGCGCAGCGAAAGCACTATTCGAAGAGCTTGCCGGACTGGCCAATGACGGCCCGTCACGCCTCTATGCCGGACGCTGCGCCGAATTCATATCAAACCCGCCGCCGGCTGATTGGGATGGAGTTTATGCTGCAACCTCAAAATAGCACTCCGGCGGAGCACCAAAATGCCTGAACTCCCCGAGGTTGAAGGGGTTCGCCGCACCCTGCGCGATGGGAATCCGTCATTGATCGGAAAGGTCATTCTGTCGGTAGATGTCATCTGGGATGGCGTCGTTGCCGGGTCTGAAAAGAGCGAATTCAGCTCTCTGATTACTGGACGGCAATTCACCGGCATTGATCGCCACGGGAAATATCTTCTGTTCCAACTCACCGCAGCCGGCAGCGATTCGCCACCCCTCTTTCTCGTCGTCCATCTGCGCATGACCGGCAGACTTACCATCCTTCCGCAGGGATCACTAATGGGACGTCATGCGCGCCTTGCCGTGACGCTTGACAGCGGTGACATGCTCACGTTTGACGATCCTCGCAAATTCGGCCGGGTCTGGCTGGTTAACAGCCCGGACACGGTGAAATCCTGCCTGGGGCCCGATGCACTTACCGTTGATGAGAACACATTCCTGTGTCAAATCAGGAACCATCGCAGGCGGATCAAGGCGCTGCTCCTCGATCAATCGGTAATCGCCGGTGTCGGCAACATTTATGCGGACGAGTCACTTTTCAGAGCACGGATTCATCCTGAAACCGTCTCTGACCGCCTGGCCGAAAAGCAGCTGAAAGTGCTGTACCGGGCGGTAACAGGGGTTATGAAAGAGGCGGTAGATCTTCACGGGGCCAATATTGACGGTGTTTTCAAGGAGGGTGGTTTTATCGTCAGCGTTTACGGGCAAACCGGCAGGCCTTGTCCTGTCTGCGGAACGCCGATAGTCAAGATACGCTCGGGACAACGGGGCACCCATTTCTGTCCGCGCTGTCAACCGGCTCAGCATAAATATTTACTGGACTGAAACGAGGATTTTTATGGAACCGAATCCTATCATTGAAAAGATACGAAAACTATTGGCACTTGCCAATTCCACCAATGAGCATGAGGCGGCTCTTGCTGCTGCACACGCCCAGAGGCTGCTGTCGGAGCACAACCTGGCCATGGCCGACATTGATACGAAACAGGCACCCCAAACGGCAGATATCGTTGAAACCACTGCCGCCAAAACCCTGCCCAAATGGGTGCGCAACCTGTCCGCAGGGGTATGCAACGCCTTCGACTGCCAGGCCATTCATCATCCGGCGCAGGGCAGGATGACCTTCATCGGCGTAGGGGCCGACGTGCAGATTGCATCGTATACCTTCGCCTATCTGGACAAAACCGTCCGGAGACTCTGCTCCGGCTTCATGAAACACCATGTCAGCGATAATCTGCCAAACAGGAACCGGGAACTGTTGCGGCAGTCCTATTATCTGGGTGCGGTCTCGACCATCAACACACAACTGACGCAGCAGAAAGTCCAGACACCGATCACCCCCGGCGCACTGGTGCCTGTCAAACAGGGGCTCATCAGGAAGGCCATGAACGAACTCGGCCCCATCCGTACCGTTCATGGCCGCAGGAGCTATATCGACACACATGCATACAGTAAGGGCCAGGAGGACGGGGGAAACATCAGCATTCGCAAGGGGGTCACGGGCAGCAGGGGCCAAGCGGCAATTGAAGGATAATTTCAGCCCCTAATTGTACGCGCAAAAAAATATTTTTCATAGACTGTTATTTTGCAATCGGGATGGTATACTGAAATCAAGATGGAAGCGGTATAAATCGAGTGCAAAAGGAGGGCTTACAAACTTATGGAAGTGACTCCGCCCGAGAAAGACCATACATAAGCAGTAACCATCCGCCGATTGCACCGCAGGATCGGACCAAAGCCTAAAAGGCCATCGAGTATTTTGAAACAAATGAAGCCCACCGAACGAACCGGTGGGCTTTTTATTTGTGCGTGCGTCAGGGCGCCAGCCCGGCCTCCGCCTTCATACAGACGATCCCGTTTTCCAGTGTGGCACAAAGAGCTATCAGTCTATCCTGACGTGTGGCATGTACGGTAACCGTGTTGCCAAGAAGTGCCGGAAACAGGCCCTGATAGCTGAATGTCCTCACCGGACCACCGTAGATCTCTTCTGCGAAGCCGGCCAGCATACTGGCATTCAGGGGGCCGTGGATTACCAGATTCTGGTATCCCTCATTGCTTCGGCAATAGTCCGCATCGTAATGAATACGATGTCCGTTGAACGTCAGCGCCGAGTAGCGAAACAGCATGGTTGAGGACGGAGTATAGGTTTTGGTGAATTGCGAGTTGGGGGGCATGGCAGGAATACCGGCAGGCGGTTTATTCGGAGATGCCTCCTTGTAGACGATGTCCTGCTCCTCCCGGATTATCGACTCTCCCTGGAGCGACTTCACCTCATGAAGCACGGTTACAAACACAAGATCTCCCGAACGGCCCTGCTTGTGATCGATTTTCAGGATGCTTGACTCCTTGACTACGGTCGAGCCGATAATCATCGGCGCCGCGAATGTTAAACGGCCACCGGCCCACATCCGATTGGGCAACGGCACCGGCGGCATAAAAGCGCCTCGTGCCGGGTGACCGTCCAGACCCAGTTCTCTCTCAGAAACACCCTCCAGAAAGTACGTCCAATGCCAGAGGGGCGGAAGCGTGGCACCGTCGCGTATTTTGTCTGCAGGATAATCAACTGTTGCAGCCATAAGGCCGGCATGGCGGGCTGAAATTACATCCTCATCGACTCGCGACCTCCCTATCCAGCTACGGAGGAAATCAATGTCTAGTGCGCTCACGGGTATTCCATTCTGAATCAGCCACCTGCAGCGGCCAGCTCACGGACGGTTTTTGTTGCCTGCGATGCACGCAGCGACACCATGATACGACGGATTGTGTTAATTTCAAAGCATGGTGTCGTTGCCGAACCACGCCTTAAGAAATCACCTGTGCCTTCTCCCCAATCGCGGCCTCAAACTCTTCAATAACCGAACCGTCAACCATACTTGAGTCACCGTATCCAGCATTTCAGTTACTTTCCTGCTCATGACAATATCCCCCTTTCGAGTGACTGGCACGCCTGTTCATGGTCATGCCACTATATGCTTTTGATATTCATTTTCAACTATCTGGTAAAAAAATTTGGCTTGTGCCTGATTAAACCTGAAAAGCACTCCCGCGGCATTTCGAACAGAGGCCGTAAATCTCGAGCTTATGACTCACAATATGAAACCCGTGCCGGGTAGCAATTTCATCCTGCAGCTTTTCTATGGTTTCGTTCTCAAATTCGATAATTGAATTACATCCCGTACAGATCAGGTGGTCATGATGTTCACCGGCCATGACGTGCTCATAGCGGGTCTGGCCGTCGTGCAGAAGAACCTCACGGGCCAGTCCGGCCTCAACAAAAAGCTTGAGGGTACGATAGACCGTCGCATAACCGATACCGGGATTTCCCGGTTTGATCTTAAGATAAAGATCCTCAACAGTGACATGCTGATGAGTCGAAAGAAAAATATCAAGAATCACGTCCCGCTGACGGGTGGATCGCAGACTCCTGTCCGAGACAAAAGAGTAAAATATTTTTTTCTTTTCGTTGCTCAAAACTGCTCCACTAAATGATTTAGGGTTTCAATATAGGCAGATTGATTTTGATTGTCAATATATTTAATTTTATAAAAAGCATTCTCCACTGAGACACAGAGGCACAGAGATAATAACCACTGAGGGTTATACGGAAAATTTGCGCTGATTACAAAAGCCAATCCGGTGATGGGTAATGCTTAAAAACTCCTTCGATTTCGGCGGTTCTCCGTGCCTCCCTAGTTCAACTGCCGTTTTTAACAAACAGCCCGATTTGCCCCGTCCACATCAATACCGGTTTCCGTTGCCTGCAGATATGGAATTGTAATTACTTCACAACGTACCAGAACTTCGCTTGGCGCACTTTGCCGTCTGGCGTCTTGAACTTGCACATTACGCCGTACTTCCCCTTTTTTGCAAGATCGAAATCAGCGCCGAAGTGGCCGTGCATGCCCATCAGGTCTTTGGTCTGCTCGCTCTTGTCCGGGTTCTGGACCTTGACCTTCACTTCGCCATCAGTCAGTGCAGCGCCATTCTTGACATCCTTCAGCGACAGGGAGATATGGTGGGTTTCCTTGACCCCTTTGGGCATTTCCATCCCCATGGCCTTCATGGCGTCTGCCATAGTCTGGATGGTGAAAGTAGCCTTGACGCCGTCGACCACCTCTTCATGGGCCGGCCCGCCCATCGTGGCATGGCTTGAGTGATCATGGCCGGTGTGGTCTGCGGCAAAAACTGCCGGAGCGGTCAGGGCAAGTGTTACTGTGAGTGCGAGCATCAGTTTTTTCATCGGCGTTTCTCCTTTTGATTGGGTTAGTGTTTCATACCGCTGTACTTCAGCATCCCCTTCTTCAATTCCCGTTTCTTCATCAACACAAATATCACGGGCGTCATAATCAGCACATGTACGGCTGACGAGATCATGCCGCCGATCATCGGCGCCGCAATCGGTTTCATTACGTCGGCACCGGTGCCGGTTGACCACATGATCGGGATCAGCCCCAGCAACGCCACGGCCACGGTCATCAGTTTAGGGCGCAATCGCAGCACCGCCCCCTCAAAAGTGGCATCGTAGATGTCCTGCTCGGTGCAGGGACCGTTAATCAGCTTCTTATCCAGCGCCTCATGCAGATAAATCACCATCACCACCCCGGTCTCCACAGCGATACCGTAGAGGGCGATGAAGCCGACCCAGACCGCAACCGACAGGTTGTACCCCAGTGCCGACACCAGGTAGACCCCCCCCACCAGGGCAAACGGCACCGAGAGCATCACCATGCTGGCTTCCAGGGCCGAATGGAAGGTAAAGTACAGCAGGATGAAGATGATCACCATCCCGAGCGGGATCAATACCTGCAGACGGGCCTTGGCCCTGATCTGGTTCTCCCACTGTCCGGACCAGGCCACATAATAGCCGGGAGGGAGTTTAAGGTTTTTCTCCAGGACCTGCTTGGCCTCGGTAACAAACCCACCCATGTCTCGCCCGCGGACATTCAGGAAGACCAGCGACCGCAGCAGCCCTCCTTCGCTGTTGATCTCCGGTGCGCCGGTGGAAATATTCAGCCTGGTCACCAGTGACAGAGGTACCTGAGCCCCCTCCATGCCCGACACCAGGATACGGCGGATGGCAGGGATGTTGTCGCGGTAGTCACGCAGGTAGCGGATGCGGATCGGGAAACGGTTGCGTCCTTCAACAGTGGTGGAGAGAGTCGCTCCTCCCAGAGCCGTCTCGATGACGTCCTGAATATCGCCGACGCTGACTCCGTAACGGGCTGCCGCTTCCCGGTCGATATCAATATCGATATAACTGCCGCCGGTAACCCGTTCGGCCACCACGTCGGCGGCTCCGTTAATCGGCTTGAGAATCGCCTCGGCCTGGATCGCCAGGTCTTTCAGCACATTCAGGTCATTGCCGAAAATTTTGACCCCCAGGTCGGTGCGCACCCCGGTGGAAAGCATGTTGATGCGGTTGATGATCGGCTGGGTCCAGCCGTTGCGCACGCCGATCTGCTGCAGCTTGGAATCAAGTTCAGACACGATATCGGCCTTCTTGAGTCCCGCTCGCCAGGCCTCTTTGGGCTTGAGGATGATGATGCTTTCGAACATGGAGACCGGCGCCGGGTCGGTGGATGTCTCTGCCCGCCCGACCTTACCCAGCACATGCTCGACCTCAGGCACGCTCTTGATGATAGTGTCCTGCACCTGGATCAGCCGCTTGGCCTCGGTGATGGAGACGTTGGGGAGCGTGACAGGCATATAGAGCAGCGATCCTTCGTCCAGCGGCGGCATGAATTCGGAGCCAAGCTTCATGAACATCGGCACGGCAATGGCCAGGGCTATGATGTTGAGGGCGATGGTAGTCTTTTTCCAAACCAGCACCCAGCGGATGACCGGGGAATACAGGCGGATGAAGAAGGTTGAGACCGGGTTGGAACTTTCAGGCGGCATCTTACCTCGCATGAAGTAGTACATCAATACCGGCACCAGGGTGATGGCAATGATTGCCGACCCCATCATTGAGAAGGTTTTGGTGAATGCCAGCGGATGGAACAGCTTACCTTCCTGCCCCTCCAGCATGAAAACCGGCACGAATGAGAGCACAATGATCGCCAGGGAGAAGAAGATCGCCCGGCCAACCTGTTTTGCTGATGTTATGACCACCTCCAATCGTTTGCCGGCCCGCTCTTCAGGCGGCATTTCCGAGAGGTGGCGGTAGCAGTTCTCCACCATGATCACCCCGGCATCCACCAGTACACCGATGGCAATGGCGATGCCGCCGAGCGACATGATGTTGGAAGTCACACCCATCAATTTCATGGTGATGAAGGCGATCAGCACCGAGATCGGCAGGGTCAGAACGATCACCAAGGCGCTCTGGAAGTGCAGCAGGAAGATCAGAATCACCAGCGAGACGACGACCGATTCCTCCAGCAGGTTTTTCTTCAGGGTGTCAATCGCGCGCATGATAAGGTCGGAGCGGTCGTACGAAACCATAATCTTCACGCCGGGGGGCAGCCCTTTTTCCAACTCTTTGATCTTGACTTTGACGCGGTCGATAACATCCTTGGCGTTCTCGCCGTAGCGCATGACCACGATGCCGCCCACCGCTTCGCCTTCGCCATTCATATCCAGCAGGCCGCGTCGGATGGCGCCCCCCATCTGGACCGTACCGAGATTTTTGACGTAGATCGGGGTACCGCGCATGTCGGCGCCGATCACGATATTTTCCAGATCCTCCTTGGATTTTACGTAACCGCGGCCGCGAATCAGGTACTCGGCATCGGCCTGTTCAACCAGTTTGCCCCCTACATCTTTGTTGGCGGCCCTGACCGCTTCCATGACTTTGCTGGTCTTGATTTTGTAGGCAAACAGCTTGTTCGGGTCGAGATCAATCTGGTATTCACGCACCAGCCCACCGATGGAGGCCACCTCGGCCACTCCCTGGACGGTGTTGAGCTGGTAGCGAACGAACCAGTCCTGCAGGGTGCGCAGCTGCTCCAGGTCATACCCCTTCCCCTCGATGGTATACCAGAATACATGGCCGACGCCGGTGCCGTCCGGGCCGAGGGTGGGGACAACGCCAGGAGGCAGCAGAGAGGCAGCATAGTTGAGCCGCTCCAGTACCCGTGTCCGGGCCCAGTAAATATCGGCCTTGTCCTCGAAAATCACATAGATCATGGAGAAGCCGAAGGCAGAGGAGGCCCGTACGGCGCGCACCTGCGGTAGCCCCTGCAGGTTGACTGCCAGCGGATAGGTGACCTGATCCTCCACCACCTGCGGTGAACGGCCCGGGTAGTCGGTGAAGACGATCACCTGATTGTCGGACAGGTCAGGAATGGCATCCACAGGAGTTTTGTAGACCGCCCAGCCGCCCCAGACAATTATCAGACCGAACATCATCAGGACGATGACCCGGTTGCGGGCGGAGTATTCGATAATTTTTTCAATCATATAGGTTCCTGAGTATTCAGGAGTCAGAATTCAGGAATCAGGGAAAAAATCCTTTTCTAATTCTAACTTCTGTTTTCTGAATTCTGAATACTGAATTCTGGTTTTTTCACATCTTCATATCATCCATCTTCAACGGATCCTTTTTTGCCGGTGGAGCGGCAGGTTGTGCCTTTGGTTCCGGTTTAGCTCCGCCATGCTGGCTGTGATCCGCTCCGCCGCTCCCCTTCAGCTGGGACTCGGAATCAATCAGGTATCCGCCGGAAACCGCCACCTTGTCGCCCGGTTTGATGCCTGAAAGAATCTGGAGCTTTTCTTCGACCCGCTCGCCCACCAGGACGTCACGCGGCTCGAACATACCCGGTGAGGTTTCCACCCAGGCAACCTGGCGTTTGCCGGTGTCGATAACCGCCGTCACCGGCAGGATGATTCCTTTGACCAGCGGAACCCTGATGATGGCATTGACGAACATGTCCGGTTTCATCCTCATTCCGGGGTTTGCCATTTCCACGCGGGCCTTGACGGTGTGGGTTTTGGGATCGTGAAACGGATAGACGAAGCTGATCCTGCCGACAGAGGTTGCCTTGTGCTCAGCCGACGAGCGTATTTCCACCTGCTGCCCGACCCTCACGTACGGGACTTCGTTTTCGAATACGTCGATTTCCACCCAGACCTTTGACAAATCCGCAATATTGAACAACACCTCACCCGTGTTGACGTACTGCCCCTGCTGCACCATCTTTTCGATGACGACGCCCGAGAGCGGAGTATAGATCGGCAGGCGAATCGTCGGTTTACCGGCCTTCTCCAGTTCGGCAATCTGAATCTCCTTGACTCCGAAGAGCAGCAGGCGTTGGCGGGCCGATGCCACCAACCCGTCGCCGTTCTGGGAGATGGAGGGAATCGGCGAGTTTTTGAGCTGGTCCCGGCTTTTGATGGCAAGCAGGTATTCCTGCTGAGTTGCCAGGAGATCCGGGGAGTAGACCTCCGCCACTGGCCTGTCCTTGCTGACAAAGGCGCCAACGGTATTGACGTTGAGCTTGTCGATGCGGCCGGCGGTCCAGGCGGTGACTTTTGCTTGGCGCGACTGATCGTACTGAACGATGCCGACAGCGTTTATCTCCTTATTCAGTGTGCCCTGCTTCGCTTCCACCGTGGCGACATTGGCCATCACTCGCTGAGTTGGCGAGAGCGACACGTGGCCCAGCATATCGGCCTGCTGCTTCTGCTCCGCCGTTTGAGCGACAGCATTTTGAGCATCGTTAAGTTTCTTGATCAGTTCCATGCCGCAGATCGGACAGGTGCCGGGCTTGTCCTTGATGATGAAAGGGTGCATCGAGCAGGTATAGAGCTGCTTGCCCTGGCTCGTTTTACCTTCATTAGCATGGTCGTGGCCCTTATGCTGCCAGGCGTACCATCCGCCACTTGCGAGTGAAACCAGGATGATGAGTAGCAGGGGGATTGTGATTTTCTTGTTCATTTATCAGGCCTCCGGAGGGACAAACTTGTGTTTGCCCTGTCGTCGGGCGATCACCAGGATCGCCCCTACGTGTTATTTTTCAACCAGCTCCATCCCCACCGCCGCTTCAAGCCGCGCCAGTTGCATCATGTAATCGGCCTGCGACTCGAACAGTTCCCGCTCGTAGTTGAACAGCGTCACCCTGCCGTCCAGCAGCGTCAGGAAGTCAACCTTGTTGACCCGATAGCCGATGACCGCCGACTCAAGCGATTGCTCGGCCTGAGGGATGATGCCGCCACGGTAGAGATCCGTCAGTTTCCGTCGGCGATCCAGCTGGGCCAGCGAATCGTTGATGGTATAGGCAATGTTGTTCTTCAGGGCATTCAGCTCTTCAGTCGCCATATTTGTATCCGACGCTGATTCGGCCAGCATCGCCCGACGTTTTTCCTGCTGAAAAGGGAGGTTGAAGGTCATGCCGACGGAGAACATATTGTAGCCCGGATCGGTTGACATTTCGCTCGTAACGGCTTCTTTAAACATGTATTCAAACGAAAGATTGAAGTCGGGATAGAATTCTTTTTTCGCCAGGCGATGGGATGCCTGCCCCTTGTGTGTCAGGCTGGCCAAACTCTTTATCTGCGGACGCTTTTCAAAGGCAGTCTGATTCAGTTGTTCAACAGATGTTGTGACCTGCGGCAGGTTGAAGTCGGCAATGCTGCCGACCGGTGTGTTGCCGGGGCGATAAAGCAGATAATTGAGATTGGCTTCCAGGCTCTTGCGCTGCTGCCGCAGGGTAATCTGCATGTCAAGCATCCTGGATTTTTCCAGCCCGGCCTTGTAAATATCCTGCTGAACTCCCTGACCAACGGAATATTTTGACTCCGTGATGGTGACGAAATCCGTGAGGATCTGCAGGTTCCTGTCGATTATTTTCAGAAACTTGTCAATCGCCCAGAGCTGGTAGTAGGTCTCCTTCACCATGCGGGTCAATTCCAGCTTGCGTTCTTCGATGGCCCACTTGTACGACTCGGCCTCAAACTGCGCGATCTCCTGTTTAAGCGCACGTTTGCCCCAGAATGGGAGCTGTTGGGAAATGCCGATCACTTTGGATGACTGGGGATCCTTGTTGAACACCAGTGGCTCCCGCGCCAGCATGTTCTGAAGTTTGAACATGACCATCGGATCGTCCAGTGCGGAAGCCTGTTTGGCTTTGTTGGCAAACATCTGCCAGCGGGAGTGGGAGGATTTCAGTTCGGGGTTACTGGTAAGTGCCGTGTCGATAAGGCTGGAAAGATTTTCGACCGGTTTGTTATCCTCAGCGTTTGAAATGCCGATTGTAAGGATGAGGAAGGCAGGTATGATCCAGATTGATTTCATGGCAGCCTCGACGCAGTGTGTTGTGTACGTGCATGTACTTCCAGTTTTCGTGCCAAAAAAGTAACTACTTAATATCGCATAACTAGATTTGGTATGACTGTTGTAAACTACCGTGCGGTGTGGGATATGCTGCTGCCTGTGTGGGATATTCCATGCGTAGCTGTTCAAGGTTTTTCTGGCGGGACAATCTCGTACTTCTCCATGCGGTAGATCAGTGTATGCCGCGGAATGCGCAGGAAACGCGCCGCCGCAGTCTGATTCCACTGATTGCGTTCAAGCGCCTGAACCACCACCTCGTGCTCCAGCTGCTCCAGTGAATACCCCTCGTCCGGCAGATTGATGACACCGACCGGGCATGATGATGAAGCTGCAACAGCATCGCCAGTTCGAATTTTGTCCGGCAGGTCGTCAATGCTGATGGTGTCACCGTTGCGCATGATCAGCAGACGCTCCACCAGGTTCTCCAGTTCACGCACATTTCCCGGCCAGGCGTAGCTCGTCAACGCTGCCAATGTCAGCTTATCGAAGCTAATTCTGGAGGCACCGTGCTTGCTGCAGAAATGCCGCAAGAGCAACGGGATGTCGTCGCGCCGCTGGCGCAGCGGCGGCAGGTGGATCGGGATAACCGCTAGCCGGTAGTAGAGGTCTTCACGGAAGATGCCATCGGCTATGGCCTGTTCCATATCCAGGTTGGTGGCGGTCACGATCCGCACGTCAAGCCGCTGCTCCTTCGTCCCGCCCACCGGCACGATTACCCGTTCCTGCAATGCCCGTAGCAGCTTGGGCTGCAGATCCAGTGGCAGTTCACCAACCTCGTCCAGAAAAAGCGTGCCGCCGTCGGCCAGTTGAAACTTGCCGGTCTTGTCCTTGATCGCCCCGGTAAAAGCCCCCTTGACATGTCCGAACAGTTCGCTCTCCAGCAGATCACGGGGGATGGCGGCGCAGTTGATGGCTACGAAGGGGCGCTCCTGACGCGAGCTGATGGCATGGATCGAACGGGCCACCAGTTCCTTGCCGGTGCCTGATTCACCGGTGATCAGCACTGACGCCTCGGTATCCGCCACCTTGCGCACTACCTGAAAGACCTTTTCCATGGCTGCCGACGATCCGACCAGAGAACGAAAATCGCTACGGTCGGATAGCTCGCCCTTCAGCCGCTTGTTCTCCACCGCCAGCCCGCTGAACTGCAGCGCCTTGACGACGGTCAGCCGCAATTCATCACGGTTGAAGGGCTTGGTGATGTAGTCGTAGGCACCGGCCTTCATGGCCTCTACGGCTATATCCACAGTGCCGAAGGCGGTGATCATGATCACCAGCGTATCCGGTGCCCGCTCCTTGATGGCTTTGAGCACCTGCATGCCGTCCATGCCGGGCATCTTCATGTCGGTAATTACAAGGGCAGGAGATATCTCGTCGAAAAGACGTAATCCCTCCTCGCCGGAAGCTGCGGTGCCAACGGCATAGCCCGCCTCTTGGAGGTTGTATTCCAGTACCCGTCGCAGCGAAGTGTCATCGTCGATTATAAGGATATCAGGTTTCAAGAGAATCCCCGTAACGTGAAGTCATGGTGGAGTTATCGGAAATTCGGTCGATTTTCCAAGAGCTTCACGTGCAAAAAGTCAGGCCCGGCTCACCACCATGCCGTCCTTGAGAGTTATGGTGCGGTCAGCGTATGTCCCGTTATCAGGGTTGTGCGTGACCATTACGACGGTCTGCCCGGCATCGTTCAGCTCCCGGAAGAGGCTCATTACCTCTTCGCTGGTCCGGGAGTCGAGGTTGCCGGTCGGCTCATCCGCCAGCAGTATACGGGGTTTGTTGACGATGGCCCGCGCAATGGCAACCCGCTCCTGTTCACCACCGGAAAGCTGGTTCGGCAGACGTTCCAGTTTCGCTCCGAGGCCGACCCGCTCAAGCGCCTGGCACGCGGCCGCTTTCTTTGCCGACGCGCCCATCCTGGCAATCGCCAGCGGCAGCATAACATTTTCGATGGCGGTCAGGTAGGAAATCAGATGAAAGGACTGAAAAACAAACCCCAGATTCTCAGCCCGGAAATCGGCCAGTTTTTCGCCCGGCAGATTATAAATATTGGTTCCCGCCATTTCAATCGATCCGGAAGTCGGGTGGTTCAACCCTCCCATTACAGACAGCAGCGTACTTTTCCCGGAACCTGACTGCCCCATGATGGCGATAAATTCACCGGATTCGATGGTTATATCAACTCCGCACAGGGCTTCAACCAGATCTTCACCGCCGGTGTACTGCTTTTTCACGTTCTTTATCTCGATCAGAGCCATTCTGTCCCCATTTATAAAGCTCTCAGCGCTTCGGTCGGATCCATTTTTGAAGCGTGCAAGGCGGGCTGCAGACTGGCAAGCAAACCCAGCACGAGCGCGAGACTAACTGATCCCCCAGCCACCCAGGCATCCCAGAAAAGTTTAGCATCTTTGCTTTCAGCCATGAACGGCAGAGCCAGCTTTGCGCCACCCATGCCGACTGCGTACCCGAGCAACCCGGCTAACAGGCTGACCAGAGCAGCTTCCAGCAGGATAATGCGCATGATGTGGCTTTTTCTGAAGCCGATGGCCCGGAATACGCCGATCTCAACCGTCCGTTCATTGACGCTCCCCATCATGGTGACAAAAACAATCAGGGAGCCGATGAAGACAACTACCGCTGCCATGGCGTAGGAAAAACGCTTAAACTGATCCAGGGCCTTGAGGCGCCCTTCAACCACCTGCTGAATGGCGGATACTTTCGCATCGGGAATTTTCTCGGCGATCTGGGTGACCATATCCCCGATAGGGCAGCCTGAGCAGAGGGCCGCAACTTCGGCAAGGGTTATTTTGCCTTCCTTGCCGAGCAGCGTTTGAGCCTTTTTCAGCGAGGCAAACACCAGGGCGTCGTCCTGGGAGCCGGTCTGATCAAGTATACCGGCGACTTTGAAGCTTTCGCCCCTGATTGTCAGGCCGTCACCGGGCGAGACATTCAGTACTTTTGCAGCATCAGAACCAAGCAATAGATCGTGATCCGATTTCGGCTCGTTGCCGAACACCTTCCACCACTGTTTCATCTTCAGTTCACTGGCAAAATTCACCCCCACCAGCAGCACATCATGTTTGTTCACCGTAATGCCACCCAGTACCTTGGGGCTGACCGTCGAAATATTCTTGCGATTGGCGATGGTTGTAATCTTTGCCAGATCGCTTTCCCTGATTTCCCGCTGGTCAAAGGTAACTCCGCCCAGACTGATACCGCCGTAGTTCATGGAAAGTCCGTTACTCCGGGGAGTGATCAGAATATTGGCGCCGAATTCGTCCATTTTGCGCTCGATATCGCCGGACATGGAACGGGTCAGGGTAACGAGAGTGACGATGGTGGCAATTCCCACCATCAGACCGATGGTCAGAAATGCCATCTTCGCTTTGCGGCGTTTGAGATTATTGATGGAGATGGTGTGCAGCCTCATCAGAAATATTTCGCCCCACCCTTGAGATCATTGACTGAAATGGTGATGGTTCCGCCATTCTGTTGATGGGCCAGATAGCCGGGATTGCAGCCGCCAGTGGCGTTGGGCCCGAGGCGATTAATGGCAAATTTCTGGTTGCAGTTTTTGCAGTTCATTTTATCCCCCTGCTGCTCGTACCCCTTTTTGGATTTGTAGCAGGCATCACAAGCATCAAACGCAACCTTGACAGCGCCATCGGCTGTTTTGACTGCAAAAAAAGCAATCTCTTTGCCACCATCCTCATATTTGTAAAAATGGGCTTTCCCGTCAGCCAGCTTGTTCGCGGAAATGACTGCCTGATCGCCGCTGATTTTGACTTTCTCATGCTTTCCCAATGAGAAAGCAGAGGCACTGAATGCACCAGCCACCAGCACTCCAAGTATCATCACTGCCCATACCATCTTTTTCCCGAAACCTGTTTTCACGTCAATCTCCTTGCCTAAATTTGTTTTTTCGAACTGCATCCGCCGTCTTTGCCGCCGCAACACCCCTGTGATGAAGCTTTCTGCCCGATATTTCTACCGGTGATCTGCCGGTAACGTTCAGGCGTCAGAACGATATTCACGCTGCTGCCGAAACCGGTTTTACTCAATTTTTCAGCCAATGTTTCCGGTTGTACGACAGAAGTATTGTAACCCACGATAACCCAGCCGCCTTCCAGGTCAACCTCAGTAACTGCGACACCCTTTACTGAACTCAGCGCCGCAGATATTTTACTCGAGCAGCTTCCACAGGTCATTCCGGTGGTTTTCAGCACGGCAACTGAATCAGCAGTGGTTGCCGGCCTGACACGGAAAGCCAGCACCCCCAGCAGTACGACCAAAACTGCTACCAAAAACAGTGTGAATATTTTTTTAGTACTCATCTCAAACCTCCTTCATCATTACGTAGTGTCACTCTATCAATGTACGTGCCAAATGCGATATGTGGAGCAATTACGTGTTGTGCTGTACTATTGCCGGACTGATATTTGGTGAATCAAATGTATTAATGAAGAATATTCTCCAGAATGTGTAGAATAGTATGCAGTACATAGGCGAGTGGCTGTGTTTGACGGAATATGATTATTACCTCCTGAATTTATACTTTCGTAAACACAAATCGCTTGACATGCCATTCAATACTAAACTATTTATTCGCTCACTTATTAAATAAGTTTAGATACAAGGAGGATTTCATGCTGAGACTATCGCTAGCTGCAGTACTGCTTCTGTTACCTCTTTCCACTTTTGCCGCTCCACCGGCTCCGGTAATGCAGACCGGACAGACTACCTGCTTTAACAACGACGGTAACACATTGTCATGTGCCGGAACCGGTCTCGACGGCGATGTCAAGGCGGGCGTGGCGTGGCCGACACCCCGCTTTACTGACAATAAAAACGGCACGTTGACTGACAGCCTCACCGGTCTGACCTGGCTGAAAGACGCCTATTGCTACAAAGACGGCACTATGTTTGCGACCCTGACCAGGGCAAAAGCGCTCAAGTCCGGCACATGCGGTCTGACCGACGATTCGGTCGCCGGCTCCTGGCGGGTGCCCACCATTGCCGAACTGCGCACACTTCAGAATTTCGGTTCACCGCTTGGCAATAACGACACCTGGCTGATATCGCAGGGTTTCTCGAACGCACAGAATAAAGTGTACTGGTCATCAACCAACAATGGGACTCAATATGGTTTTGTCGCCGATCTCGGTAGTAATCACGAAACGTTTCGCTATAAAGACGCTGTGGAAGCATCTCTGTTCGTAAAAGGGAGCTCAACATCGTCAACAGCACCGGTAATGCAAACCGGACAAACCACCTGCTCCAACTCAGTCGGCAATTCAATCCCCTGCAGCGGTACCGGTCAGAACGGTGAGCTCAGGACCGGTGTAGCCTGGCCGAATCCACGCTTTTCCGACACGGGAAGCGGCATCATCGTTGACAACCTGACCGGTATCGGATGGTCCAAAAATGCCAATGCGCCTTCACCGGACAAGTCGACCTGCGCCCCTGGAGCTGACAAAACGTACCCTAACGCCCTCAGCCACATCGCCTGCCTGAACACCAATAAATATCTGGGCTTCAGCTCCTGGCGTCTGCCGTCAATCAAAGAGCTCCAGACGCTTTATGACTATTCCGAATCATCGCAGGATAATATTTCGTGGCTCACTTCCCAGGGCGTTAGTAACATAAATGCCTCAAATAACAGCTACTGGTCTTCGACGAATAATTTGGCTTCAGGCTATACTATGCAGGCTTATATGTACGATATAATGACTGCATATACCGATACCATGAACAGGAACAACAACACGACTGCCACTATCTGGCCGGTCTGCGCAGGTAACTTTACATTAAACCTCACCACATCCGGCAACGGATCCGGCTCTGTTGCCACCAGTAACGGCAGCGTCAGCCTGAACGGAACCAACGGATCCATTTCCTATACCTACTGCCAGACAATCACCCTTACAGCTACGCCCACCAGTGGTTCAAGCTTTGCGGGCTGGTCAGGAGACTGCAGCGGCAGCAGCAGCTGCACGCTCACCATGGATAAAGCGAGGAACGTTACCGCTAAATTTGATAAAGGTGGAAACGGCTCGCCAACACCGACACAGACGGGGATGGTTGGAGACGGGTTTGACGTCCTCACGACTGACTCCGGTACTGCAAAATCACTCAGCCTGACCGCATCTGTAAAAACAGGCGCCAGTGACATCGGCAAACCGGGCAAGGTATTCTTTGTGCTGGTGTTTATGAACAACATTTTCCTGCACGATGGAAGCAAACTGGTGCTTTACAAGGGTGGCGATGTTCCCAATTTTTTCAACGGCTCCCTGCAGGCGCAGACATCCCTCCTCTCGTTTAGCAACCTGGATTTGAGTGGCCTCGTCGGGTTAAGTCTCTATGGTGGATACGGAACCAGTATTGAAGAGATGCTGGCAGCCGGGAGGTTTAAACAGTTTTACACCATCAAATAGTGGATCAAAAAAAGCCCGCCGGGTTTGCCGGCGGGCTTTTTTTTGCTTAAGAGATTCAGGCTTCCCGAATCATTTCAACCGTGCCGCATAGAGCGGAAAATTCTGCATCAACCGGTTGACCTTCCGTTTAATCTCCTGCAGCGCTGCTTCATTGCCGATATTTGCTACCGCATCCGAGATGAATCCGGCGACAATTTCCATTTCCGACTCTTTAAGACCGTGGGACGTGCAGGCCGGCGTGCCGACGCGGATGCCGGATGTTACAAACGGGGAACGTGTTTCAAACGGCACCGTATTCTTGTTGACGGTGATTCCGGCCTTGTCCAGTGCCTCCTCTGCCGCCTTACCGGTGATTTCCGACCCGGAGAAGTTAATCAGCATCAGATGATTGTCTGTTCCTCCGCTGGTCAGCTTGAATCCACGTTTTGTGAGAGCTGCTGCCAGAGCTTTCGCATTGGCAACAATCTGCTGCTGATACACCTTGAATTCAGGCTGCAGCGCCTCTTTAAAAGCCACCGCCTTGGCAGCAATGGCATGCATCAGCGGCCCGCCCTGAATGCCGGGGAAGATCTGCGAGTTAAGCGTCTTGGCAAACTCTTCGCGGCAGAGGATCATACCGCCACGTGGTCCACGCAAGGTTTTGTGGGTGGTGGTGGTCACGTACTCGGCGTATGGTACCGGACTGGGATGGACTCCTGCGGCAACCAGTCCCGCAAAGTGTGCCATATCAACCATCACAACCGCCCCCACCTTGTCGGCGATTGAACGGAATGCCGGGAAGTCGATAATCCGCGGGTAGGCGCTGGCGCCCACCACTATCATCTTTGGCGTGTGCTCGATTGCAAGTCGCTCAACTTCAGAGTAATCAATCTGCTCAGTTTCGGGGGAAACACCATACGGCACAATATTAAACAGCTTACCGGAAAAGTTGACCGGACTGCCGTGGGTCAGATGTCCACCATGGGAGAGGTTCATCCCCAGTATCGTATCGCCTGGCTTGCAGGCAGCAAAATAAACAGCCATGTTGGCCTGGGAACCAGAGTGCGGTTGAACATTGGCATGCTCGGCTCCGAAAAGTTCTTTCGCACGGTCAATAGCAAGCTGCTCGACAACATCCACATGCTCACAGCCGCCATAATAGCGCTTGCCCGGATATCCCTCGGCATACTTGTTGGTCATGATTGACCCTTGGGCTTCCAGCACCGCCTCCGAAACAAAATTTTCGGACGCGATCAATTCAAGGTTGTACTCCTGGCGCTCGGTTTCATGGCGTATTGCATCTGCAACCTGCGGATCAAAACTGCTGAGGATCGACATCGTACGTGCTCCTTTACCTGTGTGTGGGGTCTACCAAAAACAAGAGGCGGGACACATGCCTCGACAGGTCCCGCCCGGAAATCAATCAGATGGAGTGTCTGCTGTTATGGGGTATAGCGGGCCTCAAGTGCGCTAATCTTATCGAGACGCCCCTGATGCCGCCCTCCCTCGAAGCTTGAATCAAGCCATGCACCAACCAGGTCACAGGCGATCTGCCCGTCAAGGACGCGGCCACCGAGAACCAGAATATTTGCGTTGTTGTGCTCACGCGCCATGCGGGCCATGAAAACGTCCGTCACCAGAGCAGCCCTGATACCGGGAATTTTGTTGGCGGCGATCGACATGCCAATACCGGTACCGCAGATCAGGATTCCCAGTTCTGCATCACCCGAAATTACCATCTCGGCAACTTTCAGGCTGAAATCCGGATAATCCACCGATGCATCGGTGTGGGTTCCGGCGTCGGAAACTTCCACGCCTCTGCGTTTCAGATAACCGATAACCGCCGTCTTTAAGATTAACCCGCCATGATCGCTCCCGATAACAATCACGTATGCCCTCCGTTATATTTTTTTAAACAACAGGGTTGCATTGGTACCACCGAAGCCGAAGGAGTTGCTCATGGCATACTCGATTTTCGCATCACGGGCGGTGTTGGGAACATAGTCAAGGTCACATTCGGGGTCAGGCTCGCAGTAGTTGATAGTCGGAGGCACGACCGATTTCTCCATCGCCATGCAGCAGTATACCGCTTCAACCCCACCGGCAGCTCCCAGAAGGTGGCCGGTCATGGACTTGGTCGATGAAACCATCAACTTCCCCGCATGATTGCCAAAAACAGATTTGATCGCCATGGTCTCATACAGGTCATTATAGGGGGTCGATGTGCCGTGGGCGTTGATATAGGTAACCTGTTCGGGATTGATGCCGGCACCTCTGAGTGCCATCTTCATGCAGCGCGCAGCCCCTTCACCACCCGGTGCTGGCATAGTCAGATGGTAGGCATCGCCGGTCAGACCATATCCGACAACCTCGGCGTAAATCCGGGCACCACGTTTTTTTGCAGATTCGTACTCTTCGAGGACGACAACACCGGCGCCCTCCCCAAGTACAAAACCGTCGCGATTTTTCTCGAATGGCCGTGAAGCCGTTTCAGGCGAATCGTTGCGGTCGGAGAGAGCCTTCATCACTGAAAACCCGCCAACTCCGAGCGGTGTCACCGTAGACTCCGTGCCGCCAGCAATCATGGCATCTGCGTCGCCCCGGATGATTATATGATAGGCGTCGCCGATCGAATGGGTACCAGTGGCACATGCGGACACGGAGGAGACGTTGGGGCCCTTGGCACCGTACTTGATTGAAATGTGGCCGGGGGCCAGGTTTATAATCAGCATCGGGATGAAAAAGGGTGTGATTTTTTTGTGGCCGCTTTCGCCGAGAATGGAGTGGTACTTCTCGATCGTCGGCAGTCCGCCGAGTCCGGCACCAACCAGTACCCCTACCCGCTCCGCATTTTCCTCATTAATGATCAGGCCGGAGTCCTCAACGGCAAAATGTGCGGCCGCCAGAGAATACTGAATAAAGAGGTCCATCTTCTTGATCTCTTTTTTGTCGATATACTCCTCGGCATTGAAATCCTTGACTTCGCCGGCAATCCTGACCGGTAGGTCGGATGCGTCAAAGCGGGTGATAAAACCGATGCCTGACCTGCCGTTTACAAGCGCATCCCAGTTTTTGTCATTTCCGCATCCCAGCGGTGAAACTGCTCCGACGCCTGTAATTACAACTCTTCTCATGATCGGCTGCTCCATTTAATGTGCTGGATTCTACGTTAAAAAGAAGGGGCGAGAGAGATTTTAACCTCTCTCGTTGATTGAAATCAGCTGTGCTCGGTGATGTACTCGATTGCGTCGTTAACTGTCTGAATTTTCTCGGCGTCCTCGTCAGGAATCTCGATGTCGAATTCTTCTTCGAGTGCCATGACCAGCTCAACCGTATCAAGTGAATCGGCACCCAGATCATCCATGAATGATGCCTCAGGCACTACCTGCGACTCTTCGACACCCAGCTGTTCGGCAACAATTTCCTTCACACGTTTTGCAATATCAGACATTTTACACCTCCTCTTGATTTTAAACCTTTTCAGGTTTTGTATATGGTGCTTGCTGCTAATTAAGCATGAAATCCCTAAAAGTCAATCGATATTTTTATCCGGCTGATTACATGTACATACCACCGTTAACCGCAAGGACGTGACCGGTGATGTAGTTGGAGCGTTCGCCGGCAAGAAAAACGACGGCATTGGCAATATCTTCAGCACTTCCCAGTCGCTCCATCGGAATCTGGGCGGCGAGATCGGCCTTGACCTTATCGGAGAGTGCGTCCGTCATGGCGGTTGCGATGAAGCCTGGAGCAACGGCATTAACCGTGACGTTACGCTTCGCCAGTTCACGGGCGTTTGATTTCGTCAGCCCGATAAGTCCGGCCTTACTGGCACAGTAGTTTGCCTGACCTGCATTCCCCATCTGGCCGACTATCGAAGCAATGTTAATGATTCTGCCGTAGCGCTGCTTGGTCATAACCTTGGAAGCAGCTCGCGTGCAGAGGAAAGCTCCCTTGAGATTGACGGTCAGCACAGCATCCCAGTCCTCATCCTTCATGCGCACCAGCAGGCCGTCGCGAGTGATTCCGGCATTATTCACCAGAATGTCAACCCGTCCGAACGCTTCCACTGCAGCCTCTATCATCCGTTCAACGTCCTGGGCAACAGTCACGTTGCCAACCACCCCCAGAGCTTTTGTCCCGGCAGCGGTAAGCTCGGCAACGACGGCATCGGTCGAGGCCTGATCCATATCGACGGCCACAATGATGGCCCCCTCAGCAGCGAGTGCCAGTGCGATGCTCCGCCCGATTCCACGCGATGCTCCGGTTATTACGGCAATTTTGTCTTTCGGCATGACTACATCCTCCCACGTAGTATGGTTGCAAACAACAATAGATTTAGTTCTTATCCGCGAAAGTGGCCTTAAGTTCGGCGTCGGTAACGAGTTTGCCATCCACGAATGCCTTGGCATTGAACGTCCAGATGCCGCGTTTGCTGCTGATAGCCTCCACTTCGTGGCGCAGCTGGTCACCGGGGAACACCGGGCGACGGAAGCGGGCATTGTCGATACCGACAAAGTAGGTGACTTTGGAACGGACGCTCTCATCAGAAGAGAGAATCGCCAGAATACAGGCCGCCTGGGCCAGGGACTCGATAATCAGCACACCGGGCATCACCGGATGGCCGGGAAAATGGCCGGGAAAAAACGGCTCGTTCATCGATACGTTTTTCAGAGCAGTGATCCGCTTGCCCGCTTCCAGCTCAAGCACCCGGTCTACCAGTAAAAACGGGTAGCGGTGCGGAAGTATCTTCATGATCTCGTTGATATCAAGCATCTCAGCCCTCCCCTTTCGGTATCCTCTGGAATTATTCTGCCGCCTTGAGTCCTGCGCAGTCTTCTATGTTTGAGAGAACAACCTCTTTCGATATCCGTTTTACCAGTCCGCTCAATACCTTACCCGGCCCCAGTTCAATAAAGCGGGTTACCCCAGCCCCAATCATTGCGACAACCGACTGTTCCCATAGAACCGGTGCGCAGACTTGGGTAACCAGCAGTTCCCTGATCTGATCCTTATCACTATTGGGTAGCGCCGTTGCATTGGCAACCACCGGCAGCTTCATCTCCCCCACGTTCACCACATCGAGAACAGCTGCAAGGCGTTCTGCGGCTGGCTTCATCAGGGCGCAGTGGAATGGTGCGCTGACCGGGAGCAGCATGGTCTTACGGAAACCACGCCCTTTGGCAATTTCAATAGCTCTGTTAACAGCATTTACACTCCCGGCTATTACGATTTGTCCGGGAGAGTTGAAGTTGGCGGGCGACACCACGTCCCCACTGGCTGCCTCACGGCAAATATCCTCAAGCTCATCCGGCTCAATGCCGAGCATGGCCGCCATAGTACCGGTACCTACGGGAACAGCATCCTGCATGAACGTTCCACGGGAACGGACGGTTCTGACTGCATCAGCAAAGCCGAGCGCGCCGGCACAAACCAGTGCCGAATACTCGCCTAATGAGTGGCCGGCAAGAAAATCGGCCCGCAAACCGGTTTCGGCCTCGACAACCCTCAGTACCGCGATACTGGCAGTCAAAATGGCCGGCTGGGTAGTGGCGGTCAGCTTGAGTTCCTCTTCGCTCCCGGAAAAACACACTGCTGACAGTTTAAATCCAAGAGCATCGTCGGCCTCTTCAAAGACGCGACGTGCAACCGGAAAATTGTCAGCCAGCTCTCGCCCCATTCCGGGATATTGCGACCCCTGGCCGGGGAAAACGAATGCAGTCTTAGTCATGGCGAAACCTTTCTACAGCAGCGGCTATATAATCCAGTCCAGAATAGTTACCAGCGAATCAGAGCAGAACCGTAGGTGAACCCCCCACCGAAAGCGTCGAGCAGCACGATGTCCCCCGCCGCAATCCGGCCTGAGCGATTGGCTTCATCCAGCGTAATCGGGATGGATGCTGACGATGTATTCCCGTAGTTATGAAGGTTGAGAAAAACCTTCTCTTTCGACAACCCCAGTCTCTTTACCGCTGCATCGATAATTCTGCGATTTGCCTGATGCGGGATGAACAGGGATATGTCAGAAGGGGTCATGCCGTTTGCCGTCAACGCGGCACAGGCTGCCTCCTCCATGGCACGGACCGCATGCTTGAACACGTCATTCCCTTCCATCCGGATGAAACAGAGCCGATCCTGAAGCGTTCGCTCGGACGTAGCCGGATTCCTGCTGCCGCAGCCAGGCTGATAAAGAGTGTTCCAGTATGATCCGTTGCTGAAAATATGGGTAGAGAGCACCCCACCGGGTTCATCGGAGGCTTCGACAATCACCGCGCCAGCACCGTCGCCGAATAGAATGCAGGTATTCCGGTCGGTCCAGTCAACTATCCGCGTCAGTACCTCGGCCCCGATGACCAGTATCTTGCTGGCAGCGCCCAGGCGGATATGCTTTTCCGCAAGTGAAAGCCCGTAGACGAAACCGGAACAAGCGGCCGAAATGTCAAAGGCGGCAGCATTGATGGCGCCGATTTCATGCTGGACGATGCAGGAGGTTGCTGGGAATGGGAAGTCCGGCGTGACGGTACCGAGAATGATCAGGTCGAGTTCAGCCGCTTCAACACCGGCCATCTCCATGGCCCGTCGCGCCGCCCGGACCGCAAAGGTTGAGGTGTACTCGCCATCGGAGGCGATTCGGCGCTGCTTTATTCCGGTTCTGGTGGTGATCCACTCGTCGCTGGTGTCAACCATGCGCTCGAGGTCGGCATTGGTGAGTATTCTTTCCGGTAAGCAGGAGCCGGTTCCCGTGATTCTGACATTCACGCAGCTGGCTCCATCATTTTGTGGGCACTATCTTGGTGTTGTCAGGCTGAGGTAGTATGATCCTGTTTTCGGCAATTTTCTCGGCAACGTGCGCGGTCAGACCGCTTCTGGCATACTCATGGGCAAAACGTACGGCATTTTTTATCGCCTTTACATTTGAACCGCCGTGGCAGATCATTCCGACGCCGTTAATCCCCAGCAGCGGGGCACCGCCATATTCTGCATAATCCACAATTTTCTTAAAACGGTCAAAGGCGCCACGAACGAAAAGGTAGCCGATTTTTGAAATAGTGCTTTTGACTATCTCCCGCTTCAGCATCTTGCCGGCAGCATCAGAAAGCCCTTCCGAAAGCTTCAGGACGACATTTCCCACAAAACCGTCGCATACGACAACATCAACCACACCCGCAAAGATGTCGCGACCCTCAATGTATCCATGATAATTCAGCGAAGCAGTACGAAGGATGACGTTGGTTTCGCGGGTCAACTCGTTTCCCTTGGAATCCTCCTCGCCATTGGAAAGCAGCCCGACCCTCGGTTCAGCAATATTCATGGCACAGCGGGCATACACCTCGCCCATGATGGCAAATTGGACGAGGTGAATCGGTTTGCAGTCGACATTTCCCCCGATATCGAGCACGAGGGTCTGGCCTTTGAGGGTCGGAAAAACCTGGGCAATGGCGGGCCGCTCAATCCCGGTGATGCGTTTGAGTACGAACATTCCGGCTGCCATGGTCGCCCCGGAATTACCAGCACTTACAGCGGCGCACGCGGCTCCGTCCTTCACAAGTTCAAAGGCAAGGCGAACCGAGGAATTGCGCTTTTTTCTGACTGCATCAGAAGCAGAGTCATGCATGCCGACCACTTCATCGGCGTGGTGGATCTGGATGTCGAGCCCACTGCACGAATGGCGGCCTAGTTCATCCTGCAACCGCTGGCGGTCCCCCACAAGGGTAACGGGAATGCCAAATTCGCGACACGCGGCAACCGCACCTTCAACCTCTACGGCAGGCGCAAAGTCACCACCCATCGCATCTAAGGCGACTCTCATATTTCCTGGTGAAGACACCAATGCAGGCCGGCTATTGTGCGCCGGAAACGTTTATTACTTCCTTGCCCTTGTACGTCCCGCAGGTGGGGCAGGTGCGATGAGGCAGTTTGGGAGCCTTGCACTGCGGACAAACCGACACCGACGGGGTTGTCAGGAAGTCGTGAGCCCGTCTCATGTTCTTGCGTGACTTGGAAGTTTTCTTCTTGGGTACTGCCATGGTGATTCTCCTTTTTCAGGGGATTTCGCAGAAAATCCCCCCACTGATATTTAGTTCAGAACTTTAAAATTCTTGAGCGCTTCGAATTTGAAACTGGTACTCCGATTGTCACATGTGCAGCCGGTCACGTTCAGATCTGCGCCACAGGTATGACAGAGCCCCTTACAGGAATCACTGCAGACCGGCTTGACCGGAATCTCCATGGCTACCTGCTCGTCAATCTCGGCCGTCAGATCTATCTCGTCACCCGAGTACAGCGTCGAAAGCAGATCATCTTCTTCCAGCTCAACGTCGTCCTCATGAGCACGACCGACACCGGATTCCTTACGGAAAAAAATCGTAAAAGCCGCCTCGACACCTGCGGAATATTCGGTCAGGCAGCGGGAACAGGAAAGCAGGACAGGCACTGCAGCACGCCCCGTCACGCGAATCTGCCCATATTCCCGAACAGCCGCAATTTCACTCCGAACAGCGCCTGTAAAGCGGAATTCGTCGCTTTTCTGCATGGCAGAAAGAACCGCGAACGACTCTACCGACTCCTCAAATGTGAGCAGGAGCGGCTTTTCCTGGATCTGGTCAACAACAATCTTCATATTCCACATACCTGAAAGAAGCGATGTACCAGAATGAAGCACGTCAGTATAGTGAATTGTACTGATTTGTCAAGATATATGCTTTCGGCAGCTATCTTCACGCCGACCGGATTCTGCCATAGCGCTCTGCCGCGCTCCTGAATTCAGCAGCCATAGCCTCGGAAACCTCTTCCCAGGCAAAGCGCCATACCCAGTTGTCAAATGCTTTACCGGGAAGGTTCATGCGGGCTTCAGTTCCAAAGCGCAGAAGATCCTGGAATGGGATGATTGCCGTACGGGCAACCGACATGAGTGCCGAACGGACCAGATCACCGGCGATGTCCTCGCCATTACTCCCCAGATATTCAGTAACGGATCTACGCTGGCTATCGGACAGTGAGGCATACCAGCCAAGCGTTGTGTCGTTGTCGTGGGTGCCGGTGTAGACAACCATGTTTTTCTCGTGGTTGTGGGGGAGATACGGATTGCCGGAACCCGAACCGAACGCAAACTGGAGAATCTTCATGCCGGGGAATTCAAACCTGTCCCGCAGGGACTCAACTTCGGGCGTGATAACCCCCAGATCCTCCGCAATAATAGGAAGTGTGCCCAACGCAGAGAAAATTGCTCCAAAGAAATTCCCTCCCGGTCCTTTCACCCACTCCCCTTTCTGAGCGGTCCGATGGGTGGCCGGCACGTGCCAGGCGGCTTCAAATCCCCTGAAATGATCGATTCGCACCACATCAAACATTTCAAACATGTAGCGGAAACGCTGCAACCACCACGAGTAGCCACTTTTGCGATTTGCGTCCCAATCGTAGAGCGGGTTGCCCCATAACTGACCGGTTTTGCTGAAATAATCCGGCGGCACCCCCGCTACGACGGTCGGTTTGCCCTTCGCATCCAGCAGGAAGAGCTCGCGATTGCTCCAGACGTCGGCAGAATCCAAGGCAACAAAAATGGGAATATCACCGATAAGACGCACGTTCCGTTCTGCGGCATGGCTGCGCAACAATTTCCACTGCCTGAAAAACTGCCACTGCACATATTTGTGGACACCGATCTCCTCGCCCAGATCAACCGACAGTTTCTGATATATGTGAGGCGTGATGAGTGCAGCATCCTTCGGCCATTTGTCCCAGCTTTTCGCACCATAGCGGTTTTTGAGCGCCATAAAGAGCGCGTAGTCATGGAGCCAGGGAGTAGTGTCGCAAAAATGCCAGAACTCCTGTTTGCGAGGAGTGGTCTCACCAGCCAGGAAGGCCGCAGCCGCAAGACGGAGAAGCCGGGGCCGCTGTTCGCACACGGTTGCAAAATCGACCCGGGCAGTCTCATGGTTACAATCTTCACGCTGTTCAGCTGCCAGGTCGCCATCTGCGATGAGTTGATCAATATCCACCAGCAGCGGATTCCCGGCAAAGGCGGAAAGCCCTGAATACGGTGAATTGCCGCATGCCGGGGGCACCAGCGGAAGCATCTGCCAAGAGGAAACCCCCATGTCGGCAAGCAGATCAATAAACCTCCGGGCATGCTCCCCGAACGAGCCGATACCTCCCGGCCCCGGCAGAGAAGAAGGGTGCAACAGTACGCCGCACCCGCGTTGATTCATCATTGGTTCCTCCCCGGCAGCTTCCTTAACGTGTCCATGACTTTCCTCATCGGCTTGGTAACTTTCCAGCTGCTGGAGTTCAACAGGGTATTAATAAACTCGTCTTTCTCCCGCAACAGCTCCTGTTCACGCCTATTGACAACCTCCTCATCCCCGGAGGCTACGTCTTCAAGGGTATTGAAGGCGTTCAGCAGCCGTAGATCACGCTTTGTCAGACGGCGTCCGTCGCGATAGATGTCGAGCATGTCTTCGTACCACTGACCGACAGACAGGGTACACATACCATGCAGCGACCTGCGCATTTCCATCAAGCGTGCATGATCCTCATTCTGACGCAGCACCATGCCAACCGCATCGAGGTACTGCCGGCCATACTTTTCGTCAGGCTCCAGATGGCATCCCTCGCCCCATTCGTTCCAGGCATTAATGAACACCAGGCGCTCGTCACCGGTATACCTCTCACACGTCTGACGCACAGTACGGGAAAGCCAGAACGCAAAATTTTCAGGAGATGAATTAACGAACAGAGTTGATTTGGTGCTTCTGCGGGCAGTGTTGTCCCAAGCGGGAAAAACCCCGCGGAACAGTGTATAGGCGGGCTGAAACCGGCTCATCATCTCAAGCATGCAGCGTTCATAGTCATAGACCGACAAGTCGTCGGGAAGCGGTATGTCCGGCAGGCCGGCTCTGGCAAGATTGGTGATTTTTCTGCCAGTCGATTCCCAGTAGGGAGCAAATTCCATGGCCGCATCGAAACCGATCTCCGCCGGGTCAGGCTCGGAGCCGTGCATAAAATTTTCGACCCGAACAAGGTATATCTCCCCGACGCCTGCCTTGATCATGGTCTCCCGCCAGATTTCAGCCGTTTTCTTAGGATCGGGAAGCAGGCTGGTGCGATAGATAATCAATAGCGGCCGGCCGTTGACCCGGATGTAGCGTTCATCACGAAACGCCGGTAGTAGATCAAGTATGAAGGCGAGACTGTCATCATCACTGTACTGCTGGGCCATCAGCACGTCACGGTCACGCCCGTCCCAGCGTCTGGTCCAGTTTTCGTTGGCCCAGCAGACGCAGAATGGAAACCGCGGTTCCTTCGAGGCGATGACCTCGTTTAATGGCCGTTCAAGAAGCCGTCTTCCGTTGAACCAGTAGTGATAGTAACAGAAGCCGAAAATTCCGCTCCGTTTCGCCAGCTCTGCCTGCTCAATTCTGGCGTCAGGCGTACGGAGATCATAGTAACCCAGCTCTCCGGGTACATGCGGCTGGTAATGCCCCTGAAACCGGGGTGTTCCCTTCCGCACGTTGGTCCACTCGGTGAAGCCTTTTCCCCACCAGGCATCATTCTCGGGAATGGGATGATACTGCGGAAGGTACATGGCAATTGCCCGCACTCCGCCCGTGTCCGGTATATCAATGTTTTTCGAACCCTTCATTATCGTTCAATGCCCCTCGCTACTGCAGCAGATTGTCCAGCATACAATCCGGTTCACTTCCGGTGTACCGGCATGATAACAGATTTTTGTCCGCCGCGAACAATCATAATGCCGAATTCAGGCACGGCGTTTCCGGAAACCGGAATCTGAAGTAAAAAACCGGACAGGTCATAATTGCAACCATTGTTGAAATGGCCAGTTACGTCCGTCCTCAGGCTCCTGACGGTTGTGTAGGCTTCCAGGCTAGCTCCGCACCTCACAAGCACGAATATTTCTGCATCACCGGTATCTTCCCCATTCTCGATAAAAGCCCACCCTTTCACATGAAAGGAGTTTACCGTCACCCTTGTCTCTTCGATGTGGTATCTGATGTCGTCTGTTGACGACAGATCACCAGGACTGCCAATGCTGATGCAGGGTGGCAGAGGCTGTTCGGCGGTACCTGCGGCTGAGATAGTCCTTCGCAATGCATTTTCGATGTTGTCGGTACAGCATTCCAGATTCCATGAGTGCAGCACATGCTCCCGCGACGCAACCCCCATATCAACGGCAAAGAGCCGATTGCACAGCCGTGTGATGAGTGCGCCGAGTTGCTGCGGATCGTCCTCCAGTGCCAAAAAACCGTTAACACCGTTAACGACAGTCTCCTTAACTCCACCCTCGGCAATGCCGACTGCAGCGGTGCCACAGGCATTGGCCTCCAGCGGGGCTAGTCCGAATGGCTCGAGACGCGACGTAAAGACAATGGCGCACGCCCTGCTCAACAGACTGATGACCTCGCTGTCAGGTATGTGCAACCGGGGGAGAAAATTCACCCCCAGCGAAGCAGCCAGCCTGAAATAGTCGTCAAGATCGCTCTGGTACGCTCCGTTGCCGACCCAGACCAGCGTCGGACGGATTTCACGTGGAATCGTCCCCACAGCCCTGATTGCGCGGTCGGGGCCCTTGGCATGATAAATGGTACCCAGACCGACGACAAAATTTTCCTTCTGCTCACCTGTTGGCTTGTAGAGGTCGGTGTCTATCCCGAGATAGCATACGGATGAGTCGAGGTTGTAAGCTTTGAGAATGCTCTCACGGCTGTATATTGAATTTGCCAGAATGCGGTCAAAACTTCTCGCATATTCCAGTTCAGTCCGCGCCTGCAGCCTGGCTCCTCCAAGTATTCTCCGATTATTAAACAGGCCTCTGACACTGTCGCGAAATCCGCCGGCAGTTGCAGGTGGTCCAATCCAGGGGAGCTCGGGAAGAGCCTCGTAGAGCCAGCGGTATGGCTCGCCAAGATAGAGCGCCGAGGGGAGCCCGGCGTATCCCGCAATGGCAGAAGTTCTTAAGAACATGCATGCATTTGCAAAGAGGACATCGAACCCCCCCGGTTTCATCCTGTCAGCGCACATCCGACAATGTTCATCAAGAACCGATACAAGTTTCCTGACGCCCGAAAGCGGCTTCAATGGACTGTGATTCAACGAAGAAGAGCTGAGCGGTACGATATTTTCCTTAACAAGTTCTGAAAGTGGCAGGAACTTCTGGTCGGCCGTGTCAGGACACCAGGACTCGACATAGTGGCCCCGCTCAATCAGTCCCTTGACATGGGTGAACAGCTGACGCTTGCCACCGCCGCTGGGCAGATTGTGCCAGACCGCAATTCTAAGTTTTTTCACTGAACGGGTACCTCTCGTCCCTTTTCATACACAACCGACGCCAATACCTCGGAAAGCGGGGCATACACTTTTTCCGGAGAAAAATTAGCCTCTGCATACCGGCTGGCCCTCGCCTGCAGTTCGCAGCGTAGTGAGACATCCTTCAGCAGCGTAACCACTGACGAGGAGAAGTGATCCCAGTCGGCAGAGACAATGTACGGTGGCTCATGCTCATACTCGATTCCTTCAACGCTGTTAGGTGTGGCGACCAACGCCCTCCCCCGGCAAAGCGCCTCGACGCTCTTGATTTTCAGCCCGGTGCCGGCCATGACCGGATTGACCACCACCGCCGCCCTGCTGTACTCTTCGTCCAGGGACTCAACCCACCCGACCTTTTGAACAGAATCATCAGCCGCTGTAACAGCTGCGCCGATCTTGCCTATAACCCTGAAAACGGCTCCCGGGCACTCCTTCCTGATCTTCGGCCAGGCCTCGCTGATGAACTGTTTCAGCCCCAGGAGATTGAGCGGATTGTCGGACCCGACAATGAGGACCGTTTCAGATGCCACAAAATTATCGCAGCCGGAAACCGGACAGAAGTCAATTCCAACCGAAATAACCTTTCGCTCGGGAACCAGTCGCCGGAACATCGAAGCTTCGTGAGACTGGATGGCCATAACGACATCGCTTTGCAGCAGGTATCCCCGCTCCTCACCTCCCGAGCAGAACAAGGGGTCATCAACTCCGTAGGCCAGTACCTGTTCTTTTTTCCTCGAAAACATATCATGGGTATCGATTATCCTGAGCACCCCGGCCGGAAGACGCGCCAGACAGGGTGCCATGAACACATACTCAGCAATGACGGCTGCCGGGCGGTACCGCAGGACAAGCTCCCTGGTCATATCGACCAACTCCTGCGGGCAGAGCCCCTCCTTGATCTCCAGCGATCTGCGACAGTAATCCCACGACATGCCATGGTTCAGCAGATCCAGCATTCTGAAAAAGCGTCGTACAGCCTTCGCAGCACTGCCCACAAGGGATTTGCGCCCCTCTGACGCCCCCCTGCCGGCAAGGGTGTGAACGACACCTATCTTCTCTTCAAGCAGAGTGATGGTTTCAGCCGGAAGATCATAATGTTTGAGGAGCAGCACGATCCTGAACCCGGCACTCTTCAGCCAGTTGATCATGCTCATGATCCTGATTTCGTTTCCCGCCGCCGGAGGGTACGGGATCACATGGGTCACGATCAGGATTGTGCGATCTTGCCCGAGGTACTGCTGCTCCGTCATCATTTTTTCTTTCCGAAGCGCAGCAGGAAAAAATCAACCATACCCTTCGCGGAACCGCGGGCGACCTCCTTGTCGCCATTCCTGTTAATCTGCAGGATACTCTTAATTTTGTGCCTCAAAACGGAGAAGAAAAAAACCGGGCGATGCTTTACCGTAAACAGCATGCAGTTGCGGTACAGGTAGTAGTTATACAAAGGTGACCGCTCGCCAAGGCTTTGGGAAATTTTGTGCCATACTTTCGAGCCGGGAACGTACAGTACGCGCATCCCCTTGGCCTTGACACGCTCGTTCCAGTCTGTCTCTTCGAACAGCAAAAAGTAGCGCGGATCCATCAGTCCGGTTTCCATGACGGCCCTGCGGGTGATCATGAGACTGCACCCGGTAATATAATCCACATCTCTCAGTTCGTCGAACTGCCCTTCGTCATGCGTATTTTCACCATAGTGCCCGGAACAGCCGTCTTCGTAGCGTATCCAGCCACCTGCAAACCAGAGCAGGTTTTCACGGCCATAATAATATATTTTAGACCCCAGAATCCCGGCATCCCGATTGGCTTCGGCGGCGGCAACAAGCATGGTGAGGGCATCCGGATCAACCACCGTGTCGTTATTGAGCAGCCACACATACTCGGCACCCTCCCTGATGGCATGATCCACCCCGATATTGTTCCCACCGGCATAGCCGAGGTTTTCCCCGGTCTGAATAATGGTTATGCCGGGGAACTGTTTACGTAGAGCTTCTTCCGAGCCATCCGTCGATCCATTGTCAACGATAAGAATACGATAGCAGCCATAAGAAAGCTTCAGACAGGATTCCACACACTCAACAGTGTCTTCACGTCCGTTCCAGTTCAGGATGACGACATATGCCAGAGAATATTTATCTGTAAGGGGATGCAAATCAGTAGATGAGTCCAAACTGTCGGTTCCAATAAGCATAGTACAGGAAGCTGAATATGCCAGATTAATTTGGTGGTGGTAATAAACCGGAGCGGCCAGGGTGCACAAAGTACTACAAAAGGTTCGCCGCCAGTTCGGCCAGTTCCGAGCGTTCCCCCTTGGTCAGAGTTACATGTGCAGCGATGCGCTGGTCCTTGAACTTTTCAACCAGGTAGGTCAGTCCGTTGCTGGAGGCATCGACATACGGATTATCGATCTGGTACGGGTCGCCGGTCAGAACAATCTTCGTTCCCTCCCCCACCCTGGTGACAATCGTCTTGATTTCATGGGGGGTCAGGTTCTGGGCCTCGTCGACGATCAGGTACTGGTTGGGGATCGAACGACCACGGATGTAGGTCAGCGGTTCGATGTCCAGAAGCCCCATCGCCATCAGCTCCTTGTACCCCTTGCTGTGCCGTTTTTCCGACTCGTGTCCCGAGATGAGCAATTCCACATTGTCGAAGATCGGCTGCATCCAGGGTGTCAGTTTTTCTTCTATATCGCCGGGGAGAAAGCCGAGGTCTTTCCCCATCGGGAATACCGGACGCGACACCAGCAGTCGATTGTATATATTTTCTTCTGCCGTCTTCTGCAGGCCGGCCGCGATGGCCAGCAGGGTTTTCCCGGTTCCGGCTTTGCCGACCAGCGTCACCAGTTTGATGGTATCGTCCATCAGCACGTCAAGTGCAAAAGATTGCTCACGATTGCGGGCGAAAATGCTCCAGATGCCATCCTTGGGAATCTTGCGGACAGGAACAATTCGGGCGTTTGCCGGATCGTTGCGGCAGATGGCGGTATGCGACGGATTGGCAGCATCAACAATTGTGATGAACTCGTTGGGGGAAAGTTCCACCGGCGCATCGATCCACCCCTGACCGTAAAACCGGTCAACTGACTCGGCGGAGACTTCGATTGAGCGGGTGCCTGCATAGAGATCCTGGATGTCAACCTTGTCAGATTCGTAATCCTCGGCACTCAGGCCAATAGCATCGGCCTTGATCCGGAGGTTGGTATCTTTGGTGACAAAGATGGTGACGGCGTCGGGGAACCGGTCGCGAACATCCTGCGCAATAGCAATGATGCGGTTATCACCGTTGTCTACCCTGAGGTCAACCGGCAGGTTCTTGAAAAATTTTTCAACAAAAAGCTCCACGCGGAGCATTCCGCCGCCGGGAAGCGAGACACCAGCCGCCAGGGAACCCTTCTCGCGCATGGAGTCCAGGATACGTGAGACCTGACGGGCGTTCCGGCCGGTTTCGTTCATATCCTTCTTAAAGCGGTCAACTTCCTCAATCACCGTGATCGGGATGATAATATTGTTGTCCTGAAATTTGAACAGCGACTGCGGATCGTGCAAAAGCACGTTAGTGTCGAGAATAAAATTTTTCACAAAATACCTTTCAGGCGAGATTACAGCAACCGAATATAAGTTGATATAAATTATTTTTCAATAATTTGCACCGTCAGACCTTCCAGCTTGCCAAGAATCTTGATCCAAACGTCCCGGCTCCTGTATTTGGCATTCAACACGACTTCACCCTCCTTGTTGATCGCCGACAGCACGCTTTCAGGGGAGTCTTCAATGGCAAAGTAGGTGTAAATGCCGGTTTTGTAGAGTTCCGCTTTGGTGAACGCCCTTTCGGGGGCCCACGAGCAGGACGAACAGAGCACCAGCATCATAACCAAACTTAAAATATATTTCATGACAACTCCTCAGGCCGCCGTAATTCAGGTGCAATCATCTCAATTTTTCGCAGCATTGTACAACGGCATCGGAAAAAAATGCAATCTCTTCGCGCGTGGTTGACCACCCGGGACTGACACGTACCGTTCCACAGGGGAGCGTACCGAGTGTCCTGTGGGCAAACGGGGCGCAATGCAACCCCGCCCTGACGGCAATGTCGAAGCCGTGGTCAAGTTCAAGCGCGAGACTCGCCGGATCGATGCCTTCAACAGTGAACGAGAGCACATTTCCCAGTTGCGCCCATTCGCGTGGACCGTAGATAGTCGCCCCTTCCACCGATAAAAGCGCTGCAGCGGCATCGCGCAATAAGTCCTGTTCGTGCCGCAACAGTGCTGAAGGCCCCCTCTCAATGACAAAACTGACACCTGCCATCAGACCGGCAATGCCTGGCAGATTATGGGTTCCTGCCTCGAACCCGTCAGGCATGCCGGCAGGCTGGTGCTCGGAGGAAGAATACGTGCCGGTCCCCCCCTGTAGCTGAGGCTTCAGATCGATGCCGGGCGCCACATAGAGGAATCCGGTACCCTGGGGGCCCAATAATCCCTTGTGACCTGGGACGGCAAGCAGATCAATACCGATTGCAGCAACATCGATATCCACACTGCCGGCCGATTGGGCAGCGTCAAGCAGAAACCGGATGCCGGACTCGCGGCAGAGCGCCCCGACCGCCCCGATCGGCTGAACAGCGCCGCAGACGTTTGAGACATGACCAAGTGCTACCATGGTAGTATTCGGCCTCAGCGCGCGACGGAGGTCGTCCGGGGAAACTACTCCCTCACTCCCCGCTGGCACGATCGTCACTTCCACTCCACAGCTGCTGAGAGCATTCAGAGGACGCAGCAGCGAATTATGCTCCATGGAGGTTGTCACCACATGATCCCCTCCGGAGAGGAAACCATGCAGGGCAAGATTGAGAGCAGCGGTCGCGTTATGGGTAAAGATTATTCGAGAGGAATCGGCAATCGAAAAAAGCCGGGCAATGATCTCGCGGGTCCGGAAGACGATGCGGTCCGCCTCCAGGGAACGCCGGTAGCCACCCCGCCCCGGTGAGGTACCGACTTCGCGCATGGCGTGCATGACCGCGTCGTAAACCGCGTCAGGCTTCGGATATGTCGTTGCAGCATTATCAAGGTAGATACTCATATATACGTCAGTCGATCACGGGGCAAGCGCTGGCTTTGCAGTAGCCCAGGGAGAGTAGTGTACCACCCCGGAGCCGGTATTCCGTGCCCGGTCAAAAATTTTGCCGACTATCCCGGAGCGGTCACTGCTCCCCCACCAGTTCTGAATCGCATGTACATCGTCGCTGCCGGCATTGTAAATGTTATAACCGGCATTTGCTGAAAACGCACTGTCCCACACAAGCGCCTGTCCATCCTCAAACCGCACGGCATCCCCACCCGTTTCGCTAAAACTGCAGCGATTGATCTTCAGACGTGCACCGGACAGGTGAAGAGCAACCACTCTGTTTTTCACAAAGCTGCCCATGGAAATCTGTCCGCTCCCCCCCTTAATGCGAGCACCGGTCCCATTGGAAGAAAGCTCCGATGACGTTAACCTGATTCTGCATTCATCGGCTGTGAATCCAAATTGCTCACTGCCGCTAATCCTGACAGAAGTCAGTGCTACTGACGATCGAAACGCGACCACACCCTGCCTGCACGAACTGATTGCTGTATCGCGGGCCTCCAGTTCGCTGTCATGCAGCTCAATGCCGATCCCGCCACCACTGATGGAGCCACCGCTAAGCTGGACAAACGAATCGCGAGATAAAATTCCAACACGAGCATGCGTCAGAGAACAATTTTTCAGCGCCAGCACTGAATACTGCATACCGACAGCAACCGAGGCATGCTCGATACTGCACTGCTCCAGCTGGTTCCGTTTTTCCGTCGCATGTAACAGTACACCACCCCATCCATCCGGGCGTTCAGATGTCATCATTATACGTTTATCCGCAGTCCCGACAGCCTGAATGCGCCCCTGAACCACCAGGCGCGAAGGCATATTTTTGGCGTCCTCAGACGAAAAACGGACGATGGTGCCGGGCTCGATTCGCAGAGTAGCCTGCGGTGCCACGATAACACTCCCTCTGACCAGCACCGTTCCTCGCCAGGTTGTATCCACGTGTAACACTGTTCCGTCAGGAACGGTGCTCGTCTCTTCGGGTACTGCAGCAGTCGCCTGTGACTGGCTGTATCCTGTGAAAGCAAAACTCCTCCTAGAATGAGTCGACTCCAGAGGTATACGAAACCGATATCCCCCCGACGATGCAATCACCCCGGCGGGGTAGTTCCGCTCAGGCAGACTGATCCGACTGGCATCCTCACGGGCGACGTGGGTGCATCCACCCGCCGGACTAATCAGAAAGACGGCAGTTATGAATAGTATGAAAGTACGCATCATGCTAATCCCCGGAATTGAAACTGGTGGAGGCTATCACAAATCTCTACTGTGATAAAGCGTGATTATCCCATTCCCCAGCAGCCAAATTTTGTTGCACTTGGTTCCATGCACATTTGAGGAGTACATCACGAAAAAGGGCTAGACGTACACGTCTAACCCATTTTAATTAACTGGAGGCGGCGAGCGGATTTGAACCGCTGAATAAAGGTTTTGCAGACCTCTGCCT
>JBAXVE010000016.1:0-52551 GCA_037129245.1 Desulfuromonadales bacterium
CACTTGGCGACTTGCCTGAACCACCGTGTAATAACGAATTCTGCTGACGAGGCAAATAATTACGGAATATCTAGGAAAATTATACGAATCAATTGGACGCTATGTTGATGCAGAATCCTTATTCAAAAAGGTAGTACTTATTAGTGAAAATTTGTACGGAAAACAAGACACAAGAGTACTTCTATCACTAGAATCCCTTGTCAAACTATATAAAAAAACAAATAATAACGAAGCACTAGAAGCGCTCTTAAATAACATTGTTTCAATAAATGAAAGCAGCTACGGGCAAGATCATCCTGACACAGCAACTTCTCTCAACAACCTGGCTTTACTCTATTACAACACCGACCGATATTTAGAAGCAGAACCACTATACAAACGTGTCCTGGCAATCCGTGAAAAAGCATTAGGCCCCGAGAATCCTGATACCGCTACCTCCCACAGCAATTTGGCACTTCTCTATGAAATTACCAGCCGATACTCCGAGGCGGAACCGCTATTTAAACGTGCTTTGGCAATCCGAGAGAAGGCGCTCGGGCCAGAGCATCCCGACACAGGTATCTCACTTAACAATCTGGCCGGACTGTATCAAACCACCGGTCGCTATGCCGAGGCGGAACCGCTCTATAAACGCGCCTTGATAATCTTTGAGAAGGTGCCCGGACCGGAGCACTCTGACACTGCCTCAATATTAGACAATTTGGCCAGACTGTACAAAACCAACGGTCGCTATGCCGAGGCGGAACCGCTATTTAAACGTGCCTTGGCAATCCGAGAGAAGGCGCTCGGGCCAGAGCATCCCGACACAGGCATCTCACTTAACAATCTAGCGTTACATTATTATGAAACCGGACGGTATGCCGAGGCGGAACCGCTCTATAAACGCGCCTTGATAATCTTTGAGAAGGTGCCCGGACCGGAGCACTCTGACACTGCCTCAATATTAGACAATTTGGCCAGACTGTACAAAACCAACGGTCGCTATGCCGAGGCGGAACCGCTATTTAAACGTGCCTTGGCAATCCGAGAGAAGGCGCTCGGGCCAGAGCATCCCGACACAGGCATCTCACTTAACAATCTGGCCGGACAGTTCCAAACCACCGGTCGCTATGCCGAGGCGGAACCGCTCTATAAACGCGCCTTGGCACTCTATGAGAAGATACTCCCAGAACACCACGACACTGGTTCTATCCTCAATAACCTAGCTAAACTATATATGGCTACCGACCGCTATACAAAAGCCGAGCCACTATATTTGAAGGCACTATCTATCTATGAGAAGGCGCTTGGGCCAGATCACCCTGAAATGGCACGATCTTTCAACAATCTGGCAGAAATGTATTTTTTTGCCGGTCGATTCTCAGAAGCAGAACCACTTAATAAACGGGCCTTGGCGATCCGAGAAAAAGCCTTGGGCCCAGAACATCCCGTCACATCCATTTCAATAAACAACCTAGCATGTTTGTATTATACTACTGGCAACTATGCAGAATCCGAGCCACTCTACCAGCTTGCTATCAGAATCACATCCAATTTTGATATACCTAGTTCTGCCGCAACTTCCCTGAATAATTATTCCTATTTACTCTCCAGTCAATCCAACCCCCTTGCAGCGATCTTCTTTGCCAAGCAGGCGGTAAACATAAGCCAATCCCTGCGCCAGAATGTTTTCATGATCGGCAGGGATGAACTGAATAGCTTCGACAAAACCTTGGAAGACCGCTACCAGCGTCTTGCCGAGCTTCTGATCGAACAGGGTCGCTTTGCTGAAGCCCAGCAGGTGCTGGCCATGCTCAAGGAGGATGAGTACTTCGGGTTCATCCGTCGTGATTCCTCCGCCGCCAACAAACTAACCACCCGTGCCAGCTACATCGCCACTGAAGAACCCTGGCTGCGAGAATACGAAGCCATCTCCTCCAGCAACGCCAAACTGGGCAAGGAGATCGGCGAACTGAAGAACAAGGCAAAATACTACCCTCTCACCGAAACTGAGAAATCCCGCCTCGATGTCCTGATGAAAGAAGACGTCAAGGCAACCGCCGTATTCAACGACTTCCTGGCCCGCCTGATAAAAGGGATGAAGGAAGAAGCCAGGACAGATCCCGACCGCCTTGAAGATATCGGCGCCAAAGGACTTAAAACCCTCACCACTCTGAAAAGTACCCTCAAGTCTTTGGGTGAAGGCTCCGTCCTGCTCCATTACCTGATAACGGCCGACAAGGTCCATATACTCCTCACCACCCCCGACATTCAACTTGCCCGCCACAGCATCATCAAAGCTGCCGACCTCAACAAAAAGATATTCGCCCTGCGTGATGCGGTATCCAACCCCAAACTTGACCCGCGCCCTCAGGCCAAAGAACTCTACGACATCCTGCTGGCGCCGGTGATGAAAGACCTTGAAGCCAGCCAGGCCAAAACCCTCATGCTCTCCCTCGACGGAGCACTGCGCTATCTGCCGTTCGGTGTACTCCACAACGGCACCACCTATGTGGCAGAGAACTACCGTACCGTCATGTATGCCGAAGCCGCCAGAGACAAAGTAGTCCTACCGGCAAAGGCACAATGGAAAGTAGCCGCCCTCGGTGTCAGTGACAAAGTACACGCAGACTTCTCGGCACTCCCCAACGTACCGGGAGAACTGAACGGCATCGTCAAAAGCAATGCCGGAGGCGTCATCCCCGGAGAAATCAGACTCAACAAAAACTTTACCGAAGCATCCATGAACGAGACCTCCCTGCGCAATCCGGTGGTCCATATTGCCAGCCACTTCAAGTTTGCTCCCGGCACTGACCGTGACTCCTTTCTACTGCTGGGCGACGGCAGCACCATGAGCCTCGACAAACTGAGGAACGGCAGCTTCTTTCAGGAATCGGAATTGCTGACCCTCTCAGCCTGTGAGACCGCCATGGGAACGACTGGCAAAGGTATCGAGATAGAGGGCTTCGGCGCTATTGCCATGAACCAGGGAGCCAAATCGGTCATAGCCACCCTGTGGCCTGTATCCGACAACAGCACGGCTATGCTTATGAAGGAGTTTTACCGGCTGAAAGAGGAGAAAAAACTGCCGAAGGTGGAGGCCCTGAGACAGGCCCAGCTGGCACTGCTGAACGGAACCATACAGGCGACCACGAAAGAAAGCTCACCGGAGCGTGGATCCGACAGAAAACGCTACAGCGCCGACACATCAAAACCATACTCCCACCCCTACTACTGGGCTCCATTCATCCTTATGGGGAATTGGAAATGAGTGTGCTGAGGATCATCATATTTTGCACTCTTGCTGCTTGTCTATTCCACACGCCCGTATGTTCCGCGACGACGCGCAGTCCCAAGGACAGCACGAAATGGCTGAAAGAGAACCAGCTTGAACTTACTGCCAGGGAGGAGCCTCTCGTCACCCGTGCCCATCGGGTATTCACAAGAGTCCGGGCTGCAGCCGACAAGACCGCCGGTCGTCCACCTAAACTGCTCATTTTGAAGAAGTCCACCGATCTGTATGCAGCAGCATTACCGGATGGCGGGATCATCCTGTCAAAGAACTCTCTGAAGGCCTGCTATGCCAGTGTTTCACCCGACAAAGGAGACTCCCGGCTCGCTTTCATTCTGGGACATGAATTGGCGCACCTTGCCAATAACGACTTCAAACACCTTGATACGCTGTCAGAAATCAAGGCCTTTCAGGGGGACCCCGCTTCCAGATCGCTGCTTGCTTTATTTCCAATAGAAACCAAGCAGGTACAGGCAACCAGAAGGATGCAGGAACTTGATGCCGATGGATTTGGCATTGTGTACATGGCGATGGCCGGCTACGACCCGCAGGCTATTGTAGGAAAAGACGGAACCAATTTTATTCGCGAATATTTGAAACACGAGACCAGTGCCCAGACGTATGATGACCCGACACATCCCGACCCCGAGAACAGAGCTGCGCGAGTGAGGTCAAAGCTGGCCGCTGTGGCTGAAGAAGTGGTGATGTTCAAACTCGGGGTGCACTACCTTGTGCATGGCGACTTACGCAAGGCTGATTCCCTGTTCAACAATTTCCTCGGAAAATTCCCCAGCCGTGAAGTATTCAACAATATTGGACTGGTGCATTACCAGGACGCAATCACCAGACTCTCATCGTGCGACCGCTTTCTACCATCCCGTTTTGCGCTCCCTGTTCTGCTTGACGGTAATACCATCGCCGAGCCATTGCCCGGTGATACTCCCCGAGGCGTAAAGGCATGTCTCGCTTCAGAGTCATTCAAGGAAGCCATCGACGAGGCAATTATCAACTTTGAGAAAGCGAAGGAGCGGGATCCCTGGTATCTGCCTGCCCACGTCAACCTGACGGCAGGCTATATTATGGCCGGTAATGGGATCAAAGCGAAAAACGCAGCGAGAGACCTGCTGCAGGTATTTCCCGAATCTGATAAGGCAAAAATGCTGGAAGCCATAGCGTCCTATCTTGACGGGATTGCAGATGGAGTCGATACAGCTGCACCGCAGGCACTGAAAAAACTGGAACCGCTGCTGCAGACAAGCAAAGAACTGAAGCCGGCGCTTCTTTACAACATCGGCATGATTCAGTTGGAAAATCGTGAAGAAGAGAGATCGAAAGCGATTTTCCGGACATATCTTGAAAGCAGGCAACTCGGCATTCACACAAACCGTGCCCGGTACATCTTGAATGTGAAGGCACTCGATACGGAGCAAGGGAAAAAACTTCCGGCTCCAACTTCTCAGCTAAAAACAGGGCCGGTAAGCCCCGGCATTCAGCAGCAGTTGAACAAAATGACCAAGCGAACTGATGCGGGCCTAAAGTTGGATATTTACGAGTCTGCAAATATGACTGCAGTTGCAGCCAGGGAGCTTGGCAAAGATGACAGGATTGAGCTTGTGATCGTCAGGCAGGATGGCAGGCAATCGGCGGGATCTTTTAAAAAGATATATGGCACACCGGAACGGGAACTATTAACCCCTCCGGGTGTTATAATGGTCTATGACGGATTTGCTGCTGAAGTGCAGGATGGGGTTGTTAAAGTGGTGTCGTTTTATGGGGTGGGTGAACAATTCATCAGCAAAATGAGGTTCCTTAATCATAATTAACGCAATCGGCTGGTTAGTGTATAGTGTTGCATTAACGCATTACAGTATTTGGATAATTGCATTGCTTGCGGTCATTATTGTGGGGCGTATTTCTGAACAATCAAAGGAAACGTAGCAGATATCAACATAGCATTACCATGGCCGTTTCTTCCATTTGGATTTCCCTTCTGGCTATGGACATGTTAATGGATGTTTGAATTTCAAAATAAATGCGGTCGTGGTTTTACATTGGTGAGCCGGAGTATAAAAATGGTGACAACAGAGAAACGTATTAATGAATTGGGCGATCCAAGCATTATTGTGTATCAATATTTTTCTGCTGAAAATGCAATTCGATGCATAGAAACTCGTAGTCTAAAAATATCGACTATTCATAATCTAAACGACCCATTTGAGGTTCGCCCGGTCCTTAGCGAGGTAGACCAGAATTTGAGACCAGACAAAGAACTTTTTCTGCGTGAGTGGAGAGAGCGAATGGCTCTAGAAGTCGGCTTGCTGTGTTTTTCAGCAACCAAAACTTGTCCTCTCATCTGGTCGCATTATGCGGATCGTCACCGAGGCATTGCAATTGGCTTCGAATACACTGCCGATAACGGCAGATTGCGTCATGTGAGCTATCCTGACACCAATGAGCGGCCTATAGTGGATTTCTCTAATCCATCTGATACTTCATCAGACAAAGGTCAAGAAATCTTTCTCACAAAAGCAAAAGATTGGAAATATGAAGAAGAATATCGAGAACTCGTTTCGATTCAGGATTGCAAAACTTCAGAAGGATACTATTTTACAAATGATATAATTTGGAACCATATGGGGCAAAAACAAAGAGTCCCAAAGGAGGTCATTTTAGGCGCTAATTGTTCAGTCTGTCCCTCGTATTTTCGTAAAACTTTGATCCAGAACGGGTTCAACGATGTCACTATAATGAAGGCTCGATTGAGTGAAGACAAATATTCTGTCGATTCCGAAACTGTGTGAACGTAATTGGATAAGTACGGTTATCTAGCGGGGCGGAACAATCATCAACATGACAGAGAGAAATAATCAAAGAACAATCTGTCTTAATCAATGAAACGGATCTGCGGCAAATATTTTTTTTGAAATCCGCCACCCCACTGCCGTGTCCCATATCAGAAGCCGAAAGAATCGGCAAACTGATCATGGAGGCACAGCATGTTCCCGACACACAATCCCGCTCAACAGGTATTCAACTGGCACTGCCGCAGCAACAATATTCCTGAAGCAAAATTTACCGACGCTGCTGTTGATATGCAGGAACACGTCTACCGTATACGCAAGCTCTACAATATGCCGATCGGCCGTACGATCCCCTATAATGAAATCGACTTCCGGTCTGCCTACCTGCTGGCGTATTTTCCCTATTACATCGAGCCGATCTGCCATGTGCTGGAAGCGGCCAAACTACCTGATTCTCTCTTTGCATCCGGCACCCTGAAGGCAGCATTCTTCGGTGGCGGACCCTGCCCGGAAGCACTGGGCCTGGCAGCCTACCTCCGTAAACGTGCACGCAGACTCGCCAATGTCGAAGCAACAGTGTTCGACCGACAGCCGGGTTGGAACATGATCCATCAGGAACTGGTCCCTTCCATGATGCCCTACTACAAATCCGGCAACACTACTTTCAAGCTGAACAGCCGATCATGCGATGTGGTAGAATGCCTCGCCCGTCAATGCACCTGCGGCGTGGCCGACAAGGACATTATCATCGGTCAGAACTTCCTGGCAGAAGTTTATACGGACCGCTCCAAGGCGATTGATACCTTCGAGCGGCTGATCAGACGCTCCACCTGCCGCTACCTGGTATTCGTGGAAAACCAGTATGATGAGGTCAAGAGCCTGATGAACGAACTTTCAGCCCATCTGTATGATAACGGGTTGACAGTCAACAGGCCGGTCGCTCAGACAACCACCATCCGCCCCAACTTCCGTTTACCGCAGGTCATGCAGCAGCACCTGTTCGTCGGCAGCGACGGACTCCGGCCAAAGTACAATGTTCACTTCCACCACATGGTTTTTGAGATAGCGAGGTAAGCCAATGATCATCTCCGCCAGCAGACGCACCGACATCCCGGCCTTCTACGCCGACTGGTTTATGAACCGCATACGGGAAGGATTCTTCCACCGGGTCAACCCCTTCAACAGCAACCAGATATCAGGGTTCAGCCTGAAACCGGAGGATGTGGACGCCATCTGCTTCTGGACGAAGAATCCAGAGCCGCTCATGAAGCACCTGAATGAGTTGGATGACAGAGGTTTGAACTACTATTTCCAGTTCACCCTCAACCCGTACGACAAAATCTTTGAACCGGGAGTGCCGCCGCTGAAAGAGCGCATTTCTACCATGCAGGAACTTGCCGGCCGTATCTGTCCTGAGCGGGTGGTGTGGCGCTATGATCCGGTTGTCCTCTCCAGCATTACGCCGGTATCCTGGCATTTGGAGCAGGCAGAACAAATAGCCTGGCACCTCAACAAATCAGCACGCCGTCTGGTGTTCAGCTTCTACGACTTCTACGGCAAGGGACAGGGACGGCTTGATAAGGCTCTTCAAGGCACTGGCATCAGACTGGACGACATCACCGCGCCGGAGCATGCTGCGGAACTCAATCAGATCGCGCGGGGTTTCAAGACTATCGCTGATAGTCACGGCCTGCAGATCTTCTCCTGCAGCGAGGATATCGATCTGTCTGGCATCGGAATAGAGCACGGCGCCTGTATCGACGGCAAGCTGATCGGTGAGCTGTTCGGAACGAAAGCCGTTGAGGATAAGGACAAAAACCAGCGAGAAATTTGTGGCTGTGTAGAATCGGCCGACATGGGGATGTACAACACCTGCGACTTCAAATGCGCCTACTGTTACGCCAATTTTAACGAGGGAATGATCGAAGGCAATCTGTTGAAACACAGCCCGGACAGTCCTTCGCTGCTTGGCAAATATGAGGGAGAAGTTGAAATCCAGACATCCCTTCATAAACCGAAAAAGAAATGCGGCGAGTGCCAGCAGAATTTATTCTGAACCTCGGACGCTATCCGGGGGAGGTAGTATATTATTCTCGTAGCAAAGTGATCTTCATATTTTACAAAGGAGGAAAAGGTCATGAGTGTATTGGAGCTTATAAAAGGGAAAAAGGATGATAATTCCGGTCTTCTCGGAGTGATAGAAGAAGCGCTTCGGGCTGAGAACTGGAATTTTCACCGTGATGCTGACGCACCGGTTTTGCGAACAGGGGCCAACGGCAAAAATTCTGATTTCAAAGCGGTATTCGTAGTCAGAGAGGAGCATGATTCCCTGTTTTTTTACGTGGAGATTGCCCCAAAAGTTCCAGATGGACGCCGCAAGGAAGCAGCAGATTTCCTGACTAGGGCTAACTTCGGCATCGGCATAGGAAATTTTGAGATGGACATGGAAAACGGGGAAGTGCGCTATAAAATCTCCATCGATATGGAGGGCGGTGTACTTTCGCATGCGATGGTGAACAACATTATCAGAACCGGTTTTTCGACTACTGACCGGTATTTCCCGGCCTTTATGTCGGTCTGTTTTGGTAACGCCATACCTTCTGTCGCTATCAGGGAGGCTGAAACCTGATCTAACCGGTAGCGCCCGGAACGCACTAGAAAACAAGAAATTCTGGAGGAATCGCATTATGGCATCACTCAACAAGGCAATCATCATCGGCAACCTGGGCAAAGACCCCGAAATCCGTGCAACCCCGTCCGGGCAGAGCGTGGCAACCTTTTCTGTCGCCACCTCGGAAAAGTACAAGAACAAATCCGGCGAGATGGTGGAGCAGACCGAATGGCACAAGGTCGTGCTGTGGGGCAGACTGGCCGACATCGCCCAGCAGTACCTCGTCAAAGGAAAAACGGTCTACATCGAAGGGCGCATCCAGACCCGCAAATGGGAGGGCAAGGACGGCCATGACCGCTACACCACCGAGATCGTCGGCGAGACCATGAAGATGCTGGGCGGTAAAGGGGATAGAGGCAAAGATGACGTACCGTTCAGCACAACAGTAGACGACACAGACTTTGATAATCCGGACGCGTATCCGTTTTGAGATGAGCGCTCCCCGCACCCCCGGCATATACATCATCATGATGACGCTGGTCACGGCCGTCACGCTGGCATGGTCAACCCTTGTGGCATCAAGTATCGAGATCGGCTTCTTCTGGACATCCCTCGCTTCGGCGCTGTCGGTATCCCTCTATGCCTGGAAGAATGGCGACCGGATGGGACAGAGTGGTATGCTGCTGGTGTACGTCATGCTGGCCTGTTCACTGACGCTGGTGGTGGCATCTTTGTTCGATCTGACAAACGTCACCTTCCTGGGGGATAAATACGATGCCGAGAGCGGCCTGCTGCTGGGCGGGGTCATATCGTTCTGCCTGCTGGCGGTTCTGGCAACACGTCTGAGCGGGCGTTTTCCCGGCGCACTGGCCTGGGGCGGCTGTATCGCACTCCTCATGGCGCAGTGGTATGGCAAAGAAGTCTACAAGACTATTGAATCAACCTATCATCCGATCATCATGTTGGCAGTCATCGTATGCGGAATGACGGCATTCATCTGCCTCTGCCTCTGTAAATACAACCTCAGCGACAGCCGCTACTTATCACTTCTCTGTCTCATTATGACATTCATCGCCATGCCGATGCCCGGTTCCAAGGAAAACCTGACTGCAGCCATCCTCGTCTCGCTGATGCTTACACTGTCGGGAATACTCTTCTTTACGGTGCGGAGTGCTGTTCCTTCTTCTGTATTTGTCGGCGGGCTGATGTTCCTGTATTCCGGTGTCTCCAGCATAATCACGGATGTATTTCAAAAATGGCTCGGCATGAACGAGATCCTGGCCGGAATACCATCACTGGTATTCGGTCTGCTGGTCGTATGCTGGCTGAAGTTCCGGAAGGATTCGCTCCCTCGGGGACTCTACTGGGTATCCCAGACACTCTTTTCCGGACTCAGCATACTGAGTGTCATACCGGAGCGCTACAGTGAGACCTGCAACATGGCACTTTTTGGCGCCGTCATACTCTTCGTCCTTTCATGTATCTGGTATGCGCCCCCCGCAGTACTGCCGCCCGAATCATCATGGCGCAACCGCTACAGACTGACAGGGGTATCCTGTACTGTTATCCTGGTTCTGCTCCTCACCAATCTATGGTTCAAGCAGTCCATCAACATGCTGATATACAACACAGGGCCGGCACGACTGATCGCCCGACTGCAGGGGACACCATTCTGGCCGGGCGACAAGACCTTTGTCCGTCTGGCCATGCGGGATGAGAGCCTGTGGCCCGATAGAGTCCGTACCGCAGCAGAGGATATAACCGGCATCAACAAGTTCATCAAGGCGATCCGGCCGCGAGGAGACCGCTTCAGCAAGGTGATCAGCACTGCTGACTACAAACAGAACGAGTCAGGAATTGAAAGCGAAAGTATCGGACTGCGCTGGGCGCCGGTTAAGGACAGTCTGACGCTGATGAAGGTCGACAGAAAATCCCCTGCAGGAGAAAAGGGGCTTGTCAGGGGTGATCGGGTCGTCACGATAAACGGCGTACAGGCGAAGGAACTCATCGACAAGGAGAGCTGGGAAAAGCGCTTCGGGACATGGAAAGCCGATTCCGTCGTATCACTCGGCGTGGTCTCCGCACGGGGAAAGAAAAGAACGGTATCCATGACCATCGGCAGCAGCCAGCAGGATCCCCCCATGAGCAGGGTGATCCACACTGCCAGCGGCACTGCCGTGGGCTACCTCTTTCTGGAAGGCTTCGACTCCGACCAGTTCAAGTACCTGGAACATCACTTTGCAACATTCAAGAAGGAGGGTATCCGGGACCTGGTACTCGACCTGCGTTACAATCCCGGTGGGAGGATCAGTAATGCCTCCACACTGGCTGACCTGATCGCCGGTATCAGACTGAACGGCAGGCTGTTTGTAAAGACTGAGCATTCGCTGCGCTACGAAGACCGGAGTAACAGTTATGTATTTACACCACTCGCCGATTCAATCAGCATCCGCCGCCTGGTGGTGCTGACCACCGATGAGACCTGTTCCGCCAGCGAGGCGCTCATCAACGGCCTGCGCCCCCATATGCCGGTCTATACCGTCGGTGCAACCACCTGCGGTAAACCGTATGTTTTTATGGCGCTCCGGTTCGGCGACAAAACCCTGCTGCCGGTGACCGCTAGAGTCCTCAACAGCAATGGTGAAGGTCATTACACCAGGGGAATCCGGCCCGACTTCAAGGCCGAAGACGACCTGACCCGTCAGCTGGGTGACCTGCAGGAGGGGATGCTGAAGAAGGCGCTGGAGGTTTTGGACAAATAACGCAATGTACCTCGTGGGCTTCACAAAATGATTTGTCGCCGGTGCCTTCTGGGAATATTCTTCAACGGTGCATCCGCAGCATGCCTGAGACGGCGCCGCTAACGAAGGCTGCCAGCCAGCAGAAGTAGATGGTCAGGCTGACCCGGTGAAAAACCCGGTTGACGGTTTCCGCTTTTCCCATCAGCGTTGCTGTCAGCGCCAGCAGAAAGTGAAATCCCATGCCGGCCAGCGAGGCGATGCCGGTGATGTTGTGCCATTGGGGAGCCTTGCCGAACGCGGCTGCGAAGGCATTCATTTCGCGGGTTCCCAGAATATCAGCCGCCAACCCGATGCCGAAAATTATCAGGTGCCGTGTCTTTAAACCCTGGCGCCTGCCGCTGAATACGGCCCAGGTGTAGAAGAACAGCGCCAAGTTCATCAGAATAATCGCCCGAATCAGCATCTGACCACACCGCAGGCCGGGCACCGCTGCATGGAGAGCGGCTGTTCAAGACGGCAGGTGCTCAACAACTCTTCATTCCGAAAAATATCCCTCGTCGGTCCATCGGCCATAACCACACCCTCGTGAAGCACGATCGTCCTCGGGCACAGCTCAAGCACCATGTCGAGATCATGGCTGGTGAAGATTTTCGTGTGACGGAACTCCCGCAGCAGCGCCATGAGCTGCCGGCGGGAAAACGGGTCGAGGCCGCTGGTCGGCTCATCCATGACCAGTATGTCGGGCGCCATTGCCAGCACGGTGGCAATCGCCACCCGTTTTTTCTCTCCCCCCGAGAGGTGGTAAGGGGGCTTGTCACGCAGGTGTCCGGCATCGACCCGCTGCAGTGACTCCATGACCCGTCGCTCCACGAGATCAGGCTCCAGCCCCAGGTTGAGAGGCCCGAAAGCAACGTCATCGAATACTGTCGGCATAAAAAGCTGGTCATCGGGATTCTGAAATACCATGCCGACCGTGCGCCGGATGATCGGTAGCGTCGCTTTTGTCAGCGGAGTTTCTCCGATCAGCACTTCCCCGTCGCCTGGCTCAAGAAAACCGTTCAGATGCTGCAGCAGGGTCGATTTACCCGCCCCGTTGGCTCCGATGACCGCCACCGACTCCCCGTGAGTGATGCGGAACGAAACCCCGTTGAGCGCCGCCGTCCCGTCTGAATAAACATACCGCAGGTTCCTGACTTCGACAATATGGTGGCTCATGGCCGCCCCCCCGACAACAGACTCACCATGTCTACAATTCGGAATGTGATGAAAAACAGCGACCAGCCTGAGAGAAACAACAGCTCACGCAGGCCGAAACGATGGGACTGGCGCACAATAAGTTCTCCGGAGAACCCCCGTGCCAGCATTGCCAGGTGGATGTTTTCTGCGCGCTGCCAGGTGCGCAGAAGCAAGTGCCCGACCAGCGATCCGAAGCTGACGATGCCGGCCCCTTTACAGCCGCAGGCACGGAGTTCACGTGCCTGTGATGAACGGGCAACCTCTTCCGATAGCACCAGAATGTAGCGATATAGGAACAATAGCTGGACAGTGAAGATCTGCGGCATACCCAGGCGTGAAAGCGCCTGGCAGATCGAGGCAAAGCCGGTAATGCCAACCAGGATGAACGCTGCCCCAATGGTGAGAAATGAACGGACCAGGATCGATGCCAGCGAGATCCACCCTCCGGAAATGGCGAGCGGGCCGATATGAAGCAATATTTCGCGGTCAACCAGCGGGTTAAAGAACCCCACCATCAGGACAAACGGACAAAGCAGGGCAATTTTCTTTGCAATGAAAAGCGGTGGAAGATTTCCGATGCTGATCATTGCAACGGGAAAGGCAAAGAACGGCAAAAGAGCCGCAATCTCGTACCTGCCAAACGATACAACGGTGAGTATGAATACCAGCGTTACCACGACTTTGACTCGCGGGTCGAGCCGATGGACGGCTGACGTGCGGCCGGCCATCACCTCAAGGCGCTTGAAATCTACTATAGCTCCGGTTAATGACATCACAATAAATGGTCTCGCTGGCCTGTTGGAAGGCGAAAAACCCCTCCACTTTTTCAGGATATATTGTACACAATATTATGCTGGTTTATGACGATGTAATTTGCTATAAAACGCCTTCCAAATCAATTTATTAAAAATCAAAAAGCACATTTCTGCACAGCCTACGGATGAAACGTACAAGCCACAATGGTGTGAACCCGTTAAAATGTCAGGTCATGTCAGATGCTTAGATCAAAATTGTTTGCCCGCATATTTTTCCCTTCCACGATTGCCATCGTCGTGCTGTTTGCCGCGATGTATCTGCTGTCAGTTCCCTTTACCCAGTCTACCGTAGAAAAAATAGAAGAAAATGCTTCCCGCACCATACTGAATAATGTGTATAACATGGTGGAGCAGGCCAACCTTGAATTGCAGAATTACCGCCAGTCCATAACTTTGGAGCGCAAACAGCAACTCAACAATATTTTGTCAGTAGCCGATGCCCGGATTCGTGAGTTACTGGCCGCCGTACGTTCCGGCTCAATGACCCGTGAACAGGCACGACGCACATTATTGAACGAATTGCGCCTGGTAAAATATGGCCGTAACGACTACATCTGGGCCTCGGATTATAATTCCGTCCTCATTTCGCACCCTGATCCAAAGCTGAATAATGCCGATTTCTCGAAAGTCAGAGATACCAGAGGCAACCTGGTCGTGCCCCCCATGGTTGCAATGGCACGTAAAGGGGCGGGAGACGGATATTATTCCTACTGGTGGCGCCGTCTCGGAGAAGAACATCCGGTTGAAAAAATCACCTACTTCAGACACATCCCTGAATTTAGCATCGTTATCGGCACCGGCGTGTACCTCGACGACATTGAAAACATGGTTCAAACCAAAAAAAACATCGCAATTGACAATCTTCGTGAGCGCCTGCGCCAGACTAAAATTGCTAAAACCGGCTATATTTACATTTTTGACGGCCAGTTCGTCATGCAGATTCACCCCAATGCCAATATTGAATACACCAATGTCAGTCTGATGCTTGATCAATCGACCAGGAAACCGCTTTTCCCCCTGCTTGTCAGCATCGCCGACAAGGAACAGGGGCTGCGCTATCTCTGGGACAAGCCTTCTGAGCCTGAACATTACATCTACGGGAAAATCTCGTGGGTGCGCTATTACAAGGAATTTGACTGGTACATCTGCTCCTCGGCATATCTGGATGAACTTAGCGAAAGCGCTCGCATCGTGCGCAACCGGGTGCTGGCAATATTTATCACGACGCTGCTTATTTCCATAGCACTGATCTATCTGTTTGTAAAAAAGCTGACTGCGCCTCTTCTGCAGATACGGGATACTGCTCTGCGGGTAATTGATGGAGACCTTGACGCCCGCTGCCCTTTGAAGCGCGATGACGAGATCGGCATTGTTGCAACGGCGCTCGACAGCATGGTTGGACGACTTCAGGGGAACATTCTGAATCTGGATGCCAAGATCGCCGAGCGTACTGCCGAACTTGAAAAAGCCTTTACTGACTTAAAAGAAATGGATCAGATCAAGTCGGATTTTCTGACGACAGTATCCCACGAACTTCGTACCCCCATGACATCAGTTGTCGGGTTTATACAACAGATTAGAAAAAAACTGGAAGCGGTCGTCTTTCCTGCAGTCGAGCCGGGTGAAAAAAGCGAACGGGCCATATCGCAGATTCGCAACAATCTGGACATAGTCGCCAATGAGAGCGACCGGCTTACCCGGCTGATAAATGATTTGCTGTACTGTGCCACACTGGAGGCGGGCAAAGTGGAATGGAATTTTTCCCGCGTGGCTCCCGATCAGCTACTAAAGCGGGTAGTCGCTGTTTTCAGCCCGTTGGCCGAACAGAAGGGCCTTGAGTTGCTGATTGACACCGGCAGCGACATACCCGCTATCAGAGGCGATGAAAACCGCCTTTTCAACGCGCTCAGCAATCTTCTCGGCAACGCCATAAAATTTACTTCACGCGGCCGAATTATCCTGCGCGTAGGGCGACAGGACGAATGTGTACTTTTCAGCGTGCAGGATTCGGGATGCGGAATTGCCGAAGACGTCCAGCAAAGTATTTTCGAAAAATTCAGGCAGATAGGAGACACGCTCACTGCCAAGCCGGAAGGTACCGGTCTCGGGCTGCCGATCAGTCAGCAGATTATTGTGCATCATGGCGGTAAAATCTGGGTGGAATCTACTCCAGATGTGGGTAGCACCTTCTTTTTTACGGTGCCGATTGACACGAACGACTACCACAACATTCAACTCGATATATGACTTCTGACGGCGTAATTTGACTGTAAATATAGGGGAGGATAACACTATGCCAACATCTGGTATGCTTGGAAAAGTAATGAAAAAGAGAGAATTTGCACCATTGCTCTCGCAATTCATTGCTGCCCTGGAGACCCCGCTTGTCATTGAAAATTGCGAGGGCACAATTCTGCTTGCCATCGAGGGAGCTGCCGAAGGGGAGCGTCATCCGGTACACGCCTCGGGATCGGTTATCGGCTGGGTCAGCGGTAACGGGAAAGCGGCTGCCGTAGCCTCGCTGCTATCCCATCAGGCCGATTCGGATCGTGAAAAGAGGACTCTGGCCGGCGAGACCCTGAACAAATACCGTGAAATAACCCTGCTGTACGATATTGTTGAAAAGGTTTCTTCATGCCTCGACATCAAAGAAGTGGCACGCCTGATAATCGAGGAGGCTCGAAGGGTATTTACCTTGAGCAGCGTTTCGGTTCTGCTGCTGAACAAGGACAGCGACGTTCTGGAGCAGATTGGCGAGTTCGGGCTGGGGTTGGAAACGTCTGCTGCTGTGAGCCGGGGTGTTGGCATCGCCGGTTGCGTATGGGAATCGGGACGATCCGAAATTGTGAATGATGTCCGCTCTGATCACCGTTTTGTCGAAGGGAAGGCCGTCATAAGTTCGCTCATGTGTGCCCCTCTCAAAGCAAAAGACACGGTGGTGGGTGTTATCAAACTGGGAAACGACCAGCCGGTTACCTACAGCGCCGAAGACCTCAAGCTGTTTACGACGCTCGCCTCGCTGGCGGCCGTTGCAATCGAGAATGCAAGCCTCTATGAACAGCTGAAAGAGGCCTTCTATACGACGGTGTACACCCTTGCTGAAACGATTGAGAAGCGGGATCCCTACACCGGCAACCACACCAAGCGGGTTATGGAGTACAGTCTTGCCATCGGGAAAGTACTGGAATTGCCGGAAGCGGATACTGCACGGCTGCAACTCGGCGCCGTCCTTCACGACATCGGCAAAATCGGGGTACCGGACAGCGTCCTGCTTAAAGAGTCAAGCCTTACCGACGAGGAATTTGAGCAGATCAAGAAACATGCGGTGTATGGCGAGGAGATTATCCGTAACATTACCCAGCTAAAACAAGCCATACCCGGCGTGAAACACCATCACGAGAAATTTAACGGCCGAGGTTATCCGGATGGACTTGCAGGCGATCAGATTGATATTACTGCGCGGATCATCGCCGTGGCCGACTCATTTGACGCAATGACAACCAACCGGCCGTACCGCAAGGGGTTAAGCCTTGATGATGCGTTTGGTGAGTTGCGCAAATATTCCGGGACACAGTTTGATCCGGCAGTAGTGGATGCTTTCTTTGCCGCAGATGTGATGGAAGCCTTTTTTACCGCGAATGCGCGCCAGAAAATAATGCTCTGATACTTCACAAGGAGAGAAAATCATGCCGAAAGTACTGATTGTCGATGATGAACCGTTTATCAGGCTGCTTCTCGAACAGACATTGGAAGAACTTGAAGATGAGGGGGTCGAGCTGATCACCGCCGATAACGGAGAGACCGCCCTCGATATCATCAAATGTGAAACACCTGAGATAGTTTTCCTTGACGTGATGATGCCGAAGATGAACGGGTTTGACGTCTGTAACGCCGTGAAAAATGAACTTGGCATCAGCGGCGTGTACATTGTGCTGCTGACCGCCAAGGGGCAGGAATTTGACAAACAGAAGGGTGCCGATGCGGGCGCAGATGTCTACATGACCAAACCGTTCAACCCTGACGAGGTACTGCAGAAGGCACGTTCGGTCTTGGGATTATAGGCCGGATCCGAACGACGTACCTGCCGAGAAAGGTAATCAGTGCCTACAGGAATTACATCAATAACTGCACGGTATATCATTTCCGGATTGATCATCTGCCTCACGTCGTTATGCGTGGTGACAGCTGTTTCCTACTACGTCTCACACGGCCTTGTCACCGGGCAGCTTGACAGGCGCATGCAGTCCATGGCTGCCAGAAATGCCGCAGATTTGAATCTCTGGTTCAGCACCTATAAACAGCTGCTCGACTGTACCGCATCGGACATCGAAACCACCCGGAGCTTTGATCCGCCGATGATGCAGAAGATTTTTGTAGAGAAAGTCCGTGGCTCCCACAAAAACATAAAAGATTTTTATATCGGTATGGCAGATGAAAATGTGATTCATATCGCTTCCGGATGGATACCACCCGCCAGTTTTCAGGTGCAGTCGCGCCCCTGGTTTAAAGATGCGGTGGCGGCCGGTAGAGAGGTTATCATAACCAAACCGTTTGAGGATGCGGTTATCAATCCGGACAAGACCACCGACTTCATCGTCACCGTCGCCAAGACAGTATACCGCGACGGCAGGCATTTCGGCGTGCTGGCCGCCGATATCAGCCTGAAAGATGTCACCAGCACGGTTCACAATTTCAATTTTGGTGAGAACAGTTATGCTTTTCTCCTCGATGGAGATGGCAACATCATAGTTCATCCCAATAAGGACTTCCTGGTTACAAAAAGTGGTCTGAAAAATATAGTGGCCGTAACCGGCTCACAATACCAGGGACTTATTCAAGCGGCAGGAGATAGCAAGCTCGTCGCCAGAAGCCTGAAAGTACAGGATTATGACGGTGTCACGCGAAAGGTCGTCATGAGCAGGATCGCTTCATCGGGCTGGATTCTGGGGATTGCCACCGATGAGTCAGAATACAAAAAGCCGCTGCGCTCGCTTTTCTACGGTTTTGCCGCTGCACTGCTCATTTCGCTGCTGTCTGCCATCTTTGTCATGGTGCGGCTTGTCAGGGGGATGACCCGACCGATTCAGCGTTTGCATGACGCCGTCCAGGCTTTTACATCAAATAATATGAATGCCCGTATCGACCTGAACTGCAATGACGAACTCAGCGAACTGGCGACGAGCTTCAACCAGATGGGCGCCACCATTCAGAAGCGGGCCAGCGAACTTGAGGAACTAAACCTGAAGCTGGTGAAGCTCGACTCGGTTAAGTCCGATTTTCTGTCTTCCGTTTCCCACGAACTGCGTACTCCGCTGACATCAGTCATGGGATTCGCAAAAATGATCCGAAAGAAGCAGGAGGAAGTTATCTTCCCTGCGCTGCCGGGTGACGATCCCCGGGTTGCCAAGTCGGTTGCCCAGGTTCGTGACAATCTCAACATCATCGTTTCCGAAAGCGAACGGCTTACATCTCTGATCAACAATGTTCTTGATATCGCCAAAATGGATTCAGGAATCATCGAGTGGAAAAACGATCCATGTGCGCCTGCCGACATCATCAAACGGGCAACAGATGTAACCTCGGTGCTGGCTGAAAAGAAGGGAATTACTCTCGTAATTGACGCCGAACCTGATTTGCCTGAACTGGTTGGCGACGGTGACCGGTTCGTGCAGGTCCTGGTCAATCTGATTTCAAACGCGGTGAAGTTCACCGATAACGGCAGCGTAACGTGTCAGGCGCAACGTTCAGATCAGGGGATACTTTTCAGCGTCATCGACACAGGCAACGGCATCGATCCCGAACATTACGATACGGTGTTCGAGAAGTTCCGCCAGATCGGCGATGTTCTGTCTGACAAGCCCACGGGCAGCGGCCTCGGACTGGCGATCTGCAAGGAGATTGTCGAACATCACGGCGGGCGAATCTGGGTGGAGAGTGAACCGGGCAAAGGAAGCACGTTCTCGTTCGAGATTCCGGTGCGTACCTGATGACGAAGCAGCCCACGGCAAACAACTCACGAGTTGTTAAGCAACTGATAATTAATTTTTACCGGTGGAGCGACAATACTATGTTCGGCTTTGAACCGGTGAAAAGCACGAGGGGAATAACTGAACTATGATTCGCTGCCAGGAGAACATCCCAGATACTCGCAGAGATATGATCTTCCTCGTGAGGTTGCAATGACGCAGTTCAAAACACCTTCGATACGGAAAAGCCTGATCATACTGATCACAGTTATGACTGCTGTCCCGGTTGCCATAATTGCCTTTTCCGCCTTTGTGGAACGAGGACGCCAGATACAGGACGCCAAGGATGATGCCACCAGGTATGCAGGCCAGATTGGCATGTATTTTACTCAATTTACCAGAAGTTCCGAGCTTATTCTCACCATGCTGTCCCGTCTCGAAATTGTGCAGAAGCAGGATGAGAAGGCTGTTAACGGCATGTTGCTCAACATGGTCATTCAATATCCTGAGTTTTCAAGTATCTTCCTGGTTGATAAGGCGGGACTTCGCTGGGCTTCCACAAATCCGATCAAGGGTATCGCCTCATACAGTGATCGGAGATATTTTATCAATGCTGTTTCTTCCGGGGGATTTTCTTCCGGCGAATATACCGTTGGAAAAGTAAAAAGCCGCCCCATTTTCAGCTTTGCCCTTCCTTTTAAAGACAGCGGTGGAGTCATTACCGGAGCCGGCGTTGCAAGCATCGAACTCGAAAGCCTGAAGAGTCTGTCGAAATTAAATAACTCTGAAGATGGTTTGACGATTGTTATACTGGATCACAAGGGCACAACGCTTTTACATTCTTCCAGACCTGAACTGAACGGCTCACAGGAGCAGGAAGCCGTTTTCAGGAAGATTAAAGAGGGGGCCGGAGAAGGGTCTCTGGAGACGGAAGGAGATAGTCGGGGAGGATCAAAAATTCTCTCGTACCGAAAGCTTCAGCTCCCCGGCGAATCCTCTCCCTACATGTATGTGAGAGTTGAAATTTCCCGTGACCTGATTATGAAAGGGCCGAACAAGCGTCTAGCAGTCAACATGGCTTTGCTGCTTGTCGTGACTGCTGTTTCGCTGGTTGTGGTGTTAAAGATTTCCCAACGCTACCTGCTCAACAAGGTTGAGGAGATTGAACGGACTGTTGCTGAACGAACCAGGGAGCTTCAGGAAAAAAATGACAACATCATGGAGAGCATTGACTACGCGGAACGACTGCAACGCTCTATCCTCCCCCCCCTGGCGCACAGGCTTGGCATTCCGGACGATAAATGCTTCGTCATCTGGAAGCCACGGGATATTGTGGGTGGGGATATGTACTGGTGTCGCGGCGACGACAGGTATGTGCTGGTTGCGGTTGCCGATTGTACCGGTCATGGTGTACCGGGGGCCTTGATGACCATGGCGCTCAGCTCCATTCTGGATGGACTGCCCCGTTCATTGGAGGGCGTCAAACCATCCGCCTTGCTGAACAGTATCCATTCCAGCCTGAAAGAGACATTGCGGCAGGAGCACAAAGATTCCCTCGCCAATGACGGCGCAGATGTGGCCCTCTGCCTGCTGGACAAAGAGGCTAAGAAATTTTTGTTCGCCGGCGCCAAACTCTCGCTTTTTATGGAGAAAAACGGACAGATAACGGAATACAAAGGTGTCCGGCACAGTGTCGGCTATTCACTCCGCAAGGATGTTATATTCGAAGACCGCGAAATAGAGTGGATTGACGGCAGCGCGGTTTACTTGACGACAGACGGGCTGCTTGACCAAAACCGCGAGGATGGCAAAGGTGGCATTGGCAGGACCGGATTCGTACGCCTGCTGCAGAATATTGCAGGTAAATCGTTTGCCGAACGGGAAACAGCGGTGGTGCAGATAATTGCTGAACGACTGCAGCATGTTGAGCAACGTGATGATATTACGGTGATCGGGTTTGAATTAGGATAAAACTTGGAAGGGAGAACAGTATATGGGCAGCAGGCTGACAGATATACAGAACGTTCTTGCCACGAACGGGATTTCAATTTGCATTTCTGGTCGTTTTTCTCAAGGCTTGATTGAGGAAATGGGGGATGCTGTAAAACAACATATGGAAAATGAAGACAAACCCAAAAATGAGATTTCAAAAGTATTCTCCATATTTGTCGAGCAGTCCCAAAACATTAAAAACTACGTTGCCAGCAAAGAAAAGTCCAATGGCGGCAATCGCATTGCCAGCTCAGCAATCATAAGCATCGGCCAGGAGAGCGGCAGCTATTTTGTGTGGTCAGGGAATATTCTGGAGAACAGTGACGTCGCACCGCTGCTGGCAAAAATGGAAAAAGTGGTTGCCGCAAGCAAGGAAGAGCTCAAAAAACTGTATAAAGAGCAGATGATGAGCGATGTAAACCCTGACCAGATCGGTGCAGGGGTGGGGCTGATCGATATTGCAAAAAAAGCCTCCCTGCCGCTTGAATTTTCAATTGATACCATCGATGAATCATATTCGATGTTTGAACTAAAAGTAATCGTGTAGGGGGTGATACCGTGGAATCGCTACGTATTGAACAGACCAAATCTACTCCACGAGTTGACTTTGATAATGAAAGCAGGGTTTTTACAATCAAGGGGCAATCGTATCCGGAGAACTCATTCAAATTTTATGAGCCGATTTTCCAGTGGCTTGATGCGTTTTTTGAGCAGACTCACAACGACCATCTGATTTCACTTGAGATACGTCTGCCCTACATCAATACCAGCAGCTCAAAGTGCATTTTAATGCTATTGGAAAAATTTGAGGAGGCCCATCAGAACGGGAGAACCGTTGTCGTCAATTGGTACTATGACGAGGAGAATGAGAGCGAGATGGAGTGCGCCCAGGATTTTAAAGAGTTTGTTGAGCTGGAATTCAATCTGATCGCAGAGCACGGGTAACCCTTATGAAGCCTACATCGCGAAAAGATATTTTTCAGGCTGAATTCAAAATTCTGGATGCTGCTGAAAAAGTGCTGCACGATCCTGAAAATTGCCAGAATTCTCTTCGAGTTCATTTTGAAGAACTCACTTCCGGTTACAAAAAACTTCTCCAGCAAAGCACCCAGCTGGTTACCATCAGCGACAGACAACAGGACAGGCTGTTAAAATTACAGAATTTAAAGGATGATTTTCTTTCCACCGCTTCACACGAGCTTCGGACTCCAATAACTTCCATTCTTGGCTTTACACAGGTTATCAGAAAAAAACTCGAAGAGGTCGTTTTCCCCCAGCTTCCGCCTGATGACGTGAAAACCTGTCGGATAGTTCAACAGATCAGCGATAACATCGGGATCATTATTTCCGAAGGAGAGCGCCTTACCAATTTGATCAACGACCTCCTTGATTTTTCCAAGATGCAGGCCGGAAAGATCGAGTGGAAATCCGAACCGCTGGATATGGCCGAAATTATTAACCGAGCCACTGCCGCAACTTCATCGCTATTTGACAAAAAGGAGATCCGCGTTGAGAAGAGTATTGACGGTGATCTGCCCGACTTGGTCGGCGATGGTGACCGCCTGATTCAGGTGATGATCAATCTGTTATCCAATGCGGTAAAATTCAGCGACCGAGGGGCGGTAATCTGCCGAGCCCGGAAAACGGAGTCTGGTGTTGTTATCAGTGTCGCCGATTCTGGCAGCGGGATAGCCCCGAAATACCACAATGCCGTTTTCGAGAAATTTCGACAAGTTGGTACCGTGCACGCTGATATGCCAAAAGGGACCGGACTTGGCCTGCCGATCTGCAAGGAGATTGTCGAACACCACGGCGGGCGAATCTGGGTGGAGAGTGAACCGGGCAAAGGAAGCACGTTCTCGTTCGAGATTCCGGCCATGCGCGACCTCCTGCAATCCATCATCACAACGGAGTCGGAATGAACGGAACAAAACAGATTGACAGGCAAAAGGCACTCTCCTGGCTTGAGGGCGACGAGAGGATGTTTGCCAGAATCAGGGATATTTTTATTAAAAATATGCCGCACCAGGTGGAACAGCTCAAAACGTTTCTTGATGCGGGGGATCGTAATGCGGCTGAAAGAGCTGCCCACACCATTATGGGGTCGTCCGCAATGATGGGTGCCGGGGCCATGAGTGGTGAAGCCGGTAAAATTGAGCACAGCGCCATTGAGAACAATATGGATGCCGCCCGGATACATTACGGGGCGTTTGTCGAAGAATATCGGAAGGTCATGGAAGAACTAGCCGCTGATGGGGGTGATTAATGAACATCCTGGTTGTTGACGACGACGAAATGGTCAGATACGTGCTGACGGAAAAGCTTAGAGAATCAGGCTTTTCGGTTACTGCAGCATCCGACGGCCAGAGTGCTGTAAAGCTCTTCAGCGGTACAGCATTCGATGCGGTGCTGCTTGACCTTAAAATGCCGGGTATGGATGGCATTGAAACCCTCAAAGAGCTGAGAAATCTGGATGCTGATATACCGGTTATCATGGTCACCGCCTTTGGCGACATTGCCACGGCGGTTGAAGCGATCAAACTCGGTGCCTACGATTTTGTGGAGAAGCCCCCCCAGATAAGCCGCATCATGGTGACAATACGAAGGGCTATCGAAAAAGCTGCCCTTGAACGGGAAGTCAAAGATCTGGGGAAAAATGCCGAAGAATCTGCCGCACTGAAGCAGGCCTATCAGAAACTCCGGGAACTTGATCAGGTGAAAACCACCTTTCTTTCGTCCGTTTCCCACGAACTGCGAACGCCGCTTACCTCCATTCTCGGCTACGCAGAAATCAGCAGAAAGAAACTTTCCAGGCTGATTCCTGACCTGAACGAGGCCGATCCGAAAATCTCGAAAAATATTCAGCAGGTGGAAGAAAACCTTGGCATTCTTGTTACTGAGTCCGAACGGCTGGTGGGGCTGATCGAGAGCATTCTCGATCTGACAGCCATGGAGGCCGGCACGGCGGAGTGGAGATGGGAGCCGCTTTCTCTGCAGGAGATCATTGACAGTATCTCTGCAGAGTTTGAGTCAGTATTCAGCGAGAAGGGATTGGCATTTACGGTGACAGTTGAGGAAAATCTTCCGATGATCAAGGGTGACAGGTACAGAATTTCGCAGGTCATGTCCCAGATACTTTCCAATGCTGCGGCATTTACTGATCAGGGCAGTGTCACCTGCAGCGCCCGGAAGATCAACAACGAGATTGTCGTGAGCATTGCCGATACCGGTAGAGGTATCGATGCATCGCGCCCCGGGGTAATTTTTGAAAAATTCAGCCAGCTGGGGGATACGTTGACGGACAAACCGAAAGGCGTTGGCCTCGGGCTCCCGATATGCAGACTGATTGTAAAATATCACGGTGGGAAAATAAGCGTCGAAAGCGAACCGGGCAAAGGTAGCGTATTCACCATCGTCCTGCCGGTTGAGGAAGAGGTGGTTGTATGATCGATATGGAGACAAAAGTTTTGATTGTTGATGATGACGTTTTTGTGCTGGAAATGCTTACGTCGATTCTGGAGGCGGGGGGCTACTCCACCGTGACCGCTGAAAATGGTCGCGAGGCGCTCGACAAATGTATTGCGGACTCCGACATAAACCTGATCGTTTCTGATGTTAATATGCCGGAAATGGACGGAATTCAGCTGATTAAGGAAGTCCGCAGGCATGGGCTGGAAGTGCCGATTATTATGGTTACCGGCGTCAGCAGCATCTCCGTTGCGGTAGATGCGCTCAGCAGTGGCGCTATCGACTACGTTCTGAAAGACGAAGGCATTGAGGAAACCATCATTATTACCGTCAAAAGGGCGCTGGCAAAGCATCAGCTCAAGTTGCACAACATGCAGCTGGTTGCCGATCTGGCTGCCAAAACAACTGAGCAGGAAGATACGCTCTCCTATCTGACTGCCATCATCAACAACATGCCTGACGGTCTGCTGGTGACCAATGCCCATACACGGATAACACTGGCTAATCCGGCTCTGGGGAAAATGTTCGGTGTTCGGGAAACAGAGCTTGTCGGCAAGCATTGCAACGATGTGTTCAGCGACGACCTGGCCCCGCTGGTCGATATGGTCTGTTCAAGCAGCGAAGTTCCTGTTACCTCCCAGGTTCAGCTGCAGGACGGAAGAACCGGCTCGGCCGTTGCTGCTCCGATCCGAAAAAAGCAGACGTCACGGGGCCTGCACGACGAATGCATCGGAAACCTGGTAATTGTGCGGGATGTGACCTCGGAGAAGGAAATCGAACGGATGAAGGAGGATTTTCTTTCTACCGTTTCCCATGAACTGCGCACCCCTCTGACGTCGGTACTCGGCTTTACCAAAGTCATCAGAAAAAAACTTGATGAAGTTGTTTTCCCCCAGCTTGCCTCCGGTGATTCCAGGACTGACCGGACGGTGCAGCAGATAAGTGATAATATTGGAGTAATCATCTCTGAAGGCGAACGTTTGACGACCCTGATCAATGACGTTCTCGATCTCTCAAAGATGGAGGCCGGAAAAATTGAATGGAGGCCGGAACATGCTGATATTCCTGAAATCCTTGAACAGGCCATCGCTGCAACCACATCGCTGTATGAAGCCAAAGGGATCGCCATAATTAAAGACATTGCTGACGATCTCGTTTCAATTTCCTGTGACCGTGACAGGATCATTCAGGTGGTGATCAATCTGTTGTCCAACGCGCTTAAATTTACCGACAGTGGTTCCGTCACGGTTATGGCCCGCAGGAAACCAGACGATGAATGCCCTGCAGAAAATGGGCAGGGTTACATCAAGGTTGCGATTACTGATACCGGTATCGGCATTTCCGATGAAGACTGCAAAAATGTTTTTGAAAAATTCAAACAGGTGGGGGACACCCTCACGGCGCGCCCCAAAGGAACCGGTCTCGGTCTGCCTATCTGCAAGCATATTGTTGAAAATCACGGCGGAAAGATCTGGGTCGAAAGCCGTGTTGGCACGGGGAGCACCTTTGCGTTTATATTACCGATAACGGTCGTGGAGTAGCAATGTCTGGTAGTGATACACAGAGAGATCAACTGATCCTGAATGATGCTCTGCTGAATGAAAAAGTAGAAGTAGATCAGATAGCCCTCTATTCCCGTGACTCCATACCCCCGCTGCTTTCGTCAGTGTTTTTGTCAGGTCTGCTGATATTTTACTTTCAAGGGAATGCTCCTGTATCAGTACAGATAACATGGCTGGTGTACCAGCTCTCGATCAGTCTTTTCCGTTACAGTACCATCAGGGCGTTTCGTAATCGTTCTGCCGGTCAGACCGACACGGCTGCATGGCGAAACCGGATGAGGATGGGGGTTTTGCTGGCCGGGATGGGTTGGGGCACATGTAATGTCATAATGCTGCAGGACATCGACGTTGAGTATAAAATGCTGCTCGCCTGTACTCTGGCTGCCATGAGTGGTGGCAGCGTCAGCATTATGTCAATCCTGCCCCGCACCTATCCGCTGTACGTGCTACCAATTATGGTGCCGTTCATAGCGGTCAATGTACTGCACGGAACAACCCTCAGCTATTGTCTGGCATTTTTCAGCCTGCTCTTCATTCTTGTGCTGCTGTCGACCTCAAAACGAAACCATGAGAACATGGCAGAAGCATTCCGCCTCAGCCATCAAAACCAGCTCCTCAAAGATCTGGCAGACGCCGCAAGTCAGGCCAAGGGTGAATTCCTTTCGTCGGTGTCCCATGAATTGAGAACCCCCATGACCTCGGTGTACGGATTTGCCAAGGTTATCAAGAAAAAAATGGACAGAGACGTCATTCCCCGCATTGATACAAGTGATGCCAAGCTGATGCACACGGTCAATCAGATTCAAGGCAATCTTGACGTGATCGTATCGGAAGGCGAACGCTTGACAAGCCTGATCAATAACGTACTTGACCTGGCAAAACTGGACGCCGGAAGGGTTGAATGGCATTTCACGGAAATTGATCTGACGGCTATTGTGGAACATGTGGCAGCCACCATCCAGCCGTTGACGGACGCCAGAAACCTCACTCTTACAACGGCGGTCGAAAAAGAATTGCCACCCTTTCTGGGAGATCGTGACCGACTGGTGCAGGTGTTGATCAATCTGGCCTCCAATGCCGTCAAATTTTCCGAGCAGGGGGGAATAACGCTGAAAGCCCATCGGAAAGAAAATGAAATTGTTGTCGCTGTTGCCGACAGCGGCATCGGTATCGCGCCGGAAAATTGCGAGAAGGTGTTCGATAAATTTCAGCAGGTCGGCGATACCCTGACTGACAAGCCGAAAGGGACCGGTCTGGGACTTTCGATCTGCAAAGAGATTATCGAACGGCACGGTGGCAGGATCTGGCTGGAATCCGAGCTGGGAAAGGGAAGTGTCTTTTATTTCACACTTCCATTAGCGGAGCTGGATTGAATATGAGTCAGCACACTACGCCATCTGCAACACTTTCCGGTAACGACGATGCCCTGAATGAAAAAGTCGCGCTGGATCAGACCGTCCGCTTCTGCCGCGACGTGGTGCCCTCGCTGTACGCCACGGCAATTGTGTCCATCGGGCTTACCTTTTTTTTCTGGAATCAGATTCCGCGAACGGCGCTGACCGCCTGGCTGCTTTTTCAGCTTGCGGTCAATCTGTTCCGTTATGGTACCGTCAGGGCATTTGTCAGACGAGTCAGCGACAGTGCCAGTGATGTCAACTGGCACGGCTGGCTGCGCTGGGGGGTTTTTCTGGCCGGAGTCGGCTGGGGCTTTGGCAATATGATTCTGTACCAGAATATCGGCATCGAATACAAAATTCTGGCGGCGTGCATACTCCCTTCTGTCTGCGGAGTCAGTTTTGGCACCACATCGATTCTGCCACGGACGTTTCAGTTTTTTCTACTGCCCGTGATGCTGCCGTTTCTGATCGTCAACATGATACCCGGCACATCGCTCGGGTTCGGTCTTTCGTTCTTTGGCGGGCTTTTTAGTGCCGTCATGCTGATAAATTCGCGGCGCAACCATGACAGCATGACAGAATCACTGCGGCTTAGCCACCAGAACCGGCTTTTGAAGGAACTGGCAGATGTTGCCAGCCAGGCCAAGGGTGAATTCCTCTCGTCGGTGTCCCATGAATTGAGAACCCCCATGACTTCTGTGTACGGTTTCACCAGAGTCATCAAGAAAAAACTTGAAAAGGACATCATACCGCGCCTTGATACCGACGATGTGATCCTGATGCGTGCTGTACGTCAGGTGCAGAGCAATCTCGATGTCATTGTCTCAGAAGGTGAACGGCTGACCAGCTTGATCAATAATGTGCTTGACCTGGCAAAGCTGGACGCCGGGCGGGTGGAGTGGCATTTCAGTGAAATTGACCTGGCCGCCATCATCAATCACGTAGCGGCGACGAGCAGCCCTTTGATAGAAACACAACATCTCTATTTGAAGCTGGAAGTGGGAAAGAACCTCCCCGCCATCCTGGGAGATCGAGATCGAATAGTCCAGGTACTTATCAATCTGATTTCTAACGCAGTCAAATTTTCCGAGCTGGGGGGCATCACCATCAAAGCGTTCCAGCAGAACGATGAGGTTATCATTTCGGTTGCCGACACCGGCATTGGAATCGCACCGGAAAATTGCGAAAAGGTATTCGATAAATTTCAGCAGGTGGGTGATACGCTGACCGATAAACCGAAAGGGACCGGCCTGGGACTTTCGATTTGCAAGGAAATAGTCGAGCGTCACGGTGGACGAATCTGGGTGGAGTCTGAACCGGGAGAAGGAAGTGTCTTTTCCTTTGCGCTGCCGGTGGCGGTAATTAACTGATATGAACCTTCACGGTAGCCAGCATAATGACCGCGCACTGAACGACGACGTTCTGAATGGAAAAGTCGCACTCGATCAGCTTGCACTCTATTGTCAGACGTCCTTGCCAACCCTTCCTTCAGCTGCCGTGATATCAGTCGCAATGACGTATTTTTTCTGGGGTCATGTGTCTTCGTCGGCGCTGCTGGCCTGGCTGATATATCAACTCATGGCCGGCTATTTCCGCCTCGTTACCATCAAGGCCTTTCAAAAAAGTGCATCGGGGCAATCTGACGTTGCGGCATGGCGGACTCGATTTCAATTAGGAACTTTTCTGGTAGGATCTGGCTGGGGAGTGGGAAACGTGATCCTGTATCAGAATATGGGTGTTGAATATGACATTCTGGTCAACTGTACCTTTGCCGGACTTATGGGAATTGCGGCCAGCACCATGTCCATCATGCCGCGTGTGTTTCCGGCATTTATTTTCCCCATCATGGCACCGTATCTGCTCGTTCATGTTGCGTCCGGAACGACCTTCGGATATGGCCAGGCTCTGTTCGGCGTCCTCTATATTGTTATTCTGCAGGTAACGTCACAGCGCAACAATGACGTCATGATGACGGCACTGCGCCTGAGCCATCAGAATCAGCTGCTGAAAGAACAAGCGGATGCGGCCAGTCAGGTCAAAGGTGAATTTCTCTCGTCGGTGTCCCATGAATTACGGACTCCCATGACGTCAGTGTATGGTTTTGCCAAAGTCATCAAGAAAAAAATGGCCCGGGACGTCGTGCCGCATCTAAACACCGGTGATGAACGGCTGATGTACACGGTCGGGCAGATCCAGAGCAATCTCGATGTCATTGTATCGGAAGGGGAACGTCTGACCAGCCTGATCAACAATGTGCTTGACCTGGCAAAGCTTGATGCCGGACGGGTTGAGTGGCACTTCAGTGAAATTGACCTGGCAGCCATAATCGAGCATGTGGCGGCGACGATCAAGCCGCTTACAGATGCCAGAAACCTGTTCCTGAAACTTGACGTTGCATCGGATGTCCCCGCCATTAAGGGTGACCGCGATCGCCTGGTCCAGGTGTTGATTAATCTGGCCTCCAACGCCGTTAAATTTTCCGAGCTGGGTGGCATAACAATTTCTGTGCGCTGCACACATGATGAAATACTGGTATCAGTAACCGACACCGGCATTGGAATCGCACCGGAAAACTGCGCTAAAGTGTTTGATAAATTTCATCAGATCGGGGACACATTGACCGATAAACCCAAGGGCACCGGACTGGGACTCTCAATCTGCAAAGAAATCGTCGAGCGTCACGGCGGGCGGATCTGGGTAAAATCAGAAATGGGTGTTGGCAGCAGCTTTTGTTTTACCGTGCTGCAGGCGCCTGAAACTGACATCGATGATGAACAGGTACCTCAGTAGACAACCTCAGAATTTACGGAGAATGCGGTAATGGAACCATCGAGCGAACAACTGAAAAGCGAACGTATTCTGGCAGAATTGAAAAAACGTCAGCGCGTCAAGGAAGTCGTTGATGTCGAAGAACAACGGGTCAAAGTGGTTATTTTTACCTGCGGAAAGAACCGTTACGCTTTTTACGGCACCGATATCAGAGAGATCCTTCCCACCTGCGACATCTCATGGGTTCCCTGTCTTCCTGACTATCTTCCCGGCCTGATAAACGTTCGCGGTGACATCGAGTCGGTTATCGATATCAGTCATTTTATCGGCGAAGAAACTCCCGCTAACGCGAAACGACTGGTTGCCATGGCCACGCACGGAGAATTCCATTCCGGCATCATGATCGACGCGATCGAAGACGTCGTAGATATCCCCGTCAGCCTGATTCAGCCGCCCCTTGCCACCCTGATCGGCTCAGTTCGTGATCTGGTGGTTGGGTCGATCACATACGGCAGCGATACCATCTCCTTGATTGATATCGGCAAGCTGGAAACACTCATAACCGTATGAACCCGGTTACCTTGAACCTGCTTCTTTTTTCTGTCGCTGATGTGCTTTTTGCGGTTGATGCGGAACAGATCGCTGATGTTGCCACCTATCATGGCGAAGATGAGGATGATCTGTTCTGGTTCCACGAAGAAGCCGGACTTACAGACCGGACTGTAACATATGAGGCTTTTGCAAAACTCCAAAAAGTCCCCTCCCCCCTGGCGGGGGAGGGTGAGGGAGGGGGGGTAGGTTGCCATGAAATCAGCACGTTGCTGCTTCACCCACCCCCCAACCCCCTCCCGTCAAGGGAGGGGGAGTGTAATTCAAAGACTTTTGCAAGAGGCTCATATATTTCGCCGACAATTATCTCCATCACGACCGGGGCAAGCGATTCGTACCGGGTAATCATAGACTCAATCGTAGATATCGCCGAGTGCAACATCAGCGAAATCAGGCCGTTTCCGCCTCTGGTCGAACAGTTTGCCGTACAGAAAGGAATGTGGGGCGTTGTTGTACGTCACAACGTGATAGTTGTGCTGATTGATTTCCTTCGTATGCGAAAGGAAAAACGATCCGGATGTGTGCCCGATTCCAATAAACAAGCAGGCACTGATAACCTTTAGTACCACCATTGTTACTTAATAAGAAATAAGGAGGCACCACCCATGAAGTTGACCACCAAGTTTATATTGATAAACGTTTTTATCGTCGTCACTGCCATTGCATTAACAACCTGCTTTACTGCGGTCGGCATCAATAAGGAGATACATCGGCAGGCCACAGTTTCACAGGAAGGCACCCTGAAGACATTCTGGGAACTGCTGAAAGCCAAGGGGAGCGATTTCCATATTGCCAACGGCAAGCTGATTGCGGGTGGATACGTCGTTAACGGGAATTACGAGCTTCCTGACAAGGTTAAAGAACTTTTTGGCGGAACCGCTACAATTTTCATGGGCGATACCCGTGTTTCCACCAATGTCTTGAAGCAGGACGGCAGCAGGGCTATCGACACCAAGCTGGTAGGTCCGGCTTACGATGCGGTAATTAAGGAAGGTAAGCCGTACCGGGGTGAAACGACTATCCTGGATGTCCCGTATTTTACGGCTTACGACCCGATAAAAAACAGTAAGGGCGAGGTGATCGGTGTGCTGTATGTCGGGGTCAAGCAGAGTGATTATTTTTCTGCCTACAGAAACCTGCAGGTAAACGTGGCGATTATGACAGCGGTTATAGCCGCAGTTTTTTCCCTGCTTACCATGCTGCTCGTCAGAAAGGCCCTGTTTCCCGTTATTGGCAAGGTTTCCGGGATTACCGAGAAGATTCACGCCAACGCCGGAGCAATAGCTGCAACCATGGATCAACACTCCGGTTTTTCTGCCCAGCTTTCCAGTTCAGTTGTGGAAATATCATCCACCATGGAGGAGTTTACCTCTACGGCAAGTCAGATCGCCCAGCATAGCCAGAGCGTAGTTGTGCGTGCGGACAAAACGCTGGAAGAGACGAAAGTCGGCGCTGCCGAGGTTGAGAATCTCAGTTTCAAAGTCAATGACATCAGCCATAACATTCAGACAAATCTTGCTGAAATTGTTGAACTGGGTAAAAAGTCTAAAGAGATCAACAAGGTAATGGAGATTATCAACAATATTGCCAACCAGACCAAGTTGATCGCCTTCAATGCGGCGCTCGAGGCGGCCAGTGCAGGTGAATCGGGTAAGCGTTTTGGAGTGGTGGCAGTCGAGATCCGCCGCCTGGCAGACAGTGTCGTAGAATCAACGAACGAGATCGAGGGGAAAATAACGGAAATACTTGATTCGGTCAACCGTCTGGTAATGTCGTCGGAAAAGAGCTTTCAACTGATTCAGGAAGGTCAGGAGTATGCAGCACATACCGTATCAATGTTGATAGAAAGTGTTGATGGTGTGGAGGAAACGACCGATGCGGCCCGCCAGATATCCCTGTCAACCCAGCAGCAGCAGATTGCCAGCGGTCAGGTTGTGCTGGCGCTGAAAGATATCGAACAAGGGGTGCGGCATTCGAGCGATTCGATCCGCCAGACAAATAGTGCCACTGAAGAGCTGGCTGAACTTTCCAATCAGTTGAGGATTCTGGTTGAGACATTTCGGGTAAACCGTACGTAAGAACGAACTGACGCTCGGGAGACATTCCAACTATGGCTAAAACTGGTGGTACGATACGGGTTCTGGTTGTTGATGACAGCGGCCTGATACGGGAAATGATTCGTGACATTCTGGAGTCTGATCCAGGAATTGTCGTTGTCGGCGAAGCAACCAACGGGATGGAGGCTATTGCCAAGGTTGCCTCTCTCAAGCCGGATATCGTGACAATGGATATTGAAATGCCGGTCATGGGAGGATTAGAGGCTATTGAGAAAATTATTGCCAAAAACCCCGTACCGATTCTGGTAGTTACTGCGTTGACCGGCGTTCGTACTGCGTTTACCGCAGTATCGAAGGGCGCACTTGATGTAATTGAAAAACCGGACATCAGCGTGGAAAATGTCCGTAATCTGATAAAAAAAATCCGCCTTCTGTCGAAAGTTGATGTCACGTCGCATCTGATGTCGATGAGGAGAGTGTCGGGTGAGGGGGTCAGACGCGACATGGCGGTAAAGCGGACGCCTGCGGCAGCAGGCGGCATTGTTGCCATCGCTGCTTCCACGGGAGGCCCGCAGGCCATTCATACGATTCTGATGCAGCTGCCGGCACACTTCCCCGTTCCAATTGTCATTACCCAGCATATTGCCGAAGGATTCACGCAAGGCATGGTTGACTGGCTCAACATGGGAACCCCTCTTACCATTCATGTTGCGGTCAATGGCGACCGGGTTCAAGCCGGCCATGTCTATATTAATCCCGCAGAAAATTCGATGAAAATATCCGAGCAGGGAGTGATTGTGCTTGGGGACCGTGATGCGCGCCAGATTTATCATCCCTCATGCAATACGATGCTTACTTCAGTCGCGGCTGCGTACCACAAGGGAGCCATCGGCCTGATTATGAGCGGTATGGGGGATGACGGTGTATCAGGGATTCACGCCATCAGGACTGCCGGAGGAACAACGCTGGCTCAGGATGCAAAAAGCTCGGTTGTGTATGGCATGAACCGGCTCGCGATTGAGCGCGGCCACATCCAGAAGGTCGTGCAGCTTGCCGACATACCCGCAGAACTGGCATATCAGGCCGGGATACGGTAGCGATGCCCGCACAGCAGCTTAACGGTAATGCTGCCATTGACCTTACTCCGTTTAAGGAGCTGATGCTTCGCACCTGTGGACACAGCTTTGAACACGAGCGGGAGCAGGCCCTTTCGGCTGCAATGTGCCGCAGAATGGCAAGCCGTGGAATTGATGAGCTTGATTCTTACCTGACGCTGCTGTTGCGCGAAAGTGACGAGTTGTCCCAGTTGACAGAACTGCTGACAGTAAATGAGACTTATTTTTTCCGTGAACCGGATCATTTGAAGCTGCTTATTGATACGTTGTTGCCGGAACTCATGGCCGAACGCAGCGGCAGGCCGGTGAGGATAGTGAGCGCCGGTTGCTCAACCGGTGAAGAGCCATATTCCGTGGCAATTAAACTGCAGGAAAAATTTGGCCCGGAGAGCCAGCGGTTATGCGCCATAACCGCTGTTGACATTGATTCCACGGCAATTACCCAGGCTCGACAGGGCGTTTACGGCAGTTCATCATTTCGCGGTATCTGCCCGGCGATCCTTGAACGCTATTTTGAACCGGCTGGAACGGGAAAGTACCGGGTTACGAGCGGCATCAGGAAACAGGTAGAATTTGAAACTGCGAATCTTCTTGGACCGTCCTATCCTGCCAGAATGCTGTTTCCCGATATCATTTTGTACCGGAACGTTTCTATCTATTTTCCGCAGCAGGTACAGCGAGAAATATTCGGCCGGCTTGCCGACCTTCTTGCCGAAGGTGGCTGTCTGCTGGTAGGGGCATCGGAGACTATTCACCACGATGTAGGCATTCTTTCTCTGGTAAAGAGGGACTCGCTCTTTTTTTATAAAAAATCACCGAAGTTTATTATTGCCGAGCGACGAATGGCTCGTCGCCAGCCACCTCCCCTTGAGCGCACTGACAGCCGCGTTGCGCTAAGTACTGCCACAGGTGGACTGCCGCGAAATCAGGCGCCACCGGTTCGCACTGTGACTCTCACTCGTGCTTCAAGGCTTGATGAGACAAAAAGGCTTTTTGACGAGGCCATTGAATGTGCCCACAAAAAACTGTACGACAGGGCACTGTCCATTCTTGATGACATAAATGAGCGGGAAGAATCCTTTGAAAAGGCAATCAGCCTCAAGGGTAGCCTGTTGATGAACGTGGACCGCTTTGCAGAAGCCCGTGACGTGTGTGAATCCATTCTGGAAAAAAATACACTCTGTCTTGAGGCCTATCTCATGCTGGGGATGATTGCACGGCGGCATGGTGATGACGAGGGTGCATTCAAGCGCTTCAGAGACGCTATTTATCTCGATTCGCTCTGTTGGCCCGCCCATTATTTTACCGGTGAAATTCTGTTTGCACAGCAGGAATGGAAACGGTCACGCAGCAGTTATGACGCAGCACGTACAATTCTGGAAAACGGCTCTGCAGTGGATCACGGCCGGAAATTTTTCCCGCTGTCATTCAATGCGGAGCAGTTTATCGTCATGTGCCGGCACAAATTGTCCCTCCTCAAGGAGAAAAAATAATCATGGCATTCGACCATTCCAAATTTCTGAACCGCTTTGTGGAAGAAGCCCGCGAACACTGTTCCCGTTTGAGCGAGGGACTGCTCAACCTCGATAAGGCACCGGGTGATTCCGAGTTGATCAACGGTCTGTTCCGGTCGGCTCACACCATCAAAGGCTCATCGCGCATGATGAAACTCTCGAGGATTACCGAGCTTGCCCACAAGATGGAAGATATACTCGACGGCATCCGCGGAGGCAGAATCAAGCTTACGCCTTCAATCTCGGACGCTCTTTTCCGCGGTTTAGATGCACTCACCGTACTGCTGGATGGTATCGTTGCCGGTAACACTTCTTTGGAGGCACCTGCCAGCCTGTGCGACGAACTGGCCCAGGCGGCCGCCACTCAGACGGAGTCACCGGATACCCCCACGGAGCCGGAGAAGCAGGTTGCTCCCGTTACGCAGGAACAGACAGAAAAGCCGGTACCACCTGAGAAACCGGAGCAGACAGAGAAAACTGAGAAACCGGCCTCCCAAGCTGCCGCTGCCAAAAAACGCCCGGTCGATTATTTAAGGATCGATGCCGCAAAACTGGATGACCTGATCAGGCTGATGGGAGAAATCGTATCAGAACATGGCAGATTCAGACGGCATATCGGCCGCCTGCAGGACATTGAACGCCTTGCTGTGCGGCACATCAAGGATGTTGCCGTACAATTGAATGGCACAGAGCGTGAGGACGAACCGCTGATCGAAGCCGGTGCCGCCGTGCAGCTTTCCCTGCGCCAGGTAGTGCGGAACATGTACGATGCATCCCTGCTGCAGGATCATCTGGTGAGTGACCTTCAGGAAACATCACTCAAAATGCGCATGCAGCCGCTTTCGACTGTATTTGACCCGTTGCGGCGCACGGTTCGCGATCTAGCCCATGAGCATGGCAAGGATGTTGACTTTGTTGTTGACGGCGGCGATACCGAGATGGACAGAAAGATAATCGACCGTATCGGAGATTCCCTGCTCCATCTGATCCGCAATTCCCTCGATCATGGCCTGGAGAACAGTGCTGAAAGGAGCGCTGCTGGAAAACATCCGAAAGGCACTATTACGCTATCAGCTTTTTATGACAGTGGTTGCGTCACCATCTCCCTGAGCGACGATGGCCGGGGCCTTTCGATTGACAGAATCCGTGACAAGGCGCTTGCCAAACGGCTGTTTGAGCCGGATGTGCTCGAAAATATGACGCGGGCGGAGATCACCAACCTTATTTTTATGCCCGGTTTCAGCACCAGTCCCATCATAACCGATCTTTCCGGTCGGGGTGTCGGGATGGATGTCGTACAGAAAAGCATCGTTGATGAGCTTAAGGGTTCGATAGCAATTGACAGCCGGGAAGGGTACGGCACAACGTTTTCAATGCGTCTCCCCCCCAATCTGGCGGTATTCCCCTTGTTTCTGCTCTCAGCCGGTGGCAGGATGTGTGCGCTGCCGGCTACATCGCTGGTGGAGATGTTATCCGTGCCGCGAAGCGAGATCATTGAAATAGTCAACAAGCGAGCCATACGTCTTCGCGAGCAGATCATCCCGGTCGAGAAACTGTATTCGCTCCTCAGGCTGTCGAATGAAGCGGCTGATTCGGACGGAGAAGTATTGATTGTTATTATCAGGGATGGAGAAGAAAAACTGGGACTTGAGGTGGATGAAATTATCGGTCGGGAAGAAATGGTGGTTAAACCGCTTCCGCCACATCTGCAGAATCTGCGGATCGTTTCAGGGGTTACGATCGGCGAGCGGGACAGCATCATCAACGTACTTCATGTTCCTGAACTTATCAGACAGGCACGGGAAACGATCGATCCGGGGCGCTTTCGCACCGCCGTCAAGGAAGACCGCACGGCAACGGTACTGGTTGTTGATGACTCGATTAACACCAGAGAGATCGAAAAGAGCATTCTCGAAGCGTACGGCTATACTGTGGAAACGGCAGAGGATGGCCAGGACGCCCTTGAAAAGACCGGCGGCTGCCTTTATGACCTGGTGATTACCGATGTGGAGATGCCGCGGCTGGACGGCTTTTCATTCACCGAGAAGCTACGCGCCGATGTACGCTACCGGCATGTTCCGGTCATTATTGTCACTTCACGCGAAAAAGAAGAGGACAAGCGGCGCGGTATTCAGGTCGGAGCCAACGCCTATATTGTCAAGGGAACCTTCGACCAGTCCAATCTGATAGAAACCGTTCGCAGTCTGATCGGGTAAAAGGGAGCTGATATGAGTGAAACAGCTGCAACCGTTCTGGTGGTTGATGATGACGAATTTACAGCCGAGCTGACCGGAATGATTCTCGAGTCCGCAGGTTATGACGTTGTGATTGCCATTGGTGGCATGGAGGCACTTGAGAAGATCGCGGAAAACGCCTCAATAGGTTTAATCCTGTCGGACATGAATATGCCGTTCATGGACGGGATTCAACTTTTCGCGGAGCTGCGCGAACAGGGCTATTCCCATCCATTTGTGTTGCTGACCGGAGAGGATTCTACACCGCTGAAGCTCGCCCATCCGAATATGGACGCTATTATAACTAAAGATGAAAATCTGCAGGATATTTTGCCTGCGATCGTATCAGAACTATTAGCCTGAATCTGAAATAAAATGACAGAATACGTCAGAATGGCTGGTATAAAAATTACAAGGAGAACTGAACTATGCCCGTAACAACTCTCGATGCACGTGGGCTTAAATGCCCCCAACCGACCCTCAAAATTACTGTGATGGCCGTCAGAATGAAAGCCGGTGATACACTGGAAGTACTTGCCGATTGCCCCACGTTTGAAAAGGATGTGCGCGACTGGTGTTCGCGTGCCAGAAAAACTCTTTTATGGATCAGGGAAGAGGGCACAGCCAAAAAGGCATTGATTCAGTTTTAATGGTGGCTTGATCGAGAATACAGGGGGCTGATATGCCGGATAAACCGAAGCTGGCGCTGTACTGGGCCGCGTCCTGCGGCGGCTGCGAGATTGCGGTCGTTAACCTGCACGAGAAGATTCTTGACGTGGATGCGGCGGTGGATCTGATGTTCTGCCCCTGTCTGCTGGATACCAAAAAGAAAGACATCGAGGCCCTGCCGGACGGCGCCATTGCCGTGACACTCTTCAACGGGGCGCTGCGTACCGAGGAGAACATTGAAATGGCCCACCTGCTGCGGAGGAAGTCACAGCTGATGGTTGCCTTCGGTTCCTGCGCCAAAGGTGGCTGCATCCCGGCTCTGGCAAACTTCACCACCCGCGACGCCCTGTTTGACACAGTTTACCTTGACAACCCCTCGACAGAAAACCCCGCAGGCGTCATACCCGGCGGGACAACTACATTTCCGGAAGGAGACATACACCTGCCCGCTTTTCTTGACCGGGTTCAGCACCTGGCCCAGCAGGTTACGGTCGATTACTATGTCCCCGGCTGTCCCCCCGAATCCCACCAGATCTGGAATGTAATCGAAACGATTCTCAGCGGTGAGCTGCCGCCTGCCGGCAGTACTATCGGCTGCGGCGCGCTGACAGTCTGTGACGACTGCGACCGCACAAAAGAAGAAAAGCGTATTTCCGCCTTCCGTCGCAATTACGAGTTTTACCCCGAGCGGGAAACCTGTCTGCTGGAGCAGGGGCTGCTCTGCCTGGGGATTGCCACCCGCAGCGGATGCGGCGCCCCCTGCACCAAAGCCAATATGCCCTGCAGCGGCTGTTACGGCGCTCCGGACGGGGTCAGCGATCAGGGTGCAAAAATGGTGGCGGCGCTCGGTTCGGTGATGGATATCGGTGATACGGCCGGCCTGTCGGAAGAAGCCATTGCTGCACGGGTGGACGCCTTTCTGAGTGCGATTCCGGATTACGCCGGTCTGTTCTACAAATACACGCTGGCCAGTTCGACACTGGGCGGCCGGGTGGGGAGGCAGGGATGAGCCGCATTACAATTGACCCGATTACCCGCCTGGAAGGGCATGGCAGGATTGACATTTTCCTGGACGACCAGGGAAACGTGGAGAACGCCTGTTTCCAGATTCCGGAGCTGCGCGGTTTCGAACAGTTCTGCGTCGGACGCATGGCTGAAGAGATGCCGGTGATCACCAACCGCATCTGCGGCGTCTGTCCCGAAGCTCATCATCTGGCTGCCACCAAGGCACTTGACGGTGTCTTCGGCGCCGAACCACCGCCGACAGCGGTAAAATTACGCGAACTGCTCTACATGGCTTTCTTCGTCACCGATCACACCACTCATTTTTACGCCCTGGGAGGACCGGACTTCATCGTCGGACCGGATGCACCGCCATCGGAACGCAATATCCTGGGAGTTGCCCGCAAGGTCGGCCTGGAGGTGGCCGGCGAGGTAATTGCCTGCCGCAAACGCAACCACGAGATCATCACCTTTCTGGGGGGCAAGTCGATTCATCCGGTGGCAGGTGTTCCGGGTGGGTGGAGCCGCGCCATCAGCGCCGATGAACGTGTGCAGATTGAGGAAACGGCCCGTAAGAATATTGAATTTGCCCGTTTCTCGCTCTCCATTTTTGAGAAGATCGTGCTGAAGAATCCGGTCTTCATGGAGATGGTCACCTCCGACACTTACCTGCATCGCACCTATTCGATGGGAACCGTGGATGCCCGCAATCAGTCAAATTTTTACGACGGCATGATCCGGGTGGTGGACCCGGAGGGGAACGAGTTCGTAAAATATCATCCGTCGGCGTATTGCGATCACATTGCAGAACGGGTCGAAGCCTGGACCTACCTGAAATACCCCTACCTGAAGAATGTTGGCTGGAAAGGGCTGACCGACGGCATGGAGAGCGGCGTCTACACCGCTACACCGCTGTCCCGGCTGAATGTGTCTGAAGGGATGGCGACGCCGCTGGCAAACGCCGAGTATCAGAAGATGTACGAGGCCTTTGGCTGCCGTAAAATCACAGAATCGCGCTACCAGCCGATCCACCACCGCCTGGCCACCCACTGGGCACGGCTGATCGAACTGCTCTACGCTTCGGAACGGATGCTGGAACTGGCATGTGATCCGGAGATCACCTCGCCTGAAACCCGTACCATTCCCGACCCGGCACGGTTTGTCGGCGAGGGGGTCGGGTCGGTCGAGGCGCCCCGCGGCACACTGACCCATCATTACGTCACCGATGGGCGGGGGGTGCTGACCAGGGTCAACATGATTGTCGGTACCACCAACAATTACGCCCCCATATCAATGTCGGTCAAGCGCGCAGCCGAGAAGCTGATAACCAGCGCAGCGCCTGATGAGGCGATCCTCAACCGGATCGAAATGGCATTCCGGCTCTATGACCCCTGCTTCTCCTGCGCCACCCACTTTCTGCCCGGCAAGATGCCGCTGACCATATCCATTCGTGACAGCCGGGGCGAACTGCAGCGTGAAATGCGGAGGAAACTATGACTGCCGGCACGGTTATTATCGGTATGGGTAACCGGCTGCTTTCCGATGACGGAGTCGGAATTGCCGTCGCAGACGGTGTCGGGAAATACTTTGACGGCCGCATGGACGTGACCGTTTCCGAACTGCACACCGGAGGCATCCGCCTGATGGAAGCCATGTCAGGATTCAGGCGGGCGGTGGTGGTGGATGCCATGCTGAGCGGCGCCCCCCCCGGCACCATACGGCGTTTTGACCAGCACACATTTGTGACAACCAAAAATACGATTTCCAGCCATGATACCGACTTTGCCACGGCCTTTGAACTCGGGCGACTGGTGGGAGTCCACCTGCCGGAACAGGTATCATTCTGGGGGATCGAAGCCCGAGAGTTCGATCTTTTCAGTGAAAAATTTACCGATGAGGTTGCTGCTGCGGTTTCAACGGCGGTACGAAGTATCGCTGCAGAGATCCAGGAGTGGGAGAGTGCCCCATGAAAATTGGCATTTATTTCTGCAACTGCGGCAGCAGTATTGCGGAGAAAGTCAGTTCGGAAGAGGTGGTTGCTGCCGCGGCCTCATTTCCTGACCATCCCTACGTAAGCATTGTCGAGTATATCTGCTCGGAAAACGGCAAAGCCCTGTTCGAGGAGAGCCTGAGAGCAGAGCAGCCGGAGCGGGTGGTGGTGGCAGCCTGTTCACCCCGCGACCATGAGGGGACGTTTCGCCGCTGTCTCACCAATGCCGGGATTAACCCGTATTTGCTGCAGCTTGTCAACATTCGCGAACAGATTGCCTGGGTAACGGAGGATCCGCTGCAGGCCACTGAAAAGGCTATTGCTGCCATCCGGGGGGCAGTTTGCCGGGTGCGGCTGCAACAGCCGCTGGAAAAGAAGCCGCTGGAGGTTTGCACTGATGCGGTGGTTATCGGCGCCGGTCCGGCCGGTATGAAAGCAGCACTGTCCCTGGCTGAAGCGGGACGTTCGGTGGTGCTGATTGAACGGACACCCTTCATCGGCGGGCTGCCGGTACGTTTCGAGGAACTTTTTCCTGCTCTGGAGTGTGCCCCCTGCATGCTCGAACCGCTGATGGCTGAAATTCTGCATGGTGAGCACGCCGGGCGAATCGAGCTGGTGACTATGGCGGAACTGGCCGAAGTAACCGGGTTTTATGGTAACTTCAATGTCAGAATACGTCAGAAACCGCGACACGTTTCACTGCACGAATGCATCGGCTGCGGCGAGTGCGTTGAAGCCTGTCCTGCCATCACTATGAATGAATTTAACAGCAACGCCAGCCAGCGCAAGGCGATCGACTTTGCTTTTGCAGGCGTACTGCCAAACGCCCCTTTTCTGCTGGAAGACATCTGTATCCGCTCGCGGGGAGAAGAGTGCACAGCCTGCAAAGCGGCCTGTCCGATGGGAGAGGACGTCGTTAATCTCGAAGAAATAGAAACTGTCATCGAACGCAAAGCAGGTTCAATTATCGTGGCGACCGGTGGTGCTCTTTTTGATGCCTCACGGATAACCGGCCTGGGTATGGGGATATTTCCGGATGTCTACGATGCCATACAGTTCGAGCGGATGCTGTCATCCACCGGGCCGACCGGTGGAGAGATACTTACCAGCAGCGGTATCCCCCCCACTTCGGTTGCCGTAATTCACTGCGTTGGAAGCCTGGATGAAGCTCACAAGCCCTACTGTTCCGGCATCTGCTGTCAGTATGCTTTCAAATTCAACCATCTGATCGCCGCCAAACTGCCATACACCAGAATCACCCATTTCCACCGCGATCTGGTCATGCCGGGAAAAGGGGCGCAGGTGCTGTTTGGTCATGCTGTTCATAACAAAAAAACACGGATGAAGCGTTTTACTGACATACAGCAGATCACGGTCAGTCAGGAGGAAGAAGGGCGACTCCAGGTGTGCATAAATGGGGATGCGACGCCGGCTGACATGGTCATTCTCTGCCCTGCAGTTGTCCCGGCAGAGGGGGCTGTTTCGCTGTCCACCCTGCTGGATGTCTCCTGCGATCAGTTCGGTTTCTTTCGTGAGCTGCACGGTCGGATGGATGCCGCCCAGAGCAGCATCAAAGGGATATATCTGGCCGGTTCCTGTCAGGAACCGATGGATATTCAGAGGGCCATGCTGCAGGGGATGGCCGCAGTCGGTCATACGTTGGCAGGCCTGCAGCCGGGTCGCACCATCGAGATCGAACCGATTGCCGCCGAAGTTGATGAAGACCGTTGCGCCGGGTGCCATCTCTGCCAGTCGGTCTGCCCGTACCGGGCGATTTACTTCGACGCAGACAAACACGTCTCCCGCGTCAACGCCGTGCTCTGTCACGGTTGCGGCACCTGTGTGTCAGCCTGCCCGGCCGGGGCAATTACGGGCCATCATTTCACCTCCGCCCAGGTCATGGCCGAGATTGAGGGGGTACTGAAATGAACAACCCGGACCGTTTTGAACCGAAAATTATCGGCTTTCTCTGCAACTGGTGCTCCTACGCCGGCGCTGATAAAGCGGGTAACGCCCAGCTGCCATATCCCCCCAATGTCAGTATAATCAGGGTCATGTGCAGTGGCAGGGTTGAACCGCAATTTGTTCTTTCCGCGTTTGCTCAGGGCGCTGATGGTGTTCTGATCCTGGCCTGTCATCCGGGCGATTGCCACTACAAGGAGGGTAATTGCCGTGCCTTGCAGCGCCACGCCATGCTGAGCCTGATGTTGCAGCAGTTCGGCGTAGAAAAGGAACGCTGCCGTCTGGATTATGTTTCGGCAGGAGAAGGAGAAAAATACCGGAGGGTGATCATAGAGATGGTTGAGAATATTCGTGCGGCGGGACCGCTGTTGCTGCCACATGAACCGGCTGTACTATGAATTCAGCCGCCATAGTCTGCAGATATGTTACTGGATTTATCTTCCGGCTTGAGAAACGGGTGAATACGTAATGACGGCAAATACGGCTATTGAGGCAAAACTCAAAAAAATCCGGGAGGCTTACATAAAACAGCTCCCGGTTCAATTAGAGGCTATTCAGGATTCATACTCAAGGCTACTGGCAGGAGATTCGCACGAGCCACTACTGGAGGATCTGCATCGCCGCATTCATACCATGAAAGGGGCAAGTGCATCGTTCAGGTTGAGTGCATTGAGTTCAGTGGCTACAGCCGGTGAGCTTCTTGCGAAAGAGGCGATGCAGGGCACCATTTCTGCTGATAATTTCTGGCATCATAACATGCTGGAACTGTTCAATCGCATGGGACAGGAAATTTCCGCCATTGATCCTGTCGAGGGATCGGGGTTTCAATTTCATGAGATGGCAATGGCCGCTGGAAAAATCTCTGAACGGGAGCGGAAAATTGTCTATCTGTGCGAGGACGATCCCTGTCATCGTATGTCACTGGCTACACAGATCGGCTGCTTCGGTTTTGAGGTGCTTTCTTTTGGCGAACCGGAGCAGTTAGCCGATGCGGTACGCAGCGCTGCACCCGATGCGATTGTTATTGACATGACCTTTCCGGACAGTCCGTCAGGTGGAGCAGATACCATACAAGCCATACAGTCTGGCCGCAAGAATCCGATTCCTACGATCTTTATTTCTTCACAAGGGACGCTTGCCAATCGGTTGTCTGCCGTGCGAGCCGGATCCAGTGGTTATTTTGTCAAACCGGTCAATATGGCTGATCTCTGCTCTTCCCTCAGCAAGCTCACCTCGGCAGTAAAACCGGAACCGTATCGGATCATGATCGTGGATGATGACCCTCAGCTGGCAGAATACCATGCCCTGATGCTTCAGATGGCCGGAATGAGCATCTTGACGGTGAATGATCCTCTTCAGGTCATGTCGCCATTATTCGAATTCAAGCCGGACCTGATTTTAATGGACATGTATATGCCCGGCTGTAATGGAATGGAATTGGCTACGGCGATTCGTCAGATAGGTACCTATTTCAGCGTTCCGATCGTTTTTCTCTCCAGTGAAACCGATATCGACAGACAGTTTCTGGCAATGCAGATCGGGGGGGACGCTTTCCTGAACAAACCGATTACTCCCCAGCGCCTCATTTCTTCAGTGGTTGCCCGGGCCGAACGAATGAGAATCATTCGTTCTCAGATGGTGCGGGACAGTATGACGGGTCTATTCAACCATACCGCTACCAAGGATCACCTTGACTCTGCAATTGCCATAGCTCAACGCAAACAGGAAGAGGTCTGCTTTGCAATGATAGACGTTGATAAATTCAAAATTGTAAATGACACATATGGACATCCCACCGGAGACACCGTCCTGATTGCCCTTTCCCGCCTCATCAGGCAGCGTGTCCGTAAAATTGACACCGTCGGCCGCTTTGGAGGCGAGGAGTTTGCCGTAATACTTCCCGGTTGCAGTGTATCCGAAGCGGTTGCACTCCTGAATGAGGTACGTGAGAGTTTTGCGGCAGTCAGCTTTCAGGCTAAAGAAGCAACATTTTCGTGCACGTTCAGTTGCGGAGTTGCGCAGCTCTCACGCTACGGTGATGCTGCTGCCCTTAATGCCGGGGCAGATGAAGCACTTTATGCTGCCAAACATGGCGGGCGTAACCGGGTTGTGGCAGCCGGGTCACGGTGAGCGAGGCCTGGGTAATGTTCGGGCGATTCAATTTCGAGAGGAGATTGCCAGCATTTCGGCGGCGTGCTTGAGGGCGGAGTCGGTGATTTTTGAGCCGGCCAGCATACGGGCAATCTCGCCGGTTCGATCGTTTTTATCAAGTTCGGTAATCCGGGTTGCGCTTCGTCCCCCTTCTACCGCTTTCTCCACCCGCAGCTGCTGATCCGCAAAAACCGCCACCTGCGGCAGATGGGTGATACAGAGCACCTGCTGCCGGCTCGCAACTTTTTTCAGCTTGCGACCAACCAGTTCGGACGTCGCGCCGCCGATGCCGGTATCAACCTCGTCGAACACCAGCGTCGGAACGTCGCTGTCGGGAAGCACCTGCTTGATGGCCAGCATCAGCCGGGACAACTCGCCGCCGGAAGCGACCCTGGCCAGCGGTCGCGGAACCTCTCCCGGATTGGGAGAGAAGAGGAACTCGACTCGCTCAAAACCACTGGAGCGCGGCTCCGTCAGCGCCTCCAGCGCCGGTTCGATGACGGCACCTTTCATGGCAAGCTGATGCGCCTCGCTTTCCAGGGCAAGCTTCAGTTTCCCGGCGGCCTTTGTGCGCGCCGCGCTCAGCTTCGAACCGCGCTGTTTCAGTTCCGTCTCCAGCCGTCCGCATTCTGCTTCCAGATCCCCACGGCTGTCCTGCATCTCCTGCAGCCGTTGCAGTTCCCTGTCCAGCGACTCCTTCAAGGTTAGAATCCCGTTAATATCCGGGGCATATTTCTTTTTCAGGCGATTTATCAGGTCAAGGCGGTCGTCAATCTGCTGCAGAACGGTCGGGTCGGCCTCGATTTTTGAAGAGTAGTCGCGCAACGTTATAGCGGCATCCTCCAGCTGGAGAAAGGCGCTGTCCAGTGATGATGCCGCCCCCTGCAGGGCCGGGTCGATGGTCGCCAGTTCAGAGATTGATGCGGAAATGCGCCGCAGGTGGCCGAGGATGGGGCCGTCACCGCCGTAGAGCCGTTCAAAGGCGTCTCCGCTGCCGCAGGCCAGCTTTTCGGCATTGGCCAGCAGGCGCCGCTGCTCCTCCAGTTGTTGGTCCTCGCCGCTCTTCAGGGAGGCCCGTGAAATCTCGTCGGACTGGTAGGAGAGCAGGTCGATGTGCTGTGCCGCCTCACGCTCTGCGGCGTCGCGACCGGCGATGGATTCACGGAGCGAATTCAGCCGCTGGAACAGCCGGGCAAATTCGTCGCGCTCCGTCCCCAGGGCGGCGTAGGAATCCAGCAGGCGCAGATGATTGTCCGGTTTCAGCAGTATCTGGGAATCGTGCTGGCCGTAGATATTGATCAGTCGGGGAGCGATGTCGGCCAATTGAGTCAGAGTAGCCATGTTACCGTTAATGTGAATTCTGTTCTTGCCGCTGCGGGAGATGGAACGTCTGATCAGCAGTTCGTTGCCGGAATCAAGCCCGGCAGCCGCCACATGCTGCCTGATGAACGGCAGGCCCGAAATGTCGAACAGCGCTTCGACGGCCGCCTCCTCCTCACCCGAGCGGATCAGGTCTGCCGTTGCGCGCCCCCCCATAATCAGGCCGACCGCATCGATGATGATCGACTTTCCGGCCCCGGTCTCCCCGGTCAGTACCGTCAGCCCTTCCCTGAAGCTGATCTGCAGGGTGTCGATAATGGCGATGTTTTTGATGGTGAGGTCGGTCAGCATGTCAGGTCAGCGCTCTCCCCACTTCAGTTTCGTCCTCAGAATCTCGAAATAATCGCGACTGCGGGACATAACCAGGGCGGTGGTTTTCAGAGCCTTGCGCACTTCGACCGAATCTCCCTCGTGGAGCTCAAAGCCGACCTGGCCGTCGAGGGTCAGGTAGACTTTTTCGTCGAAGGATGAAGTGACCGTGATCGAAATGATTGATTCGTCAGTGACCACAATCGGCCGATTGGTGAGGGTGTGCGGGCAGATCGGCGTGATGACGATGCAGCTCATCTGCGGGTGGATGATAGGCCCGCCGGCGGAGAGGGAGTAGCCGGTGGAGCCGGTGGGGGTGGAGACGATCAGCCCGTCAGCCTTGTAGGTGGTCAGAAAGTGCCGGTTGACCTTGGTTTCCAGATCAACGATGCGGGCCAGGGCGCCTTTGTTGATGACCATGTCGTTAAGGACGTGGCACTTTTCAATTTCCTGTCCTTCGCGGTGGAGCGTTACCTCCAGCATCATGCGCTCCGAAACGCGCGGGTTCCCTTCCAGGCACTTTTCGAGGCGGGTGTACAGCTCCTCGACGGTGATCTCAGTCAGAAAACCGAGGCTGCCCAGGTTGACACCAACGATCGGCACTTCCTTGCCGCTGAAGAGGCGCGCCACAGAGATCAGCGTGCCGTCACCCCCCAGCACAACTACTAGTTCCGCCTGCTCGCGGATTTCCTCCTGTTCAAGCGTCGTATCCAAAGCAAGCTGACGGCCCAGTTCCGGTTCCGGCATCGGGGTGCAGCCACGAGCCGCCAGCCAGGCGATCAGATCGCGGGCTATGCCGAGACAGCGAGGGTCATGGATCTTGGCAAATATGGCAACGTTCTGGAATTCCTGCATGGGGAATCTTTCCTATGCACACATAGTTTTCAGGGTAGTTATGAACCCCTTCTTAAATTCCGCGATGCGGAGGTTCATCATATCAGGAAACGAGGCATATTCAATGATTCTCTGCACCTTGAAACGTGTGGAGGTGTTTTCAGCTCCGTCCCGGAAATATCTATTCACGTTTGCGGGCATTGGATACCAGTCTGCTGTTATTTATGCCAACGGGACAGCGCAGTACCGTCACACAGGAAGAACCGATGCAAATGAAACATAATATGTTTGGGAACTCTTTTCACTCACCTAACAACCTCAATCTGAAAAGCTTTTTCGTCAGATTGTAGATATCATCTTTAACTCCATTACGACGAATACCAGCGGTACCAATAACGACAACAAGATCGTTACCTCAGATTTGATAAATCTTTTCTACCTGTTATTTATCCCGATTTACCAATAATTGCAACTGCTACCGGCATTTCTCTCCTCCGGTGTTTTCCATGATGCGAGCCAGCTCAGAGCATTCGTAGTATCAACCATTGTTCGCGCCAGTGCCAATCGTTCAAGGACAACAGCTTTCTGGTCTGCTTCAAGATTGGCAGCCCGGTGCTCGACGTCGGTAAAAAAAATCCTTGATTCGCTTACCTGCCGATTTAACTACCGCAGCACCAGGCGCAGTCGGCAGCCGCTTCTGATGCGCTGGCATCTTGAATGAGAAACTGAGGCAGCGTTGCGTCGCTTTTTTGAAGTTCAGTCTCCTTGAGACTTTACTTCAGCTTTATTTCCAGTGGTAGTCGGTGTCTCAGCAGCCGCACTCTTCTTTTCCACTTGAGTTGGAGTGGGTATTTGAGTGGCAGGTGATGCTGTTGTCTCAGTTGCCGAGGTCGGAGCTGCGTCTGTTGATGCTACTTCCGTTACAGTCCCAACTTCTGCCGTAGTATCACCTTCTGATTTAGCAGGCTCTGCTTTGTCGCCATAGCCGTCACCATACCATCCACCACCTTTGAGACTGAATGAGGCTGCGGACACCAACTTACGGAGTGCCCCACCACATTTTGGGCATTTGTCTGCAGGTGGGTCTGAAAACTTCTGGCGGAGTTCAAATTGAATGTTACAGGCATCACAGCGATATTCATAAACTGGCATTTTATCTCCTTATCCATTTGTACTGTTGGATTTCACCCTTCAACCATTTCTGGCACCGTTAGAGACAATTCATAATCATCAAGACGATAAATGCTATTCCATGCCAACCCGCACCGTTGGCATGAGCACTTCTGGATCATTGATCCTTTATCATCTATGCCGATAATGTTCATTTTGGCATATTGAGAATAGTCTAAATTATCAGGGGTATACATTCGTCCCTCCAAGCGTGATTTCTCAAATGGTCACCTTCTAGCACATATTGTGTTTAATAAAAAGAGTCAGAGGGGTTTAATTTTGCGGTTTGAACAAAAAAATTGATGCTAGAATTGGATCAAAACACATAAGTAAATAATATCAGCTATATACACAAATATTACTCCTGAGAGGGGGTAGCAGTGGGTAAGATCAAAAACAACACCGAGGACACCTAATCCTCGTGTTATACAATAATATCAATTAGTTATACAAATATGCTGTAAAATTTGATGTGATTCTGATGGGAAGCCCCTCCCCCTAATAGCCCCAAATACAGTACCAGCCTGGGTTTATCAACCCTGACGAAAGATGTATGAGCGGAGCGATTACAGCTTGAGGAGGGCAGCAAGCGATAGCGCGCTAGTCGTAGCCAATCATATTTTCAATACGGAATGGTTCATTTTGGCATTACATGACTGCTGCCATAAGAGGGGAAAGAACAGAAGGCAACACTTGAAAACTTTTTTAAAGAGGGTCTATTCTACTACAACATGTTCCGCTATTCCTTTGCTGCAACACTCATTTCTGTTTACGCTCTACCTGCTGAAGAAATTCGGGAATGAATGGCGAACTACTGCATTTTACCAGGATTGTTTCCTGAAGACTTTCCCAACTTTATTGCTGGAGATAAAACCTGTCGAACACTTTTTTACGCCGGAAGATGTCCTGCGTTACACCTATTCTGTACGTTGCCTGGAACGGTTTGCCCATTTCTTCGGTCTGATAGAGGTCGAACGAGACTGCTGGTTGAAAAGCCTACCCCTGATCGATCAAGTCGTTCAGTTCAGTTTCGAGAACAGATGACCCAGGACAGTCAGGGAGATTCTTATGTCGGATACCATCAAATACTATGACGCTCAGCAATGGTTACGAGAGCGGCAGCCGAAACGGGCAAAATTCCCGGCAGTACTGGTCGCCATATTTGTTACCCTGCTCACCAGCGCGCTTGCCGGTCTACTGGTCGGACTCTGTTTCCTTGGGACATTCTGGTACTGGGCCATCGGCATTGCCTGTATCTCGTTGCCGTACATCCTGATGGACCGGGTGCAGGTGCGGCTCTATCATGGCTACGTGAAGGGGAAACCGTTCTGGACGCTGCTCAAATATGCCTACTCCAGCACTGATTACCAACCCTGTTACGTCCCATGGTGGTACTGGCGCTGGTACTACTGGTGGTAGGGGAATAATTGATATCCCAGGATGGAACCTGTTTGGGAGACCGAATGGGATGATATTATGGTGGCTGTTTTGGATACTAATTTGGTACCAAAAATGGCGCCGTTTTCGCCACCTTCCGTCAATGCCGCATTTTTGGGTACTAATATGGTACCTTCAATGCGGCATTGTTGCTTCGGTGGCTTTTTAGTATCCAAAACAGGCACCAAAAATGCCGCAACGCTTACACTGCCGGTCTTTGCTTTGCCCATCGGCACCGTAATCGGCAAATATATTCGGGTACAGGTGAGTTTTCTTGCAATTTATTCAATACAGTTGTACTGTTGCGCACAGTAGTGACCGGCAGATAAATCGGCAATAAGGAACGCGACATGCCCGACTCAATCAGTCAGATGACCCCTCTGCTTCCGGAGCGGGCCGATGATCTTCAGGATCTGGCCTTGGAGGTAGTTCAGCGCTCGGCCTCTCTCGGCACCAGGCAGCACCCGGTTACCCTGCGAACCCTGCGCGAACTGCTGCGCATCATCAACAGCTACTACTCCAATCTCATTGAAGGTCACAACACCCACCCCTACGACATCGTTAGAGCCATGCAGCAGCAGTACGACGCCGAACCGGCCAAGCGCAACCTGCAACTGGAAAGTGTCGCACACATCACCGTACAGCGGCAGATGGAAGCGTGGTTGCAGGAGGAAGCGCCGCCCAACATCGCCGGGCAGGAGTTTCTCTGTTCGCTGCATCGGGAGTTTTTCAAGCTGCTGCCTGAAGAATTCCAGATCATGACAAATCCGGATACTGGCCGTGAAAGCCGGGTGATACCAGGTGAGCTGCGCACACAACCTGTCAAGGTCGGACAGCACCAACCACCAGGGCATGACAGCCTGGAGGCATTCATGGTAAGGTTCGGCGAATCGTATGCTCCTGAAAGGCATCACGGCGCTGCCAAACTTGTGGCGGCAGCAGCTGCCCATCACCGACTAATGTGGATTCATCCGTTCCTGGACGGCAACGGCAGGGTGGCACGCCTGTTCACAGAAGCGTATCTCCACCGGATTCCTGTGCATGGTTTCGGTCTCTGGTCGGTCAGCCGGGGGCTGGCCCGTCGGAATACGGACTACAAGTCGGCGCTCAACTGGGCCGATGCGCCGCGGCGGAATGATCTGGACGGCAGGGGAAATCTGTCCAACGAAGGGCTGGTGAAGTTCTGCCGGTTTTTCCTAGAAGTCTGCCTCGATCAGGTGGAGTACATGAATACCCTGTTGCAACTGGACGGGCTTGTTGAGCGGGTCAGAAGCTACGTGCAGTTGCGTGGTACCGCCATGATCCCCAATCCGCCCGGCATGGACAATCTCCGCCCGGAAGCTGGCAGAATGCTGCAAGAGGTTCTTCTACGGGGCGAAGCGCCACGGGGATTAGTCATAGAAGAATCCGGACTGAAAGAGCGGACCGGCAGAAACCTGCTGGCCCAACTGGTGGCCGAGGGGTTGCTGGTATCCGACACCCCCAAGGG
>JBAXVE010000017.1:0-51208 GCA_037129245.1 Desulfuromonadales bacterium
AGGTTCACGGTCAGAGAACTTTCTACGTTTAGCGGCGAATTAGAACGAATCAGGTAAAAATAACGGGGGTTGGCAAATTGCCGGCTCCTTTTTTTATGCTGACGGCTAAATGAACTTAGAAAACACCTGGTTTGAAAGCAACATGCCGCGACGTGTCAATCGGATGATACCGTTCACCAGCTCCATAAGCCCGCTTCCTATAAGACTGTCAATCTTTTTTCTGTAGGTTTCCTCAAAGTTGCAGTTAAATTGTCCTTCAAACGTTTCAATATCCACTCCATCGGTCAAGCGTAATCCCAGGAAAAGATATTCGGCCATGGCATCCTCGCGTGAGAGTTTCAGCATTGAATCCCTTGGCAGACGCCCCTCTGAAATGGCCGTTTGGTACCCATCAAGTGAAGTTGTATTGCTACAACGGATACCGTGACCGACCTTCAGCAGCGAGTGAGCCGCCACCCCAATCCCTGCGTAACCGTCACCCTGCCAGTAGCCGCAGTTATGGCGAGAGCGAAAACCAGGCCGGGCATAGTTTGCAATCTCGTAATGTTCGTATCCTGTCGCTGTCAGTAGATCATACGCCATCTCAAACATATCCGCCGACAGATCGTCATCGGTGGGTTCAAGATCACCGGCAGCAAATTGCTGTGCAAGTGGAGTTCCTTCTTCGATGGTCAACCCGTAAATTGAAAGGTGTTCTGGATTGAGCAGCAGCGCCTGTTCCAACTCCTTTTGCCATTGGGCGATCGATTGTCCCGGCAGGGAATGGATCAGGTCAATTCCAACGTTGTCAAAGCCGGCGCTACGGGCATTCTGAAAAGCATGCCGAGCCGATTCGGCAGAATGAATACGTCCCAGCTTGTTAAGAAAACGATCGTCAAAGCTCTGAATTCCGAGCGAGAGCCTGTTAATACCGGCTTCACGAAGTTCAGAAAACGCTACTATCGTCCCCGGATTAACTTCCAGAGTAATTTCAGTAAGCTCCGTTAGCGGAAAGCGGTTGCGTGCCGTTCGTATAAGGTTAGAGATCTGATCTGCAGAAACCAGTGAGGGAGTGCCACCGCCAAAGTAAAGAGAGTCAATCGATTCGATTTCGGTGGTAGTATTGGAAAGCATGTGCAATTCAGCCAGGAGGAGCGAAACGTACTCTCCCTGTTCATTCTGCTGCGGAACTTTTGAGACGAATGAGCAGTAAGAACACTTCTTGAGACAAAAGGGGATATGGACATAGAGTCGCTTGAACACGCAGTAAGCTTCCTGTGCGGCTATTTTTTGGGTGCCAGCAAGTCGGTAGTATGATAGTTTCTCAGAGTAATGTTACATTCAAGCAAAGGGGTTTCCATGAAAAAGAAATTTGTTGTTCTGCTCGCTATTGCACTTACGTTTTCAACATCAGTCGTCGTTTCCGCCATGCCTGACAAGGCAGCACCTCCGGCAGCAGAAAAAGGTTCTCAACCTGCAGAACCACTCAGCGGTAAGGTACTTGAGACAATGAACAGCGGAGGCTACTCCTATATTTACATCCAGAAAAAAAGTGGCGACAAGGTGTGGGTCGCCGTCATGGAAGCACCAGTCAAAGTCGGTTCCCAGGTAAGTTTCAAGGGGGGAATGGAAATGCCGAACTTTGAAAGCAAAAGTCTGAAGCGGAAGTTCGATTCGATCATATTCGCAGATGGCATTTCAACCGATAGCGCGTCAAAAGAGAAATCGGCTGATTCTTTCAAGGGTAAATCCGCATCTGCCGGCAGCAAAGGTGCCGCACTCTCCAAGGATACTAAAATTTCAGTGAGCAAGGCGAGTGGCCCCAATGCAACTACGGTCCAGGGGGCGTTTGCCAATAGCGCCAAACTTGATAAGAAGAAGGTTGTCGTGCGCGGCAAGGTGGTAAAGGTTTCAGCCCAGATAATGGGCAAAAACTGGATTCATATTCAGGACGGTACCGGTAGCCAGTCCGCCGGCAACCACAACTTGGTCTGCACGTCAAAGGAGATGGCAGAGCTGGGGGATATAATCACGGTTAGCGGAACACTTGCCAAGGATAGGGACTTTGGTGGCGGCTACAGGTATACAGCTATTATCGAAGATGCAACGTTCAAAAAATAGAAGCCCACGTGAAAAACAGATGCGCACCGAAACCGGCCGCGATCCGGTGGCGGTGCGCATCGTTTTGATGGCGATGCCTATTTAAAGCTGATTCTGAGTCCGGTTTCTGTCTTGTTGATCGTGTGACGAAGCACGCCCACTTTTGCAGCATCTATAACGATCCTTGTACCGTTCGGGTAATTTCCGATCCGGACGGTGCTTACTCCAAATTTGTTTATCACAAACGACTTGGCTGTGAGGGCGTTTTTTGCACCTGCAATATCAATAGCCACCCGGTCAGGATTTTTCAAAATTATCGTCTTGTAGTCGGCAACGCTACCCGACGTCTCAATGTCAATGTAGGCATCACCAGTAACAATTTTTTTGATGACCAGCGAAGATGATGCTAACTGTAGAGGCACAACCGGGGCCAGCTTAGTCCCTTTCGCAGCAGGCTCTACAGCTGTTTTCGCAGGATGGGAGGAAGCAGGCGTTTTAACGGCTTTTGCTGTACCCGAGTCATCGTCAAGTCCCAGCGGATCGTCCTCTTCTTTTGCAGAAACTGCGGCACTCTTCTTCTGAGGTGGTGCCTGCTGTTTTTCCGGTTTTACCTGTTTTTCAGGAGTTTCGATATCGGCAGCTTTCTTAGTATCAGCTGGTGCCGGTTCTTTAATTTTTACCTGTCCGGTTGCCGGTGCGCCAAACGTGACGGTCAGCAGTTTTCTGTCAGGTGAGGCTGCTACTGCAATATCGGACTCCGAAATCAGGTTAAAAATGACCCTGCTGACTACCATGCCGGCAATCTGAGCCTTGTCGACGCTGATACTAGCCACTGAGCCCTTGTTTACTACAATCAGCGGCTCAACCTTCTCGGGGTCGGCATCGGCAATATCTACAACCGCCCGTGCCTGCCCGGGTACCTTGTAGTACGAATAGGTCATGGCGATATCAGCAGATATTTCAATTGACAGTGCAGATGCGGAAAATACGGGCTTTACATCAAGCAATTCGGCACCGTGCGCGACTGAGTTGATGCTCAGAAGGACGACAAATGACAGCAGGGTAGAAACGACACGTTTCATGTGATTAACCTCCGAATTTATTGTAATGTACAGCTGGTAACAGTTTATGAGGCGGAGTTATACCACATTACTCCGATTTTTCACGAATTATTTGGAATGAAATGGGAAATAACAGTAATTTCGATACTACGCCAGTTTCACAAACCGCGTATGGGAAGCTGGTACTCTGTTTTGGACTCTCGATCGGGCTTCATCTGGTATTGTTTGCGACGTTCATGTACACCCCCGTAACGCCAGAGAGCGGAAACCGGACCCATTTCATTGAGATGCGAGATTTCGTACCTGCACCTACGCATTCTTCAGCGCTTGTGACTCCAGCTGCTATTGACAGCCTTGCTAACGCCAATCCACCGAGCGACCCGCCGGACTCGTTCAGACCGCCTGATACAACCGCACTCAATCCCGATGCAACAATCATGAACGGTGTACTTGAAACAAAACTTGGACGCGGAGTCGCCTACGGCTACGTGAGCTCCCTGGCCGACGGAGCCACTCTGCAGGCCGGTGTACGTGAGTATTACCTTGAACTTGTAGAAAAAATTAACGCCATCTGGTGGGAACGTGCCGGAATGCTTTCAGAGGCACCACGGCAGGACGGGACGGTAGAAATTGTTGTGCTGCGGGACGGGACACTGGCCGCGCGCCGGATGATCCGAGGCACCGGCTCTCGTGAAGTTGATCGGGCACTGATTGAATCAATTGACAGGGCCGCCCCGTTTTCACGGCTCCCCGCCGATTTCCTGCCGAACGTATTTTTTGCGCCGATCAAAATAACGGCTCCATCTCGCCTGTTACGCATAATGCGACAGTGAGCTTTACTTCAGGTCGAAACCATCAAGATCCTCATCTGAAAAATCAAGTGATTCACCAAGGTTCGCGGCAGTCAGTTTTGAGCTGACATCACGGAAACCTGGGTTAGCTTCATAAATTTCGTTCAGAAGCTGCGTAGCTCTGTCACCCATGCCCGCAGCCTCGAAAGTCAACACAAGTTCATATTTGACTGATGACAAATCTTCGATGTTCAAGCCAGGCTTTAACAGTGTCTGCAACATTGTGATTGCCGTGTCACAGTTGCCGCGTTCACGAATACAGACTGCCTGCATGAGCAGGCACTCCAAGCGCCGCGTCGGTTCATGTGAAGCAGTGCGGAACTCATTGATAGCTTCATCAAACAGCCCCATCTCCCTGAATGCCAAACCAAGATCGAAGTGAGACTGGGCGTCGGAAGCATCCATCTCGCTGCCAAACTTGACACTCCCTGGCGCGTTTGAAATTGTCTCGAACATATCCCCGACAGACTCCAACCACTCTTCTGCCGGTGCCTCGGAAGAAGTTTCTGCATCAGGCCGGTCAAAATCGGCATCAATATCAATATCAATGTCGATCTCAATCTCAATCTCAATTTCCTCATCATCATTCGTGGCCTGCTGCTCATCCAAGGAGTCAAAAACATCAGCAGCATCCGCCGTATTTTCGAATCCGCTCACTTCAGCGGATTCTTCATCAGGGGAATCTTCGGGGCTCTCGGTCGCTGTAGCAACTGGATCCTCGGGGAAATCAATGAACTCCGGGTCGGGCTGCACTTCGCCGGAAAACCCATGAGCCGCATCCGTCAGCCCATCATCTGCCGCTCCTTGAAGCTGTCTGAGACGGGATGTAAGCGACGTGGCTTCCTGTTCATCGCCGGCGTGGCGGGCAATTTTGATTCTACCTTCCAGTACAGTTGAATTTACCGGCTCACTGTTTTCCAGAGCTCGGTAGATTTTGTCAAGATCACCACAGCGGCCTGCTGACAGCAGAGATTCCTCGTAACTGCCGAGCAGTTCGAGTGCTGTGCCCGTCTCGTGAGCCTCAATCGCGCAGTTGATCAGACCGAGCATCGGTTCCGGATCTGTCGGGAAGTACCTGAGGTAATGCTGATAGGCAATCCGGACCCTCTGGGGCTGATCCATTCGTTTGTATGCGGTTATCGTCAGATCCCAGACGCCTTTGTTGGTGGGATCGCTTCGTAGCAGATTCTGCAGGGAGTTGACGGCAGCCGCTGCGTTTCCCGATGAGATCTGTCCGGCAAGCACTTCGAGCATAAATGCAGCTTTTTCGGGAAACAGCTGGCGGACACGGGTATCGAGCCTTGTCAGGGATACTGTGTCGCCACGCTCCTGCAGTTGCAGCGCGATTTTGGAAAAAAGTGTATATGCATCTTCGGCGCGACCCTGCTGGATGTATGCCTCAGCCAGCTTGAGCCTTATGGAAACGTTGTTGGGATCAACGTTCTGCATTCTGTCGAGAATTTTAAGAGCTTCCGGGCTGCTGCCGTTTTTCTCGTAATAATCGTAAACGTGCTTGTACTCGGAGAGGGCATTAGCTGTCAGGCCATGTTTTTCATTGAGTTCGGCAAGGGTAAGTGAGACAGTTACGTCATCAGGAGTCAGCTTCTGAATCTGTTTATATACCGCTATAGCTTTGAGCAGAAAACCGTTTTTTGCAAAGCTCTTCCCGATGGTGGCCAGCTCGGTGCAGGCTGCATCGTTCCTGCCCGCCTTAACCAGCAGTTCTGCCATCTTCTGTCGGATGCCGGTGGCAGACGGGTCCAGTTCCATAACCTGTTCATATATTTTGACAGCTTTATCGAGTTGACCACGCAGGGCAAGTTTCTGCGCTTCTTCGATTAATCTATCCTTTTTGGATCCTGCAGCCATCAGTATCCCCGAAATGCCATAAACATATTTGAATATTTCAGCCTAACTGTTGAAAAGTACTGTAAGTACGCCTGTTTGTCAAGGCTATTATCTGCCGAGCACAGGCATAATTGCCTGTAAATACATGCAATTTATATTTTGACATGGCCATGAAAACACTTTACTCTGTCAAACCCGAAACGGATTGACCGCATCCGCGTTCTCTGCCTTGTGAACTTCCAATGTAATGCAACCGGAGGCCTGGATACCATGCTTGCCCTGCCCAAAGTAAACCCGCTGTATGAAAAAGTGCCTGCCAGCAAGTTCGTTCTATCGGACGTCCTTGAAAAGCTGGGTAAAGAAGGCTTCACAGGTTACCTGCATCATAACGCTCCCGGATACGAATCCCACTGCATTTATGCTCGGGGTAAACTTATCTGTGCTGTTAGCAGAGATACCGGGCGAATTAAAACCGGTTTTGAAGCGATTGTGCAAATGTTTGACAAAGCCCTCGGGGTCGGGGGGGTGATCTACGTGTATCAACTTACTTTGGATATAACTGCCTGCACCTACGCACTAACAGCCGGCACACTTCTCTACGATGGCGATGAGGTGCGACAGGTTGATATCAAGGCGATTCTGGCGCGGCTGAAGATGCAAAACCTGACCGGTACCGTGCATTTTTATACCCCCGATCGTTTCGCACTTATCTTCTACCGCGAAGGAACGCCGGTCGGTTTCTATCACGATGGTTCCACCGAAATAGAATCTTCGCCTGATGAATCACGCAGAGTGGCTGCGCTTCCTGGTGCCAGAATCACGGTCAGTTCGACAAAGCCGGTTGATGAGTTGATGCAGTATGATCTGCTGCAGATGGTCAATATTGAGAAGCTGTGGCAGTCGGCACTCCAGCGGCAGGCAGCCGTGTCGGCAGTCAAGACTAATGCGTCGCCTCTTTCCGATGACGGTACACTGACTGTTCTCGTGGAAGATCTGGCCGAAGTGGCCAGTGCCTACCTGGCAAAAGCAGGCCGCGATCTGGTGATTCAACTGATACGCGAGGGGGGCGGTGTTTCGCTCCTGGCAAACGAATCAGCTCGCTCACGTTTTCTGCAGCAGCTTGAGACGAGCGGCCGCACAATAGATCCGGACGCACGTATCGACGAAATGATCGACCTGATCAAATCAGAAGTTGCCGGCCGGCTGGCCTAGACAATAGCATCCGTTGCGGAGCGGTTCGTGAACCTTCAACAACTGCTCAGGCAGTATCTGGAACTTCATGGCTACTGGGTTCTTTTCATCGGGACGTTTCTGGAGGGGGAGGCCATACTTCTGATAGCCGGTTTTCTTGCGTTTCAGGGGTATTTCAGTATTTTCGGGGTCATCGTTACAGCGTGGGCAGGTTCGTTTCTTGGAGACCAGTGCTACTTTTACCTCGGTCGCTTGCGCGGTAGGAGTCTGCTGAAACGGTTTCACTTGATTGCCAGGAAATTTCGAGCGGCACTGAAACTTATCGAAAAGTACGGCAACTTTGTCGCATTTATTTCCCGTTACACCTACGGATTCAGAATCATCCTGCCGATTATTCTGGGGATTACTTCACTCGCACCCCGAACATTTCTCTGGATCAATCTGGTCAGCGCCTGCACATGGGCAATCGTGTTTTCCCTGGGGGGGTATCTGTTCGGTAAGAGCGCCTCTTTGATGTTTGGTAACATCAGCGAATATGAACAGTACATTGCCCTTGCCCTCATCGCTTTTATTATTTTAGCCTGGTGTGTTCACGCCTATCATGCCTGGAAGCTCAAAAAACCGGCTCGCGATCGATTAAAGCGTTTCAAAGCCCGTGCTTCAATTCTAAGGACTTTATCTTGAATACACGAGTTTCCATTGTACTGGTGGAACCCCAGTCACCCGGCAATATCGGCATGGCGTGCCGCGCCATGAAAAATATGGGGTTTACAGAGTTGCGCCTGGTCAACGGCTGCGATCGGTTCCACCCTGAGTCGCTCAAATTTGCAGTTGCTGCACGTGACATTCTCGAGACTGCCATTGTCTTCCCCGATCTTGCCTCTGCACTGGCCGACCGTACCTTGAGCGTAGGAACGACCAGGCGGCATGGCAAATACCGGCAGGAAATTCTGTCGCCCGCTGAAGTAGCCGGCCGATTCGGGGCAGAGCTCTCTGACAGTTGTCGTGGTGCCCTGGTATTCGGGCGGGAGGATAATGGACTGACTACCACGGAGTTGTCACTCTGCCGCTGGCATGCCACCATACCAACATCTGACGAATACGGTTCGCTCAATCTGGCTCAGGCCGTATTGCTGTTCTGTTACGAAATGGCCACATCTGTAGACAACGCGCCGGTATCAACCAGACAGGATCGTGCCTCCTCCGCCGAAATGGAGGCATTATTCACCCATCTTTACGGCAGCATGCAGAAAATCGGATTTCTCAACGAGCAGAATCCTGAACATATCATGCGCTCTCTGCGGCGCATATTCTTCCGCGCCGATCTTGACAGCCGTGAAGTGACGGTATTGCGGGGAATGCTGACCCAGATCGACTGGGCGAGTTCAGCGTTTGACGGGAGAAAGCGGTCATGACCGCCACGACTATCGGACTGGTTGCCGGTACCCTTACCAGTCTCGCTGCGATCCCTCAGGTAGTAAAAACGTTCCGGACCCGCCATGCACGAGACATATCTATCTGGCAGCCGCTTCTTATAACCGTCGGTGTTGCCCTTTGGATGTTCTACGGGATTCTCATTCACGATCTGCCGCTGATTGTCGCCAATATCATACCGCTGATCTGTAATGCGTTGCTGACTGGAATGAAGCTAAGATTTTCGCAGGAAGAGTCTGATATTTAACTGATTGTTATTTCGCTGGTTGGTGCAGGTACAGCTGCAGAACGCCTTCTTCGGCGTTTTTTCTGCTTGCGCAGTTTATCGGCTCGCTTCATGTCGGCGGTGACAACACCTGAAGCGGCTTCGAGCCGTTCCAGCAGTTCCCGGCGAGCCAGGAAGCGATTGAGCGACTGACTCCTCTCCCGCATGCAGCTGACCATGATTCCGCTCGGCAGATGTCTGAGCTGGACACAGCTTGATGTCGTGTTGACATACTGTCCGCCGTTCCCTGATGAACGCACAAACCGTTCTTCGAGATCTTCCTCGCGAACGCCACGTTCAGCCATTCTGTGTCTGAGCCATCGGTTTTTTTCTTCGCTGACGGCAAATACCGGCATATCAGGATACCATTCCGTTCTGCATCAGCTGCCAGCGAAACAGCGCAACCAACGTCTTGGAGTCGTTGATGCGACCGTCGGCAGCCATAGTAAGCGCCTCGTGAAGCGGCAGTCGCACCGTCTCGATGTCTTCATCCTCTTCCTGATTTGATTCGCCCTGGCAGACGTCGCACGCGGCATACAGATGGATTATCTCGTCGAATACCCCGGGGGAGGAGTACATCCGGCCAAGCGAAATAAGCTCATCAGCCCTAAGTCCGGTCTCTTCCAGCAGTTCGCGCCGTGCACATTCTGACGGCGGCTCTCCGGGGTCAAGTCGTCCGGCTGCTATCTCCAAAAGATTCTCGGTCACAGCAGGGCGCAGCTGGCGGATTAATGTAACTGTTCCGTCCTCATGAACAGGAAGTACGCCGGCTCCGCCAGGGTGCCGGATGACCTGGAATGTGTGATGGCCCTTTTCCCCGATCTGCACATCCAGCTGCTCGACATCGAATACCATGCCTTTGAAAATCATCCTGTGATTGTACGAGTTCATAATATACACCTTACCCAGATCAGAAACAGTAACGTATAATAACCGCTGCAGCCGCTATGCCGCAACGGTTTTGAATACTCCTGCAGAGAAAGTTGCCCGTAGATTCCTATCCATGCTATAAGCGTCGGTACTTATGATAGACAATCACCACAAGAAGGATCACCAGTGAAAGCGCATCTGTTGCAACGTGCATGGGTCACGTTTTCCGTCCATGTGGTCGGAATATATGCCTCGTTCATTAATCGACTGACCATCAAAGGGAACGGCAACATTCCTGCCCGCGGCGGGGTGTTGATCGCTTCAAACCATATATCTGCCTACGACACTATTTTCCTTCCCTGGGCGGTCGTCAGGCATAATCCGCTGCAGATGCTCTGGGCTCCGGCCAAGGAAGAGCTGTTCGAGAAACCCTTTCAACGAATCATCTACACCTCCTGGGGAGCCTTTCCGGTCAAACGGAAGCGGGATGTGAGAGCCAGTCGGGTATTGAACGATCTCCTTATCGACCAGAAGGTGATGCTGTTCCCTGAGGGGACCAGACATAAAGACGGTCGGCTCGGTCAGGGAAACCGGGGCGTCGGCAAAATTGTGTATGATAGCAGACCAATAGTTGTACCGACTGCGTTGATAGGCCTGAATTGCTGGAAATTTCCTGGTACCGGTCAGCGTGGGGCGGTCGTATTCGGTTCTCCGCTTGACTTCAGTGACCTGTATGCGCTTGAAGACAGCAAGCAGACCCATCAACTGATCGTCGAGCGCATCATGCAGGCTATAACCGATTTGTTGAAGCATGAGGGAGGGTATTGTGGAGATGCCTGAAGGAGGGGGCGTGGAAATTTTCTGCGACGGTGCCTGCAGCGGCAATCCCGGCCCCGGCGGTTACGGTGCCATCCTGCGCTACGGCGGCCGCGAGAAGGAAATCAGCGGAGGTGCCCGGGACACCACCAACAACCGTATGGAACTGAGTGCCGCCATTGAGGCGCTGCGTCTTCTGACCAGAGCCTGCAGGGTGACTATAACCACGGATTCGCAGTATCTTGTCAAAGGGATGACTGAATGGATGCCTGGCTGGAAACGAAAAAACTGGTGCAACAGCAAAAAAGAACCGGTAGCCAATCGTGACTTGTGGGAGCAACTGTCCGCCTTGTGCGACTGGCATCAGGTGCAATGGAAGTGGGTTCGCGGCCACGCCGGACACCGTGAAAACGAACGATGCGATCAGTTAGCCCGCGAGGGCATTCCTTCATAAACGTTACAATTCAAATCTCCCATACCACTTATTTGCGTGAAACCGGCACAGCCTCGACCAGGCTGAAACCATATTTCGGGTTGGTTACCGCATGGGTTGTCGGAAACTTCAAGAATAGCCAGCCATCGTAGACAGACTCGTTCTTCTCCTCTATATGTACCTTAGCCCCGGGATTTATCGGTTCGTTAGAAGATGAAGTCATGGTTGTTCCTTCCATAACGAACGACGGTAGAAATGCCTCGATAGTGATGGTCAATTCCGTGGCAGGAACCCGATAGCGGCTGTTAAGTGGAATCGTGTAAATATTTTCAGTTGCACGGGTTTTGTCAACCACCGCAATTTTTACCCCCATCCAGCTTCGGACGACATACGGCGGCACAACGATCAGCTTTTGTGGGGTAGCCCCGTGTGATAGTGTCGGTTGGGGGTTGTCCCGTGGTGGTGCGCTTTCCCCCCCCTGACAGGAACAGAGGAGCAGTGCTCCACAAAGCAGATACAGTGATATGTGTCGAGAATGCTGTCGATTCACGCGTATATCCGATTTTGGTATCTGGTGCAAACAAGTAGGGCCCATTATCCCTCGGTCAAAACCCGTTCCTCATAAATTTCTTCCAGGCGGCGACGGTGCCCTAATTCTACGTCGGCAAAGCTCATCAAAATCTTCTGGAGTTTGGGATCGTCTGTCATGCCGGCTGCAGTCTTGTAGAGTTGATAGGCGTTTTCTTCCGTCTTGAGCGCACTTGCTATGATCTGGTTATAACTCATGTCCGGCTGAAACGGTACATCTGCCAGGTATTTTGCAATACTTGATTCCGGGAGGGTGCACAGTTTATGACTTTCTGATTTTTCATGGTCGATTTTTACAAAAACGTCCTTGTGAGTGGCCTCTTCGGCGGCAAGCTCTTCAAACATTTTTTTTGACGCGATACTTGTGGAGAGCTCCGCCGCACGCTTGTAGAGCTTGTACGCGGTATCCTCACGCTCCACAGCAAATTTAATTACATCATCCAGCGTCACAAAATTCATCTTCTGATGTCTCCTTACGGTTGAAATATTTTCTTCGTTGAGTATGTTGAACGATACGCAGAATCACCCTCGCAGATATTCAAGAACCTGGTCAGGATGCTGCTCTGCTTTGGCCACCTTGGCCCACTGTTTTATGACTATTCCGTCGGGGCCGATAATGACCGTCGATCTGATCGTTCCGGTCGTTTTTTTGCCGTACATGATTTTCTCGCCGAATGCTTCGTAAGCCCGCATCATGGAAGTGTCCGGATCACTTAATAAAACGAACGGAAGGCTGAAACTTGATATGAATTTGGTATGTGATGGGATTCCATCTTTACTGACTCCCAGCACAACGGCACCACGCTGCTGCAGCTCAGCATAATTATCTCTGAACCCGCAGGCTTCTTTTGTACAGCCTGACGTGCTATCTTTGGGGTAGAAATAGATGACGACGGTTTTACCGGAATACTGACTGAGCGTGTGTGTGTTACCGTCACTTCCTTCCAGCGCAAAAACAGGAGCATTTTTTCCTTCTAACGCCATGTTACGGACTCCTTATTGCTTTAAACAGGATGTTTTTTGTCCAATTTATCACAGGTGTGAAAAATTTCAACGCATTTATTTCGATGCGACACCCGGTACTTCTGTAATTCGGGCTATTGCCCCCTTCGCGATAATTATTTTAAGGATGCTTGATGTGACACATAACGAATGCTTCATTCGGTATCATTACTTGCAATAAGCGCAGGAATTCTCTATAGTTCTTTCCCCGTTATCTCTCTTGCAAGGATGGATGCCATGACTAAATCTGAATCGCCCACAGTCAACGCCCAGAAACCGACCACCGCCGAACTTCAGCGTTCATTTCTTCGTCATCTTCAGTACACACTTGTCAAGGATAAATACTCCGCTACGAAAACTGATCTTTATCTTGCTCTTGCTCATGCAGTACGTGATGTATTGGTCGATAACTGGCTGGACACTCAGCAGTCATACTACATCAATGACGCAAAGCGGGTTTATTACATTTCCATGGAATTTCTCATGGGGAGGGCTCTTGGCAACAGTCTGATTAATCTGGATATCATGGACGAATGGCAGACAGCATTAAAAGAGATGGGCATTGATATTCAGGAGCTGCTGGAGAAAGAGTGGGATGCCGGGCTCGGTAATGGCGGTCTGGGGCGCTTGGCAGCATGTTTTCTTGATTCAATGGCGACCATGAGTCTGCCGGCATACGGCTACGGCATTCGCTATGAATTCGGCATGTTTTACCAGAAGATTCTGGACGGCAATCAATACGAAGCTCCGGATAACTGGCTACGACTTGGCAATCCGTGGGAGTTTGACCGACATGAACATCTGCACCAGATCAAATTTAACGGCAGGGTAGCCGAATATCTGGATGAACATGGTGAGTTGCGTCATTCATGGATAGATACCACCGATGTTATGGCGCTGGCTTACGATGTACCCATTCCGGGGTATGGCAATAAAGCTGTCAACACCCTGAGACTCTGGAGTGCAAAGGCTTCCCGCGACTTTGAACTGGCCTCGTTCAACCAGGGAAACTACATGGGCGCAGTTGATACCAAAATGCGCACCGAGAACATCTCCAAAGTACTTTATCCCGCTGATCATGTTGCCGAAGGAAAAGAACTCCGTTTGCGACAGGAGTACTTTCTTTCTTCCGCCACGGTTCAGGATATTTTCTATCGCTTTGCAAAAAAACACGACGATCTGACACTACTGCCTCAAAAAGTAGCCATTCAGCTTAACGATACCCATCCGACACTTGCCATTCCTGAATTGATGCGAATCCTGCTTGATGATAAAAAATTGGGATGGGAAGTCGCCTGGGACATAGCAGTTAATACATTTGCCTACACCAACCACACCGTTCTTCCCGAAGCACTTGAAAAATGGCCGGTTAAGATTGTAGAAACCATCCTGCCTCGTCACCTGCACATTATTTACCGTATCAATGACATCTTCCTGTCGCAGGTTGCAGCTCGCTTTCCTGGTGACGATGAACGCTTGCGGAGAATGTCGATCATCGGCGAGGAGGGCGAAAAATGTGTCCGAATGGCAAACCTTGCAATAGTCGGCAGTCATTCGGTCAATGGCGTTTCAGCTTTACACAGTGAAATTCTGAAAGACGAACTGTTCCATGACTTTTACGAGCTCTGGCCTGAGCGTTTCAACAACAAGACCAACGGAATCACCCAGCGCCGCTGGTTGAAACATGCCAACCGCTGGCTGTCCGACCTGATCTCATCCAGAATCGGCGATGGCTGGGTTACCAATCTCAATGAATTAAAAGGACTGATTCCGCTGGCGGATGACCGAGAATTCCAACAGCAGTGGATCGAGGTCAAGCGAGCCAATAAACAGCTTCTGGCTGACTACATCTTCAAAAAGAATGGGGTGATGGTCTCACCCGATTCGATGTTCGATTGCCACACCAAGCGGATACATGAGTACAAGCGGCAGCTGCTTAACGTGCTGCACGTGATAACCCGTTACAACCGGATCAAGGCTAACCCCGGCATCAACGTGGCACCACGAACCGTTATCTTCAGTGGCAAGGCAGCCCCTTCCTATTTTATGGCAAAGCTCATCATAAAACTCATCACGTCGGTAGGTACGGTTATCAACAATGATCCCGCTGTGAGCAGCAAGCTCAAGGTGCTTTTTCTGGCCAATTACAATGTCTGGCTGGCGGAGATGGTCTTTCCCGCATCAGATCTTTCGGAGCAGATTTCAACCGCTGGCACAGAGGCATCCGGCACCGGCAATATGAAATATTCGCTCAATGGAGCTCTTACCATTGGCACCCTTGATGGAGCTAATATCGAAATAATGGAGGAAGTCGGCAGGGATAATATTTTTATTTTCGGTCTTACGGCAGAACAGGTCAGTGGCCTCAAGAATGCCGGTTACCGACCTCAGGATTACTACTACCGTAACAAGGAGTTGAAACAGGCTATCGATATGATTGGCAACGGCAGTTTCTCTCCCGGCAATCCCGGACTCTTTAAACCGATTGTTGACACGCTACTGCAGACCGATGCTTACCTGTTGCTTGCTGATTATGCGTCATACCTGGCTGCTCAGGAAAATGTTGACAGGCTTTATCGGCAGCCGTATGACTGGGCACGCATGTCGATCCTTAATACTGCCGGTATGGGTAAGTTTTCCAGCGACCGTACTATTGCCGAATATGCCAGCCAAATCTGGGGCATCGCTCCGGAAAAAATAAGCCGCCACAGCCGGCGTGATCTACACTGAAACGTCAGGCGGACATAAAGACACCCGATCTATGGTGCACAATACCAGAGACGTCAGTACAACCTGCCGTTCCGGACTATGCTCCACTTGCCGATAGGATGCGACCCCGCTCGATTTCTGAGTTTGCTGGTCAGGACCATCTGCTTGGAGAAGGTCGTATTCTGAAGGTAATGATCGAATGTGACAGGCTCTCGTCGCTTCTGTTCTGGGGGCCGCCAGGGTGTGGCAAAACGACGCTGGCTCACATCGTGGCATCAGAAACCGGTTCCCGCTTCGTGTTTTTTTCTGCAATACTCTCCGGAGTCAAAGAGTTGCGTAGCATTTTCCACGACGCCGAAGCAGCAGCCGTACGGGGCAATAAAACTATTCTTTTTATCGATGAAATCCATCGTTTTAATAAATCGCAGCAGGATGCATTTCTCCCATACGTTGAAAAAGGCGTTGTCACCATTATCGGTGCCACCACCGAGAATCCTTCGTTTGAAATCATAGCTCCTCTTCTATCCCGTTGTCGCGTACTCACGCTCAGACCGCTCGAACCTGAACTGATCGCCGGTATTCTTATCAATGCTCTTAACGACAGGGAACGGGGTCTCGGCTCACTGCATATTAACGCTACAAAAGAGGCTATATCTTTTCTGGCAGAACATTCGGGCGGAGACGCCCGTATCGCCCTTAATACTCTTGAAGTTGCCTCCGGACTCGCCGGTAACAGCAGTATTACGCTGCAGGTGGCCCAGGAAGCGCTTCAAAAAAAGGCTTTGCTGTACGACAAGAGGGGAGAGGAGCATTACAACGTTATCTCGGCTTTTATCAAGTCGCTGCGTGGCAGTGATCCCGATTCGGCTCTCTACTGGATGGCGCGCATGCTGGAGGCAGGTGAAGATGCGCTCTTTATTCTGCGGCGTATGATTATACTGGCTTCGGAAGACATCGGTAACGCTGATCCTCGGGCGCTTCAGGTTGCAGTCTCAGCTCTGCAGGCGTTTCAGGCAATCGGTATGCCGGAGGGACGCATCATCCTTGGGCAGGCGGTTACCTATCTGGCCACCGCCCCCAAATCTAACGCATCCTACGTCGGGATTAATGCGGCACTGGCCGAAGTCAGGCAAAGCGGCGCACTTCCGGTGCCACTGCACATCCGTAACGCTCCTACAAAATTGATGAAAGAATTGGGATATGGTGATGGGTATCAATACGCCCATAACTATGAAAACGGCTATTCAGGGCAAAGCTGTCTGCCTGAGAAGCTTGCCGGGCGCACTTTTTATGAACCAAAGGGACATGGTTACGAAAAAAATATCGTGGAACGGATGGATTGGTTGAAAAACAGGGATAAAAAATGAGCTGTTCAGATCAGTCTGTATTCAGGCGGCCGCCCTTTGATAATGGGCCGCCTCGAAATAACCGTCGGCATAATTGAAAGATGCGGTCTGCGGAGCCACATTCGGAACCACAATGATCCTTTTTTCTGCAGGATTACGTACTGTGCCGAGTGAATTTAGATATGAGCGGAAAGCATCGCTGTCAATAATACCGGTATCCGTACGGAATCCCCGTGCATTTCTGATGCTGATAAAACCGTCGCCGCCACCCGCTTCAAAGGCATTTACCACCGTACGATAGGTGGCTGACAGGTTAACGGGAGCGTAGTCTCCTCCGCCCTTGATCATTAATTTGCCGACTCTGTTTCCCTTCGCTGCTGACATCGTTACGGTAAACGTAATTCCTGCGACGTAGGGGAGGGCAGGAGGTGAAACATTTCCAAATTTGGTTAGCAGAAAATCAATGTCCTCTTCAAGAGCGTTCTTCAGTTCTTCTCCGCTTAAATCAGCCAGCACCAGAGTGTTTGCAAACGGCATCACCTCCAGCACATCTCCAACAGAGACGGGACCACTCAGAAGATCTTTACGAACACCGCCGTAGTTAAGAATTGCAACCTGGGCTTTAGGCACGGCAGCCATCATTGAGTCGGCAATCAGAGGCCCCGGCCCGCGGTTAATATCGTGAATGAGATCTTCTGCTGCAGTAGCTACTACAGTAGTACGGAATGATTCGAGTTGTGCTGAAAAGGGTGCCAGGGCAGTACGCGCATCCGGATCTTCGTGGATGATCCGGGCAACTCCGCTGCGGTTTAATTCCTGTTCAATGCACTTAAATTCAGGGCTGCCGGGTTCTATGATTGTGCCATTGCGAGCAAATACGTCACCGAGCGGAATGACCGATTTAGGCGTGTAATTGCTGATTTTGCCGGCAGTATCAAATTCAACATCTAGTTGTCCTATAATATGCCCCCATTGCCAGGCCTGCAGCACCAGGGTTTTACCCCCATCTGCGGAATAAACTTCAGTAGGATAGGGGCCATCAGGTTTAAGGCCAAGAGATACAAGGCTTTCTCTAGGGCCTAGCAGTGAATGGCTGTGACCGCCAACAATAATGTCGATACCGCGTACAGCAGCGGCAAGCTTAAGATCTTCAGAATATCCCAAATGGGAAAGCACGATTATTTTGTTAATGCCGGTTGCCTCCAGGGCAGCAATTTCTTTTTGAGAGCTCGCGAGGACATCGTTAAACTTTGCAGTGCCCACATCCAGAGTGGTTTGCGGGGTTGTCTCAGTAGTAAGGCCGATTATGCCAATTCGCTGACCACTCAGTTCTTTGATAATCCGCCGGGGAACCTTTGAATTGATGGCTGGTTCTGATGAAAAATCTATATTGGATGAAACAATAGGAAATGAAGCACGTTGCAGATAGGAGGGTATAGCTGCGGTTCCCCGGTCGAATTCATGGTTGCCGAAGGTCATCGCATCTACCCCCAGGCGATTCAGAAAATCGAACTCTACCTGTCCGTTAAACAGCGTAAAATAGAGGGTTCCTTGAACAGCATCACCGGCATGCAGCAGGAGAAAATTCGGATTTGTATTCCGTATTTCGTTCACTACTGTCTGCAGGCGAGGAAATCCGCCCACCTGAGCGATGGTTTTTAACCCGCCAATCGAGAGGGAGACAGGCACAGCTTCGAGGTGTGAATGGGTGTCGTTGAGATGTGCGATAGTAAGTCTGTAATGCCCTGTACCGGCGCTTCGTGAGCTGCATGCTGCGGTCAGCAGTAAAAGAAACAGCAGTGATACAATACGTGAAACCAGACATGTACTTGAATGTCCGCTGAAGAGTCTGATTGTGAGCAGCTCGTTCATCGGGAAGTGGCTGGCAGAGAGAGTGTGTGAACGCAGCGACCGGCAACGTGCAGTCGACTTTCGGTAAATAACTTGATTGCTTCAGGAAAAATCCGGTGTTCTTCTTTCTGAATTCTTGCCGACAGTGTGTCTTCGGTATCATCCTCGTTAACCGGAACCACAGCCTGTATGATGATCGGCCCGGTATCGGTGCCGCAATCAACGAAGTGAACCGTGCAACCGGAGTAGCGAACACCATAGTCAAGGGCCTGCTGCTGTGCGTGCAGACCGGGAAACGAGGGGAGCAGGGCTGGGTGGATGTTCATAATGGCGTTCGGGAAGGCGGTAACCATGACGTCGGAAAGTATTCTCATGAAACCCGCCATGACGACCAGATCGACGCCGTATTCCCGCAGAATTTTCACAAGAGCGGCGTCGTACTGCTTGCGGTCGGAAAAAAGACAGTTCTCGTGGACGATGACGGGAATGCCGTGCCGTTCAGCCCTGGCTAAGGCAAATACACCCGGCTTATTACTGATTACGCAGGCGATGGAAGCAGCAATGTGGCCCGACTCAATGCTGTCGATGATTGACTGCAGATTGGTTCCGCTACCGGAAACCAGGACACCCAGTTTGCAACTGCCGGCAGCTTTCATGTGTTATTCTTCCACCAGCATGATATGACTGCTGTCAACATCGCATTCGCGGATATCGCCGATTATCCAGGCCTGTTCACCCAGTCCCCTCAGCCGATCCAGAATTTCTTCGGCCTGCTCATCTTCAACCACAAGCACCATGCCGATTCCCATGTTGAAGGTACGGTACATTTCGTCGCGTTCCAGATTACCGGCGTCGCGCAAGACGTTAAACAGATGAGGGCGCTGCCAAGCGTTGAGGCGAATAGTGGCGCGGCAGCTCTTCGGCAGAATACGGGGTACGTTCTCAAGCAGCCCACCACCGGTAATATGGGCAATGCCGTTGATGGTGAAATCCTTCAACAGGTTGTGAATTGAGCGGACATAAATACGGGTCGGCGTCAGGAGGGTTTCTGCAACGCTGGTACCAGAACCTGGAAATTCGGAATCGATGGAGAGCCCCAGATGCTCAAAAATAAGTTTACGAACCAGCGAATAGCCATTACTGTGCAGTCCGCTGGAGGCGATGCCGATCAGACAGTTGCCGACGGCAATACTTGAACCGTCAATTATGTGGTCTCGATCAACAACGCCTACGGTAAAACCGGCCAGGTCGTAGTCATCGTCGGAGTAGAAACCGGGCATTTCAGCAGTTTCACCCCCAATCAGCGCACAACCGGCCTGTTTACACCCCTCCGCAATGCCTTTGACAATTTCGGCGCCCTTTTCGGGGATAAGCTTACCAGTTGCCAGGTAGTCAAGAAAAAAGAGCGGTTCGGCCCCCTGCACGATGATATCGTTGACACACATAGCAACGAGGTCAATGCCGACCGTATCATGCCTGTCAGCCATAAAGGCTATTTTGAGTTTGGTTCCGACGCCATCAGTTCCCGATACGAGCACAGGATTTTTGTACTTGGCAACGTTGAGAGAAAACAGTCCGCCAAAGCCGCCGATGTCAGCCAGCACTTCCGGTCGCGAGGTGGCCTTAACCAGCGGTTTGATCAGATTTACAAAATTGTTTCCGGCTGAAATATCGACACCGGCTGATTTATAGGTTACCTGGTGTGCATCACTCATTGTCTAAAATTCCTCCTAGCAGATAGTCACATTTAGTTCAAGGAAGCTGAAATGTCAATTTCAAACTGAAACCGCAATTGTGCTGACTTTGGAATAACTCTTGACAAATCCGCATGTTGTGTGATTATGGCGCTGAATGTCATATTTAACCACCCAATACGCGTATATTTTCAAACGCCTGCTTTTCCCTGCACTTTTGTTCCTGCAGATTTTCTGCAGCGTATCTTATGCAGATATCTACCGCTATGAAGATGATGAGGGGGTGGTTCATTTCACTGATGCCCCAACTGACAGGCGTTTTAAAATTTTCATGCGGGACTTAAAAAAAGACCGAGAATTGCGTACTAAACTCAAATTTTCCGGTGCGGTCAACTCAGCAGAATATGATCAAATAATAAGAAACAGCGCCGCCAAATATGGTGTCAGTCCTGCACTTGTGAAAGCTGTCATTCAAGCGGAATCTGGATATAACCCCAACGCGGTTTCCAGTAAGGGTGCCAGCGGCTTGATGCAGCTCATGCCGGGAACCGCTAAATCACTTAATGTTAATGATCGCTTCAATCCCAAAGACAATGTTGAGGGTGGGGTCAAGTATCTTCGGTTTCTTCTTGATACGTTCAGAGGCGATGTATCGCTGGCCCTGGCAGCGTACAATGCCGGTCTCAATAAGGTTGCCAAATATGGTGGTATCCCCCCCTATAACGAAACCCGCACCTACGTCAGTCGTGTGCTTTCATACATGCAGTCGTACCAATCCAGTGGAATTTAATGACACATCACCCACCAAATCCAATTTTTAATATCCCTAATATTCTTACTATGATGCGGATAGCTGCAATCCCGCTTCTGGCGGCATTGCTCATGTCCCCTTCGCGTTCGGCCGGTTTCTGGGCTGCTGCTGTCTTTGCCCTGGCATCGATTACAGACTGGCTTGACGGTTATCTTGCGCGCCGCATGGGGATTGTTACCGTATTTGGCAAGTTCCTTGACCCGATTGCTGACAAACTCATAGTCATGGCAGCATTGATCATGATTCTTCCCTTCGGAAGGGTACCTCCCTGGATGGTGCTCGTCATATTAGGCAGGGAAATTATTATTACCGGGCTAAGGGGAATAGCATCGAGCGAGGGAATTATCATACCTGCCAGTGATCTTGGAAAATTCAAGACTATTTTTCAGATTGTGGCAATACTGGGGCTCACTCTGCATTATGACTACTGCTGGTTTTTCGGCATCACTTACCCGCTCCTGAATGTGGACATGCACAATGTAGGCATGTTTTATCTCTGGATAGCAACGGTATTGACCATCTGGTCCGGGATGGATTATCTGGTAAAATTCATAAAGATTATAACCCGCTAGCGCAACGGTTGCCGGTTCGACCGACCCAGAGACACTTCGATTATATCCCCTTTGTAACTGAAGCGTACCCGCTCTTTGCGTATCTCCTCCACGACCGCCCCTTCAATTTTCGATCCGATTACAACCGGGACCCCATTTATAATCGCCATATTTTCGGCATTGCCATCCTGAAAAGCTATGCCGTCAACTGTGAGTAACGGGTGGCTTCTTGCTGTTATAACTGGTGGCTGCTGTAGAGGTGGAGTTGACGTGGCAGTTCGAGGAATAGCAGCCACTGCTGGAGTAGCGGACTTTAGATTTTGTTTTGTGCCCGAGGCATCAGATGGTAGAGGTTTAGAAATCGGCATGGGTACTGTTGCCGCCGGACGAGCCGGAACAATTTCAACGGCAGGGGGTAACTGTTCCGTTCTTATTTCTGATGCGGATGTGCGTTTGTCTGTTTTTTGAGCTGAGGTGCCAAAGGGAATTACCAAGATCGAATGCGGGGAGTTTGTCGATAATGTGCCCTGTTTCAAAAGATAAAAAACGATTCCCCCTCCTCCGATAAAAAGAAGCAGATACAATGCCATTCGACGAGGTAAAACGGGTACCGGAGAGGTGTCACTCTTCAGTATTTCAGCGCCGACATTTACTCCACCTGTTTGATTTCGGCGGATGCCGCTCTTTTCCTCTTCAACTTTCTTCAGTGCTTTTAGAATTGAACTCATGATATGAAGCCTCTTTGAATTTGGGAGGGCGATGTCAGGCCTGATCTATGGCTGCTGATTGAGACAGTAGATGAACCGTCAGTAGTAGAAAAATTACAGGACGTGGCAAAGGATATCTGGACAAATGCTATCAGTCCCAGACAGAGGAATAATGCTATCATAGCCATTATTGCCAAAATATATTTTGATCTGCGCAATGGAGGTGCCAGTTCCCAGATCCCCTTCAAAATATCGCGCGAAGTTATGAGTCGGCGTCCATCCCCGTAACCGATGAGGAGTGCCCGGTCGCACACTAAATTAATCATCCGGGGAACACCACGGGAATAATTATGTATCCACCTGAGAGCGTATTGACTGAATGTCATACCACCGGTTTCTCCCGCAACTTTCATGCGGTGAAGTATGTAGGTTTTGGTTTCATCAAAGGTCATCGGTTTAAGGCGATAGCGAACCGCGATACGCTGGTTCAACTGACGTAATTCAGTCCGGGAAAGCACCACTGATAGTTCCGGCTGGCCAGCCAGTACTATCTGGATGAGTTTGTCATCGGCTGTTTCAAGGTTCGAAATAAGTCTGACGTGCTCAAGGACATCGGGGTGCAGGTTCTGCGCTTCATCAATTACGAGTACAACCGTCCTGCCGGCTGTTGATTCAGATAATAGGAATGTGTTCAGGTCTGAAAGTAGATCATTGGAATGCTGACTCTGGGAGTTTAGACCAAATTCCTGGTTGATACTCCGCAGGAGTTCCACGCCGGAGAGGCAGGGGTTGAAAATCAGGGCCGAACGATAATTCTCGTCATGGAGCTGACCCAATAATGTCCTTAATACCGTAGTTTTACCAGTTCCAACTTCACCAATCAGTTCAATAAAACCATAGTGATTATTGATGCCGTACAGTAAATGGGCAAAGGCTTCTTTGTGGTTTTTACTAAGAAAAATAAAGCGAGGATTTGGCGTTAGAGTGAATGGTTTTTCGTTGAATCCGAAATAGGTAGTGTACATAAATGGGTGCCGGGATAGTGATCAATTCAGAAATTGTTATAGTACTTGTGTATTCCACAAAACATCACTATTTTCAAGAGAATTAAGAATCGACACTTCAACAGGACTTATCCACATGTCGGAGATTTCATATATTGCTTCATCAGACTGCAGCAGAATGTTACCTGGCGAAAACAGCGAGGTAACCAATATGGTTTCGCAGCGTTATCCGGTTCATGTTTCGGACTATTATGTCAATCTTATGCTGCAACACGGTGATGCTATCCGATTACAGTGCATGCCCGATCTTCGCGAACTTGAAGACGACTCTCAATGTCCGGATCCGCTCAACGAAGAGTCATTAAGCCCTGTAAAGGGCCTGATTCACCGCTATCCTGATCGTGTTGTGTTGCTGGTGTCAAACCGTTGCCCGGTATATTGCCGCTTCTGTATGCGTAAACGAATGGTGGGGGGTGGTGATGCCGCGCTACGGAACGAAGACTTTCCGCGGATGCTCGAATATATTTCAGCAAACTCCGGCATTTCAGATGTGATACTGTCCGGCGGAGATCCGCTGATGCTTGATGATGGATCCCTGCATTTCATTCTGAGCGGGTTGCGCTCCATAACGCACGTTAACATTATTCGCATCGGCACCAGGGTTCCGGTCACACTGCCGGAACGAGTTACGCCGGAGTTGTGCAAAGTGTTGAAAAAGTTTCACCCGCTATATCTCAACACTCATTTCAATCATCCTGCCGAAATAACATCAGCTTCGGAACAGGCATGTTCGCTGCTCGCAGACGCTGGAATTTCCCTTGGCAACCAGACGGTTTTGCTAAAAGGGGTCAACGATAACATCGATACCATGCGAGCATTGACTACCGGACTGCTTCGGATACGCGTCCGCCCTTACTACCTGCACCAGATGGACCTTGTGCGGGGAACGGCTCATTTCAGAACTTCAGTGGCAACCGGTCTTGAAATTATTAGAGCAATGCGCGGCCATGTATCAGGTATGGCTGTACCTCACTATGTCATTGACCTGCCGGGCGGCAAAGGGAAAGTAGCTCTCCTTCCGGATCAGGATGAACGCAAGGGAGAGTTCCTGATGCTGACAACCTACACCGGAGAGAAGGTTGCGTACCGAGATGTTACAGATCCTCCGGGGTGAAGGCAACAACCTGATCGATACTTTCTGCGCCGGTCACCAGCATGATCAGTCGGTCTACTCCCAGAGCAATACCTGCAGATGGTGGCATAGTTTCGAGTTCCGCCAAAAAACGTTCGGGCAACTGCATGGTTGCCTGCCCGGCTTTGGCACGCGCCAGATTGACCTCTTCAAAGCGTTTTCGCTGCTCCTGAGGATCATTCAGTTCGCTGAACGCATTCGCCAGTTCAAGGCCTCCGACATACAGTTCAAATCGCTCGGCATAATCGCTGTCGTCAGGTTTCACGCGCGAAAGTGCGGCAAGCTCCACCGGAAAGTCGTACAGAAATACAGGTGATGAAAATTTACTGAGAGCAGGTTCAACCACGTCCGAAAGAATATCCTCGTAAAGTCCTTTTTCCAGACATACCCTGACGTTAATATTCGCAAACCGCACAAATGCTTCAGAGAGACTCATACGCTGCCAGGGGGTAAAAGGGTCTATTTCAAGCGAATTATGGCAGTAGACCGGACGATCTGGAATGCATTCTCTGGCGATGTGCTGCAGAAGTTCTTCGCAATCCGTCATCAAGTCATTGTAATTTCTGCCTGAGCGATACCATTCAAGCATAGTGAACTCAGGTAGATGTTGAATTCCCCGTTCTCCATTGCGCCAGCAGCGTGAAATCTGAAACAGGCGCTCATACCCCCTGCAAAGCAGACGCTTCATGCAGAGTTCGGGTGATGTCTGAAGTTGCCAGGGGAGGGTGACTACGGGATTAATGTGTTCTTCAGGAGCGTTTGCGGGAATCAGTGCGGGGGTTTCCACTTCCAGAAACCCTCGCACTGCAAAGAAGTTTCTTACTGCTGTAACAACATTCGCCCGCATCCATAAGGCGTCTTTTTTCACAAATTATCCCTTGACGCGTGTCGAATATTCACCGTTGCGGGTATCTATAACAATCAGTTCGCCTTCTTCGATAAACGGTGGCACCCGCAGTACATAGCCGGTTTCCACAGTGGCCGGCTTTGAATCGTTGCCGCTGGTATCACCCTTGGCCCACTGTTCGGTTTCGGTCACGCGCAGATTTACAAAATTCGGCAGGGTTACACCTATGGCCTTCTCGCCGTAGAGCAGAACATCGACCTTGCAGTTTTCAAGAAGAAAATTCTTTGCGTCACCCATGGTCTCTTCTTCCATGAGTACCTGTTCGAAGGTCTGCTGATCCATGAATGTATAGTGGGTACCTTCCTTGTAAAGGTATTCCATTTGGCGTTCTTCAAGGCTGGCAGGTTCAAACGTCTCTCCGGAGCGATATGTCCTGTCGAGAAGAGTACCATTAATCATGTTACGCATTTTAGTGCGATACAGTGCCTGGCCTTTACCTGGCTTAACAAAATCGAAAGCCACGACAAGGTAAGGAGCGCCGTCAAGTGTAATTTTAAGGCCTTTTTTTAAATCAGCTACGGAGTACATGCAAACCTCGCAAATTGAGAATATGATTCAAAAATTCAAACCCTTTTTGTAGTGGGGTACAGCGACTATTGAAAAACAACTTTTGAATTACTTGGCGCGATAGGTTATGCGGCCGCGGGTCAGATCATAGGGGGAAAGTTCAACGGTAACTTTGTCACCAGGAAGAATTTTGATGAAATACTTGCGCATTTTGCCTGATATATGAGCCAGCACAACATGCTCGTTCTCAAGCTTGACACGGAACATGGCATTCGGGAGCGGCTCAATTACAGTACCTTCAACTTCTATGGCTTCTTCCTTACTCATATACAGCACAACTCCTCACATGTTTTATGACGCTTACAGATTTTAGACAATACTTGTAATGCACTATGATTGCAAGACAATAATCATACCCGCAAAAGTCTAAATACCATAAATGTCCCATAAGATATATTATGTCAAGTTAAGATAGATGGCATTTTCTGTGTTCTGGTTTCTGTCACTAAAGTTAATGATGAAAATAACTATTGACAGCTTGGTACCATTTTGATATTTACTTTTGGACGAGCGCGGGAATAACTCAGTGGTAGAGTGCAACCTTGCCAAGGTTGAAGTCGCGGGTTCGAATCCCGTTTCCCGCTCCAAGAAAAAATCAAGGGGTTAGCTTTAAGGCTAATCCCTTTTTGATTTGTGCGCGATTTTAAAGGTCTTACTTGACGTCTGAGATCTACCTGGAAGGATAAATTCAATGGGCTTTAACTGCGGAATCGTCGGCTTGCCGAACGTCGGTAAATCAACCATCTTTAACGCCCTCACTTCAGCAGGCGCTGAATCTGCCAACTACCCTTTCTGTACCATTGAACCCAACGTAGGTATCGTACAGGTACCCGACCCGCGCATCGACAAGCTGTCACTGATTGTCAACCCCCAAAAAATTCAGCCGACAACGATAGAGTTTGTTGACATAGCAGGACTTGTAAAAGGTGCCAGTCAGGGCGAAGGTCTTGGCAATCAGTTTCTTGGCCATATCCGAAGCGTCGATGCCATTGTCCATGTGGTTCGATGCTTTGATGACGACAATATTGTCCATGTAAACGGCCGGGTTTCACCGGCGGACGACATCGAAGTTATCAACACGGAACTTGCCCTTGCAGACCTTGATACCATAGAAAAAAAGCTGCTGCGGGCTGAAAAGATGTCGCGAAGTGGCGACAAGAAGGCAAAGGATGAAGCCGATTTCTATCTGCGGGTACGAGAGCACCTTGAGCAGGTGAAGAAAATCAGCGGTAGTGCCCAGAACGAGGATGAACGATTCTGGCTTCGCGACTTGCATCTGCTGTCCGACAAACCTGTTCTGTATGTCGCCAATGTCTCAGAAAATGATCTGGGCGGCGCTCATCCCAATGTTGCCAGCGTACGCCAGATCGCAGAAACAGAGGGAGCGGCAGTTGTTGTCATCTGCGGAAAACTTGAGGCAGAAATATCTGAATTGGATGGAGAAGAAAAACTGGCATTTCTGGAAGACATGGGACTGCAGGAAGCAGGCCTCGATCGTCTCATCCGCAGCGGATACGATCTGCTGGGGTTAATTACCTACTTTACAGCAGGAGTCAAGGAGGTTCGCGCGTGGACCATAACCAGGGGCACCAAGGCTCCTCAGGCCGCAGGAGTCATCCACAGCGACTTCGAAAAGGGTTTTATTCGCGCCGAGGTTATCGGCTTTGAAGATTATATTGTTTGCAATGGCGAGAGCGGTGCTAAAGAAAAGGGATTAATGCGATTGGAAGGCAAAGAATACGTTGTGAAGGATGGCGATGTTATGCATTTTCGTTTCAACGTCTAATCTTCAAACACAGCACTAAACTACTCCTCACGTACAAAGAGGCGGGACATTGGTCCCGCCTCTTTCATATATACATCACAAAAATTCAGTTCGTCAGCAGAATCAGATATCGTAATATAATTCAAACTCAAGTGGTACCGGACGCATGCGGACCGGATTCACTTCTGCCTCGGTTTTGTACTCGATCCATTTCTCGATAACATCTGGTGTGAATACATCACCCTTAAGAAGGAACTCGTGATCGTCGCTCAGGCAACGCAGAGCTTCCTCAAGCGTACCCGGAGCAGATGGAATATCCTTTAGCTCTTCGGGAGAAAGTCCGTAAATATCCTTATCCAGAGGCTGCCCCGGATCAATTTTGTTTTCAATTCCGTCGAGACCGGCCATCAGCATGGCTGCAAAAGCGAGATAGCCGTTGCAGGATGGATCAGGAGTACGGTATTCGATGCGCTTGGCTTTAGGGTTGCTGGAGAACATCGGAATGCGGATCGAAGCGGAACGATTACGCGCCGAGTATGCCATGTTGACAGGTGCTTCAAAACCGGGCACGAGTCGTTTGTATGAGTTTGTCGTCGGGTTGGTAAACGCACAGAGCGCCTTAGCATGCTTGATTATGCCACCGATATACCAGAGAGCCTGCTGGGAAAGCCCGCCATACTTGTCACCGGCAAACAGATTGACGCCATCTTTCCAGATAGACTGGTGACAGTGCATACCGGAACCGTTGTCACCATAAAGCGGTTTGGGCATAAAGGTGACAGTTTTCCCATTTCTGTTGGCAACATTTTTTATCACATACTTGAACCACTGCAGATCGTCAGCCATATCGACCAGCGAGTTAAACCGCATATCAATTTCGGCCTGGCCACCTGTAGCAACCTCGTGATGCTGGCACTCAACGCGGATACCGACATTCTGAAGTTCAAGCACCATTTCGTTACGAAGATCATTCTGCGAGTCGGTTGGGGAAACCGGGAAATAGCCCTCTTTGTGACGTGGTTTGTAGCCGAGATTAGGGAACTCCTCACGCCCGGTATTCCAGGTACCTTCCACTGAATCTACCGCATAGAAGGACTGATTAGCACTTGAGTCATAGCGTACGTCATCAAAGATGAAGAATTCAGCTTCGGGACCGAAAAATGCGGTGTCGCCTATGCCGGTTGATTTGAGGTATGCCTCAGCTTTAAGGGCAATGTTACGCGGATCACGGGTGTAGCCTTCTTTGGTAATCGGGTCAAAAATATTGCAAATCAGCGAGAGGGTCGGAACTGCAACAAACGGGTCCATTTTGGCGGACTTAGGATCGGGGACGATTATCATATCGGAAGCGTGAATCGGCTGCCATCCGCGGATAGAGGAGCCGTCAAACCCCTGCCCTTCTTCAAAGGTATCTTCGCCGAATTCGCTCATCGGAACGGAAAAGTGCTGCCAGATACCGACAAAGTCCATAAATTTAAAATCAACCATCTTCGCGCCATTTTCATTTGCAAATTCAACTACTTGTTTCGGGGTCATCAGTTACTCCTTTCTGGGATATTGAATAGCATGGGATGATTATAGTGCATCCTCGCCGGTTTCACCTGTTCTAATACGCACAACTTCTTCAACATTGGTCACGAATATTTTGCCATCACCGATACGACCGGTCTTAGCTGATTTTTCAATAGCTTCAACTACCTGTGGCAGAATAGAATCAGAAACTATGATTTCAATTTTTATCTTAGGAATAAAATCAACGACATACTCCGCACCCCGGTACAACTCCGTGTGTCCTTTCTGCCGCCCAAACCCTTTGACCTCGCTTATCGTAATGCCTTGTATCCCTATTTCATTCAGGGATTCTTTCACCTCATCAAGCTTAAATGGTTTTATTATTGCTTCCACTTTTTTCACGGCATCACCCTCCTTATGCGTTTGTTTACAGGCGAAAACTATATCACTCTCGGGTAAAATGCAAGGGCTATGCTTTATAGCAAACCGCACTATTCTTTGTGCAAACTACTTGCCAAATAATTATACATTTATTTATTATTTATTTCGGATAGTTGTATAAATTAAACTGCCACTGCCCCCAATAATTGACAACGTTATGTTTAGTTATGGGGCAGTGAGTCAGGCGTGTGCCCAATATGCAGGCAGAGAAATGAAACTATTAATTCAGGCAACGATATATTTGAGTGATCGTATGATTTCGATCTGTCGCTGGTTAATGTAGTGAGCAATCAGTTGCTGGGATTTTTGATCGGTACTGAATTCAATAATCGATAAAAACGGTGAGCTTTCACCTTTCACACCGATAACGGTGGCTGCCACCTCAACCATTGTTAATGTGTTAGTCACCAAATCAGGAAGCTTAATAATCATTTTTACTTCTGAGCCTGGCTCTAACATGTCGCTCGACATAACAGACATGGCTGCACCACCCAAAGAAATGTTCCGTACATTCCCTTTCTGGATACCGTTCGGCAATACAATTTCCACCAGAACCGGATGATCCGTTTGAACTCGAACGTATCTCCGCTTGTCTGATCGGATTGTAACATAACCAAATTTACAGAGAACAACCCGATTTTTGTGCGAATCAACATAAAAAGCCTCTGCAATCAAGTCATCTTTCACACTGCTCTTCGCATGCGCCCGTATAAGCGTACAATGATCCAGACCAATCGCCTTAGCCTGGTACTCGTGAACGGAAAATTCTGCCATTTCATGATCGACATTGAGAAGAGTTGCGTCGTAGGAAACCGGAATTTCCTTGTAGTAATTAAGGAATGAAAACTGATTCCCAACCATCCCTTTAAGAAACTGAAGTATGACGAGCATATCCTCATGCTCGGTTCCCCTGCAGATTATGTCGTAATACTGTTGCTGCATGTTGCTTACCTCTATAACCGGTTTACATTGATATTTTCCCCAAAATACGCTACAGATGAAGAACCTGAATATCAGAAATACTCTAGGACGACAAGCATTAATGAAAACGGTGCGCAAAATATTGAAATCATGTAGTACGCTCAGATATGTCATGTCACTTACTGTTATTCTGTTTTTCGCTTCAGGGTATGTGACTCCTTCGAATGCTGATATTTACCGCTTTGTAACCGTGGACGGCGTAGAAACATTCACTGATACGCCTAACAACAAGGATGCCAAGGTCATCGTAAAAGACCGGCGTACTAAGCAAGCAAAACGCACTGCTACTGAATTAAACCAAAAGCCGCATGATATCTCCCTCGACGAAATTGCGTTAAAGGCTGTTACGGCAACATTCAAACAGCAACCGGATGCTATGTCTTCGTTTGAGCCGCATTTACCACCAGTCGGCGGGTATGTAACATCGCGTGTTGGTATGCGCATCGATCCTATAGACGGCGTCTGGCGTCACCATAACGGAGTTGATATCTCAATTCCGAGCGGCACTCCTGTAAAGCCTGTCGCCCCGGGCGTCGTAGTGTACAGCGGGAGCCGTTCCGGCTACGGCAATACCGTTCTCATCGAGCACGACAATGGGATGATCACCCTGTATGCCCACAACAGCCGACTTATGGTGAGTGAGAGGCAGCGTGTTGACAACGAAACGGTTCTCGCACTGTCTGGGTCTACCGGTCGATCAACCGGTCCACACCTTCATTTTGAGGCCTGGCTGTCCGGTCAAAATATCACTTCCGCTTTTCTTCCCGGCAGCGATATCAAGCTGCCAACCGTTGCACTGGCTGGTGGAAAACAGCGCACCGCAGCCCGTTTCAGGACGGAAACTCTTTCTGACGGTTCGGTACTTTTCACCAATCTTCCGTAATGCTCAACCAGATTTTAAGATACACTGTCAAGCTGATACATGATCATGTAGCGGAAGCAAGAGAGATTGCTTTTGCCGCCCAGGATGACATCATTATTGCGAACGGAGATTCTACACGAGCTGCGCTGGCAACAGACATTCTCGGACGGCTGAACTGTCTCGCATTGGTAATTGCCCGCCCTACCCTTCCGTTTGCCGAGTTTCTGCTAAAACGCAGCGCTGCATCAGAGCACAAAATTGTGCCCCGCGATACGGAAACTCGAACGTTTCTTCATGACATTCCAATTCTACGCCGATCAGAGTTCATCGGTACCGGCACTGAATCCATTGCAGAACTGTTGGGACAGAGAAAAGGAATCATCGTAGAAGGAATCGGCATCATTGCATGCGGTGCGCTTACTATTGAGCAGGCGTATATCAACTGGTCATCAATATTTCATTCAACCTTCATAAAGTATCTGGAGGATCTGCTCTCGGATGGCTTTCGACTGCCGGGAGAAGAGTTTGCCTTTAATCAGTTTAGGTTCGAATGGCTTCATCCTCTGTCTTCTGAGGAGCTCACTTTTATGAGCGGCCCCTTCAAAGAGAAATCGACCATCCTGAATGAAATGGCTGCAGTCGGACGTTACACCGTAACTTGCGGCCTGGTGGATTCGTTTTTTGGAAATATTTCCTATTCAAACGGAGACGTGATCTACATATCACAAACGGCAGCAAGCCTTGATCATCTTGAAGGATGTATCGACCCGGTTCCACACGGGGATAGCTCGACAGTTGGCATCACGGCATCAAGCGAACTTGTCGCGCACCGCAGTATTATTGAGTCGATCGGCTGCCGCGCAGTTCTGCACGGGCATCCACGCTTCAGCGTCATCATGAGCATGATATGTGAGGATACTTCAAACTGCAGTATTACTGATTGCTGGAAGGAATGCCCTCACGTGCGACTACTGGGAGGAACGCCGGTCGTGGCAGGTGAAATCGGCGCCGGCGGTATCGCCAGAAACGTGCCACCTGTTATCGGCACAACAGGGAATGCCATTGTCTATGGCCACGGTGTTTTCAGTACTGGAATGCGTGATTTCAGGGAAGCATTTGAAGGGATGGTTGAAGTTGAAAACTGGTGCCGGTCAGAATATTTCAGGCGCTTTGACGAGAAATTCGGGGGCTGCGCAACCCGTTTTACTGAACGGGCTGCGCAGCTGGCATAACCAGACCGTCAATCAGGCTTGTACCGACCAGACGCCGTGCAGGTTGCAGAATTCACGAGCCGTCAGCGTAGATGCAGTAATGTTGAATAGAGCAGTTGGGGGTTCGCCCGGTTTAAGGAACTGGCGGTAGGCTTTGCCATCCGCAATCAGCTCGATCCACTCGATATAATGCTTCTCTTCCATCGGATGCGTCACACTTCCGACAGTAACCGTAACCGTCCCCGCACCGACTTCGATAACAGGAACATGTTTCTCTTTGGCTGCATCAACCGTGTTCTCTGCCAGTAGTTTCATTTCCTGACTGCAACAGACCAGAGTACCTCCACCGGCGTGAATAACCTCGACTACGTTACCACAAAGTTCACATTTGTAGACTTCCAGAAGCTGTGCCATCGTTTCACTCTCCTTTAAATTTGTTAATATGTAAATACGACTTATATTGTCCTTTATACCGCACTTAGATTTTTTTGCAAGCAAGAAAGTATAAAAGGGGGGACACATTCCTGCGCCCCCCCTTGAAACCAACTATTGAAGTTTCAAATTATGCTTACTCCCGACCACCAGCTGCAGCCCATTTTTCGAGCATGGGAGTAGTAACAGATTTCGGACGCTCAAGAGCGTAGCCGAGACCACGGTCCCACGTGATGTTTGCCATGCAACCAAGGGCGCGGCCTACACCAAACAGAACGGTGTAGAATTCGAACTCCGTCAGACCATAGTACATCTGGATAACGCCGGACTGTGCGTCAACGTTCGGCCATGGGTTTTTGGTTTTGCCGTGTTCCGTGAGTACGCCTGGAGCAACTTCAAATATCATGGCGATAACTTTGAACAGCGGGTAGTCTTTAAGGCCCTCGGTATTCTGGCAGAACTCACGCTGTGAAGTATAGCGGGGATCAGTCTTACGGAGAACCGCATGGCCGTAACCGGGAATAACCTGACCGGCATTAAGAGTGTCCCAGAGAGCGGCTTTGATCAGTTCTGCAGTAGGTTCGACATCTTTGCAGTATTTTTCCTGAAACTTGAGAGTCCAGTCGAGAACTTCCTGATTGGCAAGACCGTGCAGAGGGCCGGCAAGACCGTTAAGACCAGCGGAGTATGCGTAGTAGGGATCAGAGAGAGCCGAGTGTACCAGATGAGTGGTGTGAGCAGAAACGTTGCCTGACTCGTGATCTGAGTGCAGGATGAAGTACATACGGGCAACATCCTTGTACTCTTCACTCTGGCCGATCATATGGGCAAAGTTGGCGCCCATGTCGAGGGTCGGATCGATAGCGATCTGTTTGTCGTTGCGATATTTCAGGTTGTAAATAAAAGCGGCGATGACCGGAATGCGGGCAACGATATCACAGGCATCTTCATACACATATTCCCATGCGGTCATTTTGTTGAATTTGCCTGAGTTATAGAAACCGGCAAACTTGGAATCTTTCTGTAGTGCCAACATGGCGACAGAAAGCATAACCATCGGATGACTGTCACGCGGCAATGCGCGAACTGCGGCAAATACGTACTCAGGAACAACCTGACGTGTTTTCCATTCTGCAACAACTTCTGCAACCTGAGCATCAGTCGGAACGTCTCCCGTAAGAAGCATGTACCAGAAGGACTCAACGGTTGGATACGCAGAACCGGGAGCCTTGGGCAGCGCTGCAAAGGTCTCGGGAATGGTCTTACCACGGAAACGGATCCCTTCCTGCGGATCCAGATAGGAGATATCAGTTACAAGCGAACGGATATCACGAGCACCACCGATACACTGGTCGATGGTAACTTTGTCAATGACAACTTGACCGAATTCTTTTACGAGTTTAGTGGTACGGGGGCGGTGTTCCTCGATTTTCTGCTTGAGTGTGTCTTTCAGGGCCATAATGTTACTCTCCTTTCGTGGTGTGGGGTTACCCCAGGATAAAAAGCGCTGTCAGCCTGTTCAGCAGCTTCGGTACACACTATCCAACTGTTATACGGGGGAGAAACAGGACTCTTTCGGCATACTGTATACAACAAGTGCGGTAGTTATACTCGACCGTATACACAAAAAGCAACAAAAATTTTACGCTGTCAAATCAGGGAAGGACAACCAGTTCGTCACTGCTGAGATTGAGTTTCTTGAGTCCGTCATTGCTGATGAAAAATGTGTTTTCGATTCCGACAGCCCCCTCACCGGGAAAGACAAGTTTCGGACCGAAAGCAAACACCATCCCGACTTCAAACTGCATTGAGTTGAAGCTGCGTGCTATCACAGGATACTCATCTATCTCGATCCCTACTCCATGTCCAACGAACGATACCTGAGAACCGGCCGCTCCCATAAAATTTTCTGCGTACCCCATTTGTGCGGCACGAGCGAGACAACGGTCATATACTTCTCCCCAATCAGCTCCCGGCTCAACCAGTTCCATCATATACTGCTGAATTGCAAGCATATCATCATAACCAGTCCGCAAGCGGTCAGAAAGACAACCAATTGCATACAAACGGGTCTGGTTAACCAGATAACCATCAACGCACCCACAGAAATCAATAATAATCGGTTCATCACGATCGATGCGTTTCAACCCGGCGCCAATACCGAAGGAGGAATTAGGTCCCATACCGCCGAGCGGAGTTTCGGCGTATGCCGGCACAGCACTGTCTGTTCCAGAAATTACCCGGCAGTACAAAAATTCGGTATTGAAGCTGCGTATGCGCATCAGTCCTTGATGCCCGAGTGTACGCGCAGTGAATTCAAGCTCTGCGGACAGCTCAAGTTCGGTAATGCCGGCACGGATTATTTCATTGGCACGCCGGTAGACCATGTCAAGCTGATCAGCCGCATCCTTCATCAGGTGAATTTCGTAATGGGATTTGATCATCCTGACGTGCCGGATCATCTGCGTTGCATTAATAAATTCGGCTGCCGGGAACAGACTTCTGTAACTCTCAAAAAAAGCGACCGGTATTATGTCGAGTTCCAGTCCAATCCGCTTCGGTACTGGATAGCCGAACTGCTGCGAAATCCGAGCAATATCGCTTAGTGATGATATGGGCGCAACTTCCTTGAGCCCGGATTCCATGCGGGCACGCAGGAAATCTTTTTGAACCATGTATAATGGCTGCCCCTGTACCGGTATGTACAGGCTGCCACTTTGAATTGTACCGGTGAAATAGAAGAGGTCAGCGTTTTGGACAACCACAACAGCGTCAACACCTTCAACGACCATCAGTTCCTGAAGGCGACTGCAACGATGTTCCAGTTCAGTGGCAGGTGTGAGCCGCATCCGGTTCTCCTTCGGATGTGATCATCTCTGCACCATAACAGCAATCAGCAACAGCAGGAACAGAACGGCAATTACCGCAAGAACGATTTTAGCAACAGACCAGGGACGTTCTCCCTGCACCTGACCACTGCGGGCATTCACGATGAAACGGAACGTCTTGTCACGGTAACGGTAAGCACTTATCCAGACCGGCAGCAGGATATGTTTGAAGGTAATGTCGTCGTACTGGCTGCGCAACGCCGAGATGCGCTGCCGATCTCCTCCGATATCCTGCTCTACAGCCCGCCGAATCCCGCCATCCATAAGCGCCTTAGCCTGTTCAAACCCCTCGCCCAAATCGAGTTGATAGGCTTCGGCCTGGAAGCCACTCAAATATTCGTCAGAATATGCCACCAGATTTTTCAGATCCCACGGCTCCAGAGAACGGATAATTGATTCTGGCAGCGACCTGCCAGCCAGAATGAGCACATCATCAAAAATGTTGCAGACAGAGCCGCTGGCAGTGTGCCAACGGGTGTGGGTAACCTGGCGACTGCGAACAACCGTGTTGCCGTTTGAGTCCTCTTCCTCATACTGCTCAGTCACATAATAATCTTCGCCACGCTCACCGGTGTACCAGCTCGTGACACGGGAATCGTACGTCCAATATGGCAGATACATCCCTTTGATTCCGCCGGAGGTGGTGGCAAACGTTTTGAGTTCGCCCGGAGCAAACCAGAGCGACGATAACCAGCGTCGGAACTCTTCCGCCGCCTTGTCACGAGTTATTTTGAACGGCAGTACCGCACCCGGTTTGATCAAACGGCGAGACTTGGCCTGGGCAGTCAATTGTGATCCACAAAAAGGGCACCTGACCATCGAAATGTTCGGCTCCACGGTAGAAACGGCATTGCATGCCGTACAGGAGACCGTCTGTTTCTCCTCCGACTCCCCCTGTTCCGACGCGCGGGCAAAATATTCGTAAAAATTCAGCTCCTGAACACCATCCATTGACGCAGGCACACTGGATTCACTGCCGCAGTACGGGCATTTCAGAGATAATGTGCCAGGAGCAAATTCAAGCTTCGCTCCACAGGAATCGCAGGGAAATGTTGATGATGATTTTTCGATCGCACTCATAACAGAACTCACGATGGCGGCAACGGCGGAGGAACAACTCCGAAGAGCGAGCTGGTTTCAGGAACCTGTCCGGCAGCACTCCAGGCAGCCATACCCTGTTTCCAGACCAGCGATTCACGGGTTAACTGTCCGGCCAGTATCATCTGCTGCAGCGCAACCGTGTCGAAGGGGCCGGATTGTTGGCCATTGACGGCCACAAAAAACTGGGCCTGCTGTGGCAGGGGCGGTGGCACGGCTCCTCCTGCTCCCGTTGCCTGCTGAGGCTGAGCCTGACCGGTAAACATGCCACTCATGGCGCCGGCCATCTGACCGCCGAGGCCGAAACCCATCCCGACTCCTACACCGGCAGCAGCGAGTCCGTTAGGATTGTTTGCGGCATCGTTGATCGAATTGGCGGTCTCATACTGGGTGTAGGCCTGCATATTGCCGATGACCTTTATTGCCCCGGCTTTGTCGATAGCACGCTCAACCTCTTCCGGCAGGCCGATGTCCTGTACCTGCACTTCGGTCAGGTCGAGACCAAGTCCTTCAAACGCCGGTGCTATCCGGGTCTTGAGGGTTTCACCCAACTGAAAAACCTTGCCCTCAAGGTCAATAATCGGAATGCCGGCTTCCGGCATGACCTCCTTGATGCGCGTCCCGATTTTCCCTCTTAGGTTGTCTTCTATCGAGCCGGTCGAAAAGTTGCCGTCCGTTCCCACGATCTCCCTGATAAATACCGCAGGATCCTTTATTTTGATTGAATACAGGCCGAAAGCGGTTACCCGTATGGCGCCGAATTCAGGGTCTCGCATGGTGCAGGGGCCGGGTGTTCCCCATTTGAGATTGGTGAACTGGCGCGTGCTGCAGAAATAGACCTCCGCCTTGAAGGGGCTCTCAAAACCGTATTTCCACCCTTTGAGTGTTGCCAGAATCGGCAGGTTTTTGGTTTCGAGTGTATAAGTTCCCGGCTTAAAAACATCTGCGATCTGCCCTTCGTTGATGAATACCGCCATCTGCCCTTCACGCACGACCAACTTCGCGTTGTACTTGATCTCGTTGTTGTACCGCTCAAAACGGTACGCCAGCGTGTCGTTGGTATCATCAAGCCATTGAACGATGTCTATCAGTTCCGCTTTAAGCCTGTCTAAAAATCCCATCTCCGTAAACCTCCTGATAAAGTGTACGACGCTGCGGGAGCAGTGTGATAATTCAATCTACGAGACAGCTGCAACAGTCAGCATTTCACCGTCGAGTTGCAGGTCTCCAACATGACCCATGACTTCGAGATGCAGGAAATCATCCTTGAGCAGTTCCTGCGCCATCCTCTGCAGGTCACTGCTCTGCACGGCGTCAAAGCCTGCCAGCACATCCTCGATCGACTGCTGCCTCTGAAAATAGATTTCGTTCTTTGCCAGTCGAGTCATCAGACTATCGCTGCTTTCCAGTGACATGAGAGTCTTCCCCTTAATCTGTTCGCGTGCCGCGTTGAGTTCATCCTGCGTCACCTCTTCCCTGACAAAACGGCCCATCTCCGCCAGAGCAATATCAAGAACCGCGCGACAGTGTGTATTATCGGTGCCGGCATACACCACAAGCGCCCCGCAGTCTGCGTGGGAAATGAGGTAAGAATAAACCGAATAGGCCAATCCCCGTTTTTCGCGAACTTCCTGAAATAGGCGTGAACTCATACCGCCGCCGAGAATCGTGGTCAGCAGAAACATGACATAACGGTCAGAATGTTCGTAGTGCAATCCACGTGTTCCGAGACACACGAGAGTCTGTTCCATATCCCGTTCAATCAGGTTCAATTCCTTCGGCTTGTCCGGTGGTGCAACTGAGGCGGAAGGCTGCCATGACGAGTGGAGTAGTGAGAAAAGCGGCTCCATGATCGCGACCAGTTCGTCATGATTAATGTTACCGGCCGCAGCAATTACAATGTCCTGCGGTCGATAGCGGCTTTCCTTGTGAACCATGATTGCATCGCGCGTAAGCCCTGAGACTGTTTCACAGCTACCGAGAACAGGCATTCCAAGTGGCTGACCGCGCCAGAAATTGTGATGAAAGCGGTCGTGAATACATTCTTCCGGTGAATCGTCCCGCATCTTGATTTCCTGCAGGATAACTCTCCGTTCACGCTCGATCTCATCGGCCGGAAAGGTAGAATTGAGAAAAATATCAGCCAGAAGATCGGCTGCCCGTGGCAGAAATGAGGCCAGAACCTTGGCGTAATAGCAGACATATTCATGCCCGGTAAATGCGTTCAGGATCCCGCCCATTGAATCTATTTCAAGCGAAATCTGGCGGGCAGAACGACGGGAGGTGCCTTTGAAGAGAAGATGTTCAATGAAGTGTGCGACGCCGTTGTCGCAGGAGGCTTCGTGACGGGTACCATTGGCTACCCAGATGCCGGTGGTCACGGTGTACATCGATTCGACACGGTGAGTGACGATCCTGACACCATTTTGCAGAGTGGTTGAAGTTATCATGCCGGCAAGCATACCGCGCTTTCGTATTTTTTCAAATAGAAAGCTGCATTATTCTTTACCCGTTTCGTTTTTTACAGATTACAGTTCCGCAGGCATACACACGTTTCTGGACGAGTTAGCTACAGCACCGCAGTTTTCGCACGTTACTTTTGGATTATCTGTGAGCTGCTTGATGGTATCCCACTCCTGCTGACTCTCCAGTTCACACATATGCCCGGTATGCAGTTCGTTGTTACAACAGGGTTTGCTTACAGCTTTCTTTGTCATCGGCCACCTTCCATATCAAAATAGTTAACACCGCTCCGCCAGTAGTTCCACCGTATGACGCACCTTCACTTCCCCACCGGACTGGTCGAAGCCACCCCTGATCTGCATAACGCAACCGGGGCAATCCATGGCTACAGTCGGGGCTCCGGTTTCGCTGATGTTCTTCAGCTTGCGCTGCAGAATCGGGCCTGAAATTTCCGGCAACTTGAGAGAATAGGAACCTCCCATGCCACAACAGGTATCACACTCAAACATCTCCTTGACTTCGTAGCCGGCCTTGCCCAGCAGCTCGCGCGGCTCAGCCGACACCTTCAGGGTACGTTTCAGGTGGCAGGAGTCGTGGTAGGTTATGGTGCCGAGTTCATGGCCCTCTTTCAGTGTCAGCCGCCCCTGGTCAACCAGCAGTTTCACCAGAGTGGATAAATCTACCGTAATGGCAGACAGTTTGCGAGCTTTAGGAATCCATTCCGTCTGCCCCAGGCTCTCTAATGTGCTGATGAACTCATGATCAAGCGCCACGGTGCAGGTGGGACAGGCCGAAACCACATGGGTCACCTTTTCATCCAGTAGTGCTTTGATATTATCAACGGCATTGCCGGCAGCGGTCTCGTAGGCTCCGTTGTAGCGGGCCGGCGCACCGCAGCAGGTCTGACCCTGGGGAAAGATTACCTCGATGCCGGCCTTGTTGAGAATTGTAACCAGCGCTTCCCCCATCTCGGGATAGGCAAAATCAATCAGACAGCCGGCGTAAAAAGCAACCTTTTCTGTTCCTTTCGGCTGCCGGATTTCTTTGAACCTGTCACGGAACGGCTTCTCTGCGATTGCCGGCAGACTGCGCCCGTCAGTCAGGTCGGCTAGGAACAGCGGCAGGTGGCGGACAAATTTGCCGGAGCTGAACGGCTTCCCGGCCAAAGATGCGGCACGCAGCATTCCGTGAAACAGGTGCCGGTTGTTGACTACCGAGTAGATTGCCTGCTGGATCAACGGCAGCCCCTGCTCCTGTACCAGTCGCCGACGGATCTCCATGATCAGCCCGGGGATGTCGATCTTGCCGGGACAGACATCCTTGCAGGCACCGCACTGGATGCAAAGCCCCTGGATCTCCTCTGATTTTTTCAGCTCGTCGAACCAGGCGGTCAGGATGGTGCCGATGCCGCCGGTATAGACCTTGCCGAATACATGCCCACCCACCAGACGGAAGATCGGGCAGACATTGAGGCAGGAGGCGCAGCGGATGCACTGCAGCGCCTGTTTGAACAGTGGATCGGCTGCCATTTCGGAGCGGCGATTGTCCATCAGGATTACGTGCAGCTCCTTCATGCTGCCATCGGTGTTGGGGGTCGGGCCGCTGATGATCGAGACGTAGCTGGTCAAAAGCTGGGCCGTTGCGCTGCGCGGGAGCGCCTTGAGGATCGGGGCGATGTCCTGATACTGTTCGATCAGTTTTTCGATCCCCACCAGAGCAATGTGGATTTTCGGCAGCGTAGTCACCAGCCGGGCATTACCTTCATTGGTCATCAAAACGATACTGCCGGTTTCGGCAACGGCAATATTTCCACCGGAAATACCCATCTCAGCAGCCAGGAATTTAGGACGCAGCTCGTTGCGCGCCACCTTGACCAGACGCGGGATATCGGAGGAGAGGCGCTCGTTGATCTCCGTGCTGAAAAGGTCTGAGACCTCCTCCTTGGTCATATGGATGGCCGGCATGACCATATGGGACGGCGTCTGGCCGGCCAGCTGGATGATCCATTCCCCCAGGTCGGTCTCGCCAACGGCAATCCCCGCCTGTTCCAGAAACGGGTTGAGATGGATCTCCTCGGTGGCCATTGACTTGGATTTGACAACGCTCGTAACGCTATTATCCTGTGCCACCTTGAGGATGTACTCACGTACCTCGGCCGGGCTGCTGCTGCGGAAAACCTTTGTTCCCCTGGCACGTGCATTACGAGCAAACTCCTCGGCAACCCGTTCCAAATCGGCGGCAGCATGTGCTTTCAGATCAGCGATCCGGCCGCGCAACTCTTCAAAGTCGATACCCTCGTAAGCCTTGGCACGATTGACCTTGTACGCTTCGGAAAACTTGCCCAACGCCCCGGTCAGGTTGGCGTTGTTAACCGCTCTGGTGATTGATGCTTTAAATTCAGTTCCCATCAGCCCGCACCCCCTAACTCATCAACAAAAACGATTACCAGCCGTTCCGGGCCATGCACGCCAATGGTCAGCACCCGCTCAATGTCGGCAGTGCGACTCGGACCGGTAATCATGGCAATATAGTTGCTCTGCTCAGGGCGCAGGAGCGTAAGCAGCGTCGGCATATCCGGTAGAATGTTTGAAGATGGCACCAGGGCAATATGAATATCGGTCAAAGTTGACACAAGGCGCTGCTCAACTGCACTGGCATCCTGTGCCAGAGTGCCGGTGTCCGCCAGTGCCCATCCAACCTGGCTGATACCAAAACGGGACACAGCAGCCAACTCCCGGGTGGCCTGAAATTTAAGCCCGGCTATTTCCTCCAGGCTGCGCTTGTCTACGTCTTCAAGAAAAGGACACTCCGCCCAGAGTGCATACAATCCGGGAGCATCGGCAACACCCTCTTCCTTAAGAAACCGGATCAGAAACTCCAGCGCTGACGCCCGGTTCACAAAGCGGTGAACTTCGGCACTAACCCCTTCGGCCCTCATTTTGAACTGTTCGTACATTGCAACCTCCCATGCACACAAATATCACAACTCAGTTCCAAAACCTACTCGCCAACCCATCATCTGCAGAAGGAGCGTGCAGGTACAGACATCACTTGTAAAACCATATTACATTGGGCACTATTTCACAACGCACATGTCGTTGTCAACACTTGTTTACTTGATTTAAAGAGATATTTATCTATCAATAAAATGGTATTACCAATTATTGGTCAATGGGAAAATGACGTGCCCACTGTCATTGAGAGCAAGTAGAAAACCTAAAAAAACTGCCGCAGAAAAAAGGATGTCGTGCAGGTTGATATGTGACAGAAAACCGGGAGTTGTTGCAATGTAACTATGAGGATGACGAACTTGTGCAGAAAAAATTACTTCGGAGAATAACGCTTATCTACTTCTTTAACGTGAGATTGTATCCATTTAGCGAGAAAGTCAGTGAAATCAACGTAATTCAAAAGATTTACTGCTCCACTCTGATGCAACTCCAAATTCATTTCAGCAATTTTATCGGTGAAATGAGTATGCTCAGTAATATGGGCTTCAAGCTCGGGATGACGTATCTGCTTGAGATAACTTTCTTCAGCCTCAAAATGGTAATGAACGTACTCAATCAGTTCATGAATGACGGATTTCAGCAGATCAGTCTGATTATTCACCAGACAAATCTGGTACGACTTGTTGAGCAGATCAAACAGGTGACGGTGATGCTCATCGAATACCTCTACACCAACGGAATAACTGTCATCCCACTCAAGTCCGGTCATGGCTAAACCTCCGGGAATTCACCCGCTAAAAATCACCGCAGGCGCTTGGCTACGCACATGACATCGTAAGGGTTACCCCTGAAATCAAGCATATAGGTATAATTCATACCTGCTTCTGTACACTTGTCGATTTTTGCTTTAAGAACATTTTCATCCGTTTTTTCGCAAGCAGTCAACAAACACAGCGATGCACATACAAATAGCAACTTCATAAACCATCTCCTCTATCGACTTACATACTGCATTTTACTGATCAAGCTTCTTGTCGCGTCTGATTGTCCTCAATACGACGTCAAGATGATTCTTCCACATTCCTTCCTTCAGCACACGCCGCAGATCACCCAATGAAAAACGTTCAGTAAGATAGGCCAGTTCGCAATTTTTGAAGTCCCTGTCGCTGAACTTTTTTTTGATATCAGACAAATCCTTGCCAAAGTAACAGGTAACATTTTTCCCTTTCTTGAAACGTGTACTGAAAAGGGTATAAAGATCGAGCATAAAGTTGCTGTTATTTTCTAGGTATGGACTGTTCTTAAGGCGCTCGATATTTTCCGCGTTAAGGACCGCTCCGAGTTGGCGGGCAAGGTCTGCAATCAGGTCGTACAGATCATCAATATACTGCTGCTGCTTTTCGTAATGTCGCTGATACCAGTCGATCTTCTCCTGTTGACGCTTAATGGTCTCTTCAGCTGCTTGCAGCAGGAGGGCATTTTTTTTACCAAACATGTATCTCTCTCCACTAAATCTTGGAACTCGTGTTGTCGGCAAACCGACCTTCGCTACCAGCGAAACAGATGAGCCCCTTCGCTATTTAACGGTGCATACTAGCGAGTTTATCCGCCGTTTTCCACAACAAAAACACTGTTTCGTCCCATTTCTTTGACCTGATACAACGCCCTGTCAGCCCGCCTTAATAAAGCCTCTTCGGAATCACCTTTACTTACCTCCGTAATACCGTTGGAGAGGGTAACCGTAACCGGCACTCCATCCAAAAGAAAACGGCTTTCGCGCATGCAATTACAGAGTTTCCAGGCAACATCCGAAGCTGACTTCGAATCGGTTTTCGGCAAAATGATGGCAAACTCATCGCCACCGAAGCGGGCAATAAAGTCACTCCCCCGCAGGGTAGCCTTGAGCTTGAGAGCAACCCCTTTCAGGATCCTGTCCCCACCCTGATGACCGTATGTATCATTGATCAACTTGAAATTATCCAGGTCGATCATCATTACGCTGAACGGTTCTTTGTAGCGATTGTACAGCAGGATCATCTCAGAAACCTTCTCATCAAAATAAGCCCTGTTGGCAAGTTGGGTCAGACCATCGATCCTGACGGCGGTACGCAGATCCTCAATCTGCCGTTTCTGCTGGGAGAGCGTTTTTTGTGAATCGGCCAGTTCTCCCTTAAGGCTCGAATTGCTGGAGACAACCTGATCAATCTCATGTATCAGCAGCGAGTGTGCCTCGGCAAGATCGCTGCTCAACCCGATTGAGGTAAGGGAGTTTTTAACATCCCCTAATGCATGGGAAGACTCATCGGCTGCCTTGTCGGTACGTTGGATAACGGCGGCCAGACTGATCAGGACGCTGCGGATGGCTTGGGCAGAATCATTGATCTGCTGTTCCAGCGCTGCAGCACTTTGGCGCGCTGCCACATCCGGTTCCGGATGGGTAACTTCAGGTGAGGGAGCCGGCTTGTCTCCCCGTCGCCGCGATAAAAAAGAAAATGGTGCAATACAGATGCGACCGATGGAATCCAGTATCCGATAAACAATATTAAGGTTCAGAGTGCGTTCACAGGCATGCACCACAAACCCGGTAACGGCACCGGCGAAGAAGATAAGCAGCATGATGGCACTATTCATAATGACCTCACCTAAAAAGGCTTCTGTCAAAAGCGATCAAAAAATCTGATTTGTTCTAATCTTCCGCTCATGGTTCGACAGGCTCACCACGAACGGAAGATCAATGACGTGTGAAATTATAATCCGTTCGCCCTGAGCTTGTCGAAGGGTGGGCGGGTTTTAGCGACGAATTAAAACGAATCAGGTCAAAAAATGAGGAGATGCAGCACTCCCCTGATGACTATCCCGACAAAGGCACCGGCAATAGCCGGCTTGACAACCGACGAACAGCGATTTCCCGCAGAAACAAGCACCGCAACACCCACAATATCACAGGGATTGATAATAAACCCGGCCATCCGATTGAGCTGAAGTGCATTAATGGCCCCTTCCTTGACAAGGTTCAGCGTCACCCCCATCATGGCGGTTCCGCCGGCCAGATATTTAGTGGCTATCGGCAGAACCGCCACCGGTGGAACGCCGATCAATCCGAACAGGGGGGCCAAAAATGTTTCCAGGTACGAAATAGCGCCGCTGACCTTGAGCAGGTTAACCGCAAAAATTGCCAGAATCAACAACGGAATCGCGCCGATGATAACCTGCACCGCCTCCTGCCCACCGGAAATCATCAGGTTGAGCAGCGATACGGAACGATTCTTCTCGGCAGACGGCAGGGCAGATTCTCCGCCGCCTTGCTCATTTCCGTCTACTGCCCGTGCAAAGAGATAATAAGTGCAAGCTGCCGCAATAAGTCCGCCAGCAACCGATGTGGCCATGATGACCGGCAGGTTAAGCCCCACCGCCACCAGAGGATACACAGCATTGGCCTGGGACATGGCAAGCACCATCGCCAGTGTAGCGGCAATCTGACGGCGAGAAGTGTCGTCCTTTTCCATGATCGACAGCGTGGCCAGAGGAGCGGCAAAACTGACCAGCAGAAGCTGCAGCATGGCAAACACACCGGCTCCGGGAACACCGAACAACCGCAACAGCGGCTGCAGCAGGCGCGCCACCAGTGCCAGCAGACCTTTGGCTTCAACGACTTTCATCAGGGCCATCATGATAACCAGCACCGGCAGCAGAATGTAGAGCGCAAGCTCTATCGCCGATTTTCCTGATTGCAGCATGACCTTGATTACATCTTCCAAATACAATCCTTTCGGTGTTTCACTTCATCCTGTGTGTGCGACAAGAAACTGTCGCACTCCCCTACCCGGTTTTACATCGGACGCTGCCTGACTCCATGAACATCGATCACAGTGAAAAATCCATCAATCACAAGTTGATTGCGCAAATACCCCAAAAGTATGTGGGCAGCTCGTTCGGGGCTTTCAAGACCAGTTCTGAAATAAACAACTCCCTCTGGCCTAGATTGTCTGTATTTGAAGAGCAGTTCTCCGTAATCTCTATCGAAAGTCAAAATTACCATATTGTTGCTGCAGGCAAGACCAAGCACTTCATTATCAGCAATACCAGGAGATTGCTCAGCAACACTGACAACCTCATATCCGGCTTTCTTCAGAAGTATTACGCTTTGTCGCGGAAAGTTTTCATTCGCAAGGAAAACCGGTTTCACGCGGCTTCTCTAAATGGTGGATAAAGATTTTCCTGCTTCATGCACTCAGCTGTAAAAGAAAGTACAGCCAGCAATGAATCTTTAGAAATGTGAGGGTAATTTTCAAGAATCGATTCCTCAGTCCATCCAGCTGCGTACAGATCGAGAACAAAAGAAACCGTTATCCTCGTCCCTTTGATCACAGGTTTTCCGAGCATTACGGCAGGGTCTGAGTGTATGTATACATGCCAATCTCTCATATCAATATCTCCTTCAACTACCCGTTTCATCCTGCGTGCTCAACGTGTAACCTTTGCACACCCGACCCGGTTTCACCACAATGTCTCTCCAATGTCGACAATACGGAGTCTATTTCGTCAATAAACCTGCGTGCAGCTTCAAGGAGCTCATCGACACGTTCCGGATCTGGCAAAACAAAATCCCGATAATCACACTTATTGCGCAGGTCAAAAGCAATATCAAGAAACTTTGCTATCTCTACAGGAATAGTGCCTGGTTTAACAAATTCTCGGTGAAATAGCGAGATGGCTCCGGAATGTTTAGCAGCACTCAATCCGCGAGAAGCCAGTAGGGATAGCACAGCGTAGAACATGGCATAATAGACGCGGTTCATTGCGCGTTCCGTGCTCGCAGAATTTCGGCCTCTTCCAGCGCTTCACGAGCTTCATGTTGACGATACACAACCAATGCATGAGTCTCTTCAATCACACCAACACCCCCTCTTTCTCTACATTCTGAAAAAAAGATGACATTCGTGTGAGAGGCGATTCCGTTTCAGCACGTGACATAACAATTGGTGAAAGCAAAATATCGTGTCGCAAGCTGGCATAAAAGCATATTTCAAAGACTGATCGTTCGGACTCCCAGTTTAAAGTGTCGAGTACAAAAAGCACGTCAAGGTCAGACTCCGGGTCTGCATTGCCGCGAGCTTTTGAGCCAAACAGTTTTATCCACGCGAGAGGAAAGCGGCTGGCAACTTCAGCTTTGGCTTCCAGGAGAGCGTCTCGCTCTTGGGTTGTTAACGTTATTGCCATAACTCTTCCCTGTTAGAGTACAAAGCTGTTTTCCAGATCAAACCGTATGTTGAGAGTCCGAGCATAGTGGAATCATAAATCAGTAGTCACGTATTCACCAACTTTCATCCCGCGTGCGCAACAAGAAACTGTTGCACACCCTACCCGTCTGTTACGGAGTTTTTGAGAAGTTGCTGTTCAAAATTCTTGGCGTGACAAAAACAAGTAGTTCCGTCCTTACAACAGAATAACTACTTGATCTGAATAATCGCCCTAAAAATGGCATATCCATTAAAAATGGAACTCCTTTTTCACCGCTACTTTCAGAATCTTTATATATTCCTCCAATGACTGTTGTTTCCCCATCTTTTAAAACTAGCTCTGTTATAGCTTTTTTTGTAGTTTTCTCGTCAGTAGATGATTGAAATTCATCATTGGTAGCTTCAATTTTCATCAGTATAGTATTGTTATTGTTTATATGAGGTTCCACTGTGAGCTTCAAATCTGCTTTGTCCTCTTTCTGCCCAATATTGCCATTTGTCGTAACGGTTCTCTGTACAGATCTTCCTTGCGAGATTTCAGCTCTTTTGTGATTTACAGTTGCAACTCTTGGACTGGAAATAATTTTTAATTGCCCCATTGCTGCCGCAGCATTAATTTTTAAGTCCAACTGAATATTGGATCCTAGTGTACCGAATGAAATTCCCATGCTTCCCCCATGCTCAGTGCCAGTGCCGCTAAGTGGTGGAGCCGAAGTAATCCCTCCAAACCCTGTGTCTAACTGGTTAACACCTGCAATAGATGCGCTGCCATCTTTAAAATGGAGCCCCCAATTCACACCTAAGTTTTTCGAAAAATCAGTAGAAGCTTCTACTATCCTCGCTTCGATCATAACTTGTTTTTCCGGTATATCAAGCTGCAACAGTAAATTACGCATATCATCAAGAGCTTGCGGTGTATCTTTTACAATGACTTTGTTAGTTCGCGTATCAGAAGAAATTTGGCCCCGTTCAGGTGTTTTTAATTTTTCAAATTGTCCGGTCACTTCACCAATTGTTGCATAGTTCACCGAGAAGCTTTCTGTTTTAAGTTCTATCGCTTTTGCGGCAACCTTCTTTTTTTCAAGCTCTTCTTCTGCTTGTGTCTTGAATTTTCCCTTGCCCTTTATCAGTACGATATTGCCTTTTTCCTGCTTATCAAGCCCTTTGGTATCAAGTATGACATCAAGCGCTTCTTCCCACGGTACATTGACCAATTTAAGGCTGATGATGCCTGTGACATCATCACCAAGTACGAAGTTCTTTTTACTCACCTCTGCCAACAACTGAAAAATTTTCCTTACTTCAGCATCAGCAAATTCAAGTGTTACTCTTGGATTATTGCTTTTTTCTGAAGTAGTAATTGGCTTAGCGGTACCAGATCTGTCAGTGAAAGAATCACCTGTAACATCAGTTTCTTTTGGTTTAGGTGTCAGTTGGATTGGTTTTATAAACTTCTCGTTTTCTGCAATAGGATTTTCTGCTGGCCGATCAAATCCAACACTCCCCGCCATTAACCCTTCCGGATTTTTTATATCAACGTAAAGCACATCCCCTTCCCGCCGAAACTCGAAAGTCGCCGCAACACGCATGGCAATGCGGATCACCGCATCGCTACTGTTCTTATGCTTGACAACCAGCGGGGTTATCCGCAACACGGGCGAAGGAAAAGAACCGGTTTCCAGCGAACGCTGCAGATGCTGCGGCAGCGAGGCATTTCTGATTGTCAGTGTCACAAAACCGGGGGTCTGCTCCGGTTGATCGGCATCAATATCCCCCAGCACCTTAACTGAAACACGCGAAATCCCCTCTACTACCTGAAAATCAATCTTTTCGACCGCCGCTGAACGTCCACGGGGAATAGCAGCCGCCTTTGAAGAAGCTGCCGCCCTCCCCTCGCCAATTGCTGGGCGATTGTCGTAAGGGACAAATGCAGGCGGTGCGGAATAACTGGTCTGAGGGAAATTGCTCTGGGAGCGCCCTTTTCCCGATAGATCGACAATCAGCCCACTTGGGGTTGATTCAATGCCGCCTTCGGGGAATTCCTGGCGCTGATTGGCTTCAACAATCAACCGAAGTTTATCCGGGTACGAGATAACATTCACAGCTGATACAGGCGGAACGTCGCTTGGATACGCCTGATTGCGCAGCTGATTTGTTACGCCGGGCAGATCAATAACCAGCCGGGCCGGTTTGGCTAGACGAAAGGAAGAAAAAGAACTTAATTTTCCGTCGGTAAGCACCTTGAGCGAGGTCGGTTCAAAAACGATGTCCTTGATCGCTACCGCACCGCTTTTAGCAGGTGCAGGAGCAGCGGCTGGTGGGGCAGTGGTAGAGGGGCCGGGTTCCGCAGCATAAAGGTTCAAGGGTATCAAACTCGATGCCGCCAGCAGCAATACAGCAAGCATTCTGTGGGCCATTATGTAATCTCCCGCCAGTGATTAATATGAATTGAACTTTATTATGTAAAACAGCTGGTTTTGTCAAACTAAAAATGGAATTTGGGGGGGTGCAGGGAGGTGAATAATTTTTTGGAGTTTGATCTGCTTTATCAGTTTTAAGTCCGTTCGCCCTGAGCTTGTCGAAGGGTGGGTGAAGCTGCAATGTACTGATTTCATAACAACCTCCCCCACCGCCTCGCCCTCCCCCGCACGTGGCGGGGGAATTTTTTAGCACCTTAAACTTACCAGCGACCCGGTGGCGGCGGAGCGTATCCGGCGTTATCCCACAACCGGTTGGAAGGGCGGTGATAGGGCTGATCGCAGCGAGTGACTCCCAGCTTGCAAAGCGTTGCCCGCCATTCGTATTTGAAATAAATGGTCTCAATCGCTTGTCGTTCAGGTTCAAAGGCCACAATCTGTACCGGCGAATATTCTTCACGCCCGTAGCCGGTCCCGGCACTTTCCAAGGCCCTCTCCTGCTTGGCCGATTTCTTCCTCATGACACTATCAGCAGCCGAAGGCGCAGACGGAGCATTTTCTGCCCGGCCAGCAGCCGCACCGCTTCTGCTTTCATAGTTGTACGTCGCTGGTGGTGGCTGATAACGCCTTACTTCGGGAAATGCAGCCACGGCGATTACCCCCATGGCACTTTCATCGCCGAAAGCCGAAGCGTAGGAATCGGGCACATCGGTGAAGTAGAAGCGATTGACCTTATCATTGCCGGTGCGCCAGCCTGAGTAGCTGCCGGATGCGAAAGGCTCAAGGATATACATCCGCTCGTTGTTTTTAAGCGATGATTTTTCGCCGGAGACAATATTGCGACCGTCAACCGCAATCACCACGCCTACCCTTCTGTTGAGCCGATTAGTTACCTCGATCCGGTAATGATCCCCCTTGACCGCCTCGGTGTAAACTTTTTTGAGAGTGCTCTTCGTTTTGACCGGATAGGTCGGCAGCGACCGACCATCGTCACTGATTATCCGCACATCAACCGAATCCCCTGCGCTCCCTGCCCATGCCTGCGATACCGTCAAAACTCCTGCCAGAATAACTGCTGCTAAAGTTTTCATGATCCGTTCCTCCTGCGGGATTAATTGCCTTTGCTCTCTTTGACGCAGGGAGAGAACAAAAAGTTCCCGATTATTTTTT
>JBAXVE010000018.1:0-49269 GCA_037129245.1 Desulfuromonadales bacterium
TGTAAGCACCCGACAGGTTACCAAAACCATTGGGGCGGACAAAGCGGGCATCGATATTGCCATCGAGATGGCCGGAGTAGTTGGCCAGAACCGCTGTACCGGTAACGGTTGTCTTGCGATGACAGTTGGCGCAATCGGTGACTTTACCAACATGCTTTTTGTGACTGTTGGCATTGGCCGGTCCTGCAGCACTGCGGGCAGTGGAATAATTCGGTTCGCCAAACTGGCTGGTAAAGTAGCCGGGACCGGCAGCGGTTGAACCGTGGCACCCTTTACAGGCGTTGGCAAACGTGCCGTTCCAGGCCGGCTGTGCCGGTTCTGCACCAGCAGGTACAATCCCCTTTTTGCCGGAGGTATGGCAGTAGGTTGTGCTGCAGCCATTGTACCCGGCGGAATAGTCAAAGGTCGCCTTATTGCCGGCACGGCGAATGCTTGTACCACCCAGAGTATACGTGGATGATGAGTAATTGACCTGGCCGGTGACGTGTGATTTGGACGGGTTGGCCACCAGTGTCGTGTCGGTCGCTGCAGTTGCAGCATGGCACTCGTTACAGCCGTAGTTGAAGCCTATGATACTGCTGTTATTGACATGCGAGCCATGCACTCCGGAAAGGGCTGACGTGGTGCCGCCGTTTGTAGTTCCGGCTGCATTTGCGTGACATGCAGTACAGCCCAACGGCCCGGCAGCACCCCAGGTCGGAGCTGTCGGATAGCCTGGCGTTGTCGTCCCCTTGCCATCACTGTGGCAATAGAGGTTGTTACAGGCCTTGTAGTTGATTGCGATGCCGGCCAGTCCGGTACTACCAACCGGGGATGATGTAGCAGCAGTACCACCATAAGATGCTGCACCTGCCCCGATCTGGGCTGCAGAGTTGACATCGAATATCACATACGACTTACCCTGAACGTGAGTCGGGATATTGGTTACATTGTTATGGCAGGCGCTACATTTGAAACCGTAATTGTTTCCGCTGCTGCTGGCGTGAATTGAGTGGCTGCCAGCTGCGCCAGCTGCCGGTACGGTGGCATTGGTGGTGAAGTGGCACGCACCGCACGCGCCCTGCGATGCTCCGCCGGTCCACTGGGGATTGGCAGCGGTACCACCAGATCCTGCCCAGTTAGCGTGGCAGTACACATTACAGGTTAAGCCTTTTGCGTATACTCCCACAGCCTGACCAATCACTGTGCCACCTGTTCCATTCCAAGTGTAACCGTTTGCTGCTAGTACCGAATTATTATGCGTAGACAGAGTACCGAAAGCTACTGAATTTCCACTGTTAAATGATGCCCAGTTGGTTCCGTTTACGGCATACTGCATGTCGATTGTTTTACTTACGGTTCCACCGCTCATCGCACCATAGTTATTGTGGCAGGTAACGCATTTCATGTTCATCTGCGCAGAACCGGCATGCTGCACGTGGGCACCAAACGGGGTTAGTGCTCCATTAAGCGCATTCGTTACACTAGGATTGGACACCATAACCCACGGATTGGATGAAGCGTCACCGTGGCAGGAGTTGCAGCCTCCGCCCGTAAAGCCTTTGGAGTGAAGATGGCATGAAGCGGTACAATCTGACTTGTTATTGTGAGCCAAATCCGTTTGCCCCGTAGTGTTGTACTTGTGATATGTCGTCTGAGAGTGACATACTTCGCACACATTGGTGCTGGTTGTGTGCCCGCCATTATCATTGCCAAAACTGTTTGTGCCTGTTCTGTTGAGAAAAACCACCGTCCCGCTGGGTGAAACGCCAGTAACGCGAACCGTAGACATAATCCGCATGATATTGTTTTTGTTGGAGCCAGGGGAGTGGCACGTCTGGCAGGTAAAGCGTCCGTATTTACTGGTGCTGCTGACACCCCATCCACCGTTACCGGACCAGTAATTTTTGACGTTCGCCGTTGAGCTGTTGTGCAGGATCGGATACGTCGTTGCGTGCGAGGTCGCAACGCACACCATAAGAGCAAGGAACGTAATGAGGATTCGCATCATTCCGGCGCCTTTCAAAGTGAAGTGATGTGATGTCGTATCGAGCATTCTCATATTACTAACCTCGCTGTAATAATGAATCCGTAGTAGTTTGATGACTCAATGCAGCACAGCTCTAAACACACCAAGCTGCCTGTATGAAATTTCTTTCCATACAGGCGGTGGCCTGAATTAAACCTAGAGTGTCGTGTGACACATTATGCACGCGGCACCTTTTCCGTAATCGGTGATCCAGTTTATCGGTGTTACATCCGAGTTCGGGTGACAGGCGACGTTGCTACAATTCTTGGAAACCGAGTTGAAATTGGTACCGCTACCATACAGTGTGTTCTTGGAATAATCCGATGCTGCCGTGCCGGTTTTGTAGGTGCCGGTACGGTACCAGCCGGCCACACCTGCAGTGTACTTGTTAAAGCTGGCCTGACGCAACTGAGCCTTGGAGCGAACCTGCTGACTGGCGAACTGCACATCAACAGTGCCGTTCACATGCTTGCTGAGGTCGGTGATGTAGATCGCCCCCCCGAAGTTGTCCTGATTCGCCCCGGAAGCGTTACCGTGGCAGCTGACATTGTTGCACGATGCACTGTATTTGTTGCGTGCAACAGTGGTTGTAGCATTGTGACAGAGGTAGCAGCTGATGGTGGTGGACTGAGCCGTATCACCATGACCTGAACGTACTCCGCTAGCGCCTGAAGCTGCCATCTTACCGGATGAATATCCTTTGTAGATATCATCATTGTGAATGGCCACGACATGGGCATCGTGAGCTGTGCCGGTCGGTGCGTTGCCATGACACATGGTGCAACGCTCAGAAATCGTATAGGTATAGCGCCAGGTACTGGTATTTTTGAACGTAGGCGCCGCCGCACCGTTGGAATGACAGTATACATTGGCGCAGCGGGTAGCACCGCCCGTGCCGGTACGGCTTGCAGCTGATACCTTGGTACTGAAACTACCCTTACCTGCAGTGGTAAAATCAATCTGAACCGTGCCGTTGCCGTGGAGAGCGTTGGTAAGCGGATGGCAGATGGCACAGCCGAACCCATATGGCTTCAGAGCAGTTGCATTAGTGTCCGTGCCGGTGGATTTGTTTGCAGTCAGGTTGCTGTATACGGCAATCGTTCTGCTGGAAATATAGGTTCCGGTATGACGCGCATGGGCGCCGGAAAGCGAGTTCAGCGGGTGGCATAGATCGCAGTTGTATGTCTGGCCCCAGCGAACGGCAGTGTTGGAGTGACAGGCTACGTTGCTGCAACGCTGGGTTAATGCATTCCAGGAGGCGCCAACAAGATTTGGATAGGTCGCCGTATTGAAGCTCACCTCGATGCTCTTGTTGATATGCGCAGCCCCGCTGAAACCGCTGGCAGAGCTGACGATCTTGTAGGCAGCCGAAACCGTGCTGTTGTGGCAGACATTGCAGGTTGCATTGGCTGTAATTCCGAGCGTGGTTCCCAAACCGGCGATATGTTTGCTGGAATGTGAGTTAAACTGATCACGGGATGCCGTACTGACGTTGGCATAGCTCGGTTCACCGAATGTTGAACCTGCTCCGTGACACCCCAGACAGTTTGTGATGGAGCCCGATGTCCAGTTAATCGGCATATACGCGAAACTGGCGCCGGTGGAGCCGGTACTATGGCAATAAGTCGTACAGACACTCGCCACATACCCGGAACGGTACGCCTTGGCACCGGAGTAATCTTTCAATTTATTTACATGCAGGCGTTTGTTACTGATAGTCGCGTTATCGCTGACCGTCTTCACATGGCATTCGACGCAGCCGAGCGTATTGCCGAGCGAAGGATTGGAGCCCTTGTTGATATGGTTTAGATGTTTGCCCGACAGGGTATTGCCGGTGGTCGTGGTGGCATCGCCGTGACAGGCATTACAGGCAGGCTGGGTGCCTGACGTCAGAGTGGTAGCTGTCCAGACCGGAGCGGCAGTACCAGCTTTAAAGTTAGCGCCCGCCTGGCCGTTGCTATGGCAGTAGGTATTGTTGCAGACTGCCGAGGTTGCGGCAGTCCATTTAAGGCTCTTGTCAGTACCACTGACGGTTCCGCCGTTTACATAATTCGCTGCGGAGCCTTTGCCTACCGCAGTATACAGATAGAACACCTGAGCCGCCTGTAAACCATCTACAGCCTCGCCGCCGGCATGTGTGGCTTGATTCGGGTTATGGCACATTGCACATCCGAAACGGGCAGTTGTGCCGCTCCCCAGGTTGCCGGACATCGTCTGGAATCTGGCCGTGAAAAGCTGTGCATGGATCGCGTGACCACCCACATTGGTTACGGAATGGCAATCACTGCAGACGGTAGTTCCACCCCAGGACGGAGACTTTGCGGTGCCGTGACAGTAGGTGGCGGTACAGGTTTTCTTGGAACTGCGGGCGCTGTAGATACCATAGGCACCGCCGTTCAGTTTGAATCGAATATCAACCGTACGATTCAGGTGGCCTGAGTAATTGTTCAATCGTACCTGCGTCGGAGCTGTCGCTGTCTGCGTTACAGTGTTGTAGTGGCAGTAATCGCAGCCGTAGTTATTATTCACGACATGCTTGATATGGCTGTTGGAACCGGAATACCCGGCCAGACTCGTTGAGTTATAATTCGGATACGCTATGCCGGTGCCGGTACCACCACCATGACAGCTGCCGCAGTCGAGCGCGCCGCCATTCCAGGCCGGTGACTTGAAACCACCACCGGTGCCGATTATCTGCCCGTTGGTACCCATGTTGCCGGAGCTGTGGCAGTAGAGGCTGGCGCAGGTGTAGCCGGCTGTGGCAATCGGTTTCGAATAGCCGGTCGCTGTGTTGGTCAGAGTGGCGTTGTATGTCGGATTATCACTGTTGCGATTCAAGTGACGTGATGTCGAGAAGTTGACCTGGATCGACTTGCTGACATGGTTCGCATAGTTTGTGATCGTACCGTCGCTGGCAATCGATACCGTGGAGCTGTGGCAGTCGCCGCAGGCTACCGTGCGACCTACGCGGGATGTTGAATAAAGGTGCTGCGCGTGGACATTCGTTGCGATGCGTGATCCGGCTGCAGCAGTGGAATTACCACCGTGGCAGCTCGAACAGTCGGCAGCCATGGCACCAGTCCAGTTTTCTGCCCCATGGGTCGGCGTTGTGGACAGACCATTGCCGTGACAGTAGGTGTTTGTACAGGTTCTGTTTACACGAGTTGTACCGCCTATAACTACGGCTGCTCCGGTTGCAAACGCATTCATCTCAACCTGGATAGTCGTATCCGGATGCTGGGCGCGGCCGGTGGCACCGTTGATGGTGCTGTTGTTAGTGGCGGTGTTGTTGTGGCAAGCATTACAGGTAAAGTTGGTGTTGCCGCCGGTTACACCATAGGTGTTGATATGTTTGGTGTGCGCGGCCGTCCAAGTCGGGACAGCGTCGCCGGCCTTGCTGTGGCAGACGCCGCAGGTAACTGTCGCAGTTGTACCCCAGTTCTGGGAGGTAACAGCCGAGCCGGCTGTAACGCCGTCTTTTGTATGGCAGACGGTTGTACAGGTACCACCGGTGTTCAAGCCACCGGTGTAGAAGTAACCTTTAGCGTCAGCAGTAGATCCGGTTCCCTTACCGTAAACCGTTATCTTTGTGCCGGATACGTCGGCATCCTGGCGAGGTGCAGCAAGACTGGATGGACCAGTAGTATGCAGGTTAGTCGGATGACAGTTCAGACAGGCATAGCCGTAGTTAGCGGAAAAGTCATTTGCACCGCCGGCAAGTGCAGTTGGTGCCGTCGCTGATATATGTTTGTCGTGACGAAGCGTAAGACCAGGAGTTAAGGCGTCGTGGCAGGATACACAGGTAGTCGCGCCGCCCCAGGACGGAGAAGCAGCTGAACCATGACAGTATGTTGCCGTACAGGTCTTCTTGCCGTTTCTGGCACTGTACATGCCGTATGCACCATTGTTCTGCTTGAACCTGACATCTACGGTACGGTTCAGGTGACCGGAGAAGTTGTTAAGGCGGACCTGATTAGGCGTAGTGCCGGTCTGAGTTACTGTGTTGTAATGGCAGTAGTCGCAACCAAGTGAACTGCTTACCACATGCTTTACATGGCTGTTGGAGGATGAGTAACCTGGAAGCCCGGCTGTCAAATAATTCGGGTAGGAAATACCGGTTCCGGTACCGCCGCCGTGGCAGCTGCCGCAGTCAAGCGCACCACCGTTCCAGTTGGCGGATTTGAAGCCACCACCACTGCCGGTAATGACACGGCCGTTGGTACCCATGTTGCCGGAGCTGTGGCAGTAGAGGCTGGCGCAGGTGTAGCCGGCTGTGGCAATCGGTTTCGAATAGCCGGTCGCTGTGTTGGTCAGAGTGGCGTTGTATGTCGGATTATCACTGTTGCGATTCAAGTGACGTGATGTCGAGAAGTTGACCTGGATCGACTTGCTGACATGGTTCGCATAGTTTGTGATCGTACCGTCGCTGGCAATCGATACCGTGGAGCTGTGGCAGTCGCCGCAGGCTACCGTGCGACCTACGCGGGATGTTGAATAAAGGTGCTGCGCGTGGACATTCGTTGCGATGCGTGATCCGGCTGCAGCAGTGGAATTACCACCGTGGCAGCTCGAACAGTCGGCAGCCATGGCACCAGTCCAGTTTTCTGCCCCATGGGTCGGCGTTGTGGACAGACCATTGCCGTGACAGTAGGTGTTTGTACAGGTTCTGTTTACACGAGTTGTACCGCCTATAACTACGGCTGCTCCGGTTGCAAACGCATTCATCTCAACCTGGATAGTCGTATCCGGATGCTGGGCGCGGCCGGTGGCACCGTTGATGGTGCTGTTGTTAGTGGCGGTGTTGTTGTGGCAAGCATTACAGGTAAAGTTGGTGTTGCCGCCGGTTACACCATAGGTGTTGATATGTTTGGTGTGCGCGGCCGTCCAAGTCGGGACAGCGTCGCCGGCCTTGCTGTGGCAGACGCCGCAGGTAACTGTCGCAGTTGTACCCCAGTTCTGGGAGGTAACAGCCGAGCCGGCTGTAACGCCGTCTTTTGTATGGCAGACGGTTGTACAGGTACCACCGGTGTTCAAGCCACCGGTGTAGAAGTAACCTTTAGCGTCAGCAGTAGATCCGGTTCCCTTACCGTAAACCGTTATCTTTGTGCCGGATACGTCGGCATCCTGGCGAGGTGCAGCAAGACTGGATGGACCAGTAGTATGCAGGTTAGTCGGATGACAGTTCAGACAGGCATAGCCGTAGTTAGCGGAAAAGTCATTTGCACCGCCGGCAAGTGCAGTTGGTGCCGTCGCTGATATATGTTTGTCGTGACGAAGCGTAAGACCAGGAGTTAAGGCGTCGTGGCAGGACACACAGGTCGTTGCAGCACCGTTCCAGGCCACTGCCGGTGAGGCTGTACCATGACAATATGTGTTAGAACAGGTTGCGCCGGACGTTGTTGACGCGCTGGGCAGAAACTGCTGGCCGGTGCGTAGAGCCGCCGGTGTTCCCGGATTAAGTGTTACTCTGATCGATCCAACGCTGTTACTGGTGGCATGGGTAAAGGCTGCGGTTCCTGTTTTGGCATAATAATCAGGGTGACATTTGTTGCAGGAAGTAAGATCGTTGCCGAACGCTACAATGTGCTTATTGTGCTTACCCGATATCAGAGCCGGCCCGGCGTGACACTGGGTACAGGTATTACTGGCATCGGCACTGATGGCTGATTTTTGCGATGAATACGTGGTGTTACCCCAGGCGGGAGTAATCGTCTCAAAATGGCAGTTTACATTGGAACAGGACCCCATTATTGGTACGGATGTCTGGTTGAAGAATACTCCCTTGCTGTAGGGCGCCGACACTGCCAGCGAGTTGTTGATCTTTGCGGCCATAAGGATTTTGGGAGCGCTCATGGAGGCTGATGTGTATGCACTGTGTGACGAGGTATAGCTGTTAGCTGCAGCACCGTGACATTTGGCGCATACGTTCAAGGCGGTCGGACTGTTGGCAGCCCCGAATACATGACCATCATGATTGCCGGCCAGGCTGGAACTTCCGGCATTGCTTACCCTGGGGCCGTCGACGGGCGGGTTACCGTGACACTGGTTGCAGAGCAAGGCGGCTGCGGCGTTATCCGCCGTCGTGAAAAGCAGGATCGCCAGTGAGAGAAACACCAACATCGCGGATGAGGCTGTCTTTCTCACGGTAAGGTGCCTGGTCATATTCGACTCCTTATTGGTCACGCTCTGAGCATTTTCAGTTTTCATATATCAGCATCCTTGTAAAGAAGTAAATATATTACCCGGCTCAGCGGTTACTTGTTGCCCCATGACTTCGGAGTCATCTGGAAATGGCAGCTGACGTTAGAGCACTTGCCCGGAACATGGGGGCCACCGTCAAGTCTATTGGAACTGTATTTCGGCTGTACCGACGGATCAAAGCGGAGCCTGCCCCTGACATTAACCTTTACACCTGTGGTCTGGTTGGTGCGCCACGGGTTCTTTACACCTGAGGTGTTATGGTCGCTCGGTGTATGGCAGCCATCACAGAGGTTGAAGCCGCTGGTCCACTTGGCGCCAGCGGGCACATGGCCGGCAGCAACGTGCGAGCCACCAGCTCCGGAGTAATCCTCAAAACTGCCGTCGTTATAGTTGCCGACTCCCTTGGGGTACGATTTGGGCAGCGGTGGGTATCCATGACAGGAGTTGCAGTTACCCTGCGGGTAGAAGGCCCAGTTACCGGAATTGTGCTGATGACAGGAGAGGCAGTCGGTCGATGTAGTGAACGGTCTGTGATCAGTGCCGGTCGACACATTCCAGCCTGAACCAAGAGTTGCCGTTGATTCGGCCTTATCCCGACGGAAGTGGTTGGTCATGGTGTGGCAGACCTGGCAAATGCCACGGTTATTGGCGGTGATGAAGTTGTAGGGTGTCACGCCGTTGGTATATCGGTAGGATATCGCCACGGCCGATGAGATCGTGTTGAAATAGATCTGGTCGCTGACCATGTGGTCGTTCTTGGCCTTGCCGTGGACGTCATGGCAGCGGGCGCAGGCCATGGTACCGGTGCCGCCGTGGCTGACGACGTGGGTCAGGCGAACCTTGTTCTGCGCCGACTGTCCGGCAATGTGGCAGGTGGAGCAGAGTGCGTTGTTGCCCGCCGATGCGCTCCAAAAGCTGCTGGTGTCCTGCCCGGCGGGCAGACGGCGGGAATCTCCGAGTGTACCGGTAATGTGATAGCTCTTCTCGTCGTGGCAGGTAATGCAGCTGATGCTGCTGCTATATGGCGCAGCAGCCTGACCGTGACCACCGTTGACAAACGTTGTATAGGACTTGAACGGTGCCTGGACGCCGGTACCGTCGTAATTTGACCAGGACCGGTTGGCATAGGTGTCGGTGGTGCCGTTACCCCGACCGCTGTGGCATGACCAGCAGGTCACGCTCCCGCCGGTCCAGGTCGGCGTACTCTGGCCATGGCATTTGATGCAGAGGTTGGTTGCCAGCATGTTGAGGTGGCCGTCAGCGTGGTTTGACGTCAGGTCACCGCCGTAGACGTGGCAGGTGTTGCAGAGGGTATTCGTGTTGCGTTTGGGACCGTAGCTGCTGGATATATGAGCAAAATGGGCGCCGGTGTTCATGAGGCCGAACCCGATATCAACCGCGGTTTTGTGGCAGGTTCCGCATTTACCGGTCGCACGTGTAGTCCAGTCAAGCACCTGGAGCGGCCCGCTCCCCCTGCCGTCGGTGTGGCAGTAGGTAGTGCAGTTAGTGCCGACAAACGTAGAACCAACAAGTTTCACAGCGGCAGTAGCGTTGATGAAGGCGCCGTTAAACTGTACCTCGCGTGAGTTGTTGACGTGGTTGGCGTAGCTGGAAATGGTGGTATTGTCGCTGACCGTGGCGCTGTGGCAGACTGAGCATAGTATCTGTTTGCCACGGGCGATACTGACGTGCCGGTCGTGGGAGTTGGTCGAAAGGTTGTCAAAACCTCCGCTGACACCGTTGTGACACTTGATGCAGCGACTTGCACTGCTGAGAATCGAATTGCGAACGCCGCCGTTGGTGCCGCCGGACCAGATCACAAACTTGGCCCCCTTGACAGCGGCAGTGCCGTAGCTGTGGCAGTAGGCGTTGTTACAGGTGGAGCGCTTGGCGCCGGCCACGAAAGTGGCGCCAAGCGAATATGCTCCGGCAGCGGTAAAGGGAACGTTCTGATAGGTATTAGCAATGTTGATGTCGTGGGTAGCGACGTTCTTGTCATGGCACTGCGAACAGGCGAAACTATAAGGTTTACCGGCCGAGTGGGTCGGGTGGCCCGCGGTCGATTCGTTCTTGTAGACTCCACTGTTAAGGTAACTCATGGTGATCTTAGTCTTGTCATTCACAGATGAGTAGACCGCGTACCCACTGGATGGATTTGACGCTGTGCCAATCGTACCTGCCACCGTATGCTCCGGCGGAGAGCCGTGACAGCCCGTACAGCCTATCGGTGCTACAGCCGAGTGGGTGCCACCTGTGTGGCACTGCATACATTTAGATGCATTGTTTACAGTTGGATCGGAGTGTGCGCTAACTGAACTCGGCAGCTTGTGGCACCCCTGACAGACACCGGTGTTTTTGTTTGAACGCCAGCCGGAAGAGTTCCAGTAGATTACCTTTTTGCGATAGCTGTTCAGCTTGACCGTGTTCTTGCCGTTGGCATCCGACGAGTAGTTCATGTAACGGCGAACCAGGTAGATATTGGGAGTTCCCTCACCAGCGGCAATATCTGCCGGAGAGATGTAATCAACATGGCCGGAGTGGCAGTCGACGCACTGGATATTCTGGCCGCCGACGTTGTGATTGACTCCGATATGGCAGTTGGTGCAGATGTTAATAGTCGCTGCCGTCTTGCCGAAGGTGTCAGTGCGCACCAGGGTTCCGCGCGAACTGGAAAGCTTTGCCCAGTTGGCCTGGTTCATCAGGTGGCTGCTGCGGCCGTCGGTGTAATGAACGCCGTGGCAAGTGGAGCAGAGCAATACGCCACTGTACAGCGGCAATGCCGATGTCGGGTTGGAAGGGTTGGCATTGGTCGGATTTGCTCCGACGTATTTACCGGGATGAGCTGAATTTGCGGCGGAAAGGCTTACTTTTACGGGGTGAGTACCGTACGTTTGGCTTACATGGTCGCGGGAACGGTGGCAGTCAAGACACATCTGATCACTGTCATTGCGAACACGCAAAAATGGTTTCGAATTTACGGCAGAAGAATAGGATGAATGAACATTGTGGCAACGAACACACAGCAGCTTGCCCGATATATTACTGTTTTGCATATCCGGATTTGTCGGCGCTGACGATCCTGCCATCAGATTTGTATCACTACCTGCCCAATTGTGTGACGACTGCGTTTTTTTGAGACTTTGCGAATAGGTTGAGCCGTCCGTTATGGTTGTATACAACTTATACGGTGTGGCAACATCACCTTGAACAAAAGGCTTTGCGCCGTTAATCATTGTAGGGTTATGACAGGTAAGGCAAACATTATTAAAACCCGTGGAACCAAGAATCCCCTGGTTATTGTGGCATATGCTGCAGTAATAATTAGGATACCCGACAAATCCGAATGCATCTGGATTCGTGTCGGGGCTATGTGGATTGTCGACTGCATACAGTACCACCGGTACAGCAATCAGCACTAGCAGCATTACCAACAACATCAATCTATTTTTCATTGTCCACTCCCGGCAATCAAGGAATTTCTGGTCGTTATTGTCGTGGTACTCACTTTATATGGCATGACAAACAGAGCCCGCTGCCAGTGTTGCTTTGCACGAGAAAGGGGGTTAACTCTTTTTGAGCGGCAGTCGATGTTAAACTACCACCAGTTACAGAATCAATAGTCACTCTCCCGGTTGCATTCTTGAGATAACCATAGTAGACATGTGGGTCATGACAGGTGGAACACTCGAGACGATCCTGGTTAGGACCAAAGAAGCGGATGGCAGGATTCGTCGATTTAATGGTTGCAAGACCGACGTACTGCGTAGTCTTGGAACCAACGGCAGCGGTATAGCTGAAGCCGATGGGGTGGTCGTCAGTCAGGTTGTAACCTGCCTGTCCGTCAACTATTTTACCAGAGCTGTCTCGAGTTGCTCCAATTACATCAACACCAGCCATACCTGTAAATAAATTCTGACCCAAATTAACTGCTCCAGGTGCAAAACCGAATATTTGTAATGTGACATCGCCAGTTCCTGGATCAGTTGGATCGCGATATCCGGAACTGTGCAGTACGTTAATGGCCGTTTTTCCATCGTGACACGAAAGACAAAGTATGGATTCATTTTTTGCAGTAAGCGTGGCTGTCTTGGCTGCGTTTGAGAGCGTCGATGATGAAGTATACAATGCATAGCCACCGGCACCATATTGCGCACCGGGGTCAGCATTGCGATTCCACAACGGTGCATTGCGCGTGGCGTTGTGCGGTGTATGGCAAAAAACGCAAATCTGGTTGGCTCCCGAATTCGCGGCACGGTAGTTACGCATGTTACCACCGTTGGTAATACCAAGAGCAAGGTTGGTGTTGTACGCCATATTATGAGGAGTAAACGCAACATCGTGCCCACCGGTCGCAGTCGTCGGAGTCCGTGCTAAAATTGATGCCGGCATGCAGAGTATGATAATAACCAGAAGCAATTTTTTCATCATGCGTTATACCTTCCTAGACAGTCGCTATAATACTTGGTTGATGCAGAGCCGTTGGCATCTGTTTCATTTCCAGGATGTGAGGCCGAGCGCGCTTCTGAGAATCAGAATGGCGTCAATAATATCAAGCCTGCCGTCAGGGTTTCGATTTCCATTCAGCAGAGGACCAACGTCGTAGAAATTAAGTTGCTGTTCCGTGGGGGTTTTACCGGACACAACCAGATTAAGAACCAGCAGTGCATCCTTTATGGTGTAGACGTAATTGGGACGCGACTGGAAGCTGATTTTTGCCACTGACGTATTGCCTGCGGCATCAACGGCGTACGCCGTCAATGTGTTCAGATCATAACTTCCGCCGGAAAGATCGGCTACCCAATCTGTCCCGTTAATCGTAACTTTGGCAGTTTTTCCGGTAGCGTCCCTGACTTCAACCGTGGCGCCCAGCTCAACAGTGCCACTGACTTTCGTCGATGACTGGCTGACTGTACCTACCTTTAATAATGGCGCTGTTACATCATAAACCACCGTCCTTAAAGCCGTGGTGCTGTTGCCAGCGGTGTCAGTGACGGTTATTGCAATCGTATATGCCCTTTCTGCAATAAATTCTGCAAAAAGCGAGAACGTATCACCGCTGACCTGCACTGCTTGACTGACGCCGTTCACGGTAGCAGTTATCGAGGCGATACCTGCCGTATCAACTACTTTGCCGGATATGGTCAAGCCGGGGTTGTTAACAGCTATATTCTGTGATGGACTGGTAATGGTAACCTGCGGCGCAACCCCGTCATAGGTGATCGTACGCTGTACAACTGCTGTCTGACCATATACGTCCGTTGCCATAATTTCAATCGTATTTAGTCCGGCTGAAAGCTTGACCGGGGCACTCCACGCTCCCGTGATTGCATCGACAGCAGCGGACACGGAGTTGACCTTGACCGTGACCCCGCCGTTTACGCTTCCATCTACGGTAACATCCTGTTTATTGGTGATAGCTCCATCCGCCGGAGAACGTACCGTGATCACAGGAAAATCAGGAGCGAAGTTTATCGTTCTGGTAATCTCAGACTGGTTACTCACCGCATCAACCGCCATAACTCTGACAACATTCGCCCCGATCTTAAGAACGACGGATGTATTGAATTGGCCATTGGTAACCGGGACAGTATCACCGTTAACAGTGACGTTGAAACTACTCTGGTCAGAAGCCATACCGGAAAGCCCCAGTACCTGATTCGCCGTAGAACTGCCATTGGCCGGAAGCGATACGACCAGCGCTGGAGCTTTCGTATCGAGAGCAATAGAGATATCCTGATGGGCTGTAGCGGTACCCGCCTTGCTCGCTCCGAAAGATATAGAATTGGGGCCCTCAACCAGCGTCAGCGTAATGTACCACTGGTTGCCGATTACTGAAGCATTGCCGGTAATTCCGGTAGCAGCATTCGTGACCGCAACTGACGACCCCGCGTCCGTTGTCCCGGAAAGCTGAATCGCCGCTTGGGACGTGAGCGTGGGATATGCATTTACCGTTAGGGAGTTAGCCGGTGGTTGATAGGTAACCAGCACTGATTTCGTTATAGTTGCACCAAACTGATTTCTGGCTGAGATAGAGATGGTATTGGCTCCAACGACAAGGTTGTTCACGGAGAGCATCCACGAAGTCGATGACGGGAAACTGGCAACACCGGCCTTCGCCGTAGTATTTGCAGCTGCTGTAATTGAACAGCCGGCATCGGTGGTGCCGTTCAGTACAACCGAAGGCTGGTTGACCGTCATAGCCGACTGTGCAATCGTCAGAGTCGGCGGTGTCAGATTAACAGGATTTCCTCCACCGTCGATTCCATAGCTCACCAGATTACTATTTCCGTTGGCCACTAACAGTCGGGAGTTAACCTGATCAAAAACAATGTCGACGGGTGTTAACAAAGAGGTTGCATCTGTGCCGTAGTTTCCTAAAAGAGTGGTTCCCTGAACGGTGGGATTGATCGGATCGATCGCCTGAAACCGCCCCTCAAAAAGATCCAAAACATACATTCTGGAAAGCACGCCACCTTTATATTCGAACGTAACTGCTACGGGATAATTAAACACCAGACTGGCAAAAGTTCCTTTTGTCCCGATGGTTTTCAGGTAATTACCGTTGGTATCAAAAAACTGAACATTGCTCTTGATTATGTCAACCACGGCGATCTGATCCCCGCTTGGCATGGCAGCGACTGCCAGGGACACCGGCTGAAAAAACAAGCCCGAGCCGAACTCTTTTATAAAACCGCCAGCTGAACTGAATTTTTTAATCGTCAGGGTTCCAGCATCAGCCACATAAATGTTTCCGGACCCATCCACGGCAATGGACGTCACCTTGCCAAATACCGCGCCCGAGCCAAGCCTCGATATTTCGACTCCATTCGCATCGAGCACTACCACCGACGTCTCCTGGCCGACAAGAACCTTACCACCACTGATGTTGCCATTCGGATTGATCAGAGCAAGTCCCCTGGCTGAAGCAGGCAGGCCCATGCGCTGCTTGAGTACGCCATACTGATCCAGCACAACAACTCCGCCAGATCGCGGGTCGGCAACATAAATATCTCCGTTAGCATCTACAGCGCTTTTGAGTGGTGTAACTATGCCGTTTACAAGTGGAGCCTGCACGGTTATCACCGGTGCCGGTGCTGCAACGGCAATTCCAGTCAGTGAAAAAACCAGTACGAATACCGCTCCGGTCATCAGATTCAGGACGCTCTTCAGACAGAACTTCATTTCTATGCCTCCGTTATTGTGGAGAAATTTGGAAATTTTGTGGGACATGCGCCTGCCTATAACAGCTTCCGCTCAGACTCACGAACGTAATCAAATGCATGTGTGATGCCAATGTCGATAAGATTCTAAATTTTTAAATTTTCAGCATTCGATTACTTCAAATAGCCGAATTTTTTCATCCGGTAGCGAAATGCATCAATGCCGAGATTAAGTTTCTTCGCAGCCTTGGACTGATTCCATTCCGTCATCTCAAGTGCCTGCCTGATAAGCTCTTTTTCGACCTCTTCGATATCGATCCCTTCGGGAGGCAGGCGAAAAGCCGACGTGGGTGCCCCACCCTGATGTGATGCTTTGGCTACGATCTCCAGCGGCAGATGCTCAAGCAGCAGGGACTCGTCGTTGCCGAGTATGATTGCCCGCTCGATGACATTCTTCAGCTCGCGCACGTTGCCGGGCCAGTTGTAGTCGAGCATCATCTTTTCGGCCATGCCGGCGATGCCCTGCACCTTTTTGTTGAAATCCCTGTTGTAGAGGGCGATGAAATGGTGGGCCAGCGGGATGATGTCCTCGCGGCGCTCGCGCAGTGATGGCAGAAAGATCGGAATGACCTGCAGCCGGTAATAAAGGTCATTGCGGAAGGATTTTTCCTCTATCGATTTCTGCAGTTCCTTGTTGGTGGCCGAGATAATCCGCACATCAACGGTAAATACACGACCACCTCCAATCCGCCTGAAGGAGCGGTCTTCCAGGAAGCGGAGCAGTTTGGCCTGCATCCCCATCTCCATGTCGCCGATTTCGTCCAGGAACACGGTGCCGCCGTCCGCCAGTTCGAAGAGCCCCTTTTTCCCCGTTTTGGCATCGGTAAAGGCCCCCTTCTCATGACCGAACAGCTCACTTTCCAGCAGCGTAGCCGGCACGGCGGCACAGTTGATGGCGATGAACGGCTTTTCGGCGCGGCTTGAGCTGTAGTGAATCCATTTGGCGACCAGCTCCTTGCCGGTGCCGGACTCCCCCTGCACCAGTACCGTAGACGCCTCGCTGCGGGCCACCTTGTCCAGCACATCCATCAGATATTTCATATGCCGGCTGTCGCCGATGATGTTGGGTGGAACGTTTTTCTTGTTCTCGGTGCGCAGCCGGACGACTTCCTGTTTCAGTTCAGACGCTTCCAGCGATTTCTTGATGATGATCGCCAGTTCGTCAAGGTTGAATGGCTTGCTGACGTAGTCGTAGGCCCCCAGACGCATGGCATTGACGGCGGTCTCAAGCCCCCCGTGGGCCGTCACCATGATCACGATAATGTCCTCGTCGTGATCCTTGATCTTTTCCAGTACTTCAATCCCGCTGATGCCGGGGAGCTGTATATCGAGCACCACCAGGTCGGGCTGTTCCTCGCGCACCAGACGGAGAGCATCTTCGCCGGTGCCGGCGCTGATCACGTCGTACCCCTGTTTTTTCAGATTCTGTTCAAGCGACCACCTGATCAGATGCTCGTCGTCAACCACCAGCAGTTTGTTGCGCTTCATATCGTTACCTCGCTTACGTCGTTGCCCAGATGACAGGCAGGAAGTTCCACTGTGAACAGGGTTCCGGTGGAACTGTCGCTGGAGACACGGATGTCTCCGTTATGCATTTTCACCAGTTTGTAGCATATCGGCAACCCAAGGCCGGTTCCCTGCGCCTTGGTAGTAAAAAACGGTGTAAATATTTTCTCCAGTATCTGCTGCGGGATGCCGGGGCCGGAATCAGCAATTTCGACCCGGACAAATTCTCTGCCTTCGTGGAACGATCGCGACGTCTGAACCGACAGGGTTCCCCCTCCCGGCATCGCCTGGAAGGCGTTAAGGAACAGGTTCAGGAAAACCTGTTGCATCTGTTTGTCATCGGCATAGACCGGGGGCAGATTTTTCTCAAGATCCAGCCGCTGGACAATACTGACTCCGCCTCGGTGCTGGGAGGCAAATTTGAGCGTCGTTGTAATGACGCCGTTAATATCAACACAGGTCAGCTCCGGCAGTGACGGTTTACCGAAAAAAAGCAGGTCATTGACCGTCTTGTCCAGCCGGGTCACCTGTTGGAGCACTTCGTCAAGAATCGACCCGCGCGGATCGTCGCGGCTCATCTCGTCCCGGATGATGCTCACGGCAGCGGCTATCCCGGCCAGCGGGTTCTTGATCTCGTGAGCGATGCCGGCCGCCATCTCACCAATCGACGCCAATCGGTCGGCCCGTTCCAACTGCTGGAAATGGAGCTGTTCCAGCTCGATTTTGGCCGTATGGAGACGTTCGACCATCGAATTAAAACTGGCTATCAATCTGCCGATTTCATCCTTCCCCTTGTAGTCAATCTTGACGTTAAAATCCCCCTGCTCAACCTTCGACATCGTGTCAACCACACTGTCAAGCGGCTTTTTTACGAATTTCAGCAGGATCAGGGTGATCATGATCGACAAAAAGGCGGTTATGGCAACCGACGAAAGCACAAAAATGCGCGAGGCGTCCATCATCAGGAGTTTCGTACGGTTCATGGAGTAGTTAACGTTCAGGATGCCGATAACTCTCGCCTTGCTCCCATGACACGGATGGCAGGCCGCCTCATTGTAAATCGGCTTGATCATGGAAAGAATTTCGCCGTGCGGCGGCAGATTGAACATGCCGTAGCTTTTCGGGCTCATGGAGAGCTGAAAATCCCCCGCATTGACGGTTCTGCCGACTTCACTGGGTATCGAAGATCGCAGAATCACTCCGTGGGGATGAAATATGCGGACACCGACCAACTGGTCGTGATGCCCGACCATCGCCAGGATAGAACCGACATCCTGCACGTTGCCCAGATGCATGGTGTTGTAGATACTGCTCTCCACCGTATGCAGCAGCAGTTCGGTACTCTCCCGGGCGCTTTCAATCAGCATGCTCTGCTGATGCCGCACGTTGTACGTCGCGTAAATGAAAATACCGCCAGCCAGCAGGGATATGGTGGCAAAAATGACACGACTGATCAGGCTACGAAACATGGGAAAGGTTCCATGACATGCTGATTACCTGATCATTCCGAATGGCAGCCCCACCGGAAGCTGGCCCGCCACACCCTGCTGCCCCGAATTGTAGATGAAAAGCCATTCACTGTACTTTGCCTTTCCTGCCAGTTCCTTCAGATCGTCCGGAAAGCCGGTTATTTTCAGCGGAGCCGCAGTGCTGGTGCTGGCAACCCCCGTGATCCCTTTGCTCGGATCGACAATCACATTCCACTCCTTGCCGGTCAGCGGGTCGGCGTACAGGCGGCGCAGGTAGCGCCGTGTCGTCAGTGAACGGGGATCCTGCAGCAGATCTTTCAGATCCCTGAGCGGCGTGGCAACATGCTGCCCCGGTAGTGGTTTATACCAGCGGGTGATGGCATCTTTATACTGCCGGCCACGGAACAACAGCTCCTCCTCCCGTTCCCGCTGCATGACCGATTTCCACGATGTACCCACCGCACCAAGCAGTATTCCCGTGATCATGATCATCAGCAGGGCACTCAGATAGGTGAACCCCCTGTTGGAGGCGCTATTTTTCATTTTTCCCGAAAAACGAGAGAATGGCGTCATCGAGGTTCACAGCCTTCTGCGGCGGAGGCGGAGGTGGTGACGGGGATTTGGCTGGCTCGGGCTTTGCCGATGCCGCCTGCGGCAACTCGAAGAGCAAAGAAATGTCCCCCTTTTTCGAAGAGTCGGTAGTTGACGCAGCGAATATCCCGGCCACAGGATCAGCTTCCGGCTCAAGCGTGGGAATTTCGTAGTTTTCGATCAACTGCGCCTTGATGGAAAAAGCCTTTTCGTCAAATTCGCCCGACTTGAGACGGCGCATCAGCTCCTTGTGCTGTTCTTTCATCAGCTCTTCAACAACAACCTCCAGACTGTCCATCTTGAGAATGTCGGAATAGCTGGTCTTCTTGGAACAGAGAATGACGCCGCCCCGATAGAGGAGCGTAATGATATGGGGATTGGCCACGCCGCTGTCTTCGGTCTGGACGTGAAACACCTCTCCCTTGTACATCACATTGTGGTTAAATCCTAAAACCATGTTGTGTCCACCCTGCATGCAATTACGTCATTTGACGGTATCATATTAGTTCGCTTAATAGCAACCGCATTACACCGCTCGCCCCCATACCGGAGTGTCACTCCCCGCCGCCGAGTAGCAGCTTGATCCTGGCTACCGCCTCCATCGCATCACGGGCGTACAGGTCTGCCCCGATCCGGTCGGCGTATTCCTGGGTAACCACCGCCCCGCCAACCATGGTAAAGGTTTTGATCCCCGCACTTTTGAGCTTTTTTATGACGTTGTCCATTTCGGACATGGTAGTGGTCATCAGGGCGGAAAGCCCGACCGCATCAACCCTATGCTCCCGCGCTTTGGAGATGATCGTAGCGGCGGAAACATTTTTGCCGATGTCAAAGACTTCAAAGCCGTGATTTTCCAGCAGGGTGCAGACAATGTTCTTACCGATGTCATGGATGTCACCCTCGACGGTGGCCATCAGAATTTTGCCACGGCTGGCAAACGCCTCACCTTTCATCTCCAGCTTCAGCCGGGCAAAGCCGGCCTGCATGGTATCGGCAGACTGCATCACCTGAGGCAGGAAAAAAATATTCTTCTCAAAGCGGCGGCCGACCTCCTCCAGGCCGGGCAGGAAACCTTCGTTGCTGACCTGCAGCGGCTGAAGTCCGTCCTTCAGCGCCTCCTCAACCAGCGGGACGATGCCGTCACGGTCACCGCTGATGATTGCCCGGGTAAGCCGCTCGCGAATGGTCAACGGAGCGGCGAGGTCGTTAGCCGGCTGAGGCCCCCCCCCCTGCTCACCGCGATAGGCCTCGATATAGGCAGCCGCCTGGTGGTCGCGATTAAGCAGCACCATCGCCGAGCGCCAGGCATCCATCATCGGCTTGTCCTTGGGGTTGATGATGGCGGCGTCCAGGCCGGCCTCCATGGCCATGGAGAAAAAGGTCGCCGAGATCAACGGGCGTTGCGGCAGGCCGAAGGAAATGTTGCTGACTCCCAGGACCGTGGAGAGCCCCAGTTTCTGTTTGACCAGACGGATGGCCCGCAGCGTCTCCGCCGCCCGTTTCTGCTCGGCGCTGACGGTCAGTGTCAGGCAGTCGATGATAACGTCGCTGTCGGGTATGCCGTGGCGACGGGCCGCGTTCCGGATGCGGCGGGCTATCGCCAGCCGCCCCTCAGCGGTGTCGGGGATTCCTTTATTGTCAAGTGCCAGTCCGATCACGGCAGCGCCGTATTTTCGAGCCAGCGGCAGAACCCGCCTGAGGCTCTTCGCCTCACCCGAAACCGAGTTGATCAGCACCTTGCCGTCGGCAGCCTTCAGGCCGGCTTCCAGGGCGGCTGAACTGGACGAATCGAGTACCAGCGGCACACCGGCCGCGCCACTGGCACAGAACACCGCCCGCTGCATGGCAGCCGGTTCATCGATACCGGGCGCTCCCACATTCACATCCAGCAGCGTGGCACCGGCCTGCACCTGCTCCTGGGCCTCCCGGCGGATGTAGGTCACTTTTCCTTCGTGCAGTTCCTGAGAGTAGAGCTTCTTACCGGTCGGGTTGATCCGCTCGCCAATAATGGCTGTCAACGCACCTTCACCCACTACGGTCCAGCCGGAACGGGAGGAGAGCAGCGTCGGGCGGGTGGAGACAGATGTCGGGCGCCAGCCGCACTGCAACTGCCCGAGGGCGCTCTTCATGGCCGCGATGTGAGCCGGCGTCGTGCCGCAGCAGCCGCCGATAATCCGCACTCCCCGGTCAATCATCCGCTGATGGTAGGCGGTCATTTCCTCCGGTGTGCCGGGGAACACGGTTTTGTCGCCGACCAGGCAGGGGAGCCCCGCATTGGCCTGGGAAATCAGCGGCAGGGACGTGACCGTACGCATCCGACAGAGAATGTCGAAAATTCCGTCAACCCCCAGGCCGCAGTTGGAGCCGACAATATCGGCGCCGGCAGCGGTCAGGGTTATGGCAGCCGCTTCGGGAGGTGTGCCGAGAACCGAGCGCCCGTTGTCGTCAAAGGTCATCATGGCGATGACCGGTATAGCCGCTGAAACCTCGCGAATGGCTATGACGGCTGCCCGGCACTCCTTGATATCGAGGAAGGTCTCCAGGCTGATCAGATCAGCCCCGGCAGCTATCAGGGCCGCGGCCTGCTCCCGGAAGGCGTCCTTCATGGCATCGAAGCTGACTTCGCCGAGCGGTTCGACAAACTGTCCCGTCGGCCCAATGGAAGCACCAACGTACGCCCGGTCGCCTGCCGCGCGGCGGGCGATTTCAACGGCTCGCGCATTTATTTCCGCCAGCCGCCCCTCAAGCCCGTAGTGAGCCAGCTTGAAACGGCTGCCGCCGAAGGTGTTGGTGATGATGATATCGGCCCCGGCATCCACGTACTCCCGGTGGACGGAGGCGACGACGTCGGGCATGGTCAGATTAAGCTCTTCCGGCGACTGCCCCGCTGCAAGCCCCCGCTCCTGCAGCATGGTGCCCATGGCACCGTCGAGGATCAGTACCCGTTCCTGAATTGCTTCGCGAAATGGTTTCATGGCGTTCCTTTTTTCACTGGAGGCGCTGCCCCCCCGGCATCTGGAGAAAGTTGTTCAAGCGAATAATCGGCCGCCAACGGCTCCGACAGGTCGAGATGGCGGAGGAGAATTTTTTCATTTCCCTCGACGGTCAGCTTCACCACGTTGACCTGCGGCATGTTAGTAGTGATGGTGTCGACAAGCGAGTACACGGCTATCATTTCTGCGGAGCTGCCGGCCGGCATATTTTCAATAAATATCCCGCCGAGATCTACTACGGCTCGATTGCCCTGGACACTCACCGAATTGATGATCGTGCCGTCGGGCAGCGGCTGTTCCAGATCGCCGAGCGGGCCGTTCAGCAACTCGTCAACCAGATCCCTGAGACAGCTGTCCGCGTTCTCGCAGGGATCAAGCTCCCGCACCTCCCGGACGAGCCGGCCGGCATCGTTGACAAAAAAAAGCGACACCGTTCGCGTTCCGCTGACTGCGGGCTGCAGGTTTTTCGGGGGTGGCACCGCACGACTGGTCTGATATTTTCGCCAGATCAGGGCGCTGAAAACCAGTACGATAATCAGAAACGGTATCAACAGGTTCATCGAAACCCGTTTACGGGGGGCAGACATTACTCTGTACCCCCTTCTTCATCGGCAAGGCTGACCTGGTAGACATCACCCAGCCGACCGCCAAGAAAACGGTTGCCGACCCTGACGAAACCGGCCGGTATGTCACTGACAAAATAGTGATGATTCCCCTTTTCGGCTGCCGGACGCAGCATCTGACGGCCGCCGAGAATGGCAGCGACCGACCGGGCGGTTTCCTCGGCAGAGTCGACCAGCGTCACACCGGGTCCCATCACCTCGGCTATCACCGTTTTCAGCAGCGGATAGTGAGTGCACCCCAACACCAACGTATCAACGTCGGCCTCTTTGAGTTCCTGCAGGTAACTCTGCGCCGTCAGACGGGCTACCTGGTTGTCGGTCCACCCCTCTTCCGCCAGCGGTACAAACAGCGGGCAGGCACGGGTCAGCACTTCAGCATCACTCTTCAAGCGTTTGATGGCACGGGTATAGGCACTACTGCGAATGGTGCCGGCGGTGCCGATTACGCCGATCCGCCCGCTGCGGGTGACTTCGACGGCCCGGCGGGCACCCGGCTCAATAACGCCGACCACCGGTATGGAGAGGTTGCGTTTGAGCGTGGGAAGCGCAACTGCTGAGGCGGTATTGCAGGCCACGACCAGCAGCTTGATGTCGTGTTTCAGCAGATATGCGGCGATTTCCCCGGCGTAGCGCGTGACCGTCTCCGGGGACTTGGTGCCGTACGGCACGCGGGCGGTATCGCCGAAGTAGACCGTGTCCTCCTGCGGCAGCACCTGCATGATGCCCCTCAGAACGGTCAATCCGCCTACTCCCGAATCAAATATGCCGATCGCCTGCCACGACACGCACCTGTCCCCCGTTTTTCTCTGATATTATTTGGGAATTTGGAACTATATACTTTTTCGCCCGCTGCAGGCAAGCCATTTAGAATGCATGAGCTAATTTAATCAACGTCACTTATAGAGCTTGACGTTACGACTAAAATTGCATATTTTCCGGCAGGTTTTATGAAATATCTCATCATACAGCCGTTGCTTACGGATTTTTATTCAATTTGAGGGAGGCGCAGCCATGTATTCTCTGGACAATGTTGGCAGAAACACCATTGCAATGGTTCTTGCCGGTGGGAAGGGGGAGCGCCTCAGTCCACTGACATTGCGGCGGGCAAAGCCGAGCGTTTCGTTTGGTGGCAAGTACAAGATTATCGACTTCGTCCTCTCCAACCTCTTCAACTCCGGTATCAAGATGGTCTACATCCTGACTCAGTACCGGGCCTATTCGCTGAACAAGCATATTCGTGAATCGTGGGGCAAGTGGACCGGCCTGGGAGAGTTTTACGTGGCCATCTCTCCTGAAACCAGCAGCGAAAGTGAGGAGTGGTTCAAAGGGACTGCCGACGCCATCCTGCAGTATCTGCGTTTCGTTGAATCCTCTGACGCCGACTATGTGGCCATCTTCGGTGGCGACCACATCTACAAGATGGACATCACCCAGATGATTAACTCACATCGGATGAATCGCGCCGATATTACCATTGCTGCCCTTGAGGTGCCTGCTGAGGAAGCGAAACGATTTGGCGTCTTTTCCGTTGATGACGACTCACGGGTAACCGCCTTTACCGAGAAACCGGCACAGCCGGAAACTATCCCTGGCAGAGAAACCTGCTTTGCATCAATGGGGAATTACATTTTTTCCACGAAAAAACTGATTGAGGTTCTGCTGGAAGGGAAGAAACAGTACGAGGACCTGGATTTCGGCAAGCACGTCATCCCGATGATGCTCGATAATGGTGACAGGATTTTTGCCTACAATTTCAACGACAACGTCATCCCCGGCATGCGGGCGGAGGAGCGGGGCTACTGGAAGGACGTGGGGACCATCGACTCTTATTACGAAGCCAACATGGACCTGATCAATGTTTCGCCGCAGCTGAATCTCTACAACTACAAATGGCCGATTCTGACCAATCAGGGGAATCTGCCACCCGCCAAAACTGTCTTTGATGATGACGAGCGACGCGGCGTCAACATCGACTCCTACGTCTGCGCCGGTTGCATCACCAGCGGCAGTACTGTCAGGCGCTCGATCATCGGCCCGCTCTGCAAGATAAACAGCTACAGCCTGGTGGAGGATTCGATCTTCTTTGAAAACGTGTCGGTGGGACGTCACGTCAAAATCAGGAAAGCGATCATCGATAAAGGGGCCATCATCCCGGACGGCACGACCATCGGCTACGACCATGAAGCTGACCAGAAGAACGGCTATACGGTGACAGAATCAGGAATTGTGGTGGTACCGCGAAAAGACAAGTGATTCAGTTCCCGGCCCCCGGCCTGACTGATTATACAACGTATTCAATCCCCGTCTGGGAGAGTCCGACCAGATTGATGTGCTGCTGGTTAAGTGCCGTGTCAGCCACCACAACCCCCAGTTGCCCCGGAGTCATTCCGGAGCTGAGAGCGTTGGTTAATATCTGTGACTGCTCCTGCGTTGGCGTGCTGCCGACTACATTTGTCCAGAGCAGACTTGCAATCTGCTGCGGCGTTTTGGCGCCGGCCACGTTGATGGCAGCGGACATGAGATCCTGATACCCCACACCTGAATCAAGCACACCGAGCACAACACCAACGTAGCTCTTGTTGGAGACCGCAGTTACCCCGAAGACCGCCCCCAGCAGCTTGGCCGCAGTGCCGGCGCCACCGTCGAGGTCTAACGCCACGCGGACGTCGTAAAACGCCAGTCGTTCGATCTCCGACAAGGTATCACTTCCGTCGCCCCCCCCGCTGACGGTCATTCCCGTTCCGCTCCGCGTTACTTTGTAGGAAGAGCGATTACCGGAGTATACCGCCGTATCAATCCCACCACCGCCGATAAGCGTATCATTTCCAGGCCCGCCGGTCAGTTTATTGTTGTAGTCGTTTCCGATCAGCGTATCGTTCCCGCTGCCGCCAGTCGCATTTTCGATAATGCAGCCATAAGCGATGGCGAGATTATCGGTGCCGTCATAGGTCGGCTGCTGGGGCGGAGTTTTCCATTTGATACCGCTTGGCAAAGGCTCCGGCTCAATGGTGATTTTTGAATAATGTCCTTCCTGCAGGTCGATGATGCACCCTTTGGTAAAATTTGAGACAGATATGGTGTCATTCCCCCCCGCATCCCAGATCGTCCTGAAGAAGGGGGTGTCAGGATCGAAGGTATACAGGTCGTTGCCGGTCCGGTAGGACATATTGGCTCCGTACATATACTGGATGGCAGCAATGTCGTACACCATCGGGGTATCCGGCGTGATGGTCGGGAACTTCAAGGTCAAAGATCCGTCTGTATTGGTGATGATAGAGCGATATGTTGAGTGGGGATGGGAAGTATAGGACATCAGCGTATACTGATCCGAGTCCAGAGATGCCGGAAGTACGGGACTGTCATCAAACGGATGTTTCAGACCCAGTGCGTGCCCCGTCTCATGCAGCAGATGCGTAAAATTCGAGGAGCCGACCTTCCATTCAGCTGAAGTTATTGTCGATCTGATCCATATATCGCCTGCCATGGGAAAGCTTCCGTTTGGAGCATATGCCCACCCCCATGTTGATGTCGAGCCGCTTGATGACGTTGCCGACGTGAAGGCGACACGGATATCTCCAACAGCGGCCGCAGTGTCGCTGACCTCCTGGAACTTTATGTTTGCCACACTTCCCCAGGTCTGCAGGACACTTCGTACTGCAGCCTGTTCGGTAGCATCAAGTCCGTAATGGTAGGTGGCCAGGTTCTCATTCAGTTTCGAATAATCCCCCTGCCCTCCCGAACCGAGAAAGACAGCCCCCCCGGAAACATAGGGAAAACTGAACGTCAGGGTCACTCCGTTCCCTTGGGTGCCTCCCCACTTATGCCCTTCGACGAGCGCGTCAACCTTCAAAGAACCGGAGTCGGATACTTTTGTTGCATTGCTTGAAGCGTTCGGTAATGGCATGAGACTACTCCTGTGTGACAAACAGAAACGCGGTAGTTGTAAACGTTGTTACTCGCCCTTGTTACGCAGCGTATTAAGCTCTTTTCTGGTTTCCAGCAACTCGGCCAGAATACGCTCTTCGTTAAGCACCATCTCGCGAATGCGACTGATGGTCATGGTGGTTGTCAAAAATGAGAGCAGCCGCATGAACATCTCCCAGTAGATGAAATATGAGTGGGAGTAGGGATGGTGGGTGTATTTGTCCGACAGGTACCAGACAATCGCCGACCCGAAAGCCACCTGCAGACCCAGGCGCCGACCGCAGTACCAGGACGAGATCGCCACCGGGATAAAGTAAAAGATGAAAAATCCGAGTTCGTAGCCGGTGATGTAGTCGAGCCCGCCGATGACCGCCAGCACGACGAAACTGACCATCTCGATGGCGCCGCATTTGCCGGCAAAGGAATCGGGATGGGAAAAGCGCCATTTGCCGGCTCTGTCCAGCCTGCCGTTCGTCACCGTAGATGTCCTTCCGACAGTAAATTCACGAAACTGTCAGCGCCGGATAGTCGCTGTATCCGGCCGGGCCGGGTGAATAAAAGGTCGATTGATCGGCTTCGGCCAATGGAGCGCCGGTTTTCAGTCGATCCACCAGGTCAGGATTGCTGATGAACGGTCGACCGAAGGCGACCAGCTCAGCTGCGCCGCTCTGCAGGTCAGTTTCTGCGCGTTCACGGTCATAGCCACCGGAGAGGATGACCGCGCCGCCGCCCGCTGAGCGGAACTCCCGGCACATGGTCTGGACGGTGGCCGGATCAGGTTTCGGCGCCCCCATAGCCGAATGATCAACCATATGAAGGTAAGCAAGTTTCAGCCCCCCCAGGGCAGATGCCAGCCGGATGTATTGCTCGGCAATGCCGTCGTAGCTGCCGCTCATGTCGTTGAACACGCCGTAAGGCGAAAGCCGGATTCCGACCCGCCCGGCACCTGTTTCGGCAATCACCGCAGCAGCAACATCAAGGGCAAAGCGGTTGCGCCTGTCAGCATCTCCGCCGTAGGAGTCGCTCCGGCGGTTAGAACCGGGGTCGAGGAACTGGGTGATCAGATAACCGTTGGCACCATGAATCTCCACACCGTCAAAACCGGCGGAGACGGCATTCGCAGCCGCCCGGGCGTACTCCCCGACAGCCTGCCCGACCTCGTCAATCGTCATCTCGCGTGGCGTACCGTAGGGCTGTTCACCCTGGCTGTCGGTCCATATTTTACCACTCATGGCAACCGCCGACGGGGCAATAAGCTCGGAGCCGGGCGGGAGATTGATTACGCTCCCCACCCGGCCGGCATGCATCAACTGGACGACGATTCGACCGCCAGCGGCATGCACCGCATCCGTGACCTGTTTCCAGGCCGCTGTCTGCTCATCAGAGAAGATGCCCGGTATACGGGCATAACCGAGACCGTTGGCAGACGGGGAGGTCCCCTCGGTGATGATCATCCCGGCGCCGGCCCGCTGTCCGTAATAGGTCGCCATCAGCGCATTCGGCAGATTACCGGGTGCCCGGCTGCGGGTCATGGGAGACATGACGACACGATTTTTCAGTTCAACGGAACCGCAGGTAAACGGAGTGAATAGTTTCATATACTGTAATCCTCCTGAAATTTTGTTTACGCTACCGTGTGAATGTTGGCCGGCCCGTGCTGCACGGTGCGGGAGTAGTGTCCCGCCGGACGGCCGAAAACCATGACATACCCTATCAAATGATCATCCGGTATACCAAGCCGCTGACGGGTCTCCGGCAGCAGGTCGTTGATGGCCCACTTCGCCAGGCCGTTCCATACGGTGCCGACGCCGTTGGCCTGGGCAAACAGCTCGAAATAGGAGAGGGCTATCAGACAGTCGGGCAGCGGCGATGCCGCACTCTTCGGCGCCGAGGCGATCAGCAGGTGCGGCGCTCCGCGAAAGAGGACGTCGATTTTCTGCTCCTGCCACATCTGAACAAAACCGGCAAAGAACTCCATCCCTTCCGGAAGTGCATTATCACGGACCAGGCGCGCCAGTCCATCCATCACCTCTCCGCGCAGAGCGGATAGTTTTTCCCGGTCATCGACAACCGTAAAACGCACCTGTCGTGAATTCATACCGGTGGGTGCGCACCAGGCCACTTCCAGCAGGTGCCGCAGCAGTTCCCGGTCAAGGTTTTCGTCCCGGTAGCGGCGCACCGAGCGCCGCCCCTTGATAAGCTTTTCAAGGCTTGCGGCCGCCGGAAACCCGCCCGGCAACGGCAGGCCGTCGCCCGGTTTCAGCCCCAGAATGGAGAGCGCCCCAGTCGGGCACACGGCAAGACAGTGCTGGCATTTGTAACAGCCGGCCTCATTCTCTTCCGCTATGAATGGAACACCATTATCTCCCATGACAATGATACGGGCCGGACAGTCCGCAACACACAAGCTACAGCTTGTACAGATGTTCTGATCAATTGTAAATGTCAGCATATCTCTCGCTCCTCAACAAATTTGTGGTCTCAATGAATGAAATTCATGTAAATCTTGGCTTCCCGCTCAGGAGGTGCTACGGCACCTTTCCCGCTTTCGAGAATTTTCATCAGCCAGGCCATGTTTTTCCCCAGCACGCGCATGATCTGCACCCCTTCAGCATCCTGGACCGCTTCTCCGGGACGGGTACCGTGGATGACGTTCCAGTAGTTGGAGGTCGGCAGCACCATTTCGGAGTAGAGCAGGTAGTTGTTCAGCTGATCGAAGGTCGGAAGCCCACCGGAGCGCCGCACCGCCACCACCGCAGCGCCTACCTTGTGCCGCAGCATGCCGTTGTTGACGCTGGTGACATAGAAGGCCCGGTCGAGGAACGACTTCATCGTCCCGCCGATGGCGGCGTAGTGCACGGGTGACCCCAGAATTATGCCGTCAGCCTCTTTCATCCGCTGGAGCCAGTCGTTGAGGTCGTCGCCCGGCAGGACGCACTGCTCGTTTTTCTTTTTGAAGCAGTTGCCGCAGGCGGTGCACCCCCTGATCTCACGGCTGCCGACGTTGATGATTTCGGTAGTGATCCCCTCGTTTTCCAGTTCGGTGGCAACCATCCTGATGGCGTGCCACGTGTTGCCCTCTCTGTTGGGACTTCCGTTAAATGCCACGACGTTCATCGTATCCTGCCTCCTGTTGAAAGAATTCAGCTGCACGGATAGTAGCAGAAACTTGTTCGCAGTTCAGCCACTTTCTTTGTACCTCTCTCACCCGTTGACAGCCTGACGCTCCATCGTTACCATGCGCTTCATTTTGAAGTACATCTGTGCAGGAGTCCCGATGATCTGCATTGTACAGAACGATCCCGCTGTTCCACCCGGCCTCGTTTCTGCTGAACTTGATCGCCTCGGAGCGGCATGGAAGCTGGTTCACCCGTATCGGGAGGAACTGCTGCCGCCACCCTCTGACACCCCGGCACTGATCGTCATGGGAGGCTCCATGGGAGCCAACGGAGAGATTCATTGCCGGATTCAGCGACCGATCAGCCGAATACCGCGTGCTGGCCCGCAGGCTGATCACCAATTTTACGGACGTTGTGAGAGAGCGAGCTGAACCAAAACCTGCCCCCCCACGAATACAAACTGGCATTGACCGCAGTTCTGTGGTATGACCGTCGGCGCAATCAGTACGTTCACACAGCGGAGGTATTGCAATGAGCACGCAGCACACACCCACCTGCTGGAGCGTGTCAAAGCCGCAACCTGGCATTGGCATGCCTCGTTTGAAAGACTTCCCTTCATCACCGCCCTGACAGCAGGTACCCTGCCGCTTGAGAGTTACCTCGGGCAGCTGCGCGGCTTGGCCATCATCATCGGTTCGCTCGAACGGAGGCTGCGTGAGTCCAGCTCTCTGCTGGCCGGACGGCTTCGACCGGCGCTGGCGGCCCGTTTCGAAATGATTTGCGCCGACCTCTCCCACTTTGCTCCCCGGCTTGTTCCGGACATTCTGCCGGCGGTTCGCTGTGCTCTGGATATCACCTCCGACATGCGTTCCATCAATGCCGGCAGTGACAGACTGCTCGGCTTTCTCTACGTGCTGCAGGGCACTACGCGCGGCAATCGGATTCATCTTCCCGATGTCATTCGCTGTTTCAACGTGATTGAAAACGGTGGAGTACGCTTCTACACCGGATACGGCGAACAAACGGAATCCCACTGGGAAGAATTTCGCACAGCTGTCGATGCCGCTGCCGGCGATATTGACGAAGGAGAGTTCCGTGCCGGCACGGAGCAGATGTACGCCTCCCTGGAACACTTTCATGCACTCCTCTATCCTCTGTCCGAGACAGGCCGCGGCTTCACTGCCAGCGGCCTGAACCCGGAAGCGGGCGATCATACCGTCCCGCAGGATGCAGATACTCTCGCGGCCGCGTTGCGAGCCGGTGAACGTTGCCGGGTAGAGTTTCCCTACTATGCCGAGCGATACGGCGAACGTGGCCGACGCTTCACCGCAAGTGATGCAGCCTGGCTGGCCTCACTTTCCGGACAGACGGAAGCGGTTGTCGCTGACCAGACGCTCTGGCTGGGCCGGCTGCTGGCCGTTCGGGGAATGCCAACCATGCTGCTGGAGCGGCAGCTTGAAATGCTCGTTGAGGAACTGGGTGCAGGGGAGCAGACGGCACCGCTGCAGACCGTCAGGGAACGTATGCGTACAGAGCGTGAAGCAATTATGCCGACAGACGTTTTTGATCGTGCCTGTCACGACCTTTCTGCAGTATTTGAATCCTTCGGGGTTGATTGTGCCGGATTACCTGTTATTATTGCTTCCGCGTGGCTTGACGGTCTTAAGGGCATCCCAGAATGCCCCGCGTCGGTTCTGGCGTGGCTCCAGAGCTCCAAGGTACTTTCTGCCGAACATGTTTCGCAGCTTGAAGACCTTTTGGAACGTCAATTCGGCCCCCTGTTCTGACAAAACGCGCTGACAGAAAGATCCAACATCAATGAGCCTTCTTCCCACAGACCAATTAGCGCTCACACTTCTCTGCGTCGACGATGAGGAGACCCATCGCACTATTCTGCAGCGTTTCGCAGCACCAATGGTCAGCGAGGTTCTGACAGCCGTAGACGGCCTGCAGGGACGTGACGTGTTCGCCGAAAGGCGACCTGACATTGTATTGACTGACCTGATGATGCCGGGTATGAACGGCCTGGAGATGAGCCGTGCCATTCGCGAGATAGATCCGCACGTCCCGATCATCCTGATGACCTCCGGCGGTCCCGATTTTTTTTCCGAAGCGGTTGATACCGGCATCAGCCAGTTTCTTCCCAAACCTATCCTTAAGGCCCCCCTTTCCCGATCGCTGCAGCGCTGCTACGAGATGATTGATATTCGACGGCGCCTTGAGCAGGAACAGGAGCGGACCGACATTCTTTCCAATGCACTCGAGCAGAGCCCCACGGCGGTCGTCATTCTCGATCCGGCCGGCAGGGTGGATTTTATGAACCGGGCCTGCGTGCTTCGGTATGGCTGGGTCAGCGAGGACGTGCTCGGAAAGAATTTCCTGGAAATGACGAGGCATGAAGAACTGAACCGTCTTGTGGTCCGCGTGATGGACGGGACGCCGCACGTCGGCGCGGATATTTCAATCTCGCTGCCGGGGAGAGAGCAGTCAAACGCGGCGGCAAGCATCTCCCTTTTCAAGGCCGGTGGCGGCGGTTCAAAAATTCTGATCACCCTCGACGACATCACCGACAGAAAAGCGATGGAGGCCCATCTGCTGAGCACTCAGAAATTTGAGAGCCTGGGAATCATGGCCGGTGGCGTCGCTCACAATTTCAACAACATTCTCACTGCCATTGTCGGCAACGCCGAGCTGACACTCATGCGCCTGCCGCCCGAATCTCCGCTGACTACTTCAATAGAAGCCATCAAATCCTCGGCGTTACGGGCAGCGAGGCTTTCAAGCCAGATGCTGGCATACACCGGCAAAGGGATGCGTACCCGCGAAGAGTTTGACCTGAACAGCCTGCTTGAAAACATGCTCTCCGTCTTTGAAGTTTCGGTCTCGAAACAGATTGATATCAAACTGGAGCTCACACCGGAAATCCCGCCGATCACTGCAGATTCTTCACAGATCCGCGAAGTGCTGATGAGTCTGATCATTAACTCATCCGAGGCGATTGGCGAAATGAGCGGCCGGATTACCATTTCGACCGGTTGCGCGACATTCGACCGTTCTCAGTTGGCAAAATTCTGGCTGGGAGATCATCTTCCCCCGGGGCGCTACGTTTCCCTGATGCTCAGCGATACCGGCTGCGGTATGGACAACGCCACGGTTGCCAAACTGTTCGATCCGTTCTTCAGCACCAAATTCACCGGGCGGGGTCTTGGCATGGCAGCCGTGGTTGGCAACGTTAAAGGGAGTGGCGGTGCGATTACGGTTTCCACGCTACCGGGTAAGGGGACGTCGTTTACGATCCTTCTGCCGGTCAGATCACAAGAGACGTAACTCCAGCACATCAGGGAGCGGATTATGAGCCATCTGCAGATCGGTTTGAAAAACGACCGGCTTGAACTTGCCTCGCTGGTGGCAGCGGAACTGCTCCGCTCGGGGCTGCCGGCCTTCAAGCAGGACATCAGCCAGCTTCTCGCCTATCTGAATGAGACACTTGAACGAGGCTCGGTGAAGCTCCTCTCAACGCACCTTGCTGCGAGCCGCCACGTCTCCTATCTTACCACCAGACGGCACCTCTTTTACGCAAGCGACCCTCGCCTGGAACTATTTCTCGAATGCATTACTAAGGTGTTACGCGAGCAGCTCTCCCCCGAAGCAAGCTCCCGCTGTGCCTCGTTTCTCGATGCGGCAATCTCCTCGTACCTGGAGCACGTCAACCACTCCGGTCATGACACCTGCGGCGATAACCGCTTCGCCGAGATTGCCACCGACTACCTGGCCGCGCTGCTCTCCTCGAACCGCGAAGGAGCACAGCAGATTATCACCGCAGCCCTTGAACGGGATGATGTGAGCATCAAAGACATCTACCTTCACGTTTTCCAGCCGGTGCAGTATGAACTCGGCCACCTCTGGCTGCAGAACAAAATCAGCGTCTCTGAGGAGCATTACTGCACTGCAGCCACCCAGACCATCATGTCCGACCTTTATCCGCAGACCATTTCACCGCACCGCATCGGGAAAACCGTGGTCGCCGCCTGTATCGGCTCCGAACTTCACGAAATCGGCGTCCGCATGGTCGTCGATTTTTTTGAAATGGACGGGTGGGACACCTTCTATCTCGGTTCCGCTGCGACGCTCAACACCCTCGCAACAGCTATTGATACCCACAAGGCCGATCTGGTGGCCCTTTCCGCCACCATGACCTATCACATTCCCGACATGCGAAAACTTATCACTGCAGTCAGAACGGCCTTTCCCGAACGTACGCCACTGATCATGGTGGGGGGCATGCCATTTGTTGCGGATCATGATCTCTGGCGTCAGGTTGGCGCCGATGTCTGGGCGACAGACGCTGAGCAGGCAATTCGCGTTGCAACAGACAGAGTTTAAAACGAGTGGAGCGGGAGCTGCAACCTGCCCGGCAGCCACAGTGAAAGGCAATGTTCACTATGAGTGAATCAGGTATCAGCAAGGGATTTATTGTCATCTGCGATGAATCCGATATTGTGGAGCAGGTTATCCAGAACGATTTCCAGCTGGCCTGCGAACTGGCCCCCGGTCGCTTGATCACCGGTGTTTTCGACGAAGAATGCCTCGAAAAGGCCCTGGCATTTTTTGATGAAGCCCGCAGTAACAATTCCGCCTTCGACTGGGAGCTGATAGTCCCCCTTACAACCGGGCTGGTGACGCTACATTGTGCGGCGGCCGTCATTGACGAGAAACTGCTGGTCATTGGCGCCAGCAGCCGCGATTCAGCCATCCAGTTTATTGAGGAGATGCTACGGATCAACAACGAACAGACCAACAAGTTACGGGCCGCCATGAAAGACCTGCACACCGCATCGCAGGAGCTGAAACGGCGCGACCAGACCATTTACGAAGAGATGACCCACCACAACAACCGTCTTTCCGCAATGCAGCGCGAACTGCTGAAAAAAAACCATGAACTGGCCCGGCTCAACCAGCAAAAGAACTACTTCCTCGGCATGGCGGCCCACGACCTGCGCTCGCCGCTGGGAGCAATCGTCTCCTACTGCGAATATCTGCTTGACGAAGACCGCGAACGGGACGAAGCGGACGACCGCGAATTGGTGGCAACCATTAGTAAATCAAGCGAATTCATGCTGACGCTGATCAACGACCTGCTGGATATTTCCCGGATTGAATCCGGAAAGCTTAATCTTGACTGCCGGACCGTCAACCTGCACGGACTCATTTCCGGCAACCTGGAGTTGAACCGGGTTCTGGCTAACAAGAAACAGATAAGCATCCACGACTCATTTCACGGCGATGTCCCCGAAACGGTCGACTGGGACGCTCAGAAAATCGAGCAGGTTCTGAATAACCTGATCGGTAACGCTATTAAATTCAGTACCGTCGACAGCGAAGTGCTGGTTGACGTCTCACGGGAGGAGACATTAATCATCATCCGGATTGAAGATCACGGCATCGGCATTCCTCCGGAAATACTGGAAAAACTGTTCACACCCTTCAGCGAAGGAACGCGACTCGGCACTCAAGGGGAGAAGGCGACCGGCCTCGGCCTGGCAATCGCCCGGCGCATCGTGGAAGGACATGGTGGTGAAATACGGGTGGAACAACCGGCTGAGAGGGGAACCCGTTTCGTGGTCGCTCTGCCGATACTTACAAATGTTGCTACCTGCACTTCAACATGATCGCATCGGCCAGACAAACATGAAAGCGGTTACATTTCCGTAACATCCACGCCATATTGGCATTCCGAAAGCCTGCTCCTATGAAGATTCTGCTCATCGCACCGCAACCGTTTTTTGAAAAACGCGGCACACCGCTCGCCGTTTCCGTCCTGTGTCGTGCCCTGAGCGAACTCGGTCACTCCGTTGATCTTGTTACCTATCATATTGGTGAACCGTGGAGTTTTCCTGCTATAGAGCACCACCGCAACATCAATATTCCATATATCCATTCGGTCAATAAGGGGCTCTCCTCCACAAAACTGTTCCTTGATTTTTTCGTTTTCATCAAGGCAGTTATACTGCTGCTGAAAAACAGGTATGATGTAGTCCATGGTGTAGAAGAGGGCGCGATTATGGGAGTCGTGCTGAAATCACTCTTCAAGACAAAACTGGTTTACGATATGGATTCCAGTATTCCGGAGCAGATCAGCGAATCCGGCTCACCTCTCTGGAATCGTGCCCCTGTTGTTCGATTGGCTGACAGACTTGAGGGCTGGACGGTTCAACATTCCGATCTGGTACTGGCGGTATGCACGGCACTTAAGGAAAGGGTCTTGAGCATTGCACCCGACAAGTCCGTGGCCGTACTCGAAGATATTCCTGTTGTTGAAAAAGCGCCGGCCAGCCTTATCGATGATATGAAACGGATCAGATCGGAATTATCGCTGGGAGATGCCTCCTGTGTTGTCTATACGGGGACATTTGAAAATTATCAGGGCATAGACCTGCTGTTGAAATCCATTCCGCTTGTTGTGAAGAGACGGCAGAACGTTATATTTGTTCTGGCAGGCGGGCAGGCTGATCAGATAGAATCAGTGCTGCAGGCGGTTGAGCAGACGGGAATCACACACAACGTCAGGATACTCGGGCGGCGGCCGATGGAGGAGATGCCTGCATTCATGGCACTTGCAGATGTTCTGGTATCACCGCGCACACTCGGCAGGAACACTCCCATGAAGCTGTACTCCTATCTCCAGTCGGGAACTCCGGTCGTAGCAACCCGCCTGCTGACGCATACGCAGGTGCTGGACGATACGGTTGCGGTGTTAACAGAAGCGACGCCCGAAGAGTTTGCCTCCGGAATAGCGCGGCTGCTGGATGACAATGACCTCGGGCAGCGCCTGGCAAGTGCTGCGGCAGAATATGTGGAAAAAAACTTCAGTTACGGCGCATTCATGGAAAAAGTGCGGCAGGCTTATACCCAGGTAGAACTTCAATGAAAATACTGCGGCAATCAGCGAACATTCTGAAGTTTGTCTGCGGGGGAATACGGCCACTGGCCGGCCCTCTCAAGGTACAGTGGGACATTCTCTACCGTTGCAACTCCCGCTGTGTGACCTGTGATCGGTGGCAGGCTTTGGAAGGCAGCGATAACATGTCGCTTGAACGGGAAAAACAACTACTTGGTGAGTTGGCTTCACTTGGCACGTTCAGCGTGGCATTTTCGGGTGGCGAACCGTTTTTGCGCAAAGATATTTTTGAACTGTTCAGCCACTCCAGATCGCTCGGAATGACGACAAGCGTCAACAGCAATGGCCTGTTAATTACCGATGCCATGGCAGAACGGATTGTTAACTCCGGCCTGGACATGATTTACCTTTCGCTTGACGGTTGCTGTCCTGAAACCAACGATTACATCCGCGGCGTTCCAGGCAGTTTCGAAAAAACATTTGCTGCCATCAGGAAGCTTCAAAAAGCGCGCACAGACCGCCCGAAGATTTTCATCAACTGCACGGTCAACAACCGCAACGTCGGTGAGCTGGTTCAGTTGGTTACGCTCGCCTGCGCAGCCAATATTGATGGGATAACGATTCAACCGGCTCATTCGTGCGACGGCATGGAATTTTCGTTGCCGGAAGACCTTGAATTAAGTGAATCAAGTATTCCACTTTTTGAGGAACAGTTGGGAATCTTGAAACGGGATTTTGCCAAAATGTTTCCCATGATGGATGAATACTTTGCCCAGTTTGGAACTTTTGTAAAAGAACCATCCATACTTTACAAATACCGCTGCGTAGCTGCCTATACCACGGTTCAGATCCATCCAAACGGCGATGTCTATTCATGCCCGGTTGCATTTGAAAAAATGGGCAGTCTGAGTGTATCATCGTTTCGTGATATCTGGTTTTCCGACACGGCTGATGATTTGAGGAGCAGAATAAAAATGGGCAAACACCCGCTCTGCTGGTTTACGTGTGTAGCACCCGCTAATATCCTTCTTTCAAATATTCACCCGAAAAAACTGCACACATTATTCCGAATGGAACTGATTCGCCACATCCTCTATAAGATTGGACGCTAAAGCTCAAAAGGAGAATGCACCATGCCTGAAAATCTCTTGATACCGTCTGTCGATCTGCGTATCGGCTCCCTCGAGGAATACAACCGTCGCCAGAAGGAGAAGGCAGCCTCCCAGCACAGAAAACCGAAGCCGCGTCCCTGCATTACCATTTCGCGGGAATTCGGCTGCGAAGGGTACCCGGTTGCCGAGCGGCTGCGTGAAATGATGATGCACAAAACCGGTGACGAGTGGGTCATGATCGACAAGGCCATTCTGGAGGAGGTTGCCCGCCGACACAATATTTCAGAAGACATTCTGCAGACCCTCGGTGAAAATAATCGTATTCTCAACGAAGTCCTGGCAACTTTTTCACCACGCTGGAAGAGTGATCAGGATTATTTCCGATTGCTTTCCCGTCACGTTGTGGCGCTGGCGGAACAGGGCAATGTCATCATTGTCGAACTGGGAGGAGCCGTCATCACCCGTCATTTCGATCACTCCTATCACTTCAGGATATATGGTTCACAAGCCTTCAAAGCCGCCACACTTGCCCGGCGGCTGGAGTTGGAACAGGAAGAAGCCGAAAAGATAATACACAAACAGCAGAAGCTGCGCGATCATTTCACCCGCGACTTTCTGGACCGGGACGACCACGATCCGGCACTGTATGACCTGCTCTTCAACAATGACCGCAATCAGCCGGAGCGTATAGCCGCCACTATCATGCACCATATCGAAGCCTGTCTGCACCATCATCAGCACGCATCTTCAGTGACAGCGGCATGAAAACCTGGAAATGCGACGTATGCGGATACGTTCATCACGATGCCGGGCCGCCCGCCAGCTGTCCCGTCTGTGGAGTAGACGGTGACTCTTTCAGTATCCTTGCAATCACAACGGGACAGCATCCCCCCGTCGCTGCCGGTGTCTGGCAGTGCGGCATCTGCAGCTATCGGCATCAGGCAGTACACCCCCCTGCGACATGCCCGGTCTGCAGTGCTACCTCCGCCATGTTTGCCCCGCTTATCACTCCTGAAACCAATGTCGAACAGGCGGGCAATCTTCGTCGCATCGTCGTGCTGGGCGGAGGCATCGCCGGCCTGACCGCCGCCGCCGAAGCCCGGCGCCATTCGCCGCACGCATCAATCACACTTGTTTCGCGGGAACCATCCCTCCCCTACTACCGGCTCAACCTCACCCGTTTTCTGGCCGGTGACGTCAGCGAAGAAGAGCTTCTGATACAGTCCCGGAACTGGTTTGATGAACAGGAAATTGACTTCTGCCCTGCCGAAGCGGCTTCCATCGACCGGCAGAAACACTGTGTCATGCTGAGAGACGGTCGCAGCCTCGATTACGATTTCCTGGTGCTGACCAACGGTGCACATCCTTTCATCCCTCCTTTTCCAGGAGCCACACGGGAAGGTGTCCATGTTTTGCGGACAATTGACGATGCCCGTGCCATTCTGAAGCATATCGCCGCAGGAATGCGCATCGTCTGTATCGGCGGTGGCCTGCTGGGACTCGAGACCGCTGGGGCCCTGGCACGGCACAAGGCACAGATTACCGTTATTGAGGGCTTCCCATCCCTGCTCCCCCGGCAACTCCCCCCACGGGCCGGTGAACTGCTGCAAAAGCGCCTGGAAACCCAGGGTATGGATATTTTATGCACACGGACCGTCATGGAACTGGTCGGAGACGAATGTGTCCAGGGGGTAGTGCTGGAAAACGGTCAGCTTCTACCTGCTGACCTGGTGATCATAACCGTAGGGGTGCGCCCCAACAGTTATCTTGCGCGACAGGCTGGACTGACGGTCCATCGCGGCATCGTCGTTGATGACCGCATGTTCACTTCCGACCCGCATATTCTGGCAGCAGGGGACGTAACTGAGCACCGCGGTGCGCTCTACGGCATCTGGCCGGCCGGTTATGCCCAGGGAGCGGTTGCAGGGTGCAATGCCGGCGGAGGAGCGGCGGAATTCTCCGGCATGGCCCCCTCGACCAGAATCAAGGTTCTGGACATCGATCTGTTCAGCTGCGGGCAGATTCACTCGGAGGACGCCAGCACCACACTCCACGAGCAGCTCGATGGCGACTCGTACCGTGCGTTTTTCTGCCGTGACGGACAACTGGTCGGCGCCGTACTATACGGCGATACATCGACTGCCGGGCTGCTGAAGGACATCGTCGAAAACGGCCGCCAGATATCTGAATGCCCCGAGCTGGCCGGTTTGATTCACCCCTCCGCAATCCCGGTATGAGCCCCCCCCTGTGAAAGCATCGATCAACATCGGCGTCAGTGCCTGTCTGCTGGGTGAACAGGTGCGCTACGACGGCGGCCACAAGCACGACCGCTACATCACCGACGTACTGGGGGAGTATTTCCGCTTCGTGCCGGTCTGTCCCGAGACCGGCTGCGGCCTGCCGACGCCGCGCGAATCGATGCGGCTGGAGGGTGATCCTACCGCGCCGCGCCTGGTAACCTCCCGGAGTCGCATTGACCGGACGGAGCAGATGCTCTCTTTCTGCAGTGCAAAGGTCAATGAGTTGGAAACGGAGGATCTGTGCGGCTTCATCTTCAAAAAAGACTCGCCCAGCTCCGGTCTGTATCGCGTCAAAATCTACAACAATGGCGTGGCGCTCAAAAACGGCAGCGGCCTGTTTGCAGCAGCGGTGTCCCGCCATTTTCCGCTGCTGCCGCTGGAAGAGGAAGGGCGACTCAACGATCCAGCCATCCGCGAGAATTTTATCGAACGGGTATTCAGTTATCGCCGCTGGAAGGATTTCCTGGCTGACCGCCCGACTATCGGCCGACTGGTAGAATTTCACGCTGCCCACAAACTACTGATGATGGCCCACAGCCCCCAGATCTACCGCGAAATGGGTTCACTGGTGGCGCACGGTGCGGAAACGGAGCTGACGGAACTGCTGGGGCGCTATGAGGAACTGCTCCTGAAAGGGCTGGCTTTGCACGCAACCGCCAGTAAAAACACCAACGTTTTGCAGCACATCATGGGCTACTTCAAGCGGCAGCTGACTACCGCCGAAAAGGGCGAGCTGCTTGAGCTCATCGGCCAGTACCACCAGCATCTCGTACCGCTGGTCGTCCCACTTACGCTACTCAGGCATTACATCGGAAAATACGAACAGCAGTATTTGAAAAAGCAGATTTACCTGTCTCCCCACCCCGCCCAGCTGATGCTGCACAACCATGTATGACCGAGCAGCTCCACCGCAACATTGCATATCGCAATTCTGGTTTGCCCATATTGTGCGGTGAACTGGAAGAGATCGAAGGTGGAACAACGATTAAAGTCGACATGAGACTTCATAAATTTGTACAAATCTGTTCCTCGCGTTTTGGGTTTTGATGCAATTAAGTTTTTTAACCAGAGGTATGGAAAGTTTGATACCAAGCATTTTAATGATTATTGCGGCCGGAGCCATAGTTTCCTCGGGTTTTCTGTTTGAGGCAAAAAAGTCGAAAGAGATGTTTGCAATTTTCGAAAAGGAAATCGTTGGTGGAAAAACTACTATCGCCACAAACCTCTGATTGACAAAAACAGGCTGGTGACGTATATTTTATTTACAAATATACGTCATTTTCATTTTGAGAGGTAACTATGCAAACAAAGCTCACTCTTCGCCTTGAGGATCAATTAATTGAACAAGCAAAATCTTACGCAGCACAAGCAGGGAAATCTGTATCGCAAATTGTGGCGGATTACTTTAAGTTGCTGACATCCCAGAAGATCAAAACAAGCATGCCATCAACACCCATAACTCGATCACTGCGAGGTTTGTTGCGGGAATCGAATCTTGATGAAGAGGATTACAAAAAGTATCTGGAGGTAAAACACCTTTGAAAATACTTCTGGATACAAATATAGTCCTTGATCTGCTGATGGATCGGATCCCTTTCGCGGATGATGCAGCGGAACTGTTTTCAAGAGTGGAAGACGGAACCATCATGGGGTATTTGTGTGGTACCACAGTAACAACCGTATATTATCTTGCAGCTAAAGAGGTTGGTGCGCCAAGGGCTCAGGAAGAAATAAAGAAAATGTTGGGACTTTTTGAAGTAGCGCCTGTAAACAGACATGTCCTTGAATCAGCTCTTATTTTAGATTTTAACGACTTCGAAGATGCAGTGATCCACGAAGCAGCCTTTCTTGTTGGAGTTGATGCCATTGTTACGCGCAATAAGAAGGATTTTATAACGTCTCGAATACCGGTGTACTCTTCAGAAGAGATGGTAAAATTATTGGTTTCTCAAGCTATTGGATAGCACGAAGAGCAAGGGAGCACGGATTTTATGACTATCCTCTATTTTGATTGCCAGGCCGGTATTTCCGGCGATATGACCGTCGCGGCCCTGCTGGATCTCGGGGTACCGATTGAGCATCTGCGTGCCGAACTGCTTAAGCTGGCCCTGCCGCCCGGTTCCTACGTGCTTTCCACTGCTGCAACCGAGCGTCACCACGTTTCCGCTCTCAAATTTGATGTGGCTGTTCACGATCATCATACCCACCGGCACTATGCCGGCATTGACGCTATGATAGCCGTCAGTGGGCTGGCCGATCCGGTGAAGGATACGGCGCGCCGCATTTTTCGACGCCTGGCCGAGGCTGAAGCTAAGGTGCACGGCGTGCCGATTGAAGAGGTACATTTCCACGAGGTCGGCGCGGTGGACTCGATCGTGGACATCGTCGGCGCAGCCGTTTGCCTCGACTACCTGAAGGTCGAGCGGCTGTATTTCTCAGCACTTCCGTTGGGGAGCGGGTTCGTCGAAACCGCCCACGGGCGTCTACCGGTTCCTGCTCCTGCCACAGCAGAACTGCTGCAAGGAGTACCGCTGCATGGCGACTGCGGGCCGGGTGAGCGGGTGACACCCACCGGTGCAGCGATTGTAGCAGCACTGGCCGATGGTTTCGGAAAACAGCCCGAAATGCTGCTGGAGAAAGTCGGTAGCGGGGCTGGGGGCAAGGATTTTCCGGACCGTCCCAATATCCTGCGGGCTTTTCTGGGGAAAAACCTTGAAACCGGAAGCGGAAACAGTCAGGTGATGGTCGTTGAGACCAACATCGACGATTCGACGCCGGAGGTTTTAGGATACACAATGGAGCGGCTCTTCGAGGAGGGGGCGCTGGATGTCTGGTTCACGCCGATCCAGATGAAGAAAAACCGCCCCGCCGTGCAGCTTTCGTTTCTCTGTGTGCCAGACAGGCTCGATGTTCTTTCCGGAATGGTGCTGTCAGAAACCTCGGCCATTGGTCTGCGTCATTATCCGGCGAACAGAACCGTCCTTGAGCGCTGTATTGCTGAGCGCGAGACACCTGTCGGAACGCTGCGTTTCAAAGAAGTTTTCGATGCGTGTGGTGAGCGGCTGCGCGCCGCCCCGGAATATGAAGATTGCCGCCGGATTGCCCGTGAACGAGGTGTCCCCCTGCAGCAGGTGCTGCGGACTGCTGCTGACGCAGCCGACCGATCATTCGATGACGTCGAACTTGCAGAGCTTCTCCGGCGCAGCGGGCTGACGCTGGCTCTGGCGGAGTCGTGCACCGGCGGAATGATTGCACAGCGCATCTCTGCCGTAGCCGGCAGTTCAGCCTATTTTCTGGAGGGTGCGGTCACCTACAGTAACGCAGCCAAAACACGCCAGTTGGGGGTGCCGCAGTCGTTGCTGGAAATGCATGGGGCAGTCAGCGCTGAGGTTGCCGCTGCAATGGCTCAGGGGATTCGCGCGGCAGCCGGCAGTGATCTGGGTCTGGCGGTCACCGGAATCGCCGGGCCGGATGGCGGGACAGCGGAGAAACCGGTCGGAACGGTTTTCATCGGATGTGCCACTCCGGAGAGCTGCCGGGCCGAGCGTTTTCAGTTTGGTGGCGGTCGCGAAGAAATCCGTGATGCCACGGCCCTGGCGGCTTTGGACTGGTTGCGACGGTATCTGCTACATCATATTTAGACTCAGAAAGGAATATGTTGGTTCATGAAAACAGGATGGTTTGTTCGCGGCGATATCGACGGATTTTTCGGGCTGTTTGTCGATAATCTACTGCAGCTGATGCTGATTGCCGTTCTCTGCAGCTATGTGTGCGGCATGCCACCGGAGCTGGTATTCGGCAAAATCATGCCGGGCGCGGCGGTTTCAATTCTTTTCGGCAACGCCTTCTACACCTGGCAGGCCCGTAAGCTGGCCATCAGGACGGGGAGGAATGATGTCACGGCATTGCCCTACGGTATCAACACGGTCAGCCTGATCGCTTTCGTCTTCCTGATTATCGCGCCGATCTATTTTGAAACCAAAGACCCCCGACTCGCCTGGCAAGCCGGCCTGTTTGCCTGCCTTGCCAGTGCCCTGCTGGAATGTATCGGTGCATTTGTCGGCGACTGGCTGCGACGGCATACTCCCCGGGCTGCCCTGCTGTCATCGCTGGCCGGCATCGCGATCACGTTCATCTCCATGGGGTTTGTGTTCCAGATTTTCGCCATGCCGGCCGTCGCGCTGGTGCCGGCCTTGTTTGTGTTGTTTGTCTACGGCGGCCAGGTCCGGCTGCCGCTGGCATTGCCGGGAGGATTCGTTGCTGTGCTTCTTGGCGTGGCCATCGGCTGGGTTCTCAGGTGGTGCGGTTATCCTCTTTTCGAGCCGCTCCAGGAACCGTACCGTTTTGCCGTACATCTCCCTGAGACCTCGTTTTCGGACATGCTGCTGTTTCTCAACAATGGACAGGGGTGGAAATACTTTTCCGTCATCTTCCCGATGGCGCTGTTCAATGTAATCGGTTCACTGCAGAACCTTGAAAGCGCCGAAGCTGCCGGTGACCGCTACGACACCCGATCGTCACTGCTGGTCAACGGACTTGGTTCGATCATTGCGGCCTGTCTCGGCAACCCGTTTCCGACAACGATTTATATCGGCCATCCGGGGTGGAAGGCCATGGGAGCACGCTACGGCTATTCGATCCTGAACGGCGTGGTTATCTCGCTGCTCTGCCTGATCGGCGGCGTTACCCTGGTTCTGAAGGTTGTACCGCTGGAAGCGATGATCGGTATTCTACTCTGGATCGGCGTAATCATCACCGCACAGGCTTTCCAGGAAGTGCCCCGCAAGCATAGCGCTGCCGTGGCCCTAGGACTGATGCCGGCACTGGCCGCCTGGGCGTTGCTGCTGATCGAAACGGCGCTGCGCAAAGCCGGCACCGGTTTGTATGCGGTGGCACCCAAGTTCGGCGGCGATCTGTATATCTATGGCATCATATCCCTCAGCCAGGGCTTCATGATTTCCTGTATGCTGCTATCTGCCATGATGGTGCACGTTATTGAGCGGGAGTTTCTCAAGGCTGCGCTCTGGACGGCAAGCGCCGCGCTGCTTTCGTACTTCGGCATTATCCACGCTTACGTACTGACACCATCCGGTGTGCAGAACAGGTTCGGATTCGGCGCGGCACCATCGTTTGCTCTGGCTTACCTGATCGCTTCCCTGCTGCTGGCGGCACTCCATTACCACAACCGCGGCAGGGAGTCCGAAAAAACGGGCGTCGCCGCATGAAAGCAGTCATCCAACGAGTCACATCCGCATCGGTCACGGTTGAAAGCGAAACCGTCGGCCGGATCAACAAGGGGATCATGGTACTGCTCGGCGTGGAAAAAGGGGATTCCGAATCGCAGGCTGACTGGCTGGTGGAGAAAATATGCGGATTGCGAATTTTTTACGATGAAGCGGGAAAGATGAACCTTTCCGTGCGAGACATCGAGGGCAGCCTGCTGGTGGTTTCACAGTTCACTCTGGCTGGCAACTGCTCCAAAGGGAAACGCCCCTCCTTCGACACCGCTGCGCCGGCTGAAGAAGGGAAACGGCTGTACGAGTATTTTGTCGCCGCTGCCCGTAGAACCGGCATAACAGTGGGAACGGGTATTTTTCAGGCGGATATGCAGGTGTCGCTGGTCAATGACGGGCCGGTGACCTTTATTCTGGAACGGTAACGGAATGAGTGTATGAAAAAAGAACTGACCCTCGGCTTTTCTCCCTGTCCCAATGATACCTTCATGTTCTACCCGCTGGTTCACGGTCTGGTCGATACGGGCGGAGTGGCTTACCGGGAGCGGCTGGAGGATGTGGAGACACTTAACCAGCTGGCTTTGGCAGGAATGCTGGACATCAGCAAGGTTTCCTATCACGCGTTGGGGCATATCCGTGACGAGTATGCTCTGCTCCGCTCCGGCAGCGCACTGGGGCGGGGGTGCGGGCCTCTTCTGGTCGCCCGCGAGGCTGTTGACCCGGCCAATCTTCGCGGGAAAATCATTGCCGTACCAGGACGCTACACAACGGCGCTGTTGCTGCTCCGGCTATTGGATCCTTCACTGGATAACTTTCTGGTGATGCCGTTTAACGAGATCATGGACGCTGTTTCTACCGGACAGGCAGATGCCGGCCTGATCATCCACGAATCCCGCTTTACCTACCAGGGGTTTGGCCTGCACAAAGTAGTCGATCTGGGAGAATGGTGGGAGACTGAGACCGGTCTGCCGATTCCGTTGGGGGGAATCGTTGCCCGGCGCTCACTGGGTGCGCCTACGATTTCTACCATCGAACGAGCTCTGCGGTGCGGAGTGGAGTATGCCCGGGCCAATCCCGAGCTGGCGGCGCACTACATTCGCGAGCATGCCCAGGAAATGAGTGCGGAAGTCTGCGCCGCTCACATCGGGCTGTATGTCAACGATTTTTCAACAGAACTGGGTGAAGAAGGAGAGCGGGCCATAACCGGGTTGCTGAATCGTGCCGAACAGGCCGGAATCGTTCCGCCATCCGGAGCCGGGCTGTTTCATAACAGTGAGCATATCATTTCGTGACAGGGGGATTGCATAAGACAATGTCAAACGTTGAGAGCAAAGAACAGAAAGAGAAGTGGAGCGGGTATCTGGCGCTGTCCACCGCCATCATGGCGGTACTGGCGGCATTGACGACGCTCTACATGGGCAAATATTCATCACGGGCCATCATGGCCCAGGGGCAGGAAAGCGATCAGTGGGCCTATTACCAGGCCAAAAGCATCAAGCAGCATACCTTTGAAATCAGTAGAAACGCACTGGAACTGCAGTTCCACTCCCAGAAAGACCTTCCCGTCTCAGTGACGGAAGATTTCCAGAAAACTCTGAAAAAATATACTGACGACATCAAACGATATGAAACTGAGAAGAAAGAGATCAAGGAAAAGGCCGAAAGCATTGCCAAAGCAAAACTCAAAGCCCAGGATATGGGGGGGAATTTTGCCTATTCCCTGATTTTCCTTCAGATAGCGCTGATGCTCTCGTCCATCTCCAGTCTGACCAAACGGAAATACCTCTGGTATATCGGTCTGGCCTGCAATCTGGGATGGCTGTTTTTCTTTATTGATGCCTGGATTCTGTTTTACTGATTTCTCGTGAAGGGGCCTTACAAATATAAAGCCGCCAGTGCTTCCGCAATTTCATCCTGGCCCAGTCCACTGCAATTGATCGTCTCATCGGCATACGTTTCATAGAGTACCTGCCGCTCATCATAGAGTTCGGCAAAGGTCTGCTGTACCGATTTCGCAATCCCTCTGGTTGAGAAGTTTCTGATTCTCCTTACAATCTCCGCGTAACTGACTTTCAGGAACAGTATGGTCGATATGCTGCGCAGGTGCGCCATCGCCTTTTCACTGTAGACGGCACTGCCGCCTGTGGCGATGACATGGTGTGACAGATCGAGAGACATAATTTCCAGCTCTTCGATGCGGCGCAGTTCAAGATGACCGCTTGCGTCAATGATCTGCTGCAGCGATTTTTTACAGCGAGTCTGGATAAGAATATCCGTATCGACAAATCCGTACGAAAGTCGTTTTGCCAGAATTATTCCGACGGTACTTTTGCCGGCTCCCGGCATGCCGATCAGGGTCAGGCTTGATTTCACGGGGCTTACCTTCAGTTGGCACCGAACGAGTTGGCTCTTGTTCCTGCGGCTGCCCGGAAGAGATAATCCCTGGGGTACTGCTTTCCTTTGTACGGGATCATTGTGTTCTTCAATTCCCCCAGTAAATCATCTCCCTGTATCTGATAGGTGTAATTTATGTTGTTATTACGGATGATCGTCGGGGCGATATCGAGAAACGAAGCTGCGTAGCGTGATTCCTGCTTCTTTTTGTGGTCGGGAGTGATAATTATCATCGGCACGAACTGCATGGCACGGTCATCGACGTCTGTCATGGCGATGCCGTAGGAACTTTTATTTCGCAGAACGTAGGGGGTGTGGTCACCGAATATGAAGATATAGCTGTTGGGGTACTTCTCCCGCACCGAATTGACCAGCAGTCCCAGGCTTCTGTCGGTATATGAGATCGATACGAAGTAATCTTTCAGTCTCTGCGGTGTCACATCGTTGAAGCGGTCGGTTGTGTAGTAGTTGTGCACGTTCGTGAACGGTTCGTGGCTGGACATGGTTATGATGTAGTCGAAGAACGGTTTCCTTTTGCTGCTCAGATGCTGCAGGGCAAAATCGAACACCCGTGCATCGGACGCTCCCCACCCTTCTGTGGGAAGCATCATCCGTTGCTGGTCATAGAAAATGTCGTACCCCATCTGGGAATAGGCCGCATCCCGATTGTAGTACCTTCCCTCGTTGCCGTGGAATGCCCGTACGTTGAAATTATTGTTGCGAAACACCCGGGGGAGCGAGTTGGGAAAATCATAGCTCTGGATCGAGATCGTGGGGGTGTCACTGAGCGGTTCAACGTTGTTAAGGATTGCAATTTCCGTATCGGAGGTACCGCCGGCGGAGCGGTAGCTGAGCGTGTAGGGAAAATAGACATTCTCCTTTGCAATCCTGCTCAAATAGGGAGTTATTAACTTCCCGTGCCATTTCTGGCCGATGATATTGGCGTCCAGCGACTCGACCTGGATCAGCAGTACAGAAGGCACCCCCCCCTGCTGCCGTTTTCCTGAAATCTGCTGTGAATTCCCTTCCCTCCAGCGTTTCAGCTTATTCACGGACTCTTTGGTATTCCTGAAGTTATACAGTTCGAGGTATGAACTTGCGAACATGCCGTAGTGGTGCAGCGAATAGTCCTCGATCTCCTTGTAACGGTCAGGACTGTTCCCGGTTTCCAGAAATTCGTAGGCATTAACCGATGTCACGGCAAGCACAAGTGCCACCCCGCCGGCAATGATCTGACGCACACAGATGCCTGTATCCCCGAACACGACCGATCTGATGTTTTTAAAATCGCGTACGAGCTTTACGGCAAAGTAGACGTCGAGCAGGGCAATCCCTGCAGCGGCTGCGGTAGTAGTCGAGAGTGCATTTTCGCCGACGGCTAAAAACTCCCAGTATAATTTTGAGATAATGTTGATGTGGATGTTGGAGGCAAAGATGAAATTATAGTTCAGAGCGACAGCAATGAAAATGGCCTGCAACAGATAACTTGCGACAAAAATCAACCTGCTGCCGGTCGCCAGCGTTGCAACAAAGTAAAGGTAAACCGATACGACATACTCTATCGCCAGTATGACAATGAACATGTCGACGTTGTACGAGTCAAGCAGCCGGTGGACAAACAGAAGCTTGACAGCATTCAGGACGAGAAACATGTTGAGCGTGGGCGATGAAGTAAAC
>JBAXVE010000019.1:0-47851 GCA_037129245.1 Desulfuromonadales bacterium
GTACAGGGGCGTATTCGCAACTGACAGTATTTCTGCTGGTGACCGGTTGGCAATTTTTGGAGGAAAGATAATCCGTGCTGATGAAGAAGTTGGTGATTACGGGTTACAGATTGACGAGACTTTTGTAATCAATGCGTTTGATACTGAGTCTCAGGAATCAGATGATGGTTTTTTCTTCAATCATAGCTGTGATCCCAATTCGGGTATAAAAGGCTCGATTTTCCTTCTTGCTCTTAGAGACATCGAGCCGGACGAGGAAGTGACTTTTGATTATGCCATGTGCCTGCACAGGGTGAATGGATTGCCGCCTTATAATCTTGAATGCTTGTGCGGTAAGGAAAATTGCAGAAAAATTGTTACGGACGATGACTGGAAGCTACCGGAGCTTCAGAAACGCTATGATGGTTGGTTTTCGTGGTATTTACAGGAGAAGATAGACCAGATCAATTAACATCTCAACGGCAGGTAGAATGAAGCTTCGCATTGTTACAGGTATCATTTACGCACTCCTCACGGCAGCACTCATGGGGGTTTGTTATGCAGAAGAGACTGAAAAACCGTCTCCCGTTGTTACGTTTTCTTCAAAATATTTCACCAAATACGTCGGAGATACCGGAGTAGTATTCTACGACCGTCCGGTTGTCCAGAGCGAAATAAATGTTGCTTTGACCAAGGGATTTTATGTGAATCTCTGGTATTCAATGTCTCTTGCTCACTCGGGTTTGGACACGAACGACGGCAACGAGTTTGACCCAACTATTGGCTGGTCAGGTGATCTTGCCGGAATAACGCTTGATGCTGGGATTACTTATTTTGATATACGACCGGTTGGGACATTCGGTAGAGGAGATGTCTGGCAACCTTATCTTGAATTCTACAAGGAATTTGCTCTGAACAAAGCGCATGCCATTATTCCATACGCAAAAACTGAGTACGGTATTCCCGCCAAAGGCAATTCGAGGGATGATAAGGGGTTACATGTTCACAGTGGACTCCGGCATAAATGGCAGGTTGCCGATAAGCTCGGCTTGAGTCAACAGGCTGATTTTGCCTTTGATGACGGCGCGTATAATTATTCAAGGGCGTGGGTATATTCACATGCTCTTACGATGTCGTATGCCGTGGTAGATTGGCTGAGTCTCGAATTGGGCAGCAAGGTCTATGTGCCGTTGTCTCAGGTAGATGACCGAAGTACTCAAGTGGTCGGCAATGCCGGGTTTAAGGTAACTTTCTAGCATGCACGGTATCTTGGCTAAAATAACTGAAAAAGCGACTGCCTTTGTGTCTGATTACTGGGGTGCGCTGGTTGCGCTGGCTGTCGTAATGGCTCTGTCGTGGTTATTTCAGCCGGTGCGTGATGTCGCTAAAGCGTTTTTCAATATCCACGAAAAGGATGGCATGGAAGATGTCGGTATGAAGGTCTCCGGTACTTTTCTAAAGCGTATTGGATATACGATTGCAGATTATTGGCTGGCCGGTCTCTGCGCTGCTGCTAATATTGCTTTGAAAGTTTACGGGACTCCGCTTGGGTGGGCATTTGCGGTGATGTGGGCTATCAATATTGTGATTGCCGGGGTCTTTTTTGCTATTTATGTAAAGAGTGACATTGATGTCAGTCTTGGCCGGGATCTTCGTCGGGCGGTTGATGTGGTTCATGGTAAATCGAAACTGCTTGGATACGCTTCAGTATTCGGTGTGCTGTTTCAGGCAATTTACTGGTCTGGCCCTGAACAACTGGTAATATTCTTCCAAAAAGAAATTGGTAGCAGGCTGCGTTCTGTTGTAGTCCTCTTTTTTTTGACCGCTCTCCAAACGGTGATCTGGATGTATCTCTACCGCACGGGGTACGATGTGCTGATGAGTTAGCGCAAATATATTGGAGCCTACGTTATGCAGAGCATAGAAATTGTGACAAAGTATGTTGAGCGGGAACTTGCCGATATATTGATGCTGGAAAAAGAGTGTTTTCCGGCGGATTGGCAGTACCCGGAAGCAGCGGAATACTATGCTTCGATGTTGGCTGACAGTGAAAATGTGAATATTTTTCTGCGTGATGGTGGTGAAACAGTCGGCTATCTGCTGGCACGTCCTTTCAAGTCTGTTGTGCAGGAGCTAAAAGAGAGTGACCCGGAACTCACTGACAAGCTGGAAGCATTTTATTATATCGAAACGATCCAGATTTTACCTTCCTATCAAGGTAAAGGTGGTGCAAGAAGGCTTTTAATAGAAACCAGCGAAGCAGTTATGAAACATGGCGTGAACAAGTTTGCTATCCACGCCAGAACAACAAACGGTTTGAATCAGATTATCAAAAAAGTGTTTGCTGGCTTCATTACCTTGACCAGAGAAATCGATAGTTGGCGCTGGGCTAATGGTGAACCGTATGAGTATATTGAGTGGGAAAGCAATGCCTCCGCAATAAATACTGACAGCATAAAATAAACTTCAACGGGCATATATATGTAGCCCTCAATGTATGGAGATCAATCAATGCGAACTCTTATAAAATGCATATTGAAGCAAAACTTGTTGGATTCTAACGTCATAGCTTATGATTTGGTAAAGAAGTGGCTGCAAGACAATGGCTATTCGCCACGGCATATAGAATTTACACAAGAAATCATGGATCTTTTTTATACCGAAAATAACGATCTAACAAAGCTTACGAATGTTCCAGAGGTTTTGACAGAAGCCTTGCATAGCTCTAACCCTGAAATAAAGCAGGCAGCTGAAATGTTATGTTCTATCCCAAATGATGATGGGGAGAGAAGTCTAGCTGCTAGGTCCATTAAATACGTTATTATTGATAAAACAACCGTATCAACAGCGAATGTATGGGGGATTGTATCAATTGAAGACAAAGTGGTGGAATTCCGATTCAGGCATAAGGTTTCACATGCTTTGGAAAAAGCTACGGAGCATATCGTTTCTCGTATTCAATCGGATAATGATGAATCCATTTTTGAGAAAATACCAACTAATACACAAATACCAGTGAGAGAGCCTAACGCAACTCAGTCAATATACGAGGGTACGGTTCTAGCTCCTGGCCTGGAAAGAAAGGCTATAGCCAAAAAGCATAAAAGGTATGACATCCTAACTGCTTGGACGGCTGTTATTTCTTCAATAATTGCAACAGCAGCTGGATTTTATATTTCATACTTTCCGTCTAAGTACCTTGCTATTATCTGGTTCGGTAATTTTTCCGATCGACTGGCTACAGCTTCAATGGCAACTGCCGCTGTGTCTTCATTACACTATTGGTTTTATCTCAAAGACCTACAGTCTAAGCCGCCTATAATTTGGCAATAATAAATGCTGTAGAGCACAGTATCTAAATCACAGTACATCCATGGTTTGTGATGAGAACACGCATGAGAACCGGTTTGTAATGTGCGGACTTTGGAAGGGTGTCAGTTTATAACCGCTTCATCGAGTCTGCGAGGAAGCGGGTGAACGCAATAAACAGTTGGTAAGTGTGAGCGTTACAGAATCGCTTCAATCCCCTTGCGGTGAATAACATTCAACAACATGAGCGCTGCACCAGTCGGGCGCTTTGCTCCACGCTCCAATTGAGATATGTACCCTACCGTCACATTGAGGCAGTGCGCGAATACAGACTGGCTCATGTGAGTTTGTTCGCGTATCTTACGGATTTCTTCTGCTGTCAGCGGTTCAATCTCCGGTTTCTTTGTTCCCAAGTGTCGCATGGTGATTTTTTCGTAAGCCTCGTTGCCCAGAATGCCGATACCGTGCATGTCATTGGCCGTTTCAAGCAGTGCTTGTGTCAATGGGCTGTTTTTATTTGCTTTTGTTGTCATCGTTCATTTCCTCCAGAATGCCTTCTGTAATGGCGTGGTCTAGCTCTTCCGGTTGTGCCGCAAGCCATGCCGCCCCGATCTCTCTCAACGTTGCCAGTTCGTCCTCATCAATATTACTCCTATCATTTTTAGCAATACCGTACATGAAAACAGCTCTATTGCCGGAGCAGTAAGCAATCAACATCCGATAGCCACCGGAGCGCCCCTGTCCCGTCCGCGCCACCCGCTGCTTGATGACTCCTCCGCCTAAGTCAGCATCGACAAGACCACGCTCGGCACGTTCAATAGCATCACGCAAACCATTATCGCTAATGTGCTCTTGTCGTACATACCGAACAAACCACTTTGTTTTGAATATCCGCACATCCCCTCCATTGCTACACAGAAACTATAACACTATGAATCATACATATCAATCCACTTTTTATTCTGGTTCGCTGTGCTTTAGCGCGTAACTCATTGTATTATAAAAAGATTATAATGAAAATATGCGCATTATTGCCTGTACTGTTTTACTGCAATCGTATAGATTGAATATAGGTTAACTACTTGAATAAAGGAGATATTTATGAAAAAAGAAGCCGTGAAAAACCAGACGAAAGATGTTAAGCCAGCAGTGAATGTTAAACGTAATCCAGGCAAACAAGGCAATGCGAAAAAGACTGGTGGTACTGTTAAAAAAGCCGCCGTAGAGATGGAGCAGCCACCAGAACAGCAATTGGCAGACTCCGCGATTGTTCCACCCGTATCGGAAACAGAAGCTTGCCAAGATAGCACGGAGCAGGTGGAAGTTGTTACAGAAAGCGAATTGGCAGCAGTTACAGAAACACCACCAGAACCTCAAACCGCCGATACCGCTATTGTTACTATTCCCAAAGAATCCAAGGTTCTCAGGGAACGCTTGGGACTCAACGGGTATATTACCGAGACCGTCAAGCTACCATCAACTTTAGAAATTCTCGGTTGCAAGGCTGAAGGTGTTGTATTTGCACGACAGATCGAGGGAGTTCCGATTGACAGGATACTTTTGCATGTAACTCTCGTCAGTGCAACCGGTAAGCATTCCATCGTGTCGTCACGCAAAAAAGTTCCTCAGCCAGAATGGCAAGCATTAACCGAAGCCCTTACCGGAATGTCGATCACCTGGCGTGACCGCGAGTTAAAACGGGCGACAAAATGAAAATAATCACGGTAGAAACACTCTTCGGCGCGGAGACAATGACGGTTCCGCGCCGTCCCATCAAATTTAAGCAAATCCGCGCCACAATGGAAACCCTGGAGGTACGTGAAGAAGTTGCCGCCTACCTTCAGGCCGACCGGCGCTATACTTCACCGGAACAAGTGGCGCAGATATTCAGTTTCTTGCATAATGAGGCAAAAGAACACTTTTTCACCGTTCATCTGGACGGCAAGAATAGAATCCTTTGCTTGGATTTGGTGTCGGTCGGCAGCCTTAATCAGTCCATCGTCCACCCACGCGAGGTATTCAAGACATCCTTGAGTACTTCTGCGGCGGCCCTGCTCCTGGTGCATAATCACCCTACCGGCGACCCGACACCAAGCGCGGAAGATATTGCCATTACCCGCCGATTGAAAGAAGCTGGTGAAATAATCGGCATCAAAGTTCTCGATCATGTAATTGTTGGAACGGAAGGCTATCTATCATTTGTAGAGCGAGGTCTGCTATGACCTCGCGAGCAATACCGAAATTTGACAAGAACAACGATCTACGGCGTATATCTTCAGCGTTACACCGTCTTGCCATAGCCGCCAGCGGAAACCTCGGTTCAGATTGCTACATTCATGCTGCTATCGCCCAAGAGATGCTGAACCGCTTGGGAGTGTCTTCAAAACTTGTTGCTGGATACGCAGCCTGGAGAGTTGGCAATGATGACGGCGATGTAATCTTGCATGCACCATTACCAAATATGCCCTCGCAGCCTGGAAGTGTTGCGTACCACATGTGGCTTGAGGTTAATAACCATCTCATCGATTTCACCACCTACCAACTTCGGCACAAAGCTCTTCAGATGGACAAACTTGACGGCGGCACCACAACAGTAACATGGTGCCCTGATTATCTGGCCGTACCGAAAAAATCCGTTTCCTCCCTTCGCGCTGTAATCCAATTACGTGCAGGTATGTATTTCTACAAGCAGGATACAGCCATTGAAAATATAATCTTATCTGCTGCTCGTCCGCTGGATGATGATGACGTTAACACAGCTTGGCTGTTATATCAGAATCAGGAATTATGCGTTTTCGGCCCGAACAACATGTACCACGATGCCGGATAATTTGTGCAGTTGCTGTGATCAACATTGCGCCGTCACGATTGACCAACCAACTGGCAGCGTTCATTTTTAGCTGTTAAAAGACACGAGTACGAATTAGACTACTTCCCACTAACCACAGCGCTGTAATGGTACAAAAGTTGTGGTACAAAACTAGTACAAAAAGTACAACTTTGTAGTCAAAACGATTTGCCGGGTATTCACCATATTTCAATAACTTATGCACTTCAGAACGAGACAATCTTCAGAAATCATTTGCAGATGGAATCATTTGGTGATAACCATTCGATACATACCACACGTGAGGGTGACTCTATGCCGCAACAGTCTGAAATCCTGCATTATGCCGTTTCCGTCGTTGGAAAGGACCGTCCCGGAATCGTGGCCGGCATCACCGGCGGCCTGTTCCGCCTGGGGTGCAATTTGGCCGATTCGAGCTGCACCATGCTGGCCGGTGAGTTTGCCATGATCCTGATCGTCTCCCATCACCGGCCGTTCAGCAAAAGTCGCCTCTACGACGAGCTGAAGCCGATCTGCGACGGCCTGGGAATGTCGCTGGCGGTACGAACGCTCCACACCGACGAGGTTGCCCGCCAGGAGGCCGACGGCGAAATCTGCATTATTTCCGTGTACGGTGCCGACCAGCCGGGCATTGTCTACCGTGTGACCAACGAACTGGCCGGTCGGGGGATCAACATCATGGATCTCAACACCAAGCTGATCGGGACCCCCGAAGAGCCGGTCTACATCATGATGCTTGAAGCGGCCCTGCCGGACGGGGAAACCCCGGAGGGGATAGAAAAACTGCTGGAGAATCTGAAAAAGGAGCTGAACGTGGAAATCGGCGTGCGCATCGTGACGCCGGTATCCTTCTGATACCATGCCTGTACAACCGATTTTACGCTACCCCCATCCGGTTCTCAAAAAGGTCTGTCACCGGGTTGAACAGATTGATGACAGCATCATTGCCCTTATCGAAGACCTCATCGACACCATGCAGGCCGGCCCCGGCTCGGTCGGGGTGGCCGCCTCCCAGATCGGAGTTACCCTGCGGGTCTGCGTGGTGGATGTTTCAAAAAACCGCCACGGCAAAGAGAACAATCACGGCCTGCTGCGCATGATCAACCCTGAAATCACTGCCCGCAGCGGCATTGCGGTCATGCGGGAAGGGTGCATGAGCGTTCCGGATTATACCGGCGATGTCGACCGTGCCACCGAGATCACCGTGCGCTTCATCGAACCTGACGGCAGCGAGCGTGAGATAACTGCAAGCGGATTTGAGGCGGTCGCCCTGCAGCATGAAATGGACCACCTGGACGGCATCCTGTTTCTCGACCGGATAGCCAGCATCAAGACCGGCCTGTTCCGGCGTAAAAACTACTCGTAACTCGAAGGAGTCCTGCATGTCTGAACTTCTGACCAGTCAGGAACAGCAGCAACTTCTGGAGATAGCCCGCGCAACAATCACCGGCTGCGTCTCAGGCGGCACAATACCGGCTGTTGAATCGGCTGCTGCCGGTCTCCTGCTGCAGAGCGGCTGTTTTGTGACCATCAAGCGGCAGGGCCAGCTACGCGGATGTATCGGAAATTTCGTCTCGGACAGGCCGCTGTATGAGCTGGTGCAGGAAATGGCGGTCTCGGCGGCCACCCGCGACCCCCGCTTTCGACCGATGACAGCCAGCGAACTGGAAGATTTCGAGCTCGATATCTCGGTGCTCTCGCCGTTATGGAAAGCCGCTTCGGCCGACGAAATCAGGGTTGGCACCCATGGCATCTACATCATCAAGGGTGCCAACCGCGGCGTGCTGCTGCCGCAGGTGGCGACGGAATACGGTTGGGACCGTGACGAGTTCCTGCGGCATACCTGCCTCAAGGCCGGGCTTCCGGAGAACGCCTGGCAAGGTGAGTGCGACATCTACCTGTTTACCGCCCAGGTATTCGGGGAGCCCTCCGAAGTTCACTGACCGCCGGCACGCTACAGCAGACTTTCTCCGGTCATTTCCGCAGGCTTCGGCAGCCCTAGCATCTTCAACATGGTCGGTGCAACATCAGCCAGCCGCCCTCCTTCACGAAGCTGTGCCCCCTTACGACTGTCATCAACAACAATGAACCAGACCGGATTGGTGGTATGAGCGGTGAACGGCTCTCCGTTCTCGTCCTGCATCTGCTCGGCATTGCCGTGATCAGCAGTAATCAGAACCGCCCCCCCCTTCTCCCGAATTCTGGCGACAACGCGCCCCGCACAGGCATCCACTGTTTCCACCGCTTTTATTGCTGCCGCCTCGACGCCGGTATGGCCGACCATGTCACAGTTGGCAAAATTCAGCACAATTACATCGTACAAATCCTGATCGATCAGCTTGAGGAGTTTTTCTGTTACCTGATGGGCGCTCATTTCCGGTTTCAAATCGTAGGTGGCCACATCCTTCGGCGAAGGAATCAAGGCGCGATCCTCGTACGGAAAAGGGGTCTCGACACCGCCATTGAAAAAGAAGGTGACGTGGGCGTACTTTTCGGTCTCGGCAATCCGTAACTGTTTCAGGTTGTTGTCAGCCAGTATGCCTCCCAGCAGGTTTGAAAGCTCGGTGGAACCAAAGGCGATCGGCAGATTGAAGGTTGCGTCGTATTCTGTCAGACAGACATAGCTGGCCAGCTTCGGCCGATCGCGCCGAACGAAACCGTCACAGTCGTCCAGGGCCAGCGCCCGGGTAATTTCGCGGGCCCGGTCCGAGCGGAAATTGAAAAAAATGAAGCCGTCGCCGTCATGCACCAGTCCTACCGGAGCCCCCTGCTCGCAGATCACCGACGGGGCAACAAACTCATCATAAATCCTGGCGGCGTAGCTCTGTTCGATGGCGTCCTGTGATGATACACACAATTCCCCCAAACCGTGCACCATGGCAAGGTAGGCTTTTTCTACCCGATCCCAGCGGTTGTCGCGGTCCATGGCGTAGAAACGCCCCATCACCGTCGCAATTTTTCCAACGCCGATCCTGGTGATCTCCGCCTCCAACTGCGCCAGATATTCGATGCCGCTCTGGGGGGGGGTGTCCCGCCCATCCAGCAGGCAGTGGACGAATACATCGCGAACACCTTCGCGTCTGGCCAGCTCCAGCAGGGCATACAGGTGCGTGTTGTGAGAATGCACGCCACCATCAGAAAGCAGGCCGGAGAGGTGCAGCCTGCCGCCGGACGCCTTGACCTTCGCGATGCAATCCAGTATGACGCTGTTCGTGAAGAAGTCGCCATCGTCAATCGATTTACTGACACGGGTCAGCTCCTGATACACCACTCGGCCGGCCCCCAGGTTGAGATGGCCAACTTCGGAATTACCCATCTGACCTTCGGGGAGTCCAACCGCCATGCCGGAGGTGCGGATCGCGGTGTGCGGATAGTTGCGCAGAAATCCTGACAGATTGGGCGTTTTCGCCAGGGCAACCGCATTATGGGCCGGATCGGGATTGATACCCCATCCATCGAGAATCATCAGTACCAGTGGTTTTTTCATGGGACATTTCCTTTGCCGCAGGGGGAGATTTCGATGATCACAGGGGTGCAACTCTACGGTAAAACCGGGCTTCCATCAAGAAATAAAAAACCCTCCGGCGGCGGCCGGAGGGCAAAGATTCTGTCAGTGCAGGCAGCAATTACCTGACTTTATAGGTCACCTTGCTGCCGTCGCAGCGATAATCAATTTCACGCATCACGATTTTCGAAATCCTGCCGGTAACGGTGCTGATTCTCCTGACGAAGATGACCAGCTTGTTGTTCATGAAACTGTACGTGCCGACGATACATTCGGGCTGTCGATAGGAAGTCTGTTTGATGTCATTCGCGTTGCGGGAGAGGACCACCAGCCCTTTTTCAGAAAGTCTGAAGAAGCTGGAAAATTCCGCCTGAAGGATCCGATAGCAGCACTGGCCATTGAGGCTACCCCGCATCAGTTCGCCCATCAGGAGCCCCTGCTGATTTGGCAGTAACGACTGAAGATCCACAAAGTCGGTCACCATAATCGTTTGCGGGGATATCTCGCCGGTGCTCTCAACAGTGGTACTGCCGTCAGCGCGGCAGACCATTCTTTTCGGTTCGGCACAGCCGTCACACTGCTCCGTGCAGAGCTCAAGAGCAATGTCGGCAAAAACCTTCTTCAATTCGGTGTGTACCAAAAGCTGGTTCAAATTCTGGTAGCACCCCCGCCCGGGGGATTCACCGGACTTAAACAATGCGCAACCCGACAGGCAGCAGAGCAGGAGCACTGCTATGGTAATCTGCCACAATGACAGGTATCTACTTGCCATGGGCACCCGGGTGGTCGCCAACTATTTTCATGTCACGGAATCTGTCTCCATTGAACAGCAGCGCATCGGTAAACCAGTCAACGCGCATACGGGCCTGGGCTGAAGAAAGCACGATGCCGGTATTAATATCCATGGAACGTGCATTGACAATAATGTCGCTGTCAACCACGGAGTAGGTGCCGGTAACGACACCGCCGACCTTGTACATGTCTCTTATTTTCTTGATATCTCTGCTGAGCGAAAATTCGCCGGCTTCATTGACGATGATGTCCTTGGTCATTCTGATGTCGAATACCTGCCACTTTCTGACCTGCAGTTCATGGATCAGGTTTTCCGCCACCAAACGCCCGAAGCCGCTGGTTTCCGACAGTTTATTCAGATTGCTGAAACTGGTTACGATAAAGGTGTTTCCGAGACTCTTGCGGTCGGCATTCCGTTCCAGCTGATCCGCCAGAAAAATTATGCGGGCGTTGAACTTCCCGGCCTGTGAGCGGCTGTACTGGACACCGAGAGGTTCCTCAACGATATATCTCTGGTCAGGCAGCAGTGCGTCGACACCTCCACCCGTGTTTCGTGCATGGCTGCCCTGAACGCCGATACTGTTAGGAACACATGCAGCAAGGAATAGGGAACATACTGTCAGAATGCAAATACGCTTAAGGTAGAAAGTAATCATGCCGGTCTCATTCTCCTTTCAACGGATGGAAATCAACGATAGACAACGACCCTCGGATTTGTTCCGACCACCTGGGGCTGATAGATCCATTCGTAGCGCCTTGACTCAAATTCGTTGTCGTTATTTCTGTACGTAACGGGGTAATCACCGCAATACCAGTCACGGGCGATGCCATAGGTATTTCTGAAACAGAGATTGTCCTGAGTGCAGGGGATAAACATCCTGCTGCGAACTCCATCGTCAATAACCACCGGCCCGGCACATCCTGCTAAGACAGACACAAGTACCACAAGTGCTGCCAAACATGCTGCTTTCATGTAATCCCTCCCCGTTTTGCTTGTCTTGTGCTGCGTAAGGGTGCCTACGAATAACTCATTTCAGTTGCTGAGTTTCTGACCAAAGTGACTTCAGCGTCTGTCGCTCAATGATGGTACGGCTCACCATTCAGAATCGTGAACGCCCGATATATCTGCTCCAGCAGAAAAACACGTACCATCTGGTGAGTAAAGGTCAGCTTCGACAAAGCCAGCAGTTTGCCGCGCTGGCGGAACTCTTCGCTGAATCCGTAGGCCCCCCCGATGGCGAAGACTACCTCGCTGCAGCCGTTGTCGCGCTGCCTGCCGATAATAGCTGCCAATCCCGGTGAATCAGGCTGCTCCCCCCGCTCATCAAGCAGGATCAGAGTTGCAGTCGGTGAAATCTGCTTCTCCAGCCGCTCACACTCGCGGCGGCGCATCTCCTCGGCCTCGGCCCCTTTCTCATCACGGATATCGACCATCTCAAGCGGCGAATAGCGCCGTATGCGGCCGGCGTACTCGTTGACGGCCTCCCTGACCCACGGTTCACGGATCTTACCGACCCAGAGTACCTTGATTTTCAAAAATCAGATCCCTTGCGGGCTGCAGCGATTTCAGGCGTCAGCTCAATAGCCGGGGCCATCCCCCAGAGACCGTCCAGATCGTAGTAGCGGCGGAGCTGATCGTGGAAAATATGCACCAGAACGTCGCCGTAATCCATTACGATCCATTTGCCGTCGGTAGCCCCTTCGACATCATTGACCTTGCCGAACTTCTTCAGGCCGTTGCGGATATTGTCTGCAATAGCCTGATTCTGTTTATCCGACGAACCGGATATAATAACCATATAGTCGGCGATCGACGACACCCGTGAGATGTCGCGAACGCAGATGTCAAAGGCCTTTTTGTCAAAGGCCAGCTCGGCGCACTTGAGTGCGCGCTCAACAGCAGTAAGAGTTTCCTTGTCGGCAGCTTTTTGCTTTTTTAAAGTCATTTTTTGTAAATCCTTTTAAGAGAGATATAGTGTGCTACGTCAAAAGGTACACAGGATGAGATGTCAGCGCCTTCAGCAGCCTTACGGCGTATTTCCGTAGAGGAGAGATCCAAAGGAGTTCCGCGGATGAACTTGACCAGATGACCCGACTCGTGAAGCAGACTCTTTTCCTCCTCGTTGAGCCGGAATTTTCCCCGCACGGCGTCCGGCAACGCCTCCAGAGGGTCGTTCAACCGACAACCGGGACGCTCGGCAACGATCAGGTTGCATTCACAGAATATGTCGGCATAACGGTGCCATAAGCCGATCTCCGCGAAAGAATCTCCGCCGATTATGAAAAACAGATCATCGTCGGGGCAACGCTGGCGAAACGCCCTGATGGTGTCGATTGAATAGGATTTTCCCGGCCTCTCCGCTTCGATGGTTGAAATCTCGTAGTCAGCTCTTCCGGCAATTGCCAGTTTCACCATAGCTGAACGGATTTCGAAAGAGACGCCGCCTGCCAAAGGCTTATGGGGAGGATCGGCGGTTGGAATAAAAATAACCCTGTCGAGCAGACAGGCACTTCGCGCTTCGGCGGCAACCTGCAGATGGGCGTTGTGAACCGGATTGAAGCTGCCCCCCAAGAGACCGACTTTCATGTCATCAGGATCTTGTTTCTGATAATCAGCACTTCAAAGGCAAGCGAAGCCTTGTGCACCAGTTTATGCAGTTCGTGAAGACGCTTGCCGAGGGCTTCCACGTCGGCTGATACGATCACGATGGCAACCATTTTTTTCAGCATGATAATCGGGATCACGAGAACAGTGTCGCCGGCTTCCAGCTTTAAGGCAGAAATAATAGGAGTGTTTCCCGGCGTTGCGGGTAATGGTCCCATAAAAAAGCGCGATTCTTCAACGACATTTTTCAGAACGGAAGCGGTTTTGAGCGCAAGGGAAAGCTTGTCGAAGTCCTCAATACAGAGGCCTCCGCTGATTCCCCGCCAGCCGAGCACAGTGTCGCCCCGGACAATGAAAAGCCCCCCCTTGTCGAATTCCTGGCCGAGGTATTTTATGAAAACGTCGGCTATTTCATCACGCTCTCTGGCGTTTGAAAAGTCGAGCGACAGCTGATCAATGGTATACCGTTCAATTATTTCAGCAGCCTGAATGGACTCTTCCGGCAGGTCAGGTAGCGAGCCGAAACCTACGAACTCGGCAGGTATTGCGATGTTCAATAGTTCGCCGTTTTCTTTTTCGTACGATACCTCAATATCTTCCTGAACCGGCGGTGTGACCGGACGTTTAAAATTACCACCCACCCTAACGTAGCGTTGTCTGCTCCGGATCTGGTAGTACCGTTCCAGAGCGAATGAGAGATAAATGTCGGGGGTTATGAAGGGCTGAATGATGTGACCGGTGATAAAAGAGAGTTCGTCTATCACTTTGAAATCGGTCGGGTCTGACATAGCAACGCTCAGACGTCGGTTTTCAAGCCTGAATGGCACTACCCGGAACTGGTCTGCTTTCTGTGCGGATAGCAGATTGTACACATTAAACGGCACCTCTTGGAGATCCTTGCGGGTGGCCGCCGGAACGCCGAGCTTTTTGCTGAGGAGCTTCACCATTTCGCTCTCATCCACAAAGCCCATCTCGATCAGGCTGCTGCCCAGTTTGATGCCGAAAATGACCTGGCATTTCAGTGCTTCTTCCAGTTGTTCTTTGGTAATCAGCCCTTCACTGATCAGCAACTCTCCAAGTTTCACTCCCATGGCAGCGGTCTCCGTCAGACTAGAATATTACCGGTTTAAGCAGCGTACCTCTGACCGGAATCGTATAAACACCAGGAGAGGTCATGAACTTTGCCAACAGCATGAATACGAGCTTCTGTTTGTCGAGAAACTCTGCTTTCGGCATGATTTCAAGGGTCAGGGCAAGCGGGGCCCTTGCAACATCATTCCCGGTCGGCAGATTGCCTGAGAGCCGCATGTAGATGCCGTCACCCTCAAGTGTGAAACTTTCAAGGCGGGCCGCATTGTTGGTAAACCTTACGATACCCCGGTTTGTCAGGCCGGCGGCATCGGGAAGCGGAAAGGCTCCCAGCTTGACGCCAGAAAATTCGAGCTGCCGGACTTCCAGTTTAATATCACCGTTTACACCTTTGGCGCTTCGCTGCAATGTCCCCCGGCTCCAGAGGGTTCCGGCAGCCTTGGCTCCCAAAACCGTTGTAAAAAAAGGAATATCGGTCAGATTGATCCCGTCTGCCGAAAGCTCTACGGCACGTGAACCGCTGCGCGAGTATTCAAGGTTCAGATAGCCGGCGCCGACATGCGCCTCGCTTTCAAGAGCGATGTGCCCCATCATAAGCGGCAGCAACAGCGGACGAACCCGCAACGTATCACAGCGGATAAGATCACCCTGTTCCGACGAAAGCAGCAGATTGTCCCACGCAACTCCGGGGAGAACGGTTTTCCGCAGCTGAGGCGTGAGCTTCAATCCCTGCAGGGCCAGCAGATTTCCGATAAATGAATCTATTTTCCCGGCTGGTAGTGCCAGGTACAGACAAAACACAAAAAAGAACAGCGATGCGACAGCCGGTAGAATCCAGCGATACAGGCGCTGCAGTTTCATCATTTCGACAGAACAGGTGCCGGTTTAAGCAGCGCCAGACTCAACATAAGATCGCAGCGTGACGAGTCGTCGAAACGAACCTTGATGGAGCACTTCTTGATCACTATCGGTCGGCCGCCTTTTTCGAGGCGGTACAGCAGATTAACCGCCTCGTTGAAGGTCAGGGCGTCAATGCGGATATCGGCGGCGTCCTCAAGCATGCCGTTACGCTCGTCACCTTTGAGCGGCGAAATTTTGACCGACTTCCCTTTGATGGCGATCTCGTCAATAATTTTAGCCGGTGAGTCGTCCGGCCGCAGCGTTGCCATACGTCTGCTCATCTGGTCAGTTGAGAGACGGGCCAACAGGTAGGCGACTTTGAGCGGCATGAGCTCCTTCAATACGGCTTCGCGGGCGGCACGTTTTTTTTCCAGCGACCTGACTTTTGCATCCAGTGCCGTCCATGCGACGGCGGCAGCCAGCAGAACAATCAGTGCATAGCCGCACCAGAGGCGTTGGGGGCGGTCAAGATTCTGCCATGCTTCGCGTATGACATCCAGCAGCCTCATGGTTTCACCTCCCGGAGCGTTCCGGTCAAGGTGAAGGTAACGCTGCCGTCCGGACGGCTTTTGATTTCCCCCGTGTCAGAGGTGGACAACAGGGGGGCAAGTGCCGATTTGAATTCGTTGACCGCCTGCGCTGAACGGGCATCCCCCTTGAGACGCAGAGTTCTCCCTTCCAGTTCGGTCTCATAGAGGCCATTGATGTTGCTCCCCTTTGCTTCGGCGAGTTTTTTCAGTACGTCAAGATGGCTGATCTGATTATCGATTCCGGAAAGCTTCCTGATCTCTCCCTTGACTTCGGTGAGCTCGTCGACCGCCTTTGTCCTGGTCGGGAAAATTTCACGGTAGATGCCTGCAACAGACTTGTCCAGCGATGCAATGTCGGACTTTGCCGAGCGGTACTGCATCCCTTTGCTGGCAAACAGCAGTACGATGACGATGGCTATCAGTATCCCGGCAAGAAGTAGTTTTGAGCGTAATCCGGCATCACCGGCGGTCCAGGCCAGCTCCCCCCGGCGAAAGTCGGGAAGTGCGGAGGAGTGGCAGGCCAGGGCGGCAGCACAGGGGGATGCCAGATCATGGAAGGCGCGCTCACTCTTGAACAGGAGCCCCGTCCCGTCGGGAGGTCGCAGCGTTTCAACCGCCAGAGGCAGTTCTCCGAGCTCAGGCTTCAGTCCGCAAGCGGACCCCAGCAGGGAGAGTTTTTCCGGGAGTTTTCCACCGGCAAGCTGCAGCGCGGAAAGGGTTGCAGGGATCAGCGTTGCGGCGGCCGACAGTTCGATGGCCTTGAAAAAACTGAGCGTCCCGCCGTTCATGATCGCCAGAACGCTTCCGTCATAGATGGCACCGTCGGGAGCAGCGCCAGGCAGAAAACGCCAGCCAAGATGCAGCGAACTGACAACCTGAGGCTCGATGCCCGCGTCACGGAACAGGGCAACTGCACGGCTGATGTCGTTCTTTCGGGCCCACACGGCCAGAAATCTGCCGTCGCCAGCAGGCAGAGCGTCAATAACCAGCTCTTCCACCGGTAGAGCAATTTCCCCCTGTAATTGCGCCGGCAGTACTTCACGCACCTTGCGAAGATCGCCAAAGGGAAGCGGAGTGGAACGCTGTGCGAAAAGCCCGGGGGGAAGGCAGAGCAGTACGCGGGGTGAACCGGTGATGTTTCCGGCTACGCTGGTAACGGCATCAGCAAGCGACAGCTCTCCGCTTAGAGCAACCGAAGCGGCCCCGAGTAGTTCGGTGGAACGCCGTGTGATCTCAAAGCGAGAAATTGCCAGCCTGTCAGTTTCGACTTGCAGTATCAGATACTCCATCTGCTTGTAGCACCTCGTGATTTCTTGCTTCGCATGCCGTTCCTTCTAAAATTCCTGCCACGACAAAAACTCAAACGTACCGTTTCCCACGCGCACAATCGCTTCAACCGTGCGGCCGGCATCCTTGACACGAGCCACGGAGGTTATTCTGAAGAGGCTCCCCTTGGCACTGATCTTTCCCTGAAGGGCAATACTCACCGTATCCATACCAGGGATGCGCGAAAGCTCCGCCGTTGATCTGAACGGCTGGAGCCTCCGTTCTTCTATGATTCTGTCGGCCATGCGGTCGTCAATGCGGTCATCCAGGGCTGCAAGAACCTCTCTGGAAGCTGTATTGATGTTGATGGTTGACAGCGGCGCCCCGGCCTGACCGGAGTAGGTAGTCACAAAGGGGCGCAGTCTGGCGAGTGCATCTGCGGAAAAATCCCTGACCAGCAGCAGCTCCGTGACGGTTGTAAGCTTTCCGTTGCGAGCAGCATATCCCGGTTTCAGGCTCCGGTAGTAGGGGGTTTCCGCGCCGCCGGAACGGGGCAGGTCATCACCGTCAAGCCAGTCCGCGAGAGAACTCCAGGCTGATTCTGAAATCTGCAGACGTTTGCCGAGACGCTTCAGCGCGGCGTAGGTAAAAGGCTCGTACTCGCCGTTAGCGTACACCAGACCGTTGAGATTAATTTTACCGCCTTCTTCACTGACAGTTATTTCCAGGGTACCGGTTTCATCGTCAAGCTTAATCGGCATGGCCCACGGGTCGGAAAGCGATGTGTACTCCCGGCTGGCAAGCCCCAACTGCAGCAGCTTTGCGCCGCCGGTCACACCAGATTCAGCCAGAATCGACGCCTGCTGCCCGTCGCGGAACCCGCGACTGAGGGTCATGTCCACGTATACCTGGTGAATCATCTCTACAGCCACCGCCACCATCAGAGAGGTTACAAGCAAGGTAACTATCAGGGCAAACCCTGACCTGTTCACAACAGGCTGCATTATGTAACGCCACTCAGGCGGGGTGCGGAGAGTACCGAAAACTCACGCAGTCGCCCTTCTTCCTCAACGGTGACAGTAATCCGCACCATGGCCGGCAATCTACCGTTGATGGAAGTGTCCCAGCTTTTCACCCACTTCGATCCATCGTAGCATTCGACCAGAAACGAACTGATCCGCTCCATTTGAGGATAGGCGAGTACGCCGGTTGCGTCAAAAACCGGATCATACTCACGCCGCGTCATCATCCGTTTCCCGTTTTTGTCAGTCAGACGGTAGCTGACGGTTGCCAACCCCGATTCCCTGCGGGACTGTTCCGTACCCGCCGGTACCGGCGTCAGGGTTGTCAGTTCGAGTGTTGAAGCGGGAGCACCGAAATTATCGCGATCCTCGACAGTGAAACGCAGGCGCTTGTCGGTGCGGCTGAAAAGTGACGAAGCAATTTCCCGCCGAATCAGGTCAAGCGTCGCCCCCAGTTCGCGCTGCGATTCCATTCCTGCCGAAGCCCGTTCCCGCGCACGGGCAACGCCAAAATAGCTGCCGTACAAAGCCGCCGAAAGTATGCCGAGCAACACGACCGCAATTAACACCTCCAGCAGCGTAAAACCTCTATTTCGGCAGATAGCGGACAAGCGCCACCTCCTCTGCGCTTCCCGTACGCTGCACACGCACCACCAGCTTCTGCAGTCCGGGAAGTTTGGCCGGCGCCAATTCGGTTTTCCATTTCACGTCGGGATGGGATGGAGCAAAGGTCCCTTCCCCCTTTTTTGGGGTGCCGCTCAATTCAATTTCTGCCAGCCGTGCCCGCGCCATCAGAGTCAGTACGGTACTCTCACGCTCGCGGGAAATGACCGAAAGATGGTAGTTGACAGCTCCCAGCACCGTCATGATGACGGTGGCCATGATCGCAAGTGCTACTACGACCTCCAGCAGCGTAAATCCCTCCACGGCAAAGACGGAATGAGTTTTTGCCGTCGCTGATTTTCTTGCATCTCCGCGCCATCGGGACTGGAGCACTTTCACACCGCTGTACATGGATTTCGTTCGCGCCCATCATTCGATGGTTGCTGGACATGGTAGTCGAGACACGCATCAGACTGGCAACTCTACCCTGTGAAGAGGCCGTTAGTCAATTTCTATCACACGAAGGAAAGAATCAGGTTGACAGCTATCGACTGCTTACGATAATCGGATGCGCTGCAGAATTGTATTTGACGTGTAAACTTGGAGGCTCAATGTTTAAGGATCATTTTTCACAGCAGGCGGCCGACTACAACCGCTATCGACCCGGTTATCCGGAGGAACTGTTTGCCTGGCTTGCCAGGCAGACCGGTCGTAACGAAACCGCCTGGGACTGCGGCTGTGGCAACGGTCAGGCTTCACTCGGACTGGTACCTTTTTACCGGCAGGTGATAGCAACCGACTCCAGCCCCCGCCAGATTGAAAACGCCTTCCGCCACGAACGGGTCAGCTATGTCGTAGCTTCAGCCGAAGAATCCGGCCTGTCAGACGGAAGCGTCGATCTGATCGTTGTGGCTCAGGCGCTGCACTGGTTCGATTTTGACCGGTTCTACCGTGAAGTCCGCCGGGTGGCGGCCCAGGGCGCCGTACTGGCAGCCGTGTCATACGGGGAAGTTCGGGTTGAAGGGGGTGCCGCTGCCGTGCTGTCGCATTTCTACCATGACATCATAGCACCGTACTGGCCGCCGGAGCGAAGACATGTCGACGAAGGGTATGCCGGTATACCCTTCCCGTTCAGTTGCATTGAGTCTCCCCGCTTTGTCATGGAGGTTGACTGGAATCAGGAACAGCTGTTGGGCTACCTCAGCACCTGGTCGGCGGTCGGTGAGTTCAAAAAACAAAACGGCCGTGACCCTCGGGAACTGATTGATGACGATTTGAGAAATACCTGGGGAAAGGCTGAACAGGTGCGACGGGTGAGCTGGCCGCTGACGCTGCAGGTGGGGCGGGTGGGAAAATGATGTCCGGAGCTACCCTTTCAGGCTTTCCAATTCATCCCAGCGCTGGAAAGCGGCTTCAAGCTCCTGCTCGAGCTGTCCCAGCCGCGCATTGACCGCAGCGACCTCACTGCCGGCACTCTTGTAGAATTCAGGGTCGGCCAGGCGGGCATGCAACCCTTCCTGTTCCCGCTCCAATGCCGCAATCTGATCCGGCAGCGCCTCAAGCTCCCGTTCTTCCTTGAATGACAGTTTGCGCACTCTCTCTTTCTGCGGTTTACTCTTTTCAGCGGATGGTTTCTGCAGCGGCTCTTTCACGGCAACTTCAGAGGCGGACTGGCTCAGCAAGTCGTCATAACCACCGATGTATTCCTTCACCGAGCCGTCCCTCGACAGCACCAGCGTACTCGAAACGACATTATTGAGGAATTCGCGGTCGTGGCTGACCAGCAGCAGTGTGCCCGGATACTCGCAGAGCAGATCCTCCAGCAGATCCAGCGTCTCGGCGTCCAGGTCGTTGGTCGGTTCGTCCATTACCAGAATATTGGATGGCCTGGTAAACAGCTTGGCCAGCAGCAGCCGGTTGCGCTCGCCGCCGGAAAGGATATTGACCGGCGAACGGGCCCGCTCCGGCGAAAAGAGAAAATCCTGCAGATAGCCGATGATATGTCGCTGTTTCCCGTTTATGGTCAGAGTGTCATTTCCTTCTCCGACGTTTTCCTGGACACTTTTTTCAAGATCAAGCTGCTCACGCAGTTGATCGAAGTACAGCACTTCACGGCGTGTTCCCAGTTTTATCTCCCCCTGTTGAGGTTCCAGTTCACCGAGAAGCAGTCGGAGCAGGGTGGTCTTGCCGGAACCGTTGGGACCGATAATACCGACCCGATCGCCGCGCATGATTGAGGTAGAGAAGTTGGTGACTATCGGGCGGCCATCGTAGGAGAAGCTGACAGCGGTTGATTCTGCCACCAGTGCACCGGAACGGTCTGCCAGCTGCATCTGAATTTTAGCCGATCCCTGACGATCACGGCGTTGGCGATGTTCCTCGCGCAGTTTCTTCAGTACCCGTACCCGCCCTTCATTTCTGGTGCGGCGGGCCTTGATTCCCTGTCTGATCCAGGCCTCCTCGCGGGCCAGTTTTTTATCGAATTCAGCCCGACGGGTTATCTCGGCTTCCAGCAGTGCCTCGCGCCGCTCGACAAACTCGTCGTAACCGCAGGAAAAGGAGTAGAGCCGACCCCGATCCAGTTCGGCAACCCGGTTAGCCAGGCGCCGGGCGAAGGCCCGATCATGGGTGACAAACAGCACCGTCTTGACATGTCTGGCCAGAAACTCCTCCAGCCAGAGAATGGTGTCTATGTCCAGATGGTTGGTTGGCTCATCCAGGATCAGGATGTCCGGGTTGGACACCAGGGCCCGGGCCAGCAGGGCGCGCCGCTTGGTGCCCCCGGAAAGCGAGCTGAACTCCGCTTCGGCATCAAGGTCAAGGCGGTTCAGGACCCGTTCCACTTCCTGATGAAGGCTCCAGCCGTCATGTTCCTCCAGTTTTTTTTGCAGCGTTTCCAACCGCACCAGCAGATTGTCGCCACCTTCATGGGACATCTGATAGCTGACATGGTGGTATTCAGCCAGCAGTGCGGCGGCCGGGCCCATGCCTGAAGCAACCAGATCGAATACATTCCCGTTCAATCCCTGAGGAACGTCCTGGGTGAGCTGTGCCACTTTAAGCCCCTGCTGGAGCTGGAGATCGCCACTTTCCTGAGTTAGTTCGCCGCTGATAAGCTTCAGCAGCGTCGATTTACCGGAGCCGTTGCGCCCCATCAGGCAGAGACGATCACCCGGTTCTATCTGAAGGCTGATGCCGTCAAAAAGTGGTGGGCCACCGAAGGCCAGAGTTATGTCACGCAGGGTGAGCAGAGCCATTTCAGTTAGCACCTTTTCCGGCCAGGGTGTAGTAGAGCAGACCCAGGTATTCGCGTAGAACTGTGGATGTAGTTCCCAGGGCGCCGGCATCGGGGAACCAGTCGGCCCAGACCGGCGGGCGATGCCGGGATGTCTGGAATGAGGATGGCACGGGAGTTACTGCGACGCCGGCCTTGCGGAAAGCTTCTTTCGCGCGGCGCATGTGGAACGCCGAGGTCACCAGGAGCGGCCTGGTAAATCCCCTCTGCTGCAGGATCTTTCTGCTGAAGCGGGCATTTTCGATGGTGTCGCGGCTTTTGTCCTCTACCAGTATCCTGGCCGACGGAACCCCAAGATCGATCATGAAGCGCCGTACCAGCTGGGCTTCAGCCACGTGTCCGTCAAAAACGCTGCCGCCGCTGACCAGTATCGGGATATCGAGCCTGCGTTGGAGCCGTACTGCAGTAACCATACGAGCCAGAGCTGCCTCAGTGGGAGCGCCGCTGCCGCTCAGGTCGGGGACACGATCGTAGCTTCCGCTTCCAAGCATCACAATCACGTCTCCGGCCGGGTGTGTCGGGATGATCAGGTTGCGTTCAAGCGTTGCGAGCAAAGCGTCGGCCACATAGGCACTTGACAGCGCCCAGAGCAGCAGCGCCGGCACGATGAATCCGAGCGCAACAGCGGTTCTGCGGCGCCTGAAGTGGAACAGGGCACAGCCGGACAGCATCAGGATGATGCAGCCGGGGGGGAGCAGGAAAGCGGCGATTATTTTTTTGACGACCAGAGACATGGTGTGCCATCAGCGCTTGATGGTTTTCTCCCCCGGTTTCCAGTTGAGCGGACAGAGTTCGGCAGTCTGCAGCGCTTTCAGCACACGCAGGGTTTCCTCCACACTTCGGCCGACCTTGTCACTGTGGATGACGGCGTGCTGTATGACGCCGTTGGGGTCGATGATGAAAAGACCGCGGCGGGCTGTTCCCTGGGCTTCGTCAAGCACGCCGTACGACCGGGCGGTCTGTTTGGTGAAATCAGACAGCAGCGGGTAGTTGAGTGTGCCCAGGGCACCGCTCTTTACCCAGGCCAGGTGCGAGAATCTGCTGTCGGCCGAGACGGCCAGCACTTCGGTGTTGATGGCGGTAAAATCTGCCAGCGAAGCGTTAAAACCCTTGATTTCGGTCGGGCAGACGAAGGTGAAATCTCCGGGATAAAAGAAGAGTACGAGCCATTTTCCCTTGTAGTCGGCGAGAGAGATATTTTTGAATTCCTGATTTACCACCGCATCCAGGCGGAACGGCGGAGCCGGTGAACCGACCTCTGCCTTGACGGCACTGCTGCGCATAATTTTGAAAGGGCGCCCGTCGGAGGATTCATCTGCTGCCGACTGTGCCGCGAACGTGCCGGCTCCTGAGCAGCCCAGAGCCACAAACAGAACTACTATGTTGATACAATACTTCATGGTCATCCCCTTTTCGTGATTATTGGATATTCGATTATGAGGTTTCCGGCAAGAGTACCCCAGCCATTCCCGATTATCAACGATAGAAAATGGAGTTTAAATTTTTTTCCCGCTGTGGTACATACGGCACTCACACGCATTCAAAGCTTGGAGAAAGAATACTACTTTTGGAGGATTTACCATGTCAGTTCCAAACCCGCAGGTTATGCTGGAAACATCCATGGGCGGCATTAAAATTGAACTTTTCAAGGAAAAGGCTCCCCTCACGGTTAAAAACTTCCTCACCTATGTCAAGGATGGACATTATGACGGCTTGATATTTCACCGTGTCATCAAGGATTTCATGGTCCAGGGTGGTGGGATGAACGAAAACATGGAAACAAAAAAGCCCCGTTTTGCAATTAAAAATGAAGCCACCAACGGTCTGAAAAACGAGCGCGGCACGCTGGCTATGGCTCGTACTGCCGATGTTGACTCTGCCACCTGCCAGTTTTTCATCAATACCGTCGATAACGCGTTCCTGAATCATCAGGGAAAACAGCCGGACCGTTTCGGTTACTGTGTGTTCGGGCAGGTGTTGGAGGGGATGGATGTGGTTGACAAAATCAGGGAAGTGAAAACCGGTAATAAAGCGGGACATTCCGATGTGCCGGTCGAGCCGGTTCATATCCTCACCGCCCGCCTGATAGAACAGGAGGCATGAAATGAGCAGTGACCAGGTCTGTTATACGTTTGAAGCCGCAGTGGAAATGGCGATCAGCATGGAGGAGGAGGGTTTCCGCACCTACCTGGCAGCCATCCGGCAGTTGACCAACAAGGCGGCCAAAGAACTGCTGCGGGAGAACGCGATTGATGAATTGAACCACAAACACCAGCTGGAAAAAGCGCTGCTCGACGGGCAGATGGAAGGGGATGCACCGGAACATCCCATAAAAACAATGCACCTTGACTACATTTTCAAAAAAGAAGAGCTCGGACCGCAGTCCGGTGTTCGCGAAGCGCTGATTTACGCGATCCATCTGGAGAAAGGTGCCGTCGATTTTTACGGCAAGGTTTCGGACGGCTGCTCCGGTGCCCCGATGGGGAAACTTTTTGCCATGCTGCACCAGGAAGAGAGCCGGCACCTGCAGTCGCTTGAAGATCTCTACGAACAGCACTTTATGACCGAGAACTGAAAGAGGACGCAGCTTCAGCGCTTGTACTAAAATTGCTTGCCTGTTTTTTAAAATGTTTTCCAGCTGTTAATGCGACTCCAGTTCAATCCGCATGATGGCGTGATAGGGAATGATAGCCAGTTTGCCGCTCTTTTCCCTGAATATGATGGTGTAGCCAACAGCGGACTGATCCATCTGCAGGATTCTGCCGTTCAGGAAGGTGCCGCCGGTCAGGTGGAGCGACACGTTGCGCAGGTCCTCGCTGAGCGCCATCAGGTTGAGGCGCCCGGCGCCGGTCGCTTCGATACTGAAGGCGACGCTCTCGCGGTACAGTTCGAGGGTGTTTCTGACTCTGGTAGCCAGAATTGAGGCCAGATTACGGTAGAAGCCGGCTGCTATGCTCGGATGTTCTTTCTGCAGCGAGTCGAAAGCCTGGCGGGTCAGCACCAGGAATTCCCCCGGTTCGGTGGTGCGCGCTCCGGCGCTCCTCCGCGACTGATCAATAAAACTCATCTCACCAATTACGTCTCCGGGCCCCAGCAGGGCAAGGGAGCGGTCCATATCCGCCTTGATGTTCTTGAACACATCAACCCTGCCGCTCTGCACGATCCAGAGCGAATCTCCTGCGTCCCCTTCACGGAACAGCTCCTCCTGGGCGATCAATATCCGCTCCTCGCATGCTGCACGGATCAGCGTAACGTCATCAGCAGCCAGATCAGCAAAAAGTCTCCATTTATCAAGATCCAAACTTGGCATTGTGCACCTCTCTACGGGTTAGTGGGCTAATCATCGCTTCTCAGGCTACCTACTGACTCGCTTTCTCATCACACCAGGGCCCTTTGAAGCCGCTCCTGGCCAGCATCATGCCGAACTCCTTTTTCTGCGGAGCCCTGTCGTACGCCTCCTGCGGCTCGACCGTATCCGACTTGACAAGCTCTATCAATGCATCATTAAGCGTCTGCATGCCGATATTCTTTCCGGTCTGCATGATGGACGGTATCTGGAATGTTTTACCTTCGCGGATCAGGTTGGACACTGCATTGGTGACCACCAGTATCTCCAGTGCGGCGACGCGTCCCCCTCCTTTTTTCTTCAGCAGGGTCTGGGCGACAACCCCCTTGAGCGATTCCGAGAGCATGGTACGCACCTGCTGCTGCCGGTCGGCGGGGAATTGATCGATCAGGCGGTCGATGGTTGAGGGGGCCGTATTGGTGTGCAGGGTTCCGAATACGAGATGCCCGGTTTCGGCGGTTTCGATGGCGATGGCCACAGTTTCAAGGTCGCGCATCTCGCCGACCAGTACGATGTCCGGATCTTCACGGAGTGCTGCCCGCAGCGCCTGCTTGAAGCCTTTCGTGTGGGTGCCGACCTCGCGCTGATTAATGTGGCACTGCTTGTCCCGGTGAACAAATTCCACCGGATCTTCAATGGTGATCAGATGATCTTCCCGCGTATCGTTAATGTAGTCAATCATGGCGGCCAGGGTAGTCGATTTCCCTGAGCCGGTGGGGCCGGTTACCACAACCAGGCCCTTGTCGAATTCGCAGAATTCCAGGACCGCCTTGGGAAGGCCCAACTGCTGGGCGGTGAGAATTTTGGTGGGAATCTGCCGGAATACGGCGCCGATACCGGCAATGTCACGGAAGACGTTGGCTCTCATGCGGGAGCGCTCGCCAAGCTCGTAGGCAAAATCGGTATCATGGGTAGCGGCGTATTCCTGCTGATTTTTCTCCGGAATGATGACTCTCAGCAATTCATACAGCAGTTCTTCGGGAATAATGCCGCGACCGGGAAGAAAGGTCATCGAACCGTCAACCCTGATCATGGGCGCTTTGCCGCTTTTCAGGTGCAGGTCGGAAGCTTTCATGTCAAGCATCTGGTGGAACAGTTCGTCGAGGTGTGCGGGAATGGAACCATTTTCCGGAGGTGCCGCCGCCGGCAAAGCCGGTACTGAGGCCGCCTGAGGTTGCGGTAGCTGACCTGTGGAGGTGTTTGGAACAATACGCAGCACAAGCCCCTCCGGTGCCTGCTTGAGCTGGAACGTATACTGCCCGAAGGGTGAAGAATAGGCATGGGAAACGGGGCCGGCCGAGGCACGCTCCTGGTAGTCAGGGATCACTTCTGCCACGAGCTGGCTGATCTGTTCGACGGTGGCAGGACGGTTCGAGACCGGACGTGACGCCCCGCCGGAGGTCATTTCAACGTTCTTCTCGGGGATGAAAAGAAGTGATTCGGCGCGCTGCTTCTGCATGGCTTCAAGATAACGGTCAATGACTGGCATGGTGCCCTCCCGGGGACTGCATGATTCCAGCAGTGGATGAAACTGTAGCGCAGAGAGTACAAAAAACCCGCCGTAAATACCAGCGGGTTTTTTTGATGGAGACAATTTTTCGCGTCAGCGGATGCTCAATAAAACGATAAAACCCTGCAGAAAATGATATTATACAGCATCAGAAAGCCGTTTCTGCCTGCAATTGAGGCGATTCAGCGCGTGGATGTAGGCCTTGGCTGAGGCGACGATGATGTCGGTCGAAGCTCCTTTGCCTACCACGGTGTGCTTCCCTTCACTGACCCGCACGGTTACCTCTCCTTGAGCATCGGTACCGCCGGTGATGGAGCCGACGTTGTACTGAGTCAGTTTCGATTTTGATTTTGTCAGTTTCCTGATTGCCTTGAAGGTCGAATCGACCGGACCGTCACCCATCTCCGCAGTGCGCACCGAAACTCCGTCGATTTCCATCTGTACCGTCGCCGTGGCAACCGCAAACGAACCGCAGGTAACCGTGATATGGTCAAGTTTGTAATGATCCTCTTCGCGGGCTTCATCGGAAACGATGGCGTCGAGATCCTCGTCGAAGACTTCTTTTTTCAGGTCGGCAAGATCCTTGAACCGGTCGAAGGCACGGTTCAGGCGCTCATCATCAAGGTCATGCCCCAGCTCTTCCAGGCGTTTCTTGAAGGCATGGCGACCGGAATGTTTGCCCAGAACCAGGGCGCTTGCCAGAAGACCGACTGATTCCGGCGTCATGATTTCATAGGTTGTTTTCTCCATCAGCATGCCATGCTGGTGGATGCCGGCTTCGTGAGCAAAGGCGTTGGCTCCCACAACCGATTTATTGGGCTGTACGCCGATGCCGGTAATGGTGGTCAGCAGGCGGCTTGAGGGTGTCAGCTGCTCGGTGACCACATTGGTGGCGAACGGCAGGATGTCCCGGCGGGTTTTGAGGATCATGACAAACTCTTCCAGCGAACAGTTTCCAGCCCGCTCGCCGATGCCGTTGATGGTGCACTCGACCTGTCCCGCTCCGGCCTGGATGGCTGCTACCGAGTTGGCGACCGACAGTCCCAGGTCGTTGTGGCAGTGGACTGAGATGATCGCCTTTTCGATGTTGGAAACGTTGTCCTTCAGGTACTTGATAATGTTGAAATATTCAAAGGGTACCGTGTAACCAACGGTATCGGGAATATTGACTGTTGTCGCCCCGGCGGCGATGACCGCCTCGACCACCTCAGCCAGAAACGGCAGGCGGGTGCGGACGGCGTCCTCGCAGGAAAATTCGACGTTGGCTGTGTACGATGCTGCCCGTTTAACTGCTTTGACAGCTGCCGCCAGCACTTTGGCCGGCTCCATCTGCAGCTTGTATTTCATATGGATGTCGGATGTAGCGATAAATGTATGTATGCGCCCCTTTTCACCGGCGTATTTCAGCGCTTCCCAGGCGCGGTCGATATCTTTTTCGCTCGACCGGCAGAGACCGGCAATTTCAGGCCCTTTGATGACCTGGGCCACCTTTTTAACCGCCTCAAAATCTCCGTCCGACGCAATCGGGAAACCGGCCTCGATCACGTCAACGTTGAGTTTCTGCAGCTGCTTGGCAATGCGCAGTTTCTCTTCGATGTTCATGCTGTTACCGGGAGCCTGCTCCCCATCCCGCAGGGTCGTGTCGAAAATTTTTATAATCTTCGGTTCATCTTTTTTCTGTGCCGCTTTTGCCATCTGTATTCTCCTCTCAGTAAATTGACATCCTTTGTAGTCCATTGCCAAAAATGAAAAAGCCTCAACCCCTCATTTGGGGCAGAGGCATGTATGCCTTCCGCGGTACCACCCAATTCGCCGGCGACAAACCATCGCACAGCCTTGTTACGCCTTTAACGCAGGCTCACGGCCCCGACTACATATCACCGGAGCGGCTCCAGGGCGAGTTCATCATTCGTGCTTGCCGGTTCGCACCACCCACCGGCTCTCTGGAAAGCCCGAAATAACTACTACTCCTCTTCAACGCCGTTATTGTCTGTGCATAGTAGAAAATGTTTCCCGTCAAAGTCAAGCGGTTTTATTTCTCCTCGGTTTATTCTCCAGAGAAACATCTACAAGAACAGGATGTTGCAAATGAGATGGTTGTACAATGATTATGGCAGCTCCAAAAGGCCTGCAGCTTCAGGGAAAGCGGTGCGGAGCTTTCCCAGTTCGACCTTAGCCAGTTCTGAAAACCCCCTGTCTGAAAGAAAATACATGTAGGCCAGCCGGTCTTCAGGGGCTGCCGTTGAACTCGCACTTTTCGTCTGCTGTGTTACTTCTTCGCGTTCTTTATTCTCTGCAACCATGAAGACGCCGCTTGATGTATCAAAACCGGAGCCTCCATCGATCATCCACAGGTAGCGGTTGCCGGCTTTCAGCACGTTTTCGGGCACACGATACGAGCTTACAGAGCGGACCTCTGCGGAGTGAACAACCTGTTCATCTGAAAGTATTGTCACTCCCAGATTCGCCACACCGCTGCAGTTGTTTTCCCAGCGAAGTTCAGGGGTTAATTCTACGATTTTAGTTTTAACGGGAGAAATCAGCTTCAGACATCCCTTCTGGTTGTCCGCGCCTCGCATGACAATTCCCCCTATTTTGCCATCCTTTCCGGCAGGCGGTGCATATCCGGTTTTTGGATTGACCGTCCCTTTCAGGGGACGGACGGTATCGGTTTCAACCCGGGCGGTGCTGTCGTCGCCGATTTCAAATGCCGAGCGACTCTTGAGGGAAACGACAACAACTTTGCCCTTCCCCTTGACCTGTATGGTGGAACCCTCCGAAACCTTCATCATCAGGCTCTTTTCGTTGTTGATGACATCCGCCGCCCCCCCGGACGGTGTTATCTGCACTGTCCCCCGTGCTCCGAATATCCGCCATTCATCAGCCGCAGCGATGCCTGCAGTCATGAGGATAAAAGCTACGGCCGTACACGCCAGAATTTCAATGCGTTTTTTCATTTGCGTCCCCCTTCTGATCTATATTCTGCGATAACCCGAAAATCTCAACCCCTCCGGCAATGCCTTTGACCTGAGCAGTCCCAAGTGCTTCAAAGACGTACCCGCTATGGGACAGGGCCTGCACTTCGCTGCTTACCAGTATCGGGCGTGAATACTCTTTGGTCAAGGACTCAATGCGACTGGCTGCGTTTACTGCTCTGCCGATGACGGTGAAATCCATTTTACGTCGGGAACCGATATTTCCCAATATGACGCTGCCGGCATGGAGACCTATCCCGACGGCCAGGGTGTCTTCCCGGATGTACTGCTGCAGTATGCCCGAAGAGTTCATTTCTGAAGACAGTCGGCATATTTCGAGAGAAGCTTCGATGGCGGCATCGACGAATTTGTCGGCGGGAGTAAAAAACGCCAGCATGCCGTCGCCGATAAACTTATTTACAAAACCGCCGTGATTTTGAACCACTTCGGTGACCTGCTCGAAAAAAATGTTGAGCATGGCGACAATCGACTCGGACTCGTATTTTTCCGAGAGGGCGGTAAATCCACGAATATCAAGGAACATGATGCAGACGTTATGGCGTTCTCCCTTCATCAGCTGTTCCGCATCGTGTACCACCAGGCGGTCGATGACCTCAGGAGACACATAATAGCTGAATGCCTGGTACAGCTTACGTTTGCCGCGTTCCTCAACGACATAGCGGTACGGATAGGTGATGCAGAACATGATGAACGGTATGGCGGCGTGAGGGAATAGCGGTATGACAATGCCGCTGGCAAAACAGACTACATTGATGACGGTGAACGCCGATGCACAACAGCCGAGCAAGACAAGTGAACGGAGCGGAGATGGTGAATTTGCCAGCGGAAACGAGCATCCGCAGAGCAGAGCCATCAGGAGCAGTGAAATCGGCAGGGAGACCGGATTGATGGTTTTTCCGGATAGCAGCGTTTCTATGGTGGTTGCATGAATGAGCATACCGGGGCGGGCGCCGATTGAGGTTTCATGGATGTCGTCCGCGGCACTGAGCAGGCCCAGAATGACGATCCTGTTTTTTATCGCTCCCGGGTCTGTCCTGGCGGCAAGCAGATCTTCAAAATCCAGTACCGGGATGTGTGGCAGAAAGCGGTAATTGATGTGCAGTTTCGGAGGAAACGGGAAACCGCTTCCGGAAGCCCGTACCAGTTCGGCCGGGAAGCTGAGCATGTCCGTATCAAAGCGCCCCGGCTGGCTTCTGATGATGGAGTCTCCGTCTGCCTGGAGCCGTAATGACGCCGGAGTGGCATTTCCCATGAATGCAAGCAGGTCATAATAAAACGGTATCGTGGATCCGGAGACCCCCTGTACAAGGTGTGACGAATTACCCGCTTCCATGATGCCGGTCATCAGGAGCTGGTCAAATACTTTGCCGGCAAGAGCCAGATCGGTTTTCCCCTGACCGGACAGCTCGGCTCCCAGATAGGCACCGCCGAATTTCTGTTCGAGGGAGTGAACCGGAATCAGGTCGATCCCGATTGCCGACGCCCCCATCTGCGCCATCAGGCTGCAGAATTTTCCGATTTCAGGGTACCAGAACACAAACGGTTTTTTTGCGAGGATGGACTGTTCTTTAATCGCAACGACCACCACGTGGGATGCGGCAGGGGGCTGCAGCAGGGTACTGACGACTTTCGTCCGCATGTCATATCCGATGTGCTCCAGTTTGGTACACACCGGAAACAATAAAAGAGCTGCAAAAAAGCAGACGAAAGGAATAACTGCCCGGCCGGTTTTCAGGTGCTGCAACGTCAATGGCTGCTCCTCGTCACATCCAGTTGCCGACCAGCAGGAAGGGTGACCAGAAATAGGGGTGGGAATACTGCTGCATCAGTTTTTCCTGGGCGTTTTTCAATGCCATAGATTTTGAAATCCCTGTTTTGAGCTGGCGATAGAATTCGATAATAAACTCTGATGTTGCCTTGTCATCGATTTCCCACAGGGTGGCCATGGTGCTCTTGGCGCCGGCTTTCACCGCTATACCGGCCAGCCCCAGTACCGCTCTGTCGTCGCCGGTAGCTGTTTTGCAGGCGCTCAGGGTCAGCAGCTCAAGCGGTGTGTTTTTGTATTTAGTCACCTTGATGATCCGGTCGAGTTGATCGAACTTGAGTAATCCGTCATACGCCAGGATGAACATGCTGTCGCTGTCACCCGCAAACTCACCATGGGTGGCCAGGTGGATAATGGAGTATGGTCTTTTGTCGATAGTTGTCTTCAGTGCGTCAATTTTGAAGGTGCTGTTCATAAGCGTGATGCCGTCGAATATGCCGGAGATTCCTTTCAATTCGGAAACAACGCTCGGAAGCGCCGGGAAGTCAAGCACGCTTTCGCTTAATCCGGCCATGAGGATACCCTTGTCTTTGAAGTCTTTTGAAACTTCGCTGGTATCGGTGAGCTGAAGTCCCTGGGTAACGGCTATAGCATATTTTGACACAACAAATTCCGTACCGTCATGCAGGGCCGACACGGGAATCGTTCGCAAAGGGCCATCGGGGACAAGCACAAGCGTGCCCACCTTTTCAGCCTGCAGGTCATTCCGGAACGGGCGCAGCATGACGTTGTAGAGCCGTTTTGCACCGCTCATGTAGTTGTCAAAATTGAGACTCAGGCTGCTGCGAAACAGGGCAATATCTCTCGAAAGTGCGCGAGAATCGACAGGGACCGAGTACCGTTTGAAGCCGGAGGGGAACTGCACCAGAATTTCGAGTCGCTGCGGGAGAATCGTGTAGTATACCACCGCAGTATTGGCGGGAGATGCTGAGACGGTTGTGGAATTCTGGCGGGTCGTAACGCAACCATCTTTGAAAAAATCCTGGAGCTCTGCTGTACGGAACGATTCGATGGCATCCCTGATTTCCATCAGAGATTTCTGCAGATCAGCTGCTTCCTGTTTGTCGGCTTTCCGGAACATCCGGTCGAGCAGCCCCTTATAGACCGGTTCGATAAACTCCTTGAATGAAATGATGCACTCACTGCATTGTGATGGCGGTGCCTGTTTCAACCGCTGAAGTTCCGCGAGTGAATTTTTGAACGCAGCAAGGGAGGCCCCTTCATTTCCTGATGAGGCGTGCAGACGCGCCAGCTGCCACTGCCACAGAGCCAGTTGCTCGCGGGAATCTGAAACCTGAGCGGCAAACAGGGCTTCTCTGGTCAGCTTAAATGAAGTGTTTAGATCTCCGGCACTCTCATAGACCATGCCGTCATATCCCAGCGCATAGCCGCGAGCTTTTTCATCATTCAAGCCTTCTGCGCAGAGCAATGCGCTTCGGAACGCGCGATGAGCCGCTTCACCTGCCTGGTTTGATCGTGCAGGCAGATTCCGGGCGACTCTTAAAAGAGCAGTTCCCGTTTTTATCAGTACACTCGTCTTTTCGGTGGAGAGCTGCTCTGCCGAAATCAGCTGATATGCCTGAGTCGCATGCCGTTCAGCCTCGCCGTATTCACCGTATTTGGCGCACAACGTGGACAGATTAGCTAAAACCGAAGCCCTGAATCCACCGTCCGAAACATTTGCCACGGAGAGTGCCTCAATAAATTTGTTCTTTGCGGCTGCAAAAACATTGCGACCCGCATACAGATTGCCCTGATTGTTGAGAATGGAGGCAGTAAGACGGGAATCAGCCAGCTCCGTGGCCAGCTGCAATGCTTCCGTCAGGTAGTTGAGTGCCGTGTCGGTTTCTGTGCTCTGGCGAGAGCGCACCGTTGCAACAGCAACCCTGCCGTCGGGCTGTTTGAATTGTGCGCCGATCTGCAAGCTGCCCAACAGGTTGAGCGCTTTTGCCAGTATGACGCGCGAGCCGGATTTTCTTGCAAGTTCTGCCGACCTGGTCAGCTGTACTCTTGCCTGGTCATTTCTGCCGGATTGCAGATGAGCCTGTCCGGAATTCAGAAATTCCTCCGCCAGCGTGTGGTCAGATTTTTCCGCAGCCGCAAATACCAGGCCGGCAGAAAGGGCGACAACAAAGGTTATAACCAGGATTTTTATCGTATTCACGATGCACCTCTTAGATTTACATTCCTATCATTGCCGCATCGGGCTGCCGCGAAACGGCGCCGCATCCGTACACCACAAAGCTGCTGATCTCGTCGCCGCTGGCGATGCAGCGCCGTGGAGAGAGTGCCGTAATGTCCTTCAAGCCTGTGGGCATATCCACCGGAACTGCATTCGAGTCGATCACCGGTGATGAGAGAACTACCGAGCCCTGCATGCCGAGATTGGAAGAGGCGCTGATCAGGCTTCCAACGGGCGATTGAATTATGATTTCGGCTTTCAGGTTGATGTTTCCGCCGTTACCAGCATCCGCCTGAGCAACGATCCTGCTGTTGTCGAGTACCAGCTGATGTGCCGTCAGGTCAATATTGCCTCCGTTGCCGGTCTGGGTTTGCACCGATGTGGTGATGCGGGATACATCAAGATTGACGAGTTTACCCCCTTCAATCCGTATCGAACCGCCATTCCCCTGTTTGGCGCTGGTAGTTATGCTGCTGTTGGCGTATAGGGACAACCTGTCCGTGAAACTGACATTGATGCCGCTGGAGTCAACATTGTCGGTAGAAGCAGCGGTGATCTGGGCACTGTTGATGGCGATAGTCGGTGCAGAGACCGACAGCACAGTTGGTGTAAGGCTGGTTGGGTCCGTAACTTTCGCATCATTCCGGATCGAAAGTTCGCTGCCATTGGTAAGCGTTATGCCTTCTGTTGCAATGATGCTGACGCTGCCGGTCTGCCCCGAGGAACCGGAGGCAGCCCTGGCGTCGATGCTGGACGATGTGCCGTCGACCGTAAGTGTGCCCGCAGTAACCTGTACTGCCCCGGCAGCACCTGTTGCATAGGTGGAGGATGTAATTTTTCCGCCATTTGATAGCGATAACAAACCGGGTGTTGTCACCTCAATGCTGCCGGCCTTGCCGCTGCTGCCTGAATTGGCCTGGTCGTAAATGCCGGTGGAAGAGCTGCTCCCCTGTTTGTCTATCACGATGGAGCCCGCATTGACCTTTACCGATCCGGCATCACCTTTTGCAAAGGTCGATGAGGAAATAATTCCTCCATTCACAATCAACAGCTGACCAGTCGCAGCCACCTCAATGCTGCCGGCTTTGCCGCTGCTGCCTGAATTGGCCTGGTCAATAATGCCGGTGACGAGGCTGCTTCTCTGCCTGTCGATCATGATGGACTCCGCTTTTACCTTTACTGACCCAGCATCGCCCGTAGCAAAGGTATCAGATGTAATCAGGCCTCCGTTAACAATCGACAGCAATCCGGTCGTTGTGACCTCCACGCTGCCGGCCCTGCCGCTGCTTTCTGAATTTGCTCTGCCAAAAATGCCGGTGACGGAGTTGCTACCCTTTCCGTCGATCATGATGGAATTCGCAGCAACTTTTACGGACCCGGCATCGCCCGTAGCATAGGTGGATGAAGTGATTCTTCCACCATTCAACACAGACAGCATTCCGGTCGTTGTTACCTCGATGTTGCCAGCCTTGCCGCTGCTATCGAGTTCGGCCTGGTCCAGGATGCCGGTGGTAGAACTGCTTCCCTGTCTGTCAATCACGATGGAACCTGCATTGACCTTTACCGAACCGGCATCGCCCTTGGAAAAGGTAGATGAGGAAATTACGCCGCCATTCACCACCGACAGCAGTTTGGCCGTTGTAACCGCTACGCTGCCGGCCTTTCCGCTGCTAGCTGGATTAGCCTGGTCAGTAATGCCGGTGACGGAACTGCTCCCCTGTCTGTCTATCACGATGGAACCTGCATTTACCTTTACCGAACCGGCATCACCTTTTGCAAAGGTCGATGAGGAAATAATCCCTCCATTCACAATCGACAGTAGTCCGGATGTTGTTATATCGACGTTACCGGCCTTGCCGCTACTGTCAGGTTCGGCACGGTCATAAATGCCGGTGTTGGAGCTGCTTCCCTGTCTGTCAATCAAGATAGAGCCTGATGTAATCTTAACTGCTCCGGCATCACCCTTTGCAAGGGTCGAAGAGGAAATCACACCTCCGTTGACAATCGACAGTAATCCGGTCGTAGTTACGTCAATGCTACCGGCTTTGCCGCTGCTACCAGTTTCGGCCCGGTCAAAAACGCCGGTGCCAAAACTGCTTCCCTGGCTGTTAATTATGAGGGAACCGGTGTTGACTTTCACCGATCCGGCATCACCTGCCGAAAATGTTGAAGAGGAAACCTTACCGCCATTTACCACCGACATCAAACCTGTCACCGATACCTCGACATTGCCGGCTTTGCCGCTACCACCAGAATTGGTATCGCTCGAAATACCGGTCCAAGCACCGTCCTGGCGGTTAATACGCATAGACCCGGCGCTTACTTTCACCGATCCGGCATCACCTGTCGCATAGGTATCTGACGTAATCACACCGCCGTTTTCTATCGATAGCGATCCGGTCACTGTCACATCTATGTTGCCGGCCTTGCCGCTGCTGCCTGTATTGGCCTGGTCGTAAATTCCCGTGGTGTAGCTGCCGCCTTGCCGATCGATTATGAGGGAGCCGGCGTTGACTTTCACCGATCCGGCATCTCCTTTTGCAAAAGCACTCGATGTTATCAATCCTCCGTTTACCATCGACAGCGATCCGGTTGTCGTCACCTCTATGCTGCCGGCTTTGCCACTACCGGCATTAGCCTGATTGTAGATTCCGGTTGCGGAACTGTTCCCCTGTCGGTCGATCATGATGGAGCCCGCCATAACACTCAGTGAACCGGCATCCCCGTTTGCAAAGGTTCCTGATGAAATTAATCCACCGTTCACGATCGACAGTAATCCGGTCGTTGTCACTTCTACATTGCCGGCCCTGCCGCTGCTGTCTGTATTTGCCTGATCGTAAATTCCGGTGGTGTAGCTGCTATCCTGCCTGTCGATGACTATGGAACCAGCATTGACTCTCACCGTTCCGGCATCGCCGGATGAATATGTGGATGAAGAAATCTTTCCTCCATTGACAACCGCCAGTTCTCCGAGCGTTGTCACCTCTACGCTGCCGGCCTTGCCGCTACCGCCTGTATTGGTATCACTCGAAATGCCGGTCCAATTGCCGTTCTGGCGGTCAATGCGCACAGACCCGGCATGTACGCTTACCGATCCGGCATCACCTGCTGCATAGGTATCTGACGTTATCGCTCCACCATTTACGATCGACAGTGATCCGCTCACTGTCACATCTATATTGCCGGCCCTGCCGCTGCTTCCAGGGTTGGCCTGGTCATAAATTCCGGTAACCGAACCGGTTCCACCCCCTGTAATCGTAATTGCGTCAGCCTTTATCTTTACGGCCCCGGCATCGCCCTTTCCAAAAGTTGACGAGGAGATATAGGCATCCTGACCGAACACATTCAGCGTGCCCGCCACGATCGAAATATTCCCCGCATTGCCGGTACTTCCCGAGTTTGCCCGGCATAACAGGCTCCCCCCGTCGGCAACGGTTACCGTATCGCTGGCCGTAATGGAAAGATTACCGCCATTACCGGTAGAATAGGTCATGGAACCGACATTCGAATCAGAGTCTGAAATGTAAAAATTCCTGCTTGTGATAGCAAGGCTCCCCGCTTTACCCGTGCTGCCTTTGGCGGCCTGGCTAACGATGTATCCGCCTTCACTCACGCTGATCGTATCGCCGGCTGTAATGGAAATATTACCGCCGTTTCCTGCCGATGACGTTGAAGAGTTGATAAAGGAGGTGCCGGAAATGTCCAGTCCCCCCTGGAGGCGGATGTCAATACCACCGCCGTTCAAGCCTCCATTTGTATTCGAAGCCAGATATGATTCGCCCTCCAGAGCCAGATTGCCTCCGCGAATATAAATGGCACCACCGCCCTGGCCGCTGGCGGATATGCCTGAACTGTCAGAAACAACAATGTTTCCAAGAGTTTTAATATTATTCAAGGATATTCCACTGGTTTCGGTAACAACCTCGCCCGGCGATGCCACACTTACGATATTCATGCGACCGCCAGGCGCCTTGATCAGGCCACCCAGCAAGCTGCTGTTCCTGACACCGCTGCTGACGGTGAGGTCTCCGCCAATCACCGACAGGGTTGCTGTCTGAGGTGCCTGCAGCAGGCTCCCGCTTACCGATATTCCGGCCGGTTGCGGTGATGCGAAACCGAATGCCGATGGAGGAGCAGTCGTCAGGACGCTGTTCATCGGTTTCGCTGCATCGAACCTTCCATCGCTTCCCAGTTTCAGGTAATCTGCAGTGCTGACATGAAATGACCCGCTGATATCCAGGGTCGCGTTGGCTCCGAACATGATGCCGGCCGGGTTGAGGAAATAGAGGTTAGCTCCCGAAATATCTGACTTCAAGCTTCCGTCGATGCTCGATGCAGTACCACCGGTAACGCGGCTGATAATGTTTGAAACGCTTACCGGGCCGGAAAAGGTAGCGACATCACCATTGGTAAGGTTGAACGTTGAGAAACTGTGGAACAGATTGCTTCCCACCTGTTTGCCAAGATCGCTGGTAATAGCGTAATTGGGCCCATTGACCGTTCCGCTGCGCCCCAGGGTGCCATCCAGTGTGACCGCTGCGTAAAGCGGTTGAACTGTTGCAAACAGCAGCATTACGGCGGATTGTGCTCTAGTTGACATGCTTTCCTTCCTCCTTCAAAGCCATTCGATACTGACCTGAAAATGAAGCCCCTGATCCTGAAGGTCTTTTTTCCCGACAGGCACCTTGTCAATGCCATAGCCGTAGTAGGCTTCTGCCGTGACAAAATTGACAACCTGCCAGCGCAATCCGCCGCCAATGCCGGTAATAGTTTCGGGAGTTGACACGGCACCGCCGGTATTCCAGCCCCAACCGAAATCGATGAAGGGAACCAGCTGCAGTGTCCCGGGCCAGGTATCGTTGCTGAACAGAGGAATCCGCACTTCACCGGTGCAGTTGAACCCGTTGTCACGAACGATAGTATTTGTCCGGTAGCCGCGAACCGAACCGAGCCCCCCCATGGGAAACTTTTCCATCGGCAGCAGTTGATTTAAGGAGATCTGGGCATTAGCCCGCAGCATTGTCTGAATCGGTGAAGTCCCGATTCGAGAAAGCAGCATCCCCTGTCCGATCCACGAACCAAAGCGGCCATCGGGAAGATTGCTGTTTGTCGTGGCACCCAGAACTGCAATACCGTAGTTGAACGTTGAATATATACCTGCAACGCTGCTGGAGGTTCGGCGAGTCCATTCCTGTGTCAGACGCAGAACGCTCACGTTGCTTTTGCCATCATGCTCCCAGGCGGAAAATGAAAATCTTTGCCCCAGTAATTTTGATACACTGCTTCGTTTTTCGCCCGTGAGGGAAATGGCAAATTCACCGGTTGCAGAACGTTGGAACGGCTGCCGGATTTTCAATCCGATGGTTTCATTTTCACTCGTAACGTCAAGGCCGTTAAATTGTTCCTCAATCACCATGTTGTTGCTCGTGCTGTAATATACGTCCAGTGTCGTGTCATACAGCGACACCGGGAATGAGTAGCGCCCGCCGTAATCAACAGCTCCTTCAGTGACAGTTGAATGGGCGGAAAGCGTATCACCAAAACCGAGTACATTCTGATGGGCGATCACCAGCTCGCCACGAAAGGAACCGGTGGCCGGCGCGGCGTCGTTATTGAATCGTGATGAAATTTTTAATGGAGATGCCTCGTTGATTTTAACCTTAAGTTCGGCCTCGCCGGTTTTTGCTCCGGGAACCAGTTCGGCATTTATCTGTTTGATTCTTGGGTCCTGCTGAAACAGCTGCAACGCTTCCTGAATCCGGTTTACGTTCAGCGGTTGGACGGCTGCCACATTCAGTTTTGATGATAGAAATGGGTAACGATAATATTTCAGCCCGTCTATTGTGACACTGTTCAAGCCCCCTTCGATTATCGTGAAGGTGATGACCCCGTTTTCCACCTTCTGATCTGGAATGATCACGCCGGAATTTATATACCCTTTGCTGACGTAGAGCTTGATCAAGGCTTGCCGGAGAGCCTCCAGCTCCTCCGTTACAAGCACCCGATTCAGGTATGATGAGGCTGTGACCGTGAGTTCGGCCGTGGAAACAGCCGTATTGCCGCTGAACAAGATCTGCTTCAGCATGACTTTGGGGGATACGGAAAGCATGTTCAGGCGCTGCTCGTTTTCAGCCCCTGGCGGAGTGACGGTAGAAGATGGTGAGGTTGGTACTGCGTGCGCGACGGTTACAGGGATCAGGAATATAAGCAGGGCGAGAACGAAAAATGTCCAATTCATAAGCTGCACACCTCATAAAACTGTGTATGAAGTTATTCAAATAACGATGGGAGAGGAGGCATCAGAATAGACGTTAGAACTATCAACTACAAGTAATTTTGTTTGTGCTGTTCAGTGGGGTCTCTCCGGCGCAATTCCTCAGAATTATTGGCTGGCTGCTGAGGTTATGCCACCTCCTTCAGTTCTGCCACAGCCAGGGTTACATTTTCGGATTTGACCTTTTTCAGCAGCAGTCGCCCCCCGCCGGATGCCAGAATGGCTGCCGGTTCGGCAACGCCGGCGACGCCGATGGCTGCCAGAGCGTGTTTGGATGGGGGGGAGGGGAATTCGATCCCCTTCAACTGGTCATTTTTAAAGCAGAGGAACGGCACTCCCAGACGTTTGGAATATTCGATGAGGCCGGTTTCGTCACGTTTGGCGGAAACAGAAGCGATGCAGCTGACGCTTTTTGGTGAGAGAAATACCCGTTTAAGGTGGGATAGTACGAAGGCTTCGATCTCGTCGGCCGCTGTCCCGCGATTACAGCCGATACCCAGTACCAGATTGCGGGGTCTCAGAATCAGCAGGCTGGGAGGGCTTGTCTGCGGTGGAAGGTGACGATTGGTGACGAAGAGAAATCCCTTAGCCGTGCTTGTAACCGCTTCGGCGAAGGTGTCGTAAAATGTAATGCGGCCGCGGCCATGCAGCCAGCTGCGGGTGCGCCCGCCGGGATCGACGACGGCGATCTCTTCGTCGTCGAGCAGCAGCGTATTAAGCTGTTTGACCCGACTGATGTCATCGATGCCCCACCCCTGCTCTTTGGCCAGCATGTCAAAAGAGGGGAGGTTGTTGGCATCGGTGGCGGTAGTGATGACCGCTCTTGCACCGGTTACGAAGGCACAGCGTTCGGCAAGCTCGTTTCCTCCCCCCAGATGACCCGACAGAAGCGAAACTGCGAACCGGCCGGCGTCATCCATGACGACAACCGCCGGGTCGGTTTCTTTCGACTCAAGCAACGGGGCGATCATGCGAACGGCGATTCCGGTCGCCATAACGAAGACAAAGCCGTCATATCCCTTCCAGAGTGAGGTGATTAAAGTCTTCAGTTCTTCGGGTTCAAAGGATTGTACGTTGTCACAGTTTCCGGAATAGCGCCGGGAGATATACAGGTGTGTGCCGGCCAGATTTTCCCGCAGTTTCCGGCCAAGACGCGCTCCGTTGCGGGTTATGGCTACGATTGCAGTGCGCATCTTACACCGTGGCCTCGCGAAAACCGTGCGAGAAACCCTTGTCATACAGCAGCGACCTGGTTTCGAGCCCGTTCCGGCGGGCCGCCAGCACATCACCGACAATGATCAGCGCCTGACGGTCGATTCCTGCAGTGTGAACCTTCTCTGCAATGTCTGCCAGGGAGCCTTGAATGACCAGCTCGTCATCCCACGAAGCCCGGCAGACAACGGCGGCCGGGGTGGCTTGGGTGTAGCTCCCCTGCAGGAGCTGCTCGACGACTTTTTCTATCATGCCGACTGAAAGATAGATGACCATGGTCGCGCCTATCTGCGCTATTTTGCTCAGATGCTCCTGTTCCGGCACCGGTGTACGTCCTTCAACCCGGGTGATGATGACCGTTTGGGAGAGTCCTGGAAGAGTTAACTCCTGTCTGAGCGCAGCTGCCGCCGCGAAGGCGCTGGTTACACCGGGTACAACCTGATAGCCGATTTCCAGAGCGTCAAGGGCTTCCATCTGTTCCTGAATAGCGCCGTAGATGGAGGGGTCACCGGTGTGCAGCCGTACCACCCGTCTGCCGGCTGCCACGGATTCGGCGATGGTTCCGATTACTTCGTCCAACGTCATCCCGGCCGAATCATACACATCAGCTTTGGCCGCAAAACGCCTGACCAGCTGCCGGTCCACCAGACTACCGGCAAATATGACTACATCGGCATGTCGCAGGAGGCGGGCTCCGCGTATGGTGATAAGGTCGTCCGCTCCCGGCCCGGCTCCGACAAATGAAACTATGACGGGCATCAATTACTCCATTCCTGAACTAAAACTATGCTGTGGGTTGTAGACGTAAACCTTCACCGTGTCAAGCCGGGGCGTGCACCGGTTTCCGTTTTTGATGATGTGAAAATTTGTACGGGACGGAATCCTGTTTTGTGGTATATATCCCCGGTTGTTACTGCAAACCAGCCGTCACTGAGGAGTTGTCGTATGGCCAGGAAATCTTCTCCCAATCCGCCAAAACCAAAACAGTTTCACATATCTCCATTCGGATTATTGAAGGGAGTGGCGGTTTCGTCGGTACCATCAAAGAAGGTGGAAGTGGCTGTCCAGCAGACTCGGGAGGAACCTGTCAGCGGTGCAGATCTCTTTTTGCAGGCCATGTCGGGCGTGCAGCCGCTTACACGGGCCACCCCAGCGGTGAAAGGAAAACAGCCGGTCCTGCCCAAGTCTCAGCCATCAGCATACTCCATTCCTGCTGAAGATGAAGCATCCGTAAAACTTTTTGCTCAGGAAATCGGACGACTGAAACTTGATACGAAATTCACAGAACTGACTCCTGACGATGGTGAGCTTCAGGCTCTGGCCGGCAACCGCCTGCGGCAGGTAAAACGGGGTGTCGTATCGGTTGAGCATCAGCTTGACCTGCACGGACTGACACGCGAGGAGGCGCTGGAAGCTCTGCCCCGTTTTTTGATCGGTGCCCGCAGAAGAGGGCAGAAGGCAGCCCTGATTATAACCGGTAAGGGGAACCACTCTGCGGAGCGCCCGGTTCTTCAGCAGGCGGTTGCAGCCTGGCTGCGGGATGCCGGCAGGGAGAGTGTGACGGAATTTGCACCTGCACCTCGCGGAATGGGAGGGAGCGGAGCGTTTGTCGTGTTTCTGCGGCCCGTCCCGTCTGAATCTGCCGGCCGGGCGGATGGGAACTCGTAATTGACGTTGACAGCGTAACCCTGTCGCTATATACAGAAAACCCTGTTGTCGAATCAAATTAACGGAAAGGATTTTCCACCCATGATCACCCATATTGTTCTCTTCAAACTGGCGGAGCCCACCACCGAAAACATGGCTGCAACTCAGGCCAAACTGCTCAGTATGAAAAGTGAAATCCCTCTTCTGCGCCACATCGAGGCCGGTGTGGACGTTATCCGCTCGGAACGTTCCTACGACGTTGCCCTCATAACCCAATTTGATTCCCTGGCTGACCTTCAAAGCTACCAGATCCATCCGTACCATGCCGGAGAGGTCGTTCCGTTCATGAAGTCCGTCTGTTCATCGATTGCGGCGGTTGACTACGAAAGCTGAAAAGTAGTGTATACACTTTACGCTTGACGAAGCATTACCTAATGCGTAAAATCCGGTTTTACTTTAGGCTACGGAACCTGTTTTATCAAGGCTGCCGGTCATAACGTAAAATATTATAAACATAATCAGCACGTTACGTGTCTGTAACAACACAACACACAGGAGGTAGGAGATGTCAGATTACGGAACCCTGCAAGACCGCGTACGCCACAAGTCATTATTGAGCAAGGTCATGACAGCCGAAGAGGCAGTTCAGTTCTTCAAGCCGGGCATGAATCTTGGCTGGTCCGGCTTCACCCCGGCCGGTTACCCGAAGGTAGTTCCGATCGCCGTTGCCGAGCACGTTGAGAAGAACAACCTGCAGGGCAAATGGAAGTTCAACCTGTTCATCGGTGCCTCCGTCGGTGCCGAAACCGAAGACCGCTGGGCAAAAAATGACATGATCGACCGTCGCTGGCCCTATCAGACCGGAAAAAATATCGCCGCCGGCATCAATGAAGGCCGCATCCGCATGGGCGACAAGCATCTTTCCCTCTTCGCTCAGGATCTGGGCTACGGCTTCTATACCAAGGATTCTGAAACCGGCAGACTCGACCTGGCCATTATCGAGTGTTCAGCAATTACCGAGGACGGCGGGCTTGTGCCGACCTCATCCTGCGGCGTGATCCCGGAAATCCTGATGCAGTGCGACAAGATCATTGTCGAGATCAACACCGGCCAACCATCATTCGAAGGGATTCATGACCTTCTTACTCCGCTTACTCCGCCGAATCGCCAGGTGTTCAATATTACCAAGGCCAACTCCCGCATCGGTTCTACCTCGATCCCCTGCGATCCGAATAAGATCGTTGCTATCGTTGAGTCCAAACTGCGCGATCAGGGTCGTGCTTTTGCCGAGCAGGACGATACTTCCGACGCCATTGCCGGCCACGTCATCGACTTCTTCCAGGCTGAGGTCAAGGCCGGCCGTCTGCCGGACAACCTGCTGCCGATCCAGTCGGGCGTCGGCTCTATTGCCAACGCTGTTATTGGTGGCCTTGCCAAAGGTCCCTTCTACAACCTGTCGGTCTACACCGAAGTTCTCCAGGACACCATGCTCGATCTGTTCGATTCCGGCAAGCTGGACTGCGCCTCCTCCTGCTCGCTCTCGCTTTCGGCAGAACCGGGCTTCCCGAAGTTTTTCGCTAATATGGACAAGTATTTCGACAAGATCACCCTGCGTCCGCTCTCCATCTCCAACGCACCGGAGCCGATCCGTCGTCTGGGATGCATCGCCATGAACACACCGGTTGAAATTGATATCTATGCCCACGCCAATTCAACGCTGGTCGGCGGAACCCGCATGATCAACGGCCTGGGCGGTTCCGGGGACTTCCTGCGCAACGGTTATCTGAAGATGATGCATACTCCGTCGTCACGTCCGAGCAAGACCGACCCGACCGGTATCTCCTGTGTTGTGCCGCACTGTTCGCACATCGACCACACCGAGCATGATCTGGATTGCGTCATCACCGAGCAGGGACTGGCCGACCTTCGCGGTCTGGCTCCGAAGGATCGTGCACGCCGCATCATCGAAAAGTGTGCACATCCGGATTACAGGGATCAGTTGACCGAGTATCTCAATATTGCCGAAGCCGACTGCCTCAGGCGTAAAGTCGGTCACGAGCCGCAGCTGTGGGATCGCGCCTTCAAAATGCACCTCAACCTTGAGAGAAACGGTACCATGAAGCTGAAAAACTGGGATGTTAAAGTTGATCTCTGTGAATAACAGGTAGTCTGGCAGCAAATGAAAACGACCCCACCGGGCGACCGGTGGGGTTTTTCTATGAATACGCACATTCATGCTTGAACTTGTCATGATGTTATGGTTTAAATGATGTTGCAGAGTGTCCGCATAATCTTATCATCAGGTTGTCAGCGATGTCCGAGAATATAAGTGGTTTCAAAGGTGCGGTTGCAGGGTTGTCTCTGACTGATGTCATTCAACTGAAAGGGCACAATAAGTACACCGGTGCCATTTCAGTTGAATACGGCGACAGTCGCGGAGTCATTTATTTTATAGGTGGCGAGATAATTCATGCCGAGCTCGGCGAAGAGACCGGTGAAGAGGCCATTTACAAGATCATCAAGTGGCCGGGCGGCACTTTCAACATCCATCCGGAAATGACATCTAACGTCTGTACCATACACTATCGAACAGATTTTCTTCTGCTTGAGGCGCTACGGCGTATGGACGAGGAAAACGCCGGGACTGCAAAAGACAGGGGACCCGGCTCTGGTCCTTCGGTCACGCCGCGCAGAACCATGAGCAAGATCGCAGCCCGTCTCCAGGAAATTAGCAGCGTCACTTATGCCGTTCTGCTCGACAAGCAGGGGGCACCGATTCAGGATGCCAGTATAGAAGCTGTGGCTCTTGCAGCCAAGGGGATGTTTCTCGCCAAAACCGGCAACAGTATGGGCGAGCTGCTTGGATTGGGTGAAGTCAAAGCGGCAGCCGTTCACACGGCTCATTTTCACCTTTTGATGTACGATTCGAAGCAGCACTATTTGAGTATCGCAGTCAAGCCCGACTCCAACCTCGACGATGTCGAAGGGGAAATCAAGTCGGCTTTCCTGCCCGGCAAGTAGGGGGAATTCCTTATGCGGGATATCCTGCAACATATAAACGGTGTCGAAGGTGTCATTGGCAGTGCCGTTTTCAGCGAAAGGGGTACTGTTCTGGCGCACGCTCTTCCCCCGCTGGTTGACGTTTCGTCGCTGAAGAAGGTTGCCGGACTGGTCATGGAGTGTGCTCAAGGGCTCCAAGTTACCCATACTCTCGAACTGCTCGATATGCGTTATTCCGACGGGCGTGTAATTGTAAAAAACTTTGCCGGTTCTTCTCTTTTTCTGCTCTGTACCAAAAATGTCAGTATTCAGGTGCTTTCCATTTCACTTAACCTGGCAGCAAAAAAACTTGCCAACCTGATTCCTGCGGCTGGCGAAATTGAAGAGAATCAAGTTTCCGAAAGCGCTACCACTTCCGTCGGCGGGACGACGGTGCAGCCCGCTGAAGGCGTTCTCCAGCTCAATGTGAGTCACCTGGCCAATAAACAGGCCAGCGCAAGCTTTGACTCCCTCGGGATGATTGCCATCAGTCAGCCTACATTTTCATACATTAGTGATTTTTACAAACAGTCGTTCAAGAAGCTTACCCTGATCAATGCCGTCAGCGGGGCTAGAGGGACGTTCCCCGTGATGGTTATGAAAGACATGGACCAGCAGTACGACGGAACTATCGTCGTGGGCCCGGGGATAGAGAAGAAGCTCAAGGTCAGCGAGGGTGATAAAGTCGAGGTGCACATCGGAGGGTAACCGCCAGAAGAGTGCACATGTTGCGCTGCAGCAAAAAAGGGTGAACCGGAAAATGGTTCACCCTTTTTAATTGAGTTGTGTGTGAGGCTAATCGACCGATTTTCTCAAAAATGTCGGTATATCGTACTGATCCTCATCGTCTTCGATATAGGTTACGGTAGGACGAATTCTGGTAACCGTCTCGGTTTTCGCTTGGTCCCGTCTAAACGTGGGAACATCGAGCGATCGTATGGTGCCTAACGCTGCGGCGCGATCACCTCCGATTGAGAAGCTTCTTTCTTTTCGTGTATCACGATCCCTGGAACTGTCAAAACGGTCACCGAAGCCGGTTGCGATAACAGTTACCTTGATGGTTTCTCCCATCTCATCATCGCGTACGACGCCAATTTTTATGTTGGCATCATCATGTACTTTTTCGTGGACGATACGGTTGACGGTGTTGTAGTCGTCCATGGTCATGGATGTTGAGCCGGTAATATTCACCAGAACACCCTTGGCGCCGGAAATATCGTTATCTTCCAGTAACGGACTGGAGATGGCATTGTTGACCGCTTCAGCAGCCCGATTTTCACCGTTACCAACACCGATGCCCATCATGGCCATACCGCGCACGCTCATGACAGTTTTGACGTCGGCGAAGTCGAGGTTCATCATGCCTGTCGATGTGATCAGTTCCGAAATACCCTGGACAGCCTGGCGGAGGACGTCATCCGACGGTTTAAAGGCGTCGAAAAGAGACATGTTCTTGCTGGCGATACTGATGAGACGGTCATTGGGAATGATAATCAGAGAATCTACATGTTTCTTCAGTTCGGCGATGCCTTGATCTGCGAGGGTTGAGCGGGTTTTCCCCTCGTAGCTGAAAGGCTTCGTAACGACTCCGACGGTAAGCACGCCGGTCTCGCGGGCCGCTTCAGCAATTACCGGTGCTGCACCGGTTCCGGTGCCGCCTCCCATGCCGGCGGCGATGAATACCAGGTCGGCACCTTTGATTGCCTCTACCAGTTGCTCACGATTTTCAAGAGCAGCGGCGGTACCGACTTCCGGTTTTGAACCGGCGCCGAGTCCTTTGGTCAGTTCACGCCCTAATTGCAGTTTGACGGGAGCCTTGGAGGTACGCAACGACTGCGCATCGGTATTGGCAACGATAAAATCAACTTTATGTATGGAACCGGAAATCATGGTGTTAACAGCGTTACCGCCACCGCCACCGACTCCGATAACTTTAATTACGGCGCTCTGTTCAATGGTCTCATCAAATTCGAACATGCGTTCCCCTTTCTCCATGAATTGAATGGCGTAAACTCAGCTTTTATGACCTGGCGGTTTCAAGTTCCAAGTGCAAAAAGTGCAGCATGATGCTGTTTGA
>JBAXVE010000002.1:0-102424 GCA_037129245.1 Desulfuromonadales bacterium
GATGGAGAAGCCCTGCCAGTTGATGATGGCGTTGGCAGAGTTGGTAACGGTCATGTTGCTGCCGACCGTACCGATGGTTGCGCTGCCGCTGATTACCTGAGGTGAGGTGGGGAGGGCGTGTACGGTGCCGGCTGTCAGTGCCAGTGAGGCAGCGGTCAGAAGGGCTGCGACGGTTAAAGGCGGGGGGGCACCCCTACCGGCGATGTTTTCAGCAACGATAACCCAGGCCTGCTTGGCTCTGCTCCAGATCAGACGGTAGGCTTTGTTCATGGTGATGCCCCTTTATTACAGTTATACGGTTAGAATAAAAACGGGGCTACCGTCGTATTCTGGCAGCCCCGCCCTGCTTTTTCTTATGTTAGCGTACCTGACAGTCTGCCCCACCGACAGGGGCGCCCCTGCTGTTGCCCTGAGTTCCCGTCGATGGGCCGCCGGAAGGTGAAGAAAACGCCGGTGGTGGTGTAAACTGAATCCCTGGGTTGTTCGGCAGTAAGATCGGAGGTTGCCTGATGTTGGGGGTGAAGCCAAACTGACCGGCGCTGAAGCTCCGTGAACCACCCTGATTACTGAGGTTGATCGCGCCGTCAAGTACATGGACGTAGAGACCGGCTGTCAGTCCTGATGCCTGGGCTACCAGCATCGGACCTGCGTCGTTGGTAACCGGGGCATCGGCCATGGCCACTAATACCGGTGCGCCGCCCTCTGCCTGCTCATCCGGTGAGATGTAGTCGGCGGTGAAGATGGTTCCCCGGATGCCGATCGTTGCGGTCGGGGTCTTCATCTTGTAACTGTCCTGGTTTCCCCGCTTCCCCACCTGTCCGGTGATGGTTCGCAAGCCCCCCTTGATCAGGTTCAGCGAAGCAGCGTCCTCGGCCGGTTTATTCTGGTCGAAGGCAAATTTTTCAACCTTGAACTGTGTGTTCGGCTTGAGGGTCACCTCGCTGCCGTCATTGAACTTGATCCGGGCATAGGTGCGCTTTTCGGTGATCAGGGTGTCCCCCTCATCAACCTTCGAGCTGATGGAAAGCGCCTTTACGGAACCATCACTCCGATGGGCAGCAAGCGGGCCCGAAACGTGCGACACTGTCCCGGCCTGCCCGGCCAGGGCGACCGCCACCGAAAGCAGCAGAAACAGGGTTGCGGCACACAGACTAATTACAGTAGGTTTTCTGGGGTGTGGGCTCATTTTTTCTCTCCGTAGATGGCGTAAGTTCCTGGCCGCTTCTCTTTTTGTTTTTGTTGTCTTTGTCGTTATCCGTTTCTCCATCGGGTTTTGTTGTTACTGGCACGTGTTCACGGCTGCCAAAGATGTTATCAAAGGACTCACCTCTGGCCAGCGAACTGACCAGGTTCTGTTGAAAGCTTTCCGATGGTGACAGCGGAGATGTTGGCACCACGACGAGATTGTTTACCACCACGTTGGTTGCCGGTGCCGTCGCTGCGGGGGGAAGTGCCGTTCCTGTTGGAGTTGTTACCACCGTTGGAGTCGTCACCACTGTCGGAGTTGTTACCACTGTCGGCGTTGTTACCACCGTTGGAGTTGTTACCACTGTCGGAGTTGTTACCACTGTCGGAGTTGTTACCACTGTTGGAGTTGTTACCACCGTTGGAGTTGTTACCACCGTTGGAATTGTTACCACCGTTGGAGTCGTCACCGGGCTGACGATGTTTGGTGGTAGTGTTGTTGCTGCCGAGGGTGCTACCGGCGACGTAGTGGCGGTCGGGGTGGAGACGGGTGTTGTTACTGGAGTTGTTACCGGAGCCGGATTCAGATTGGCACTTCTGCTTACCGTGCCACCCGGGGCCGAAACGGTTCCGCTTCCCAGTATGGCATCACCTGCCGAAAGTGAAATGTTGCCGGTGGTGGCGGTGACCGGGCCGTTGATGGTCAGGTTGTCGCCTGCGCCGGCTGTGCCGCTGGAACCAGCGGTCAGGGTGATGCCGCCCCCGGCAGATATTCCGGCCGCGCCAATGGTCAGCGGGCTTTTGGTCACAATCGAAACTTTGCCTAATGCCTGTATAGCAGTTATGGCATCGGTTGTCAGGCCGCCGGTGTTGTGGATGTTGATGTCGCCGGAAGAGGTATTGACCGCCTTCAAAAGCGATACCTGGGTTTTGACCGGTGCCGGAGTCGTGCCCAGGGTGCCGATGCCCATTGCCGCCGAGATGTCGAGTGCTTTGCCTGTTATGGCGACGCCGGCGGTATTGTCCAGGATACTGTCGCCGGATGAGCTGAGAGTCACGGTGCTGACGGTTGTGTCGGTCACTACTGGTGCTAGAAAGGTAATTCTGCTGGGGGTTGAAACGGTGATGGCCCCGCCACCCGTCTTGATGCCGGTCAGCACTGTCGGCGTTTTCATGTTATCAATGACAGTGCTGATAACAAGTGGGCCACTGTTAGTAAAGTTGATCAGACCGCTGGAGGTGTTTATTGCCACCCAGCCGACTCCGTTAGTGGCGGTGTTAAGGGTTACATCGCCCCCGGCGGTAACGGCCAGATTCGAGGCGGTAATGGCACCACTGGCCCCCTGAGTGACTGCCCCGCCAGAAAGGAGCGACAAGTCTTTTCCCGTACGCGAGATGGCCGTATTCACTGCGATAGCACCGGAGGTTGTGTCGCCGATGACCAGTTTGGTGGAGTTGAAGGCATCAATATTGGCGATATTCAGTTGGCCACTGCCACTGCCGATGCCGATGGTTCTGCCGGTGGTTGTGTACGGTGCGATCCTGATGACGTCGCTGGACATGCCGCCACCAGGGGTGTAAATGGACAGATTGTCGGTCAGCAGGTCAATGGTCTTGGTCGTGCCCGAAGCCGTTACAGTTCCGGATCCGTAAATACCTAAGCCTGCCTGATTGGTTGTCTGGATGGCGATGGTTTCCCCATTAACCGATCCGTTAAGTAACACTTCCCCTCCCATCAGCTTGACCATTGTGCTGGGGCCTGAATTAACGGTGACGGTTCCAACTGTGAGGGTTTTGGTGGAAGGAACTTGCGCAGTAATCTGGCTACCGCTTGTCTGCACGTTTGAAAGTGTCAAGTTTCCGCTGTCATAGACGTTTATGGTGCCACTGTTACCCACCGGGACGGTTAGTGTACCGATCACATTGGACGGGTTGGTGAGTGAAATCGGGCCTTTAGCATCAAGCGTAACGCCAGCCACCGTATAAGCGCTGATGGGTGCTGATTGGCTGATTCCAGCGGTGGTCGATTTGAGTGAAATCAGGCCGGTCGATGCGCTGATGCCGCTGATGCCATCGACGGTGGATACGTTGATACCGCTGCTCGATGCGTATGCAAGACCTGCTGGCGCGGTGGCAGCGATGACCCCTACCGGGCTGTTTGCCTGCGAGAGGTCAACGAACCCTACACTTTTCAAACCGAGGCTGGGGACGCTGATCGTACAGGTTGAGCAGTTCACAGGTTGGCTTACCGTGCTGCCGCTTTCCAGTACCAGATTTGTTACTGACGGGGTAATTCCCCCGTCAATCGAGACTGCGCCGCTCAGATTGTTACCGATGCGGAGGGTAGTGGCGGTAATTTTACTTAATTCAGTATTTGAAAGCTCAAGCTGGGTGGTGGCGAGGTCGCTAGTGAGACCTCCGAGGGAAATACCGCGTGTGCCACTCTGACAGGGTGCCAGGGTGACAATCGAGCCGGAAGCCCCCAGGGTGCCGGTGGGAGCGGACAGGTCCATCTTGTCGGCGTAGATGGTTGTACTCACTGCGCCGCCGATTGTTAACCCGTCAGGTCGGGTGAATTTTGCTCCGGCACCGGTCAGGTCAATAGTCAGATTGTTTAAGGCGGTTATGTTTCCTACAGGAGTAAAATCACCTGATGCGGCCGAAATATTGACAGTGCCGCCCATAATATTGCCAAGCGTCATTGTGCCTGCGGTATTGTTGGTAAGGCCTGCACCATCCTTGAGCTGAATCGTGATCGGGCCGTTGCCAGGGCCGATGCCGACGCCACCCGACAAGGTGATTGAGGCTGCGCCCGGATCACGCTGGGCATCTTGTACACCGTTGGCAAGCGTCTCGTTGGCGATCAGGGTGACAGGGCCGCCGTTGGTGGTTATACCCGAGTTAAGCAGAATGCTGCGGCCGGCCTGCAGTGTCAACGCACCGGTGCCGCTGATGATGATCGGGCTGGCGCTGTTCAGCGTAATGTCGTTGTTGGCCTGCAGGGTCAGGGAGGTGCCGGTGTTCAGGATGCTGGTGATGGATGCCGGTGTCAGCGTTACGTTGGCGCTTGGTGTTGCGGCAAACGTCTGGCCGCTGGCCGAGCCGCCGGCGCCACCGGGTGATGCAATTTCAACCCGGCCGCTACCTCCGTATGTGGGGGAGCTGACCGCAAACGTAGTGCCGGCACCAATTCCGATGACGCTACCACTGCCCAAATTATCATTTGCAGAGACGCCGACCAGGCTGTTGGAGGCACTCACGGCCCCTACAATCCCGCTTGTGCCTGATCCCCAGGTTACCGCGCCCTTGTTACTGCTCCAAAGGGGACTTCTTACTACATAATCTCCGCTGCCGTTCAGTGACCGGATATAGCCACTGCCTACACTATCTCCCATCGAGCTGCCGACCAGACTGTTGGCAGCACTAACGGCTCCGGTCGTACCTGATGTGCCATTACCAAACGCTACCGCACCCATTGTGTTGTTCCAATTTGAGCTGAGCACCAGGTAGTTGTTGCCAGGCAGTGGATAGATGCCGTTTAAGCCGACTTTATCATTTGCCGTAATGCCGTACAGGCTGTTGGTGGTGCTAACCGTCCCGACCGTACCTGTAGAACCGTTGCCCCATGTCACGGCACCTGCAGCCGTAGCGGCGCCATTGTTCCAGCTGGGGCTGCTGACGACGTAGTTGCCGTTGGCTAAAAATGTAGTGCCGCCGACACCTACCTGATCCCCTGCCGTGCTGCCGACCAGGCTGTTAGCTGCGCTGACGGTTCCAACAGTACCTGTAGTGCCATTGCCCCAGGTTACCGCTCCTTTATTTCCGCTCCAGTTGGGGCTGCTGACGACATAATTACTGTTAGCCATCCACGACATACCACCACCGAGACCGACCTTATCACCGGTCGCACCGCCGACCAGACTGTTGCCGGTTCCTACCGCTGCGACAGTTGCAGATCCGCCGTTAGCCCAGGTCGCAGCGCCTGCAGTCGTCGTTGCGCCATTGTTCCAATTTGGGCTGAGAACGACATAGTTGCCGTTGCCCAACCGTAGAATGCTTGTACCCACCTGATCGTTGGTGGTCGTGCCGTAGATGCTGTTTGATGTGCTTACCGTAACAGCAGTAGCTGCCGTCCCGCTACACCACGTCGCAGCACCTGCAGCCGTTGCGGCGACATTGGCCCAGAGGGGGCTGCCAACCACGTAATTGCCGTTACTCAGCGGCATGATGGTTGAGCCTACATGGTCATTTGCCGTGCTGCCGACCAGACTGTTGCCGGTACTAACGGCACCGGTAATACCAGATGCGCCTGAGCCCCAGGTTACCGCACCCGCAAGCGAAAAAGCACCATTAGTCCAGTTTGGGCTGTTAACAATATAATTGCCGTTGGATAGTGGCGTTACGCCGCTACCCACCATATCCCCTGCTGTGCTGCCAACCAGGCTGTTGCCGGCACCAACAGCACCGACAGGTGATGCTGACGAGCTACTGCTCCAGGTCACTGCCCCTCTGTTGCCGTTCCAGTATTGGCTGTTGACCACATAATTAAGTCCGCCGTTAACCGGCATCATATAACCACTGCCGACCCTATCGCCGACCGTGCTGCCGACCAGACTGTTGAGTGGGCTGACGGCACCATTCGTACCCCCGCTGCCATTGCCCCAGGTTACGGCCCCCAATCCCATTCCAGTTATACCGGAACTGCCCCACTCAGGGCTCGAAACCACATAGTGACCGTTGCTCATCGCCGCATAACTACCGCTGCCGACACGATCACCCAGAGCGCTACCGACCAGGCTGTTGGCTGCGCTTACTGTTGGCCCTGCAATACCGGTGGTGCCGTTACCCCAGGTCACCGCGCCTGCCATAGATGCGGCACCGTTATTCCAAGACGGGCTCAATACCACGTAGTTTCCGTTGGAAAGGGCTATGACCCCCCCACTACCCACTTGGTCATTTGCGGTGCTGCCGAGCAGAGTTGAGATCAGTGCACCGGTGGTGCCGTTAAAGAGGTAGGCCGCACCGGCACTGGTTATACCAGAAAAGCTGTCACCGCTTGAGGTGACAGCTATGTTTCCGTTAACCTGCAGTACTGAAACAGCGCCGCCAAAATTATTGCCCGCTGCCGGATTCGGGTCAGCCAGGTTGACGCTTGAAAGTCCGCCACCACCGACCGAGTCGATGATGATGTTCTTGGGGTCGAGCAGCAACGTACCGGCCGGGCCGTTCACTGCTCCGGCATCGGCATGTCCGCCGAAGGTCAGGCTCTGCTTGCCGGAAACTTCGATGTTGCCGCCGTTGCCCGCCTGAGCGCCGCCGCGCGCGCTGATGGTTCCGTAATACTGGGTGTCCCTGTCGGACCAGACGACAACCTTGCCGCCACTGCCCGATTCGGTTGCGTCAGCTTTAATCTGCGTAGAGAAATTGATGCCGACCGTCTCGGCATTGGGGACAGCCGGGTTCCCACCGACTCCGCTCAGGGCAGGCTTGCCCTGGAAGTCGCCACCGATCAGGATTTCGCCGCCACCGCGTGTGCCGCGTGCTTCAACGCGGGCGCCGAGCAGCGTTACGTCACCGGCGAGCAGATGTACCGAGCCCCCTTTGTCGCTGGAACCTTCCAGAGCATTTGCAGTAAAAGTACCGGAGCTGAACAGGCGGTCGCCGGCTTCGACGCTGATCCGGCCTCCGTTGCCGCTGCCTTTCGTATCTGCCGAAAGCAGGGCGCTGGCGTCCTGGATGATGCGCTCACCGGCTTTGATGTTGATACTGCCGCCATCTCCGGCCAGACCATCGGCCGTGACCGTGCCATGCTGGCTGATGCGTGCGGCATCGACCAGCACATCGCCGCCGGAGGAACCGTTTGTACTGACGTCGCCGTCAAGCATAACCAGCGGAGATTTGATTTCAACCCTGCCGCCCTTACCGGCTCCTGTGGCACGTGTGGAGCTTCCCGTGTCGAGCGTGGCCTCTTTAGATGCTTTGAAGAATATCTTCCCGCTGGCATCCCGTGTGGCACTGTCGGCGCTGATTTTCCCCTTCTGCCTGACAACTCCGCCGTACATGCCGATTCTCCCGGCATCAGCTACCAGTGTGCCAAGGTTGATGGCCTGATGTTCAGGGGCGCTGACGGTTATTGCAATTTCAGGGTTGTTTTTGTCAACCAGCAGCACTTCCTTTCCCGCTGCCAGCAGGATGTCTCCGTTTGGGGCGGTGATGATGCCGCTGTTGCTGACGTCGGGGGCGATCAGGTAGACTTCACCCCCTGCGGGGGTGGTGATGGCGCCCTGATTATCTACGTTACCGGCGGTAGGTCCGGTGGTGAATTTCATCCTGCCGGCCAGGAAGTCGTCATTACTGATACCCAGGGTGGAGGCAATCAGGCCGTTGACGTCTACCCGGGAACCCTGTCCGAAGAGGATGCCGTTGGGGTTAATCAGCAGTACCTTGCCATTTGATTGAAGCGTTCCAAGTATCTTTGAAGGGTCACCGCCGGTGACGCGGTTCAGTACGGCACTTGTAGCAGAAGGTTGAATGAAGCGGGTGCTTTCACCCTGTCCGATGGAGAAGCCCTGCCAGTTGATGATGGCGTTGGCAGAGTTAGTGACGGTCATGCTGTTGCCGACGGTGCCGATGGTTGCTGTGCCGCTGATTACCTGCGGCCCGCTGGGGAGTGCGTGTACGGTTGCGGCTGTCAGTGCAAGTGAAGCTGCAGCAACAAGAGCTGCAACGGTCAAAGGCGGCGGCCCACCTTTGCCGGCGATGTTTTCAGCAACGATAACCCAGGCCTGCTTGGCTCTGCTCCAGATCAGACGGTAGGCTTTGTTCATGGTGATTCTCCTTTTTGCTGGTTATGCGGTTAATCGGTCAATACGCCAACTGCCCCTTGAAATGAATTGCGTTCCCGCCTCGTCTGGTCTGCAGCGAAGGGTCGAGCGCGTAACCCCAGTCGAGGGTGAAGCTGAAATATTCTCCAAAGCCCAGACGGAAGCCGGCACCGACGCTCTTCAGTGAATTGCTGGTCGGGTCGTCACCGCTGGGGCGCAGGTTGTAGCCGACTCCGCCGTCAAAGAATGCCAGCAGGCGGAACTGGGTGTGCGGAATGCCCATCAAGGCGGCAAAATCGGGGGTATAGGTCTCCACACTGCCGCTGAAACCGGCATCCCACGACTCTTCACGCTCTTCATATCCCCGCACAGTGGTGGCGCCGCCTAGTCCAAGCATTTCGCCGGGGATCAGCTTATCGGGGGTGTACTGACCGTTGCCACCGACGCGGATCATGAAATCCAGCGGCAGACGGAGCATTTTATTGAAACCGTAACGGAAGATCCAGTAATTGGATTTGGGGCTTCTGGGCTGCAGGGCAAAATCCCTGCGCTGACCTTGCCCACCCCACGGCTCGTTGTGCAGCACGCTGCCGTAGATGTCAAAGGTAAGGGCGTCACCCTGCCAGGAACCGCTGTAGGTCAGGCCAAAGGGATGTGCCACGACATCCGGCAGCAGGTCGGTTTCGCCATCTTTGAGCGTGTTATCATACTGGCGGTAATCCATACCGACGACCAGTTTCTGCTCATACCCGCCCGAGCGGGGAAGGTTCAGGTTGTAGCGGAAGCCGCCGATAACCCCCCGGCCGTTGATTTTCATGTCCAGCCCCTGCTGGCTGAGGGTCGAATCGCTGTCTGAATAGGCGCCGAACAGGTCAAGAGAATCTCCCAGCCGGTAGATCGGGAGGCGATAGGAACCGCTGACAGTTTTTACTTTGTCGAAGTGATCGGGGGATGTGGTGTACTGCAGGATGGCAATATGATCAAGGCCGAAGAGGTTGCCATGCTGCAGCGAAAGTCCGGCACGGTAGTAGCCGCTCTGGCTGGTGCCGGTGTTGTCTCCGCTCAGGGCGACCCGCCACGGCTTTTGATCCTTGACCTGCAGGGCGGCTTTCAGCTCTTCCGGGTTTTCAAGGGCGGTGAACTGCAGAGTCAGTTTGCGGAACGGGTTTTCGTTAGCTGCCCGCAGGTTCTCTGAAATTGCCGAAACGAGTGGGGTTGCGCCGACCTTGAGTGTCGGCAGGCTCGCCAGAACATTGTCATTGCTGAAATGCTGATTCCCCTCGATTTTAATCTCTTTGAGCCGCGGTTCGATGACCTGCAGCCTGACTTCGCCACGGCTCAGCTCCTGCTCCGGCAGAATTACCGCCGTCAAGGTGTAGCCGCTCGAACGGTAGGCCTGCTCCAGGCGTTCGATGGTCTGCTGGACGTCTGCGAAATCGCGCTCTTTGCCGACTCCCGGCGCGAGCAGTGCGGCGACCTTATCCGACGAAAGCAGGGTGTTCCCCTCCAGCAGGAATCGCTTGATTTCAAAGCGGGGAGTAGAGGATTCTTCGGCGCCCACGTTAACCGAAAGCAGCACAATCATACTGAGCAGGGAGAGGAAAAACGGGATTTTTTTCATGACAACCTCGAATTATTTCGTAGTGAACGTACAGACACCGTCCCACGGTTCCGGGGGAGGAGTCTGCCGATAATGACTGACGCGTTCAAGGTACAGCTTGTAAAGCTTTGATGAGGGGTCGCGGTCAACGAGTTGCAGCAGCGCAGCCTCGGCTTGCTCCCATTCTCCGATCCGATAGAGAATCAGAATTTTGTTAAACAGCGTTATATCATCTTCAACGGAATTATCAAGGCTGTTTTTATCCCCGCACGGCTCATAAATTGCCACCGGTTCTTGCTTCCCTTTAACCCTCACCAGATCCAGTTCGCGCCAGGCGAATTCGGGTACGAGACGCTGCGTCTCCTGACCGGCGATGATCCAGATGCCGTACTGCCGGGTGAGCCCTTCCAGTCGGGAGGCCAGATTGACGGCATCCCCCATGACCGTGTAGGCGATGCGGTAGGTGGAACCCATGTTTCCGACCCGCATCGTGCCGCTGTTGATGCCGATGCCGATCCGCATTTCAGGTTTCCCCTCAGCCATGAGCTTCTCACGAAGCTGAGCCATCCTCGCCTGCATGGCCATCGCTGCCTGGATGGCGTGCGAGGCGTGGTCGGGATCCGTGAGCGGTGCCCCCCAGAAAGCCATGATCGCATCGCCGATGTATTTGTCGATGGTGCCGCCATGCTGGTAGATGATGGCGGTCATGGCGGTGAGGTATTCGTTCATCAGCTGAGCCAGGGCTTTCGGCTCAAGGGATTCGGAAATGGTGGTGAAGCCGACCACGTCGGTGAAGAGCACAGTCATCTCGCGGCTCTCGGCCTCCATGGTGAAATGCTCGGGGTCACGGCTCATGGTGCCGACAATCTCGGGCGGGACATACTGGCCGAACAGGCCGGTGATCTGCCGTTTTGAACGGGCCTCCACCAGGAATCCGTAGCTGGCGTTGAATGCGTAGAGCAGCGGGAAGAGCATTATCTGGGAAGCCAGCGGCAGCACCAGCCCGTTGCGCCAGGCGGCCAGATTGAGCACCGCAGTGGCGAACACCAGAAGTGCCGTCAGTGTCAGGGAGGTCAGCGGGCCGAGAAACGGCAGGCTGAAGGTCAGCAGCAGGCCGCCGAGCGCCAGCAGCACCAGTTCAGCTCCCTGGGTGTAGCTGGGGGCGTGTTTGATGTTCTGGTCCAGGATTCCGGCGATCATATTGGCGTGAATCTCAACCCCGGCATAGACGGCGGCCACCGGCGTAGAACGCAAATCCATCAGCCCCGGCGCGGTGGTTCCGACCAGCACGATGGCCCCTTCCAGCGCTTTTGGCGGAACTTTGCCGCTCAGGATGTCGGCGGCAGAGTAATAGGGAAAGCTCCCCTGGCGGCCACGGTAGGGGATCAGCGCGCTGGCGGCCGAATCGACCGGTATGCGCAGGTCGGCCACCTGCAGCCATTCAAGCATGCTCCCGGCGCCGGGGGGGAAGCCCGGTTGAATCGGGGGGGCGCCGAACATGGTTCGCAGTACGGCCAGCGAGAGGGACTCGTAGTAGTTCCCCTTAAATTCCTGCAGCATCGGTACGCGGCGCGTTACCCCGTCTTGATCAGGGTCGGGATTGAAGTGCCCTGCCATGGGGGTTGACTCCTGCAGCACCCCGATGTTGGCTCCATACCCCATTTTTTGCGGGATTGCGGCGCGGCCGGCTTCAAAAGCCCCCTTGACGATCACCGGAGCGGGGAGCATGCCGGACATGCGGTCCTCGCCGCCGGAATCACCGGCGAAGTAGTATCCAAGAACCACAGGTCGATCTTTCAGCCGGGAAGCCAGCAGTGTGTCGTAGTCCAGGCGTTCCCGCGACTGTTCCAGTGTTCTCCGGAACGCCGCGTCTCCCTTCAGGGTGCCTTTGGCCAGAGCTTCCAGTTCGCGGATGCCGGAACTGGTATCAGCTTCGGCAAACACAACGTCAAAGCCGACCACCGCCACGCCGTAACGGTCGAAAAGCTGATCCATCATCCTGGCGACTACGTTACGGCTCCAGGGCCAGCGGCCAACCTCCGCCAGAGATTTTTCGTCGATATCAACGATTGCAATCCGGTCGTCCTGGCCGCCCGGGATGGTCAGGCGGAGCCGCTGGTCGTAGCTCCAGAGCTCAAGCTGCCTCATGAGCCCCATGTCAAGCATCCCCGCGGCATTGAGCATGAACAGTGCCACAAGCATGAGGCATACTGATATTCGCAGAATGTTTTTCTTCATCTGGCCCGTGTGCCGCCGGAAAGAATTGAGTGCTGAACAAAGAAAAGTGTCGCGAATTATACCACTGTTTTCATAAATACCAAGTTCTGATTTTGATCAGGTGGCAGGGATTATCGGTTTATTTTATCACAGGTTACAATCGTGAAACGGTTCAGATTCCCCTTTGCCTTTTCATGCCATCTGGTGTATATAAACCGACTGCTTTTATGTGTAACAAAGGACGCGTGTGGTTCAGGCTCTGGGGCATATAACCCTTGAAAGTGTGAGGGAATTGGGAAAAGGCGGCTGGTTTCTGCTGTATGCAGTCTACACGGCTGTCCGGCGCCCCTGCTCGCTTGCCTCGATCCTCAAGCAGCTGCGCTTCATCGGCAGCAGGTCCCTGTTTGTGATTGTGCTGACCGCCGGTTTTACCGGCATGGTGCTCGGACTGCAGGGGTACTACACGCTGGCCAAGTTCGGTTCCGAAGGGATGCTTGGGACGGCGGTGGCGCTTTCGCTGATCCGCGAGCTGGGGCCGGTACTGGCGGCATTGATGGTGACCGGCCGTGCGGGGAGCGCTATCACCGCCGAGATCGGTATCATGCGTATCAGCGAACAGATCGACGCGCTGGAGACCATGGCGCTGGATCCGTTCAAGTATTTGGTTACCCCGAAATTCATCGCCGCCATGATCTCCCTGCCGCTGCTGTGCGCCATCTTCGACGTGGTCGGCATTTACGGCGGCTGGCTGGTGGGTGTCAAGCTGCTGGGGGTCAATCCGGGGGCTTATTTCTACGAGATGGAAAAGGCGGTCGTCTGGCGCGATGTCTATTCCGGTTTTGTAAAGTCGTTTTCCTTCGGGATTATAATCGCCTGGATCGGCTGCTACAAGGGGTATTACGCCGGCCATGGTGCTGAAGGGGTTTCCCGGGCGACCACCGAATCGGTAGTGCTGACCTCGGTGATAATTCTGGTGTGGGATTATTTCCTCACCTCGGTGTTGTTGTGAAATGATCTGCCTGCGAGATCTGCATAAGTCCTTTGGTCCGCAGAAGGTCTTGAACGGCCTCAATCTCGACATCCCGGACGGGCGGATAACGGCGATCATCGGCCCCAGCGGTGAAGGGAAAAGCGTCCTGCTGAAGCACCTGATCGGCCTTTTGCAACCGGACAGCGGCGACGTGACGGTCGATGGTGAGAGCATCGTTGGGTTGAGCCGCTCCCAGTTGAACCGCATTCGCGAGAAATTCGGCATGTTGTTCCAGAATGTGGCGCTGTTCGATTCGATGACCGTTTTTGAGAATGTTGCCTTTCCGCTGCAGGAGAAAACAAAGCTTCCGGCGGATGAGATCCGAATGCGGGTGATGGCGGCTCTCGAAGCGGTCGGACTCAAAAACGTTGAACATAAAATGCCCGATGAACTCTCCGGCGGCATGAAAAAGCGGGTCGGCCTGGCCCGGGCGGTGGTGCCCAATCCGGCGATCATCCTCTTTGACGAGCCGACCACCGGCCTTGACCCGATTATCAAACGGGCGATCCATCAGCTGATCAAGGATACCCACGCCCGCTTCGGATTTACGGCGGTGATCGTATCCCACGAAATACCGGACATTTTCGATGTTGCCCAGCATGTTGCCATGCTGTTCCGGGGGGAAATTCTGCAGTGCGGGACGCCTGATGAAATCATGCAGTCGGACCATCCGGTGGTCAGGCAGTTCATCAGCGGCAGCCTTGACGGGCCGATTCAGATGGTCTAGTGTTAGCGAGGTTTTATATGAACATGGTAAAACTGGAAATGACGGTCGGTGCGTTCATGATCGTCGGGATACTCTGCCTGGGGTATATTTCCGTCAAGCTCGGCAAGGTCGAGCTCGGCGGAGGGAACTTTTATTCCGTGGCTGCCGGGTTTGATTCGGTGTCCGGGCTCAAACCGGGGGCGCGGGTCGAAGTGGCCGGGGTGGATGTGGGCAAGGTGGACCGGATTGTCCTCGATCCCAAGAGCGGCGACCGGGCTCTGGCCTATCTCAGGATCAATGCCGGCGTAAAAATCTCTGACGACGTGATTGCTTCGATCCGCACCAGCGGCATCATCGGCGACAAGTTCATCAAATTGAAACCGGGCGGCTCGGACAAGCTGCTAAAAAACAACGACGTGATCCGCGAAACCGAGTCGGCCATCGACATCGAGGAGTTGATCAGCAAATTCATCCACGGAAAGGTTTGAAAGCAGGCTGAATATGAACATCAGATACTTCACATCGCTACTGCTCGGGTCGATCACGTTGCTTGCCGGAAGTGCCGGAGCAGCCGATACCACCACAACCAGACTGGTCATGGGTCTTGACGACTGTGTCCTGACCTCACTCAAGGTGGCACCGGAGCTGGGTGAGGCTCAGGCGGATATAGACTTCACCGCCAGCAAACTTGAAGAGGCCTCGTCGCACCGCTATCCCCAGGTCGAGGTCATGGCCCTCTTCGGCCCTGCTCCGCAGGCAGCGAAGGAAGACCTTTTTGCTACTGACAAAACCTTTAAATTTGGCGAACTGACCTGGTTCGCCAGTGCTGGCGCAACGGTCATTCAGCCGCTTTACACCTTCGGCAAGATTTCGGCGAACATGAAGGCGGCCGGCCACGGCATTGAAGTTGACCGCTCCCGTAAAGAGCAGCGGGCCAACGAAGTGGCACTCAAAGTTAAGGAATATTATTATGGCCTGATGCTGGCCCGCGAGTTGAAAGAAGTCGTGCTGGAGGTTCAAGAAACCCTGGACAAGGCCCGCGGCAAGGCCCAGAAGATGCTTGATGCCGGTGCAAACGGCGTTGAAGAGATCGACATCTTCAAGCTGGAGGCCTTTTCGGGTGAGGTGGCAAAGTACCTGGAAGAGGCTACCAAAGGGGAACGCCTGGCGCTGACGGCACTTAAGTCGCGGCTCGGTCTGCCGGCGGAGTATCAACTGGAGATGCGCAACGAGCGGCTGGAGATGTCGGATGAGTCGGCGCCTCCCCTGGAGACATTCCTTGAGAATGCCCGTCGCCGCAGGCCGGAATACCGGCAGATCAGCGAGGGGCTGAAGGCGCGTGCGGCGCTGGTTGAAGCTGCAGAGGCCGCCTACTATCCGGATATCTTCCTGGGAGGACTGCTGTCGTGGGCCTACTCCGACGGGCGTGACCGGATTCACAACCCCTATATCAATGACCAGTTCAACCATTTCAACGGCGGGGTCGCTCTGGGAGCCCGCTGGAAGCTGGATTTCGGCATCACCGGCGCGAAGGTTGCCGGCGAGCGTGCCCAGTATAACCGCCTGCTCAGCACCAAAGGGTATGCCGATGCAAACATTCCCCTGCAGATCCGTAAATATTACCTCGACCTTCAGGAGGCGGCCAACAGCGTAACTGCCTCGAAGGCGGCTTACAGCAACGCCAAGAAATGGGCTGTTACCGCCGTCGCCAATTTTGACTTTGGTATCGGGCCGGCCAAAGAGATCCTGGAGGCTCTCCAGGTCTACGCCCGCATGCGGGCGGCATTTTTCCAGTCACTGTACAACCACAAACTAGCCAGAGCCAATCTGGATTACGCAACGGGCGAGCCGCCTCTGGCTGCAGTCCGCTGATGGGGGGATTTATGCTTGTTCGGACAGTGATGATTTTTCTGGTTGCCCTGTTCAGCGCTACCGTCGCCTTTGGTGCTCCCACTGACGATGTCAAAAAAGCGGTGGATGAAGTCGTGGCGATCGTTGCCAATAAGGAAATGAAGAAAAATGAGTTTAAACGGCGTCAAGCACTGAAAAAAGCCATTTCCGTCGTTTTTGACTATTCGGAAATGGCCAAGCGTTCGATGGGTAAACACTGGAATCAGCGATCTCCAGTGGAGAGGAAGCAGTTTATAGAGCTGTTCGCCACGCTGCTGGAGAACTCCTACGCTGCTAAAATAGAATCCTACAACAATGAGAAGATTGTTTATCTGAAAGAGGTGCTTGACGGAGATCACGCCGAAGTCAAATCAAAGGTGATCACGGCCAAACGCGATGAGTTCACCCTTGATTACCGGCTGATGCAGCAAAATGGAAAATGGATGGCATACGATGTGGTCATCGAAGGAATCAGCCTGGTTTCCAACTATCGTACCCAGTTCAACAAGATCATCACGACCAACGGCTACGGGGAACTGGTGAAGAAACTTCAAACCAAGACAGAAGAGCTGAAAGCCCCCTGAAATATAGTCACTATTTCAGGTGTTAAATTTTCTTGACACCCGCTTTATGCCTGTGGTAAACGACTCGGGCACCAGGTTTCGGAACTTTTTGCAGAATGTTGCAAGTAGCACGTTTGGCCAGGCATTGCGGTTTTCCTGCATCAGACTCCGGAAACTTAAGAAGTGAACACCAGAGTTCCGGCGTAGTACCGGAGAAAAAAAGGAGGCAGGAAAATGGCACAGGGCAAAGTAAAATGGTTTAACGACACAAAGGGTTTTGGTTTCATCGAACAGGAGGGGGGCGAGGACGTTTTCGTTCATTTCTCCGCGATCGCGGGCGAGGGCTTCAAATCACTGGCAGAAGGTGATGCAGTCACGTTCGACATTACCCAGGGGCCGAAAGGTCTGCAGGCTGCGAACGTAGCGAAAAGATAATTTCTGACGATACGATTCATTGCGAATGCAAAGCCCGCTGAGCTTCAGCGGGCTTTTTTCGTGCTGCGTGCGCCCGGTTTCTGTTCAGTTCCGCCGCGACCCCTCTCAATTGGACGTGCTGCATGCCCCGCCAGTAGAATTGCGGCATCACTCTCTCTCCCCAGTTCTTTCAGCGCCTCCATGATCCTGGCACGTTCCGCCGGCAGATGCCAGAGCAGCAGTGATTTCTGCAACCCCTTCTCCCGGTCGCTTCTGGCGACGTATAACCGTGTGCCGGTCAGCGGATCGCAACCGCAGTGGTACATACAGGTGGAAAGCGTGCCGGGTGAGGGGGTGAAATCCTGCACCTGCTCCACGGTCAACCCCATTTTCTTCAGCATCAGGGCTAATTCCAGCATATCAGCCAGCGTGCAGCCGGGATGTCCGGAAATCAGGTACGGGACAATGCTCTGGCGTTTCCCGCAACGGTTGCTCTCTTCACGGAAACAGGCCAGGAAGCGCTCGAAAGTCTCTTTGGCCGGCTTTCTCATCAGGCGGGTTACTCGCTCATTCAGGTGTTCGGGGGCAATTTTCAACCGGCCGCTGACGTGGTGAGCGATCAGTTCCCTGAAATAGCCGGGCTGGCGTTCCAGCAGATCGTAGCGGACGCCTGAGGAGACAGCGATATTCCTGACTCCCGGGACTGTGCGGGCTGCCCGCAAAAGTGAGACGGCAGCTGCATCGCTGGTTGTAAGATTGCTGCAGATAGCGGGGAAAATACAGCTGTCGCGGTGGCATGACTTCATTGCTTCCCTGTTTCCGCAGGAGAGGCCGTACATGTTGGCCGTCGGGCCGCCGATGTCGCTGATGCTGCCGTGAAACCAGGATTTACCAGTCATGGCGGCAATTTCTGCAAGGAGTGATGTCTCGCTGCGTGACTGGATCAGTTTCCCCTGGTGCATGGTGATGGCGCAGAAGGCGCAGCCGCCGAAGCAGCCGCGGTGACTTGTCACCGAGTTTTTGATCTGCTCCCAGGCCGGAATCTGCTCCCGGTAGTCCGGGTGGGGCGATTTCTCGAACGGCAGGGCATAGATGGCATCCATTTCATCCTGTGAAAGCGGCAGCTGCGGTGGATTGCAGACCAAAAGGCGATTGCCGTGGGGCTGGACGACGGTGCGGGCATTCCAGGGATTCTGCTCGAGCAGTGTCAGACGGAAGGCTTCGGCGAATTTCTCCTTTGAGGCGGCGATCTCCTCAGATGAATCCAGGTCTACGCAGGCGACGTATTCCGGCCTGCTGCCGACGAACGCGGTCCCCCGCACATCCCTGATGCTGCCCAATGGTTCGCCCCCGGCCATCCGGTGCGCCACTTCAAGAATCGCCCGTTCCGCCATGCCGTAGATCAACAGGTCGGCCTTGGAATCCAGCAGAATCGAACGCCTGACCTTGTCCTCCCAGAAGTCGTAATGGGCAAAGCGACGCAGGCTGGCCTCGATGCCGCCGATCACCACCGGAACCTCTTTGTAGGCTTCTTTCAGGCGGGACGTATAGATGATAGTGGCGCGGTTGGGACGGGCCCCGTGACGGTTGCCCGGTGTGTAGGCGTCATCGTGGCGCAGCTTGCGAGCCGGGGTATAGTGGGCCACCATTGAATCCATGGCTCCGGCAGAAACGGCGAAAAAAAGCCGCGGACGACCGAGCGCCCTGAACGGTTCGGTCGAACGCCAGTCCGGCTGGGAAATAATGCCGACCCGCAGCCCGTTAGATTCCAGCCAACGGGCCAGCAACGGTACCCCGAAGGCCGGATGATCGATATAAGCATCGCCGGAGACGAAGATCACATCCAGCTCGCTCCAACCGTGGGAGCGGGCTTGTTCTATGGTAACCGGAAGCATTTTTCTACATTCTGTACCAGGACACTGACATCGATAAGACAGGCAGTACCTTCCGGTAAATCAAGCAGTTGAGTCGCCGGATCGTCCGGCGACTCACGAAATATCACATCGACGTCACGAACAATTTTGGTCGCCTGACCAACCAGCAGTGCCAGGGAGATGGTGCCGGGATGCAAAACAACCATTTTTTGCAGGTTGGAAGAGCGTCTGCACTCTACGAGCTCGGCAAGCTCCATGACCGCACATATCGAACCGTTGATATGTGCTGCGCCCCTGCAGTACAACGGTGCGCAGGGAACCGGCCAGATGCGGGGTGGTTCGCACACTTTAAAGACATGCTTCAAATCGAGCGCAAACAGCCCTTCCTCTTCGGAAATTATCAGAAATGACCGTGCCCCCTCTTCGGTCATAGCGATTACCCTTCCCGGGCAATCTGGAAACGTTCGACAACGGCCAGCAGTTCTTCTGAAAGCTGAGTCAGTTCCCTGGTGGCCAGGGCCATGTCCTGCATTGCAGCGAGCTGCTCTTCGGTGGCTGCTGAAACCTGTTCGGTGGCAGCGGCGTTATCATCGGCCACCCGGGCAATCTCATCAACGGCTTTTACCATTTTGCCCGATCCATCCAGCTGCATCTGGGAAAGGTCGGCAATACTGGTGGCTTTGCGTTCGGTTTCAAGCACCGTCTTGAGGATTTCCTGAAAAGCCCCGGCGGTAACATCGATATTTTTTTTGCCCTCTTTGATGCTGCGGGAACTTGTCCGGATGATTTCGTGAAGACGCCGGCTCTCTTCGCGCAGCGTTTCGATCATGTCGCTGATATCCGTTGCAGATTGAGATGAGCTGTCCGCAAGCTTGCGTACCTCCTCGGCAACAACGGCGAACCCGCGTCCGTATTCCCCTGCACGGGCAGCCTCAATGGAAGCATTCAGCGCCAGCAGATTTGTCTGACGTGCAATATCGCCGATACAGTCGGCAACTTTTCCGACTCTCTGAAGCTTGGAATTGAAAGTTTCAAACTGTCCCCCAACCAGTTCCTGGTTTTCAAGAAACTCCTTCATGCGGTCGAGAGCGTCGCTTGCCAATGTTCCCCCATGCTGAGCGGTCTGACTCGTTTCCCTGGCCGTCCGGGCGGTTTCTCTGGCCCGAGTCGCCACCAGTTCAATCGAAATTGCCATTTCCCGAATAGTCTTTGAGCTTTTCTCCACCAGTTCGGCCTGAGTTTCGGCACCGCGCGAAATCTGCTCGATCGACTGGGCGACCTCCTCAGTTGAGGCGTTAATTTCCAGGGCGGTTGAATTGATTTCGCGGGCTGATTCGGAAAGCTTTCCCGAGCTTTTCTTTATGTGCTGCACCAGTTCGCGCAAATTCTGCAGCATGGTATTAATCAACTGCGCCAGGTCGTGACTTTCATCAGGAATGATCGAAGGAGGGACAACCGCATCACAGGTAAGGTCACCCTGACTGATAGATTGGGCCAGACTGGTCAGCTTCCCGATGTTGGCCGTGAACCCTTTGGAAAAAGCCAGCCCCAGAACAAGACCGAGGGTCATGGCAACGGCAAACCCGAGAAATGTACCGACTTCCGTAGAATAGCCAAGCATGACGACCACGCTGGGGCTGAATGCCACTGCAGCAACAACTATGATAAAACCGATGATAAACTTATACCCCATGGGAATGCGCATGATTACCCCCCCGATTCAGCAGCTCTCATTATTTCTTTGAATACATCCGTTCGGTCGAACAGACCGGCTCAAAGCGTTTTCTCACATCTCCGACCAGAGTCTCGGACTTGCCAAGCACAAGTATTCCACCCGTCGGCAGGATTTCAGCAATGCCGCCCAGAATTTTTTCCTGCTCCACACGGGAGAAATATATCAGCGTATTTCTGCAGAGCACAAGATCGCACGGTGAATATGAACGGACATCAAGCATGTCGCTCTGCCGGAACGTGACCATAGTGCAAATATTGTCAGCAAGCTGCATTTTGGTGCCAGAAGGGGTAAAATAACGCTGGCGGATATCTCCCGGCACATCCTTCAGGCGGTCCTCACTGTAGCATCCCTGGCGGGCTATCTGTAAAATCTCAGCATCGATATCGGAAGCATCGATGATAACCGGAACCCGCCGCAGCAGGTCAGCAAAGCCCTCCATCAGCACAATTGCCAAGGAATACGGCTCTTCTCCGCTGGCACACCCCAGGCTCCAGAGACGTACGGGACGATCACCGGTTTCAGCTTCCCTGAACACAGCCGGCATGACGTCAGTCCGCAGTTTTTCAAACATAGACGGGTTACGGAAAAAATGACTGACATGAATAGTAAGCGTCTTTTGCAACATGTCAAGCTCATGGTCATTTTGACGCAGTAATTGACAGTATGCTGCTGCATCTGCACAGCGGTTAGAACGGATTCTGATGGCGATACGGCGCTTCATGCAGGTATCTTTATAGGCCGCCAGTGGAAAACCGCGCCGCAGCTCCATAATCAGGCCTATCTCCGCCAGTGCGTCGTCGCCTATATCCGCTGACTCCAGCAGTGTATGTCCCTTGACAGAAGATACCACCCTCGCCCTCATTTTCTCCAATCTAAAGCAACAGCCATGTTACGGCGCCGAGCATACCGAAATTTGTTGCGGCAGTATCGCACGGATACCGTTCTCTGGCAAACTGATTGCAGATATGTACCGTGCATAAATCCGGGTGCCACTATAATATGCCGGAGAAAAGCCATGCAACAAGTCGAAATATATGGAAATAATCCTGATACACCTGCCAGCAGCGGTATTGCAAAAAATGCGCATATCGATCAAAATATGTCAGCGCGTCTAGTGCAAGCCCTGACCGCGGACAGCGAACAGCTCTTCAGCATCATGCAGGAAGCCGACGAAGATGTCCTGATTGCGGCACTCCGGAACCCGCTCATCGACCATAATCATCTGCGGGCTCTCCTCGGGCGTCGGGGGCTGGGAGCAATTCCGGCAGCCATTCATGCACATAAACACCTGATTGATGCCTATCCGGTTAAGTTCGCCCTGGTAAGTCACCCCGAGACCCCGACGCATATTGCTCTGGCTTTACTGCCGTTTATCCATCTTTTTGACCTGCTCAAGCTTTGCCAGATGCCGGGCATCACCTCCGATGTCCACCTTGCCGCCGAACGGAAGATCATCCAGCAGATTCCCCTGCAACCGCTGGGGAACAAGCTTACGCTGGCACACCGCGGTACAGCCGCCGTCGTAGAGGCGCTGCTTCGCGAAGGAATCCCGAACCTGGTGGATGCCTGCCTTGAAAATCCGCATCTTAAAGAGGGCTCGGTCTATCAGTTTCTTTCGTCGGCCCAGGCAACGGGTGAAACGCTTTCCATCGTAGCCCGCAGCAGTCGCTGGAAAAGCCGCCCCAATATCCGTATGGCCATTCTAAAAAACCCCCGCACGCCGTCTATCTGGTTCACCCTGTTTCTGCCGGGGCTTCCCGCATCCACCCTGCGTGACCTGCTTGCGGCACCGCGCCTGACCTTTGCCCAGAAGGAACTGGTTCGCCAGGCGGTTCGCTACGCGAAATGAAAACCCTCGTCGCCATACTGCTGATTCTGCTGGCCGTGCCACAAGCGCTCATTGCCGGACCGCCGGCATTTGGCGTAGTCCGCACCCCGGCCCCGGTTCTCAATAGCGCAGATTTCAGAGCGGTTTTTGGCGGCGGGAACGGAAGAAGTCTGAAAACAGACCGTTGCGGCCAGGTGCGGGAGCTGGAGTATATCGCCCTGCCGGGAACGGCGCTGACGATTCTTGGAGAGCTGAAACGAGGCTCTGACACGCTGTACCGGGTGCAAATTGATGATTATCCTGTGCGGGATACAATCCCGCTTTTTATCGACAGCCGTTCCGTGGAACTTCGCAATCAGGCTCCCCCTCCGCGCAGCCGAACACTGACGGATCGCGCGGAGATCATTACGGCGCTTCGAGGAGTCATCGGCAAAGGTTATGTGTGGGGAGGCAATATACCGGGGGGGATTCCCGAACTGGCGAAGTGGTACTATCATCTGGCAACCGGGGACGATCTACCGCGACTGACACTGGCTGGCCTGGACTGTTCGGGATTGCTGTACCACGCCAGCGGGGGGTGGACGCCGCGTAACACGGAGCAGCTGATCAGCTATGGTCGGTCAGTAAGCGTGGCAGGCAAAAGCGCCGCCGCTATAGCAGCAATTGCCGAACCGCTTGATCTGATCGTCTGGAAAGGACACGTCATAATTGTGCTTGATCGAGAAACGGTTATTGAAAGCCGCCTGGAATGCGGAAAACCGGGAAACGGGGGAGTAACCACGACCCCTCTGAAACACCGCCTGCGTGAAATTATGCGGACTCGGCGCCCTGCCGATGTCTGGCCGCATGACAGAAGTTCAAAAGATGTTTTCGTTGTGCGCCGCTGGTACGGGCCGCAGTGACGCTCATCCGTTTTCCAGCATTCAATTTTCCTCCGAAAATCTAAAAAAGAGCGTATACTGCGCCGGCTGACACGGTCGGAGGCGGGTGGAGATGAACATCAAAAAAACTGTTATTGTCTTCGCAGGGGTTGCAGCTGCCGCCCTTTTCTTTTATTTCGACCTGCACCGCCTGCTGACGCTTGCATCTCTTAAAGCCAATCGCGAAATGCTTCTTGGGTACTATGCCGCCCACGGTTCAGCCACGGTCGCCGGTTTCATGGCGGTCTACATCATCCAGACTGCGCTTTCCCTGCCCGGCGCAGCCATCCTGTCACTGGCAGCCGGAGCAATCTTTGGCCCGATCATGGGGACGGTTTACGTCAATATAGCTGCCACCATCGGCGCTACCCTGGCATTTCTGGCGACCCGCTACCTGTTGCGGGACGCGGTGCTGAACAATTTCGGTGCCAGGCTGGAGAAGATGAATCGTGAGCTTGAGGCACGCGGCTTTAACTATCTGCTGTTTCTTCGCCTGGTTCCCCTCTTTCCTTTCTTCCTGATCAACCTGGCAGCTGGACTGACCCGTCTACCGCTGCGGACGTTTTTCATAGGTACCATGCTGGGGATCATTCCGGGCAGCTTCGTCTTCGTAAATGCCGGCGCCAGCCTGGCAACCATCGACTCGCTCGCAGGCATAGCTACGCCGCGGGTACTCGGCTCGTTCGCCCTGCTGGGATTATTTGCACTTGCACCGGCGCTGTATAAGACCTTCAGAAATCATAAGGGGGTAGAACACTGATTATGGTCACATCGTTCCAGGAGCGTTTGCAGGCGGTAAATCCGGAGTATGAGACATTTGACGGAGTGAGGACACTGCAGGTTAACCTTGGTAACCTCTGCAACCTGAACTGTACCCATTGCCATGTCAGCGCCTCTACCCGCGGCACAAAGGTGATGGGAACTGCCGTAATGGAGCAGATAGCCCGTTTTTTGACACGGCACCCGGGGCTTGTCCTCGACATCACCGGAGGGTGCCCGGAGATGAATCCGGATTTCCGCTTTCTCATCGAACGGAGCAGCGGTCGTGCCGTGCGGCGCATGCTGCGCAGCAATCTTGCGATTATGGCTGAAAACGGCTGGGGCTGGCTACCCGAGTTCTGCAGAAACAATCAGCTCACCATTGTGGGGTCGCTTCCCTGTTATCTGGAGGAGAATGTGGACCGGCAGCGAGGGAGCGGAGTTTATCAGCGTTGCATCCAGGTGTTGCAACGCCTCAACGCTCTCGGCTACGGAACAGAAATGGAGCTGAATCTGGTTTACAATCCGGGGGGGGATTTCGTCCCTGGTTTACAGACGGAGCTCGAGACGGCTTACAAATGTGCACTGTTTGATCGACACGGAATCGTGTTCAACAACCTTTTCACGATCACCAATGCACCAATCGGTCGCTTCCGCGAGCAGCTCGAAGCCCGGGGGGCGTATCTGGACTATCTGCGTCTTCTGGCGGAGCGCTTTAATTCCGAGACGGCTGGAACAATCATGTGCCGCACCCTGCTCAGTATTGACTGGCAAGGCAAAGTTTATAATTGTGATTTCAACCAGGCACTGGAAATGCCGGTCACTGCAGCAGACGGCAGGGAGATAACCATTGCGGAAATTGAAGGGGGTGACATGGCAGGAAAAAAAATCCGCCTCTCCCAGCATTGCTACTGCTGCACGGCGGGAGAGGGATCCAGTTGTACGGGAGCGTTGATTACGTAACTACTTCGAAGGCTTGACAGCAATACGCTTATGGCAGTCTCTGCAGGCCTGCGGGCCTTTCATCAGTTCATTGTGGCAATCCCTGCAGTGCTTGTGAGCCCACTCTTTCCCCAAATCAGCAATTTTACCCCCTTCTGCTTTTTCGTGACACTTGGTGCAATCCTTGAGGGTAAGCTGGTGGTTCTTGTGGGGAAAGCTGATGCTGTTCCTGGTTGTCGGCAACTCCATGACATCGGCGGCAAGAGCGGCACCATCACATGCGAGGATCATAAACAGGACGAGAATAGTTGTTTTCATTTCATATCTCCATGCGGGTGGTGATTTGTGGTACGTCCCTCGATGCCACAGGCGCACTCTACTTTGCGAAAGGAAGTTCGTCAACAAAGAACGTATATCGGGGAAGAATGAGCGGGAATACGTGCAACTTCAGTACTGCGGGGATGGCTCAAACCTGTATGAGGATTTCACCCGGTAACCACCTTCAGAATCTTCTCTGCAACATCTCTACCGCTGATGTTGTAGGAGCCTTCGGCCAATTGTTTCTTGATGGAGGCCAACCGCTCAAGTCGCGCCGCATCCTCACCCTGCCGTGACGCCTCTTTAGAAATCTGAACACTAAAGGCACCTGACTCGACAGAGCCTTTCGGCTGTTCACCGCGCGGCGACCGTACTGCCTGCCTGGAGGAATCAGTATTCATGAGCGCCAGGTAATTAGAAACCCGATCTTCAACCTTCATTACGCTCTCCAGCGATACACGACGTTGAACTCCACATGGGGAACACATCGGCTGAAGCGGAGAGAAACTTTAGCAAACCCCGAAATTACGACCATTTTTCGCAAGCTGAAACGCTTTGAACGGTATTTACACAATGCCTTGTTTCGGGGGTTTTGAAGTTACAACAGGTTTACAATTACCAGCCACAACCGGTGGCCGTACTCGTTTTTAGTAAAAACATGATTGCAGCGAAATAGCAGACATTGTATAACAAAATCATGGCTGAAACCATAAGTGTACAAACCTTACATCGCGTTCAGTGCAGATTTTGTATAGTCGCTTATAAACTCTTTTCATGTAGCAAGCATAAGCTAAATTTGTATCCGGGAGCACCATACTATGTCTTCAACTGCAAGCCTTGATGCGGCATTCCGTTCGCTCTTTGAGACGAATATGGGCATCCGTCCCGGTGAGCGGGTACTGGTGTTTAGCGACACCATCCGCCCCGATGAAAAACAGTCGGACTCCGATCTTGATCGTCGCACCCGACTGCACGCAACCGCCCGGGCTGCAGCCGCATTTGCCGCACAGACGCACAGCTGCAGCGGTTTTGTCGATTTCCCCTCCACTCCTGCTTCAGGGGCGGAGCCGCCACAGGAACTGTGGTGTGCAACCTTCGGCAAAGAAACCGTAGCGGCACTGGAAACAGCAGGGCTGTTGATGAAGCTGCTTGCCAAAGCAGCCTCACCAGGAGAAATTCAGGCTGCCAGGGAAATTGTACTGACGCGAAAAGACGCTGTTGCAGACGTTATTGTCGCCCTTTCCAACAACTCCACCAGCCACACCCGCTATCGCGCCCTGGCCTGTGCAGCCGGCTGCCGTTTCGCCAGTCTGCCCCATTTCGATCCCGATATGTTCCATACATCCATGACGGTTGACTGGAATGAGCTGGCGGCTCGTACTGCCCGGCTGGTGGCGGTCGTCAACGAGGCCGAATGGCTGCGGGTAACCACTCCCAACGGTACTGACATGATGATCTGCAAACAGGGGCGTCACGCAGAGGGGGATGACGGGCTGCTGACTGCTGACGGCAGTTTCGGCAACCTGCCAGCTGGTGAAGCCTATTTCGCACCGCTGGAAGGCAAAAGCCACGGTGTGATGATTATCGAGTGGGGGCCGACCCGCAAGCTTGACGAACCGCTTCGGCTGACCGTGGAAGATGGTCGGGTCGTCAACATCGAAGGGAGTGACCTTCATCGCGACCGACTGGAAGGGAAATTTACCGAGAGTGCCGCCTGTCGCAACATTGCCGAATTGGGCATCGGCACTAACGACAAGGCCAGCCGTCCCGACAACGTGCTGGAGGCTGAAAAAATTCTCGGTACGATACACATTGCTCTCGGTGACAACACCGGCTTTGGAGGTACGATCAGCGCTCCTTTTCACGAAGATTACGTTTTCTACCAGCCGACCTTGACCGCCATCACAACAAGTGGTGAAAATATCATCATCGACACGGGAAAGCTGTTGGTCTGATGTCCCTGTATCCGGGCTGATGAGTCATGGAAAACCGGATTTATGGTTTGCCATTCATGGTGGATCAGGATATTATCCCGGCGTCTGAACCATGTGCTGATCGGAGTCATCCCAATTACCAGACCAAAGGAAATTTACCGTGGAAAAAACATTTCTGCATGTCGGCTGCGGTTCCAAGTATAAAGATCGCACCACGCCAGCATTCAATTTACCGGAATGGCGTGAAGTGAGGCTGGACATCGACGAGAACGCTAAACCTGACATCATCGGGACAATGCTGGACATGTCTGCCGTTCAAACCGGCTCCGTCGATGCGGTTTTCTCAAGCCACAACATCGAACATCTCTATCCGCACGAAGTGCCGGTCGCCCTGGCCGAATTCAGGCGGGTGCTGAAAAGTGACGGTTTTCTTGTCCTCTCCTGTCCGGACCTGCAGTCGGTCTGCGCCCTGATTAGCGAGGACAAACTCACTGAAGCGGCCTACACGGCGCCAGCCGGTCCAATTACACCGCTCGATATTTTATACGGTCATCGTTCGTCTCTGGCACAGGGCAACCTGTTCATGGCACACCGCTGCGGATTTACCCAGAAAGTACTGCACGGGACACTGCAGGCGGCCGGTTTTACGAGCATTGCCGGGCGCCGCCGGGTCCACCCCAACTATGATCTCTGGGCGCTGGCCACCGTGGAACAGATGGACGAAGCTGCTTTGCGTGTTCTGGCGACAGCTCATTTTTCTTGAACATTTCATTTCAATAAATCCATGTCCTCCACAGCACTCTCAGCAGCTTCGTACTCCGCAAAACAAGCTCTGCACCTCGCCGAAACATTCCAGCAGACTGGCCGATTGAAGGAAGCCGAACGTTTGTATCGTGCCGTTCTTGAGCACGACCCGCATCAACAGGTTGCCAATGCCGGTCTGATGCAGGTTACGGTACAGATTAACAAAGCGTATGAGCAGTTGCCCCGCCTCAAGCTGGCCCTGCAGATGAACCCGGGAGTGGAGCTTCACTGGCTCAATTATGTCAGTGCACTGCTGCGGGCCGGCCAGAACGAGGCGGCGCGGCTGATACTGGCTGATGCCATGAAGCGGGGGTTGCGCGGAGATACGGCTGATGCGCTGGAACAGTCACTGAAACCGAAATTGTCACACGATATACGGATAACTGAGCACGCAGAAAAGGCTAAGAAATCCAAGAAAAAAGGACGAGTATCCACACCGCTCACGGTAAGTCCCCAACCTCTCCCTGAAGACGTTACCGCCCTGTTTTTTCTTCTGAATGCAGGGCGCGTTGCAGAGGCAGAGCTTCCCGCACGCCAGATGACGGAGCGTTTTCCGGACTACGGTGAGGGGTGGAAAATCCTGGGAACAATCTACAATTCGCTGATGCGTGAAAGAGAAGCACTACTACCGCTGCAGAAAGCGGTCCGGCTCTTGCCGGCTGATGCTGAGACACATAATAATCTTGGAAGCATTCTAAACAATCTTGGCAGGCACAGTGAAGCCGAAACCAGTCTGCGCACTGCGGTTACGTTAAAGCCTGATTATGTGGAAGCCTATAATAATCTGGGGGTGGTTTTAAAGGCGCGCGGGAATCTGCACGAAGCGGAATCAAGTTTACGGCGGGCTTTGGAGCTCAAGCCGGATTACGCATTCGCTTACAATAATCTTGGCATCACCCTTAAGGAGTTGCGGCGTAATGAAGAGGCGGTGGCTGCCTTACTCCGTGCCGTAGAGCTTACACCGGATTTTGCAGCGGCACACAACAATCTCGGTGCAGCCCTGCATGAATCCGATCGCCTTGAGGAATCAGCTGAAAGTTACCGCCGTGCCGTTGAACTTAATCCCGACTATGCCGAGGCACACAACAATCTTGGCAATGCACTCAAGGAGTTGGGGCGCTTTGAGGAAGCGGAGGCCAGTTTGCGCCGTGCAGTGGCAATCAAGCCTGATTTTGCCGAAGCGCACAGTAATCTGTTACTCACATTGAATTTTATGGCACACACCTTTGACATGGCGCACTTCAATGAAGCATGTCGATACGGAGAAACGGTGACGAGTCAGGTAGCGTCACGTTACACGGCCTGGCAATGCGAATCAAACCCGGAGCGGTTGCGTGTCGGAGTCGTTTCAGGCGATCTGCGGAATCACCCGGTCGGGCATTTTCTGGAGAGCGTGATCGCTCACCTTGCCCCGTCACGGATTGAGCTGTTCGCGTATTCCACGTATCGGGTCGAGGATCAGCTTACATCACGGTTACAACCCTATTTCTCCGGCTGGAAATCGCTGTCAGGATGCGATGACGGTGCTGCTGCCCGCCTGATTCATGACGATGGCGTCCATATCCTGCTTGATCTCTCCGGTCATACGGCCAATAACAGGTTGCCGCTGTTTGCCTGGAAGCCGGCACCGGTTCAGGCCAGTTGGCTTGGTTATTTTGCCAGCACCGGAATGCCGGAAATGGATTATCTCCTTGTGGATGAAACAGGGGTTCCGCCGGGGCAGGAGGGGCGCTTTACTGAAAAAGCTGTATACCTGCCGGATACGCGACTCTGTTTTTCTCCCCCGCAGCACGTCCAGGAAATCACCGCGCTGCCTGCAATGTCATCCGGGTATGTGACGTTCGGCTGTTTTCAGAACATGCCCAAAATCAGCGACGGGGTAGTAAAGGTGTGGGGAGAAATTTTTCGTGCCCTGCCCACGGCCAGACTCCGGGTGCAGTGCAAACAGCTTGGCGGGAGCAATCTTGAAACCGAGGGACGATTTATTGAGCGATTGCAGCAGCAGGGTATTCAACCGGCACAGGTAACCTGTCACGGCACGGTGTCGCGCGAAGAATACCTGGCCTCTCATAGCGAGGTAGATGTGATCCTCGACACGTTTCCCTATCCAGGAGGCACTACCACCTGCGAGGCGTTATGGATGGGAGTTCCGACACTGACCCTTGCCGGCGACACCCTGCTATCCCGGCAAGGTGCCAGCCTTATGACTGCGGCCGGATTGCCGGAATGGGTTGCGGCGAGTGAGGCAGAATACGTTGCAAAATCAATTGCCGTGGCACATGACCTGCCGGGACTGTCCGCCTTACGGATGGGGCTGCGGGACACAATGCTGAAGTCGCCTCTGTGTGATGCCCCACGTTTTGCCCGTAACCTTGAAGCTGCGCTGTGGCAGATGTGGTCCCGCCATGAGAAACGAAATGATGACTGATTTCCTCCCAGACCACCGTAATCCGTTTTCCTCTTCCCAACGAATCGCTGAAATCAGTTTGAGTTCGAATCCATGAACCCCGCATCTGCCGGCCCGGTTATCCGCCATGAACGGCGCAGTGGGCTGCGCCGCTGGATTCCCGGCATATCGTTGATCTCAAACTACAGCCGCTCTCTGCTGTTCCATGATCTAACCGCCGGCCTGGTGCTGACAGCACTGCTGGCGCCGGTTGGCATGGGGTACGCCGAGGCAGCTGGTCTTCCGGCCATTTACGGACTTTACGCGACAATTCTACCGCTGCTTGCCTACATGGTGTTCGGCCCCAGCCGCATCCTGGTAATGGGGCCGGACTCGGCCCTTACCGCCCTGATTGTCGCTTCAGTGGTGCCGCTGGCCCACGGCGATGCCCAGCGGGCGGCCACCCTGGCAGCGCTGCTGGCCATTGGTGGCGGATTGCTTTGTATCCTGGCCGGCGTTGCCCGCCTCGGTTTTATCACCGACCTGCTTTCCAAGCCGATCCGCTATGGCTACCTGAACGGTATTGCAGTAACACTGCTGGTCGGGCAACTGCCAAAAATGCTCGGTTTCAGCGTACCCGGCGGCAGTCTGGTCGATTCGGCCGACGGCCTGCTGCGCGGCATCACAGAGGGGAGGGTAAATGCGACGGCTGCCATCATCGGTTTCTGTTGTCTGGCGGTAATTGCAGCCAGCCGATTCCGGGCTCCCAAACTGCCCGGAGTGCTGCTGGCGGTGGTTGGAAGTACGCTGGCCGTATCGCTCTTTAATCTGGATGCCACGTACCAGCTGACGGTGGTTGGCGTTCTGCCACAGGGACTCCCTTCGTTCCATATTCCGTACGCCACTCTGGATGAATGTGTCACGCTGATGGGGGGTGCGCTGGCGATTGCCCTGGTTTCCATTGCCGACATGAGTGTACTCTCCCGTATCTACGCGCTGCGGGGGGGGTATTATGTGGACGAAAATCAGGAACTGGTCGCCCTCGGGATTGCCAACGTGGCCAGCGGTCTGTTTCAGGGTTTTTCGGTCAGCAGCAGCGCCTCGCGTACGCCGGTGGCCGAGTCGGCCGGCGCTAAAACCCAGGTAACCGGTGTGGTCGGTGCTGTTTGCATCGCCTTTCTGCTGCACTTCGCGCCCGGCCTGATGAAACACCTGCCGGTGGCCGCTCTCGCCGCGGTAGTAATTTCGGTATGCTACAACCTGGTAGAAGTTGTGGAAGTCCGCCGTTTGTACGATCTGCGACGGGGAGAGTGCGTCCTGTCGATGATCTGCTTCCTGGCGGTTGCCTTGCTGGGGGTCGTCAACGGAATTTTTGTTGCGGTCGGCTGCGCTCTGCTGGGGTTTGTCTGGCGGGCCTGGCGGCCGTACTGCGCCGTGCTGGGGCGTGTAGACGGAGTTAAAGGGTATCATGACATCAGCCGCCACCCGGAAGCACGCAGAGTTCCCGGTCTGGTGCTCTTCCGCTGGGACGCTCCGCTCTTTTTTGCCAATGCGGAAATGTTCCGCGAGCGGGTACTTGAAGCGGTAGCTGCGTCGCCGACGCCGGCACAGTGCATCGTGGTGGCGGCCGAACCGGTCACCGATGTGGATATAACCGCTGCCGATGTGCTGGCGGAACTGGAAAAGGAACTGCTGCAGGCCGGCGTTGAACTCTGTTTTGCCCAGATGAAAGGGCCGGTCAAAGATCATCTCAAACGCTACGGCCTGTTCCAGAAACTGGGTATCGAAAACTTTTTCCCTACCATCGGGCAGGCAGTTGATCACTATCTGCTACGGCATGCGGTTGTGTGGCACGATTGGGACGATGACCGGAATCATGAGGGAATCGGGGCTTGAGGGATTTTGACTGCGGCGTGTCGGGATAAGCAGGACTTCAGGTCGGCGTTTCCTCTCCGAGAATGACCCTGCTGAGGGCATCGTCAATTTTTTCGGCGTCAACCATCGTGTTGAAGCAGGGGCCGAATGGTCGCTCGTTGAGAATGCCGATTACCGGCAGGGGGTAGCAGTCCTTGATGCCGGAGGTCAGGTCGCGCTCGCAGGCCACGGCCAGTACCAGCTTGGGTCGCTTTTCGACGATTACCTTGCGTGCCAGCGTGCCGCCTGTGGCCACTGAGATATCGATGTTGTACTTGTGGCCGATATCTACCAGCCCCTTGATGCTGCAGCGGCCGCACTGAATACACTTGTTGATGTCGCCGGTGACCTTGATCTCGCAGTCGAACAGTTGGATGCAGTGTGGCAGGAGGACCAGCACCCGGTCGGGCCTGACCTTCATCCGCTGTGAGATGACCAGGCTGTTGTTCATGGCGATGAACGACTGGCGGATGCTGTCCTTGTTGATGCCCATCAGGCGACCGACCAGCTCAATAACCGGCAGCAGAAATTTAATTACCACCAGTCGCATGAAACGGGTCAGGAAAATGTCTTTCCCGAGGGCGGTGGTCAGCACCAGCAGGCCGGTGCCGAGGATGGCTGCTCCTGAAAGCACCGCCATGATGATACCGACAAGATGGGGCAGGTTGGGGTGTATGTTGGCAAGCCCCCGGTTGGGAACCCACCAGGCAAGGAATATCACCGCCACAACGATCAGGCAGGTTATCCCCATCAAGGTGACGAAGAGTCGCTTCCGCGGCGGGGTGGTATGTACGTCGCCGTCCGTCATGCTCCCACCGTCCCGTGATGCCCGCCAAGTACCGTTCCTGCGGCAACAGGACAGCCAGCCAGAAAACTCACGGTGTCAAGCCGCTTTTTTCCGGCCAGCTGCAGCTCTTCGATGAACAGGCTGCCATCGAGGCAGGCGATTTCCAACTCACCCTTTGACGCCTTCAGTACCGTCCCCGGTGTCCCGCTTCCACTGCCGGGGCGCGCACGGTAGACTTTCACGACCTGATCACCGATAAAGCTGTAAGCAACCGGCCAGACCGCAAGTCCGCGCACCTGATTGTGGATGGCCATGGCAGTGCGGTTCCAGTCAATCAAACCATCTTCCTTTTTGAGCATCGCCGCGTAACAGCTCTCGTCGCTATTCTGGGGCCGGGGTAAAACCGACCCTTCCTTCAGCCGGTCAAGCGTTTCGCCCAGCAGTTCACCCCCCATGACGGACATGCGATCGTGCAGCGACACGATGTCCTCGCGCTCGCCGATCAGGGCACTCCGTTTCAGCAGCATCGGCCCGGTATCGAGGCCGGGATCCATCAGCATGGTGGTGACGCCGGTCTCAGTCTCGCCGTTGATGATGCACCAGTTGAGCGGTGCGGCGCCCCGATAGCGGGGAAGCAGCGAGGCGTGAACATTGATGCAGCCGTGGGGCGGAATATCGAGAAGCGACCTGGGGAGGATCTGCCCGAACGCCACGACGATGATGATATCCGGCTTCATTTCCCGGATCAGTTCGACACATTCCGGGGCGCGCACCTTGACCGGTTGAAATACCGGGATACCGTGTCTTTCGGCCAACTCTTTCACTGGCGGGGCCACCAGCTTCTGCCCCCGACCTTTCGGCCGGTCCGGCTGGGTGAACACCCCTGCCAGCTGTTCGCCACGATCGATCAGCATCTGCAATGTGGGACAGGCAAATTCAGGCGTCCCCATGAAAATAATGCGCCAGCCGGTCATTGTGCCTCCTCGGCAGCCTTGCGGGCCTTACGTTGAAAAAGCTCCCGCTTGAGCGGTGACAGGTGGTCAACAAACAAAATTCCCTCCAGATGATCAATCTCGTGCTGAAAGGCGATGGCCAGAAGTTCATCGGCCTTCCAGGTACACTCAGTCCCTTCCAGATCGAGCCCCTTGACGATTACGCGGGCGTGACGGCGGACGTTGGCAGCGTACTTCGGCACAGAAAGGCATCCCTCTTCTTCGAAGGCCTCACCCTCGGCATGGATGATAACCGGGTTGATGGCGATTATCAGATCGGAGGGTAGATCCTTGGGGGCTACGTCGATGACGATGACGCGCTGGTGAGCTCCGACCTGCGGGGCGGCCAGCCCGACTCCCGGAGCATTGTACATGGTCTCGGCCATGTCGCGGGCCAGTTGCCGGACCGCGTCGTTTATAACGGTAACCGCCGCAGATTTTTTTTTGAGTTCGGGGTTCGGGTAGGTGAGTATGGTACGGATCATAAACGTCCTTCGGAGCGGACTACGAGGCTGATGCCGGGGCATCGTACGCTTACCGCGATTTTAAAAATCAGCTGAAAAAACTTTTATCCTGGTCGTACATTGCGCAGAATCGTTCTAGTAACTCGGCGAGGTGTGCCTGATCGAGGGCCAGTTCCTGTGCCGGAACCGATTGCGAAAGATCCAGACCATCATCCGGTTCGCGAATGCCGATCCCGGCCTTATGGCAGAACAGGTTGGCCAGCCCCACGATGCTGGTAAGGCGGCGCTGGTGCGGATCTTCATCTTCGGCAAAATCAAAGGAGTGATGCTTGAGTACCGCCTGCATCAACTCATCAGGGAAATTCCATTTTTTCATGACCAGCGCGCCGACCTGGGAATGGGTGTAGGAGTAGACCTGTTTTTCGGCTTCCTCGAACGGGATTTCGTCATTGTAGCATTTCTGCATGGCCTGCTGGAACTGCTGACTGTCCATGGTGTTCAGAATGATTTTACCGATGTCGTGGAAAAGTCCCCCCAGAAAGGCCTCCTCATCGTTTGCCATGCGGGTCCCTTTTGCTATGATGCGGGCGGCCAGACCGGCACCGAAGGAGTGTTCCCACAACATTTTTTCGGTGAGCCCGTACGGCTTGTAAACCTGTTTCACCGAAGCTGCGACGACGAGACTTTTCAGGGTGCTGAAACCGAGAACTACGATGGCGTGCGAAAGGGTCTGGATCTGGCGCTGACAGCCATAGAATGAAGAGTTGGATATTTTGAGAACCCTGGCGGCGACCGCCGGATCCGACGCAACCACTTTGGCAAGTTCATCGACCGAAGCATTTTCCTGTTCGATCAGCTGCATGACCTTAGTAGCAACCACCGGAATCGTCGGCAGATCACTGGCCGTCATGATCATAATTTCCAGCTCTCTGTTCTGCATTGCGACCTCCTGAAACATGCGGCAGGCATACATCTCGCACCCCACCGGAATAAAGAATAGTACGTTCGCCCGTTTAAAAAATCAAGTAGTTACGCTAAATCATTGAAATGCTGTCAACTGCGGTGTATAATCCCCGCTCAATTTATGCCAAATCCGAGGATATCGACACTATGCATCTACTGCGAACGTGCCTGTTACTGACATTGGCGATACTGCTGCTCTGCGGCTTCAGCTGGAATTTTGGCGGCGATCCCTGCAAGGACTCCCTGGAAAAAGCCGCTTCTTTGTCGTCGCTTCGTGACGATACCGCCATCCGGCAGACGGAGGCCAAAATTCTTTCACAGTGCCCGGACGGCGCGGCGGCCCATTACGTCACTGCCCTGCAGCTCGAACGGGTCGGCAATATGGACGGTGCCATCGCATCATACCGGAAGTCGCTGCAGCAGGATTCCACCTTCGGGCGGGCAAGCGGCAACCTCGGACTGCTGTATTTCCGCAAGGGAATGACCGATGAAGCTTCGGTAGAACTGGCCAAGGGGCTTTCTCAGGTACAGGATCCGGCCTACCATAAAGCAATGGCGCAGATTTTTGCCGATCGCAAAGTATTCCCGTTGGCCATATATCATTTTACTGAGGCTCGGCGGAACCAGCCCCGTGATGCATCGCTGTCCACCGCACTGGCAGAGATGTATACCGCCAGTGGACAGCCGGACAAGGCCCTGGAAGAGTATCGGCAGACACTGTCAATTGATCCTTCCAATGAAAAGGCTCATATCGGCAGTGCAACCATCAGGCTGCAGCGCAATGAAACCGAAATTGCGCTTGCACATCTGAAGCAGGCCGAACTGGTACAGCCGCAGAACCGCTCCATTCACCAGATGCTGGCAGCAATTTACGAGAAAAAGGGTGATGCGAAACAGGCTGATTACCACAATTTGCTGGCTGGCAAGGGGAAAAGTTCATTGTCATCCTATACTCCGTCTGCCCCGGATACGTCAGCAGGAGGCAAGGATATTGACTCACTCAAGGCGGCGATCAAGCAGCGCCCCGATGATCTCGAAGCATTCGAGAGCCTGGGACATCTTTACCGCTCGGCAGGCAGGGATGACGACGCTTTCGAAGCGTATCGCCAGGCCGCCCATCTGAACAGCAGCAGCAGTGACGTGTACCTCAATCTGGGAACCCTCTACGAAAAACGGCTGCAGATGGATGAGGCGGTCGTGGCCTATAAACGGGCTGTGAAGGTAAGTCCTGCCAACGCGGAGGCCCACCTGAGACTGGGCAATATCCAGTTCGCTCGCGGGCTCTTCCAGGAAACGGTGGGGCACTATTCGGAGTTTTTAAAACTGCGCCCCAACAGTCCCGACATCCATCTCAAAATGGCACGCATATTCGCCCGCAGCAAAGAGACTGCCCTGGCAATTTCGGCGTACAATTCGGTGCTCTCCTACAGTCCGAACGATCCCGATGCCAATCGTGAAATTGCCGCCCTGTACGCTCAAAAAGGTGATACCGCCAACGCGATCAGCCATTTTCGCAAGGTACTTGAACAGCGTAAAGATGATGCCGATGCACGCACCGGCCTGGTCTCGGTCTACGTTAAAGGGAAGCAGTATGACGAAATTGCGGTCCTGCTCAAGGAAGCGGTGGAGCTCAACCCGGATGACCCGGTCAACCACTATAAGCTGGGGCTGATCTACGATTTCAACAAAGACTTTGACAATGCGGCTGCGAGTTATAAAAAAGCGGTCGAACTCAAACCTGACAACGCCCGGGCCTTGAATGCACTGGGGCGCCTCTACATGAAGACCGGGCGCCTGAACGAAGCCAGGGAAGCCCTGGAAGCAGCAAAAAAGGCCGATCCTACCATGGAGGAAGCCTCCGTCCTGCTGAACAACATCCGCGACGAATTCAACCCCGAACCCCACAAGATCAGTAAAGGTAAAAAGGGCAAGAAAGGGAAGAAGTCTGTAAAAAGCGGTAAGAGTTCAAAAAAGGTCAAGGGGGCAAAATCAACCAAGGGGAGCGCACCACCTCCTGCTGCCAAAGGGGCGGCCAAGAAACCCTGATGTGCCGTATCCGTTCAGAGATCCGGGCACACCTCTCCACGCAGCTCCATTTTGCATCCGGCATCCATTGAACTGGGAATACGACCATGACCGATCACCGCTTCAGTGACACCTATTTCCCCTACGACATTCAGATTTCCTCCCACCACTGGAGCACTCTCGACCTGGGGTCGATCTCCCGCCTGATCAGCGAGCGCGGCATACCGCGCATCATATTCTACCGGCAGGTAGCTGCCCGGCTCAATGCGGGACGCCCCGGCGGAGCCGCGACCGTGCATGCCGCAGAGCTCAATCTGTACGCAGCCCTGCAACGCGCCTTCCGCTATCTTGTGGATTTGGCAGCCGATCGAGCGGGGGAGTACGATATGGTCCGTGCCCTGAAAAAGGGGGGGCTGGACCCGGACGGCACGAAAATGAAGCTGACTGCACAGCGCTTTGTGGAGCTGTTTCCGCCGGACGCCGTGTTGAACGGAAATGTGGACGGAAAACAGTGGCTGACTGATCAGTTCCATGCGGCACAACGTACCCGCCACCTGCTGCGCGAAATGTTGTTGCTCAAACTGGCTGCCGACAATCCTGCCATTGACAGCTTTCGTGAACTGGTTGACGACCGGACGCTGGCAGCGTCTTCTCATTACCTGACCGTTGTTACTGCTCTTGACCGTTCGCTGAAGTCGGGACCGCCGCTGGCAGGCCTGGGGCAGTCGCTGATCGATGCCCTCACGGCGGCAATTGCCGCGTCACCGGCATCCCTGGCCGGTCAGGTCAGGTATCTGCGCCAGCAGTGGCACGATCTGCTGCCGGCTGAACTGATCCGGGATGTTGATACCGCCTTCGATATTCTGCTTGAAGAGGAGCGTGAGCGTGGGTGGGGAGGCGATCCGGGGCCACCGCCGGTGATGGAGTTTGGCCGCGGAGGAGCACACGGTGGAATGGCGGCCGGTGAGGATGGATCGTCGGTCTTCGGCGGCTACGATTATCCGGAGCATGAGGCTTTCTCCACCGATGCCGATTGGATGCCCAACGTGGTTCTGATGGCCAAAATGGTGTATGTCTGGCTCGATCAGCTCTCGAAACAGTATGGTTATGCGATCACCCGCCTCGACCAGGTGCCGGATGTCGAACTGGCGACCCTCTCGCGACGCGGCTTTACCGGGCTCTGGCTGATCGGCGTCTGGGAACGCTCGGTGGCCTCACGGCGCATCAAACAGCTTTGCGGCAACGACGATGCCATCGCCTCGGCTTATTCGCTCTACGACTACGAGATTGCTGCCGATCTCGGGGGGTGGGAGGCGCTGGCCAGTCTGCGTCAGCGAGCCCTGGCCAACGGCATCCGGCTGGCAAGCGACATGGTGCCCAACCATACTGGCATCTACTCACGCTGGGTTATGCACCACCCCGACTGGTTCGTCCAGACCGACTATCCGCCATTCCCGACCTATCAATTTAACGGAGAGGACCTCTCCCATTCAGAACACGCCGTCATCCAGGTTGAGGATGGCTACTGGACCAAAACCGACGCCGCCGTGGTATTCCGGATGATCGAACATTCCACCGGGCGCACCCGCTACATTTACCACGGCAACGACGGCACCAGCATCCCCTGGAACGACACCGCCCAGCTGAACTACCTGCTCCCCGAAGTCCGCGAGGCGGTCGTTCAGACCATTCTGCATGTGGCGCGCAATTTTCCGATTATCCGCTTCGATGCTGCCATGACCCTGGCCAAGAAGCATTACCAGCGGCTCTGGTTCCCGATCCGTGGCTTGGGTGGCGGAATACCCTCACGCGCCGAGCATGGCATGAGTCGCGACGAGTTTGACGCGCTCTTCCCGGTGGAATTCTGGCGCGAGGTGGTCGACCGCGTGGCTGCCGAGGCGCCGGGCACCCTGTTGCTGGCCGAGGCCTTCTGGATGATGGAGGGCTATTTCGTCCGCACCCTGGGAATGCACCGGGTCTACAACAGCGCCTTCATGAACATGCTTAAAAAAGAGGAGAATGCCAAGTACCGTCAGACTATCCGTAATGTACTGGAATTCAATCCCGAGGTACTGCAACGCTTTGTCAACTTCATGAACAATCCGGATGAGAAGACCGCCGTGGCCCAGTTCGGCTCCCAGGGAAAATATTTCGGTGCCTGTCTGCTCATGGCCACCATGCCGGGACTGCCGATGTTTGGTCATGGCCAGATTGAAGGGTTTCAGGAAAAATACGGCATGGAGTACAAACGGGCTTATTGGGACGAGCAACCGGACGAGGGGCTGGTGCAGGGGCACGAAATGTGGATTTTTCCGCTGCTGCGCAAGCGCTGGCTCTTTTCAGGAGCCGAAAACTTTGCGTTCTACGATTTCTGCACCGGTGAGGCTGTTGACGAAAATGTCTATGCCTATTCCAATCGGGTCGGTGACCAGCGGGCGCTGGTGCTGTATCACAACAGCCACGCCCGCACAGCCGGCTGGGTGCGTGAATCAACTTCCTTGGCCGTAAAAACCGGTGTCGGCGAGGAGTTTGAGCTGCAGCGCACCACCCTCTGCCGTTCGCTCGGCATCCATGACGAGGAGAATCTGTTTGTGACGTTCCGTGATCTTACCGGAGGGCTCGAATATATCCGTTCGGCGCATGAAATGGCGGCGAGAGGTCTTTTTGCAGAGCTGGAAGAGTACCACTTCCACGTTTTTCTCGATTTCAGCGAGATCCGCGACGATCTGGACGGCTCGTGGCGCAAGCTCTTTCTGCATCTGAAGGGGGCGGGGGTTGCATCGCTGGAGGATGAGCGTAAACAGATGATGTATGCGAAACTGAACTGCGCTTTTGCAGCAGTTCTGCAGCAGGCGGTGAGTGATGAAATGGATGTTTCTCTGGTCACCAGCGACACAGCCGCTCAATCACTAGAGGCATTTTATGCCGAGGCAACACATCTGGCCAATCCGATACCGAAACCACGCACCATCTGTTCTACCAAGCATGCTCCGCTCAGCTCTCTGAAGTCGCTTGCATCGTTGCGAAGCGTGAAAACAAAAGCAACGTACGCCGTTCTTTTCCAGCAGCGCCTCTCTGCGCATTTCTCAGACACGGCTTCCAGGCGCCTGCTGCTTTCCTGGTTCCTGTTGCGCTCTCTCAGCATTGATCCACGCTCATTTGGGCTCGACTACACGCTGCGGCGTTTACTCCAGGGTTCTGAGGCCGGTTTCATTCATCGTTCCGCCGCGCTTCTGTCAGCGCTCCTTGAGCTCTCGCAGGCAGCAGCAGCCTCCCGGCAGACAACTCCTGAATATAGTGTCACACAAGCGGTTGTCACGCTGCACTCTTGCCGTCGCTACCTGTTGACCCACGAAAGTGGCGGCATCGAATGGTTCAATAAAGAGCGCTTTGAGGAATTGTGCGCATGGCTGATCCTCGGAAATCTTCTGGATACATTCGTAACGGCTGCGACAACGCAAACCTCCGCCACCCGCATGACAGACTCCGAGGCTTTTCTTGAAAACTGCTACACACTGGCCACGGCTGCCGGCTATCGCAGCCTCTTATTTACCGATCTGTTCAACAGCGCATCCGGCACTGCCGCTCGCGCGCCGAGGAAACCGACTGCTGCCAGCAAATCCAAGACGTCATCCACACCCCAAAAAGCTTCCCGCACGAAAAAAATCGCCACGTAAGCACCATATACGGGTGCAGTGGAGATGTAATGACCAAAATTACTCTTAACAAAAACGAAGATCGTCGTATCAAATCCGGCCACCCGTGGGTTTTCAGTAATGAAATCCATGGCGTGGAGGGCGAGCGGGCTGTCGGAGCTACCGCAGAATTATATGACGCAGCTGGCGGCGTTATCGGTGTCGGACATTACAACCCGCATTCGCTGATTGCGTTTCGACTGGTGTCCCGGATGCGGGAGGATATCAACACGGTTGAATTCTTTGAAAGGCGGATCACTGCCGCACTGGCACATCGTACCGCCCGCTATCCCGGCCTGTCCACCTTCCGTGCTGTTTATGGCGAGAGCGATTTTCTGCCCGGCCTGGTGGTTGATAAATACGGAGAGTACCTGTCGCTGCAGTTTCTTTCTGCCGGGATGGATTGCCGTCGCGAGCAGATAATTTCCGCCTTGCGGAATGTATTCAACCCTTCCGGCATCATCGCCCGCAATGACGTAGCTGTCCGCAAACTGGAAGGGCTGGATGAACAGGTGGAGCTGCTCTGGGGTGACATTCCGGAACGGGTAGATATGGAAGAAAATGGTCTCCATTTTCAGGTGAATCTGCGTGAAGGGCAGAAGACCGGCGGCTTCCTCGACCAGAAGCAGAACCATCTGCTACTGCGGGAAATCAGCGTCGGGAAGAATGTGCTCGACTGTTTCTGCTACACCGGCGGCTGGGCGGTACATGCCGCGTCGTTTGGCGCACGTTCGGTGCTGGGGCTCGATATTTCGGCGCGGGCCGTGGGGCAGGCCAGCAGCAATGCCAAACTGAACACGGTGTCCAACCGGGTGCGCTTCGAGGAATGCGATGCCTTTGAACGGCTCCGTTCGCTGCATCAGGAAGGGCAGCGTTTCGGCGTGATCGTCATGGATCCTCCCGCCTTTGTCAAGAGCCGCAAGAACCTCGCCGAGGCGACCAAAGGCTATCTGACAGTCAACCGTCGGGCTCTGGAATTGCTGGAGCCGGGTGGCTACCTGGTCACCTGTTCCTGCTCGTACCACATGGGGCGCGAAGCGTTCCGCGATATGCTGGTGCAGGCGGCACGGCTGGCCAAGCGCGAAGTGCGGCTGGTGGAAACCTGCAACCAGGCGGCTGATCATCCGGTGCTACTGTCGTTTCCGGAGTCGGAATATTTGAAATGTTTTGTCCTGCAGGTGGTTTGAACAATTATAATCCTGGCTACAATTGTGCAGCATGACGCATTCTGTCATACAAATACGTTAATCTCTCCACCATGATCACCCTTCCCCTTGAACAGCGCCTGGAAATCCTGGCCGACAGCGCCAAGTATGATGTCTCCTGCTCCTCCAGCGGCAGCAGCCGTGGCGGCAAGGCGGGCTCCCTCGGCAGTACGGCGTCCAGCGGCATCTGCCACACCTGGACCGCCGATGGCCGCTGCATCTCGCTGCTGAAAATCCTCCTCACCAACGCCTGCATCTACGACTGCGCCTACTGCACAAACCAACCCCATGGACCCCGACCGCCCGAAAAAACTAGGCTGGCGGGTCATGGTGCCCCCGGTTATGAAAAAGACTTTAAAAACATGCAAAGTAAGAGGACGTGTGGGCCAAGAAGGGTGGCTGAACGAGGAAAAGACAGCATCAAATTCAAGAATAACGGGAAATTTACTCAGTAATGATAACGACAGGCGATAATTACAATCTCTGTTTCTTCCACTTGGTAGACAAGACGATGTTCACGGTCGATCCTACGAGACCAGCAACCTGCAAGCTGAAAACGTAGGGGTTCCGGCTTTCCTGTCCCCTCAAAAGGGGTTCGACGAATTTCTTCAAAAAGCGCTAAAATCCTTTCGGACTGGCGCTTGTCCGTCTTAAGCCAATAGCGCAGATCATCTAAGGCTGTCGGAGTGAGAGTGACATTCATAGTCCAAGAGCATCCAAAGATGTTCGTTTACCAGACTGGGCATCTTTGATAGATTGCATTAGCCGCGCTGCATTGGCAGGGCTAGAAAGCAGATATTCACTTTCCATGAGAGATTCATAGTCTTCCAGGCTTAAGAGAACTACACTTTCGCTCTTACGCCGCGTAATCAGGATCGGCTCGTGGTTACTACAAGCTTCGTCCATGAAATTTTTAAGACCATGTCGTGCTTCGCTGTATGAAACGGCCTGCATAATTGACCTCCGAAATGACAAGATGTTGTACAATAGCATGCAGCCATTTAACTTGCAAGTATAAGCCTGAGGATTAAATCTATGCCGCTCTGTGGCAACGCTATTTTCAGCGCCATGCTATCCCGGAGCGGCATAATCCCGAACTTCAGCAGCATGTGCGCTGCGTTATCGAAAGCATCTGACAGAGTTTACAGCCCGGAAATCTCCCTCTCCTTCGGATATTCCACGATAATTCCGAACGTCAACTCCTTCTTGTCGCCCGGCTGGAGCGGTGTTTTCCAGGTAACTGTGCCGTCACTCTTCATCTCGTCAGGCTTTACTGACGGGTCATCCAGAGTCACCTTGATCTCTTCATCACCGGCAACCGGCAGCTGGTCACGGAGTATGACGGTCAACGGCTCCTTACGGAAATTGGCCAACTCAATGCGGTAGCGGTAGCTGACCCTGTTTTTACCGAAGACACCTGCCTCTTTGTGCTGCTTCAGCTCTTCACGCTTGACCGTGACCTGATCGTCGTTACCAAAAAACAGGTCGAATTTATCTCCCGCAGCAACCTTCTTAAGCTGAGAGCTCCCGGTGAACGTCGTACCGGTAAAGGTGTTGACTTTGCCGGCCAGCAGCGGATAGGTGAAGCGGTTGACAATTTCGGATTTGAGGAATACCGATGGCGACAGTTTCGGAATGGCCATAAACTCAATGGCAACCGGCACGTTTTCCACCGATACCACACTGCCATGTCGTGTGCCATCCGAAGGGATGGTCAGCTGGCGGGGAATTTTGAACATGACGGATGTCTGTTCGCCGCTGACCTGGGCTGTGGCAAATGCGGCAGCCACATCCTCGGCGACTCCTTCTTCGGACCCGGCACCTGCCTTCATCCTGCGGTCGGCTTTTTTAGCCTTTGCTGCCGGAAGTGGTGCCGGCATCGACATCTGCGCTGCCATGGGGGGGGACGGGCGGTAGGCCGATACCTGCCAGGGGTGCAGCTCAGGCGGTGCTCCACCGGCCGCCGGACGTGCGGTAGAGAGTGTCAGGTTGACGTTGTTCCAGTCCTCGCCGGTCAGCTGACGCACCATCGCGCGGAAGGTGAAATCGGCTGTTTTGGCATCAGCCGCGAGTCGTACATCATAGGTTGGCTCCCAGGCCGCCTGCATGGTAACCGCCGCAAGCTCAAGCGTCAGGCTTCCCTCCTGGGCGACCTCAACCGTAACTTCGACTGTTTTTGTCTCTTTCCGGCGGTATCCGCTCGATTCCTCCTGCTGACGACGCAACGCATCAACCTTATCCCGGATATTCTTTTTCTCGTTCTCTATATCGCGAAACTGCTCTTCAACCTTGGTAACCCCCGAAGCGACAAAACTGGATGCATCAAGCAGTTCAGCAGATGTGGGGCGCCCGATGGCGAGCTCTTTGGAGATACGGTCACCCCAGGCAACCCGGATTGACTCGAAAAATGATTTCTGGGCCGTGAGGCCGGTTTTTTTGGCGTCCAGCGCACCGCTGCGGCGCTCCAGCACACGGATTTCCTCTTCAAGTTCCTTGCTCCGTTTGTCAGGTGCCTGCTCAAGGAATTGTCGTCTGATTTCAAGGCCGGCAATGGTTGTGGCGGCGCTCCCCTTGCCGTCAACACGAACAGAGTCATCCTGAATCAGTGCCGGGAGGCCCTCGAAAAGGAACTGGTAGGTACCGGGTTTGAGGGATGTAAGTGTGCTGCTGCGCGTCGTGAGGGCGCGGTCGTTGTACACCGTCACGGCGGTGATGCTCGATGCAAGGGGTATCCGCTTTATCTCAGCGGAAAAAACCACCGATGGGAGAAGCATGAACGCCAGGGCAGACACAAGATTGAGAATTTTCATGGATGGAGCTCCTTGTGGAGGATTAGGACGAAAATTTACGGGCGGCCCTTTGCGGAGCGTCGCCCTCCGCTGCGAGCCGTTTTTGAAGCAGCGCCAACTTCCTGCCGGTTCGTGCGGGATGCCGGAGACGGACGCTCGCTACTCTTTTCATGCTGTGCAGCAGGCGCCCTTTTGGCGCCGGGGAATTTCTTCCGGACGGCAGCACCCTTGACCGGACGATCCTTCTGCGGTTTGGCAACGCTGACCGTAATCACACGGTCGATGAGCCATGCACCATCGAGGGTTTCCACCACTTCTTTAAGATCAACCTCGGCCAGCATCCGCACGTAGCCGCACCGTTTGAACTCACCGGTTTCCTGATCAACGATCAGGTGCACCGAGGTAACGACACCCATCACTGAAAACAGTTTGCGCAGATCCTCTTCTGTGGCCTGCTCGGAGATATGTCCAACGTACAGTTCCTTTGCCATAATTACTCCTTACTGCATCTCCCGGTGAATGGCAAACGGTCCCCAGCTCTGATCAATCGACATCAGCTCCAGGGTATTGACGTTGACATGGGGTGGCTGGCTGACTACCCAGTGGACGGTTTCGGCAATATCTACGGCCCGCAGCGGTTCCGTGCCCTGATAGACCTGTGCGGCTTTGTCACCGTCACCTTTGAAGCGGACGTTAGAAAACTCGGTTTCGGCCATACCGGGCTGGATACAGGTTACCCTGACGCGCGTCCCGAGCAGGTCACAGCGCAGGTTGCGTGAAAACTGGGTCACAAATGCTTTGGTGCCGCCGTAGACATTCCCCCCCGGATAGGGCCAGTTACCGGCAGCGGAGCTGATGTTGACAATATGGCCGCGGTTACGGGCGACCATTCCGGGAAGTACGAAGCGGGTACAGTACATCAACCCCTTGATGTTCGTATCGACCATCGTCTCCCAGTCATCGAGATCAACCTGATGGGCCGGTTCAAGCCCCAGGGCCAGTCCGGCATTGTTGATCAGTACGTCGATGCTGCGGAAGCGTTCCGGCAACGATTCGACAGCTCCCTGCACTGTTTCGCGGTCACGGACATCGAGCGGTATGATCTGTACGTCCGCCTGCGCTGAAAGCTCATCCTGCAGCCTGAGCAGCGGATCGATGCGTCGAGCGGTCAACACCAGGCGGTTGCCGTTCACGGCGAATATCCTGGCGCAGGCTTCGCCGAAACCCGCCGAAGCACCGGTGATAAAAAATGTTTGAGGGTTCATCAGGAGGCCTCCTGGCAATCCGGTACGTGAGGAAATTAAACCACCAGCCGGTCGTCCTTGTAGCCGGCATTGACTTCAAGCGCCTCTGAAATAGAGCGGATAGCGACCTCAAGCTGGCTGTCGTCCGGTTCGCGGGTTGTCAACCGCTGCAGACCTAAACCTGGGGCAATCACCAGCTTTACCAGCGGGTGGCTGTCGTTCGTGGCGCTCCATTTGAGGAATTCATAAGAGATGCCGGCAATCATCGGCAACAGTATGATACGGGAGCCGGCCTTGAGATAAAACGGCCAGAGTTTGGGGATCAGCGAGAATACGGCGATGCTGACCAGCATGACGATCAGCAGAAAACTGGTGCCGCAGCGGGGATGCAGGCGGCTGTAGCCACGAACGTTCTCTACCGTCAGTTCGTCGCCGGCTTCGAAGGCGAAGATAGATTTGTGCTCGGCACCATGATACTGGAACACCCGCTGGATGTCCTCCATACGGGAGATGGCCCAGATGTAGAGCAGAAAGACGATTACCCGGATAACGCCGTCCACCAGGTTGAAGACAACATTGTTGTCGCCGATGACCGGAGTCAGCAGTTTGGTAAGGTAGAGCGGAAAGAGGAAAAACAGGCAGATACCGAAACCGAAGGCCATCGCCATGGTGCCGGCCATCGCCCAGGAGGAAAGCTCGCCGTTACCCTGTCCGGCTCCGTTTTTCTTGGCTTCCAGTTCTTTTTCGTCGTCGCTCATGGCCTCGTTGGCCGAGAAATTGAGCGCCTTGATGCCGATAATCAGCGAAGTAAAGAGAGCAACCGCACCGCGCAGAACCGGCAGCTTGACTATCGGAAAACGCTCCGACAGAGGAACCACCAGCTCTTTTTTGACGATTATCTGGCCATCGGGGCGACGTACCGCAATGGCAACCGAACGGGGAGCCCGCATCATGACACCCTCAATAACCGCCTGACCTCCTACGTGTATCTTATCCATGCAGCCTCTTTCGGTCATGCAAGATTCTTGTAAAATTCCCTGACCTCAGCGGTCTGACCGCAGCAGAATTTACCTTCCGGACAGGGACCTGCCACGCACCCCGGCCCCGCCTGACGGAAAATAACCGGCGCAATTTTCATCACCAGCCGCAGCATCTCGACACTCATCTCGCGGATCTCCCACTGGGCCCGCTGACAGCAGCGCAGGGCGAAAAAGTGCAACAGCTCGCGGGCGTTCATGGTCATGATAATCTTTGTTTCCGTGGCGTTGGGGAGGATATAGCGGGCGTCTTCGGCCGGAATCCCCATTTCGATCAACTGGGCGTAGGCCTTATGAACGGTCTCGGACATGAAGGCAAAAATCTGACGCGCCTCGGCGTTGCCGGCAATCGTGTCCGGCATGATGGAGGTAAACTCTTCGGTATGCGACACGTACCGCTGGGACTGCTGGGAAAAGGAAGCAATACGGTGACGCACCAGCTGGTGAGTGGTGACGCGGGAAATGCCTTCGATGCCGAAGGTGAAGGACGCATGCTCAAGCACTGAATGGTGCCCCAGTGACATGATCTTGTCCAGAAACGATTCGATGTCTGAAGCCGCCAGCTTTTCCCGTAAATCACCGATTGAGGATGGTGAATAACAGAGGCGGGCAGCCAGCGCCACGGTGCGTTCCGGATTGGGAGTGTGTTCGATCAGGGTAACGTTCATGATGTCTCGGACGTGAAATTCATCGGGAGAAAAAAAAGGGGATTTGCCTTACGACAAAGCCCCTTCGTGTTCCCGGCTGACGGATGGCTATATCTGACCGTAGCGCTTTTTGAAACGGTCTACGCGACCAGCGGTATCAACAAGTTTCTGCTTGCCGGTGTAAAACGGGTGGCAGGCGGAGCAGATCTCGGTATTGATCTCCTTGCGAGTCGAACGGGTCTGGAACGTATTACCGCACAGGCACTTTACAGTAATATCCGAATAAACAGGGTGAATTCCTTCTTTCATTACTTCCTCCTTCAGTAGTGCGCTTTCAAAAAATTTGGTTTCTGGACATACGGGTAAGTATCAATAGTAGCCATTATCTGCTCTCTTTGCAACAGATTTCTGACGCACGCTGCTACATGGCTCCTGCTATTTTGACATTGAGTCCAGGAATGCCTGATTGTTCTTGGCTTCCGAAAGTTTATCCAGCAGGAACTCCATGCTGTCCACCACGTTCATGGGGTGGATAATCTTGCGCAGGATCCAGATCCGGTTCAGCGAGGTTTTTTCTATCAGCAGTTCTTCTTTGCGGGTGCCGGACTTGTTGATGTCAATTGCCGGGAAGGTACGTTTCTCGACCAGTTTTCTGTCGAGATGAAGCTCCATGTTGCCGGTTCCCTTGAACTCTTCGAAGATGACCTCGTCCATTTTGCTGCCGGTGTCAACCAGCGCCGTGGCGATGATGGTCAGAGACCCGCCTTCTTCGATGTTGCGGGCTGCACCGAAAAAACGCTTCGGTTTCTGCAGGGCGTTGGCATCAACGCCGCCAGTAAGGATCTTGCCGGACGGCGGTAGTACCGTGTTGTAGGCCCGGGCCAGACGGGTGATGGAGTCCAGCAGGATAACGACGTCCTTTTTATGCTCCACCAGACGCTTGGCCTTCTCGATTACCATTTCCGCGACCTGGACGTGGCGGGTTGCCGGCTCGTCAAAGGTGGAGGAAACCACCTCGCCGTTGACCGAGCGCTGCATGTCCGTAACTTCTTCCGGCCGCTCGTCGATCAGTAGAACGATCAGATACACTTCGGGGTGATTGGCGGCTATGGAGTTGGCGATGTTCTGGATGAGCACCGTTTTACCGGTGCGGGGCGGGGCCACAATCAGGCCGCGCTGCCCTTTGCCGATCGGTGCCACCAGTTCAATCACGCGCATCGGCATGTTGTCCGGTGCGGTCTCGAGGTTGAGTTTCTCCAGCGGATAGAGCGGCGTCAGGTTGTCGAAGAGTATTTTGTCGCGGGCAATTTCTGGCGACTCATGGTTGACAGACTCGACTTTCAGCAGCGCAAAGTAGCGTTCGCCTTCCTTGGGTGGCCTGATCTGCCCGGAGACCGTGTCACCGGTGCGCAGGTTGAAGCGCCGGATCTGACTTGGCGAGACATAGATGTCGTCTGGACCGGGAAGATAGTTGTAGTCGGTCGCACGCAGAAAGCCGAAACCATCCTGCAGCGTTTCCAGGACGCCTTCGCCGAATATTGAGCCGTTCTGTTCAGTCTGGGCATTCAGAATGGCAAAGATCAGGTCCTGCTTGCGCAGACTGGATGCACCCTCAATGTTAAGGTCGCGGGCGATGGCGTTGAGTTCGCTGATTTTCTTCCCTTTGAGTTCCTGTAAATTCATCTGGTCTCCTGCATGAAATGTTGTGTGGCAGTTATTAAGACCCGCCTGCGCCAATGGAAGCGGATTATTGTTTTAGAGAGAAATTTCAAGCGCGATGGGGAAGCTGACCTGTGTTGGATACGTGAGTTCTCCGGGGTGTGTTCTTTTCTTTCAGGGTTCCTGTGTGCAGCAGCGTGAAGATTCGTAAAGGGGTTTCAGTCCGGGTACCAATTGGGTGTTTGTTTGAGGTGGAAGTGACGTTACCCTCTGCATCGCAGGCTTGTCAAGAGAAAAACAGCGTGGCGGTCGTAAAATAATCATCCGGCAGTTCTATTTTTGTATACCCTCCGTCAGCAGAGCGTTCACGGCAACGCCCGCCATAGTCAGTCCGAAGATTGACGGAATATACGAAATGCTGCCGAGAATCACGCGGCGATGTTCACATCTAAAGAGCTGCTCCGACCGGTTGGGGCAGATGCACTCCGTCCCGCAGACGCCTGCTGTGCCCTGATCAAGCTCTCGATGCGTTTCGGTGGAGTAGACGACCTGTACTCCCGAGGTTATACCGGATTTTTTCAGTATTTTTCTCATACTGCGGGCCATGCGGCAATTTCTTGTGGCGGATATGTCCGACACCTCTATTTTGGCAGGATCGAGCTTGTTGGCCGCCCCCATGCTTGAAAGTACCGGAATTCCCTGCTCACGGCAGACCGTTATCAGCGCGGCTTTGGCGGTAAAGTGGTCAATCGCATCGAGCACGTAATCAGGGCGCGGGCCAAGCAGCTCACCGGCATTCTCGCGGGAAAAGAAGGACTTGACCGGCACGATATCAGCTGCCGGGTTTATGTCGCGCAGCCGCCCGGCCATGACGTCAACTTTGGCTCTGCCGACCGTGCTTGAGAGGGCGTGGATCTGGCGATTTATGTTGGTGAGGCAGATATCGTCAAAGTCCACCAGCGTAATTCTGCCGATCCCTGCACGTCCAAGTGCTTCGGCCGCATAGCTGCCAACACCACCGATGCCGCAGATCATAACGTGCCGGGTAGCAAGGTGGGCGAGTCCCTGCGCGCCAATAAGCAGTTCCGTGCGGGAGAAGCGGTTGAGAGCCATTTATGTGGTTACCTGTTTCAATGTCATTGCCATCCAGTCGCTCTAAACGATGATGCGGGCAAAATTCCCCAGTGTTGTTATTCTGGCCGGTCCATAGCCGACAAAGTCGCCGTCAACCTGAATCGGCTTGCTGCCGTCGATGGTGACTTCCGCAGCGGAGAGACGGATCAGCCCGCTCCCGGCCACATTCGTGCCACAAAAAAGGTCGAAGGTGATGCCTGCGTATGACCGGCGGCGGTTTCCGGTGATGCAGACCGCCGTGAGTCCCTCCTCGAACAGGGAACTTTCGGGGGCGAGTATAAAGTTGCCGGCGTAGCGGCCGGCGTTGCAGACAATCAGGGAGTGGCAGGTTACGGCGGTCCCTCCGGCGACGGCGCCGAAGGTTGATGAATCCCATGACAGCAGCGTGCGGGCCACCGACAGGGCATATCCACCCTGGCGCAGATATTTTTTCCAGAGCGGTACCACATTTCTGACCGCCGCTCCGTCGAGACCGATTCCGGCCATCAGCACAAAACGGTGACTGCTGCCGTCTGCCAGTTCAATTACGCCGAGCGACAACGGGCGGCTCTTTCCGGCCGCGATCCGCGCGATACCGTCGTCCAGCGAACGGATGCCGAGTTCGGCTGCCAGCACATTCGAGGTTCCCAGCGGCAGAACGGCCAGGGTCGCGCTTCCCGGCTCGAGAGCGTTGACCGTGGCATTGAAGGTCCCGTCACCGCCGGCGACAACCACGAGATGCTGCTGCGAATCCCGGTTGATTGTCTGGCAGTTCGCACGGATTTCATCCGGATTTCTCACTTCAAGTACCTGCAGCGCCAAACCTTCGGATCGCAGTCGCTCCACAATGCGCAAACGTTTTTCGGACGAATGACTCCCCGAAGAGGGGTTGATAAAAAGATAGGTATTCATTTCCCGCGCTTCCTGCGGTAGTAGGCCCGGTACCACGAAGATGTCTTTTTATACAGGCTGAACAGGCTCTCCTCCGGGAACATGTTCACGCGGAACAGGGCAAAACGGTCGTCTTCGATAACTATGCCGCCGCTGTCGGTGGCGATTCCGAAATCGAAACCGCACTGCCTGACCAGTTCCCTGATGCGCCGATCATATCTGCCGAACGGGTAGGCAAACGATATGACCCCGGTCTGCATGACCTCCTCGATGCAATTCTTGCTCTCGCTGATTTCATACAGTGCCGTCTGATCATCAAGCTGCGTCAGATCGGGATGGGTAAGAGTGTGGGCACCGATTTCCCAGCCGGCATCCAGAAAAGCCCGTTTCTGATCGGTGTTCATCAGCCTGTTTGCCTGCGGATCCTCCCCCTCGTCCCAGAAATTTCCATCCGCCGAGAAATCCCCCAGAATGAACAGCACACCACGGAATCCATATTTAACGGCGAGCGGCAGCATGTTGTGGAAATTGTCCCGGTAGCCGTCGTCGAAAGTCAGTATGAACGGCTTGCGGGGGAATTTCTCCGGCGGCAGGTCACCATTCGCAAAAGCCTGATACTCCTTAAGGGTTATGGATTGCATTCTCCTCTGCACAAAGAAACGCAACTGCTTCTCGAAATTACCGGTAGTCACGAAGGTCTTGTGTCGGGTCACCGGGGGGGTGTCAGGAACCCGGTGGTACAACAGTATCGGGATCGGTTTCGGGGAGAGCCGTCCCATGACGGCCGACCTGTAGATGCCGATGATATTCTGCATAATGGTGTCGAGATCATACTGGGCCTGCAGGCCGGCTGCGGGAGCCGGCTGCAGAGTGCCCTGCAGGAACGATCCCAGTTCGCCCGCTATGGCTGCAGTATCCGGAGTGAACGGGCTTTTAACGGAAAGAATGTCGCCGAAATTGCTCCCGATGGCTGCCACCAGATTATCCGGAGTTATCAGGCCGTGGCAGCAGGCCTCTCCCAGGGCATACAGCGGGGTGCCCAGGGCCAGTGCCTCCAATGCGACCCGCCCGGCGCCGATTACCAGGTCAGAATCGGCCATCAGTTGCAGAGGCTGACTGGTGAAGCCGACGAAACGGATCCGTTCGCCGTACAGGCTACAGAGGTTTGCAAATGCCTTCTTGCCGGCCTGCGGAAATGAATCCCATTCGCCGCCTGCCATCTGCAGGGAGAGGCGGGGGAACTTTTCCAAGAGAAGCGGGAAAACGTACTGCACCAGCAGGGAGAAATGCTCCCCCTTGGGGCCGTTGAAACGACCAACCACTGAAATCAGCACCTGACCGTCATCTGGTCGCGTTCTGCGAATCTGTTTCAGACGCTCGAAATCGAGCGGGTTGGGCAGAAATTCCAGTTTATTCTGATCAATACCGATCTCCTGCTGCAGATGTTCGACAAGATTCGGGCAGATGGCGATGACCCTGTCACCGTAGACTCTGGCGGACTTCAGCCGGGAGTGCTTGACCTGCCGTCCGTGAATTGTTGAGACCAGCGGTACGCGGGTTCCGCGCACGGCATGGCTGGAGACCCAGCTGGCCGCCCGCGAATGGGCATGGACAACGCTGATATTGCGTTCGCGGATCAGGCGGCGGAGAAAAAGGATATTGCGGAAGCGTTGCACCAGTGACCGGTCGGAAATCGGAAGTGTCAGACAGGTGAAACTGTCGGACAGTCCGGCCTGATCGGTGACCATGAACACCTCGTGCCCGTCAGCGCTCTGTCGCTCCGCCAGCTGGATGGCGTAGGCCACGGAACCGGCAAAGAAATTTGATGACAGGACATGAAGAATTCTGAGAGGCATGGTTCTACTTTCCGTTAAAGGTCGCTGGAATTGATGACTCGAACGTGCCCGAAAGCTGCTCAAGTTTGCTTAGTACATCCGCCGGAGATATGCTTTCGATGCATTCGCAGCGTGTTTCGTGGCGGCAGCGGCTGCAGGTCCTGTCTGCGACGAGATACGTCGCACGTGGGCCAAGCGGCGCCCAGCGACCGGGATGAATCGGCCGCATCGGAGCATAGAGACCGACCGTTACCCTGCCGAGTGCGGCGGAAATGTGCAGCGGCCCGGTGCTTGCGGCCACCAGGCCGTCAACAGCTCCGATGAAGGCGATAAACTGGTCAAGCGGCAGTTTTCCGGTCATGTCATGGACACGCGCCCCGAGCTCCTCGAACAGTGGTCTGAGTCGCATCCCCTCTTCGGCAGTGCCGGTAACGAAAACCTCGTAGCGGTCAGGCGGTAGCAGACGAACCAGGTTACAAAAGTTGCTGAATCCCCATTCGCGGGCGCTCCCCTTCGATGTGGGATGTAGAATAAGATTGAATTTATCGGGGTGAAGCAGTGATGCTAATGCCTCGTCAAGTTTCACCGGTCGGTTCAACCCTGTGAGGGATGCCAGTTCGTCAAGTGCAGGAGTTCTCTTGATCCCCAGCGGCCTGAGCAACAGGCTGTTCAGCTGCGCCTCGTGCAGCGGCGACCGTTTGCGCCCCAGATGAACCAGTCGGTTGCAGTACATCCAGTGGCGGAAGCGGTGTGATGTGCCGATGCGAACCGGAATTCCGCTCTGCCAGGCGAGACGGGCCAGCTCCTTATCAGGGAACACATGAACGATCGCATCAGCCTGCAGCTTCCTGAAAAACTCGACCCTTTCGCGGGGTGAGCGGTCTGAAATTCCGTCCCTGTCGAGGAACTCATCCACGTGCTCGCAGGCGGCGACAACCGGCGCGGTGTAGGACCGCCCGATCAAGCATATCTTCAAACCGGGGTACGCCTGTTTCATCAGCCCCGCAATCGGCAGGGTCAGAACAACATCTCCGATGCCGTCGGTGCGGCATATAATCAGCTTTTTCATCACGCTGACGGAGTCCTGGCAGAGAACAGGTCGCGGATTTTTGCGTATTTGACGAAGTTGGCACAGGCCGAGAGAACGCAGATTACCAGGCCGTGATAACCGTCGAGAATTCCGAGCCGGATGAAATACTGACGGATAAAGCACCAGATCGGGTTCATAACGAGCGTAGCCAATCCGGCGCGGTTTCCTTTGTTGAAGTGCACCTGCGCCATAATGGTGGTGAATTTTTTTATCTGGTCGAGGTGCTGATCGATCGAATCGTAGGAGTAGTGCAGCAGATCTCCGCTGAGGTGCTGCGGGCTGCTGCCGTCGTGCAGTTCGAAACGCTCATGGATGGTGTCCCCGACCCAGCGCCCCTTTCGTCTGTCAAAAAGACGAAGTTTCCGGTCCGGGTACCAGCCGCAGTGCCGTATCCAGCTTCCGCAGTAATTCGTCAGGCGGTTGAATGAATAGCCGTCGCAGTTCCAGTTGGTTCTGACGGTCATGATTGACGCCTTGAGCTCTTCGGAGAGGACTTCATCTGCATCAAGCGACAGGATCTGGTGATGGGAAGCGTATTCAACAGCCTTGTTCTTCTGCTCGACGTAGCCGAGGAACGGCTGACTGATAAATGTCGCCCCGAGCTGACGGCAGATCTCCTCGGTCTGATCGGTCGACAGCGAGTCCAGCACGATAATTTCATCTGCAAGGCCGGATACCGAACGGAGGCAGCGCTCGATATTCCGTTCCTCGTTGAAGGTTATGATAACGACGGAAACGGGTACCATGCAATCACCGTCCCTGGCCGTGCCAGGCGGTCCGGGGCTACGTCTCGTATTCATCACGTTTCCAGTCATCTGTAAAATGACACATCAAATCGGTCTGCAGCTGAGCCCTGTTCCCGCCGATTGCCGATTCGCGGGTGTTCAACAACGATTTCCTTTTACCGGTGGGAATCTGAAATTTCTCAATCCCGACCCGGCTGAGGTGTCCGCTGATCCAGACGTCGTCGTCATACAACGCCCTGTCGGGAGCGCCGGTACGGTCGAGCAGAATAGTGTGGTCAAGATGATCAGAACGCATAATATACCCGCCGCACCCTTCTATAATGGCCACTTTCCTGCACCCCGAACGGAGGGCCTTGTCGGAGCCGACGGACTCGGCACGCAGATCTCTGGGCAGCAGGAATCCATTGATGCAGAACACCCGCTTCCCGCCGGCTTCCCTGTCGCATCTTACAAGACTCCCGAGGAGTTCGTCGGAATAATACATGTCATCATCGACTACGACAATCATCTCCGAACTGCCGCGATACCGTTCCAGCGTTGCAATCAGTTTCGTGGCAGGCCCGCAGTCCTGCTGTTGCCAGTGTACCTCCACCGATTCCATTCCGTGCAAAAAATCCGGAATATTGTACCCGCGAAACAAGTCCTCCCCGAGATTTATCTCGATTTTTTTCGGTTTCAGCTTCTGTTTCAAGAGGCTGACGATGGTAGGTTTGATCAGCTGAATCCTTCGGGGCACGCTTGTAAGGGAAACCACGGGGCCATCGGGATTGCGCCCCTCCCGGTCGAGTTTTCGCAGATCATACAGACCGTAGCAGAAATTTCTCACATTCTTGGTAATATTCACGGGAATGTCCTTGATGTCTCTGACGTCACCGGCAGGCCCTGATTTATGCGGCTACCGGCCAGCAGCAGCCCCACTAACAGCAGATAACTTCTGAAGGGATAGTACATACTCGGTACAGTTTCGGTAAATCCCTGCAGCAGGAACAGCAGTGCAACCATAAACAGGGCATCGCCATAGTACGTACCGAGCATTTTTCTTTTCCACACCAGATACAACGGGGCACAGGCCAGGAACAGCAGTGCCGCAAGTCCCGCGATGCCCTTGGTGGCCAGAGCGTGCAGATACATGCTGTGCGGCTGATTGAAGGTCGTGATGTCGTTTGAAATTTCACCGTGAGCGGCAGCAGCTTTGACTTCCTTTTGCCAGTTGCGCGGTCCGACGCCTATTAACGGATGATCCCTGAACATCTGCAGGCTGGCCTTCCACATGACAAACCGCCGCCCCAGGCTGGTTGCACTGTCGATGTTGCCGGAGTAGTAGGCAATATCCCTGCGGGCGTCGTCGATTCTTGCCCGTACCTGTGGAAGGAGCAGTAGTGCAGTTGTTATGACCAGGACGGAGAGGATAACCTCTCTTTTGCGAACAAACGGGGCACATAATGTCAGCACAACAATTGCTGCAATGATGCTAACCCAGGCTCCACGCGTTTCGCCGGCCATCATTGCCGCAGCAGTCAGAACAAATGCTGCGGCCGACCAGATTTTAATAGATTTATGAGCGTAAAATATGGCGGCAAACAGGAGAGCCATGGAATAGTTGAAAACGTAGCCGATATGTACCGCATTTCTGAATGAGGGGGGTCTGAACACGTCGGTGAAAACATACTGATAGACGGCAGCTGCCGCCACCAGAAGTGTGGATACAACAAAAGCCGTAATAGCCATGTCGACAATTTTTTTCTTGTCGGTCATCAGGAGAATCATCACACCGATGAACAGCGGAAGTTGACGTACGATGTGCAGTGCATCAGCCGGTTCGCTAAAATTGAAGAGTGACGATGCGGCATCGGCAAGAAAATATGAGACTACGGCATAGATATAGGCGGAATGATTTTCTGAATACGCTCCACGTTTGAAGCCGCAGACAAACAACAGCATCAGGACGGCGCTCAGGATTGCTTCTGCCGGTTTGTTGAGCGGTACGGCCAGGGCGTAGAGGACAAGCAGATACATGAACAGGGCAGGAGGTGATAATGATAGTTTCGTATCAGGCATGACGTATCCTGTCACACATTCATGGGAGAATCAGCTGTCATGCATACGTTAACGGCCGACAGCACATCATCTACCGATATTTCCTGAAGACACGGGCCACTGACGTTTCTGTTGTCGTCGCATCCGGCTCTGCCGCAGGGGACGCATTCCAGATCCTTCTGAACTACGACGATCTTCCCGTGCCGGAGAATGCCACGCGCGGCCGGGCTTTGCTGGTCATGTGGTCCCTGATTGTCGTACGGAAACCACCGTGTGGTGAATGTTGGCCCGTACAGGGCTACAACCGGCACCCCGGTGCTGGCCGCCACGTGGGTGATGGCCGTATCAAGGCCGAGGTAGAGATCGGCACGTTTCAGAAGACCGGCCATCTGATTCAGGTTAAAATCACCGGCGACCGTCAGCGGTTTGTGACGGCACAATCCGATGGCTTTTTGCAGTTGTTCCTTTTCTTCATCCGATGGCGACGACGTCCAGACCGGCTGCAGTCCGTACTGCTCGAAAACGTAGTCGCTAACTGCAGCAAAATTTTCAAACTTCCAGTATTTATAGGCCCAGCGGGCAATCGGGTGCACGACAAAGTACGGTTGCCCCCGGAGCCCCTGTTTTTCGAGTACATCCCTGACTCTGTCGTCATCTTCATCATCCCAGAAAATCCTGACATTCAGGCGGTCGTGACGGATACCGAGAGCATCGGCGACGATACTGCAGTTTCGCGCGACGAGTGTGTTCTCGGAGGATTCAAGCGGATGGGTGAGCATCAGCCGCTGCCATAAGTTTTTCAGCGGGTTCCCCGCTTTGTAAAACCCGACACGGGTTGTACGCCCTGCCGCAATGACGGCGACATTGATCCGGTCTGAAGCGCTCATGCCAACGGCCATGTCGTAGCTCCTGAAAATCCCCTTCAGATAGCTGCTGTTTTTCCCGCTTGAGCCGACCTCGTTCCCGTCGGAATAGATTACTCTTCGTATGCGCGGATCTTTTTCCAACAGTTCGCCGGTTCCACGGTTTGCCAGGAAATCGATGACTACCCCCGGAAAAGCTTCAGCCAGCAGCCCGACCAGGGGGGTTGACAGGATTACATCACCGATAAGGTTGATATTTATTATAAGAATGGATTTCGGAGGCCGGATCATCGGCTGACGCCCCCGTTGAAACGCTGGCGATTTTGCATTAGCGGTAATAACTCCTGTACCAATCTGCAAATCTGGCAAGACCATCCTCAATGGAGGTGGTCGGCCTGAATCCCGTATCACGCACAAGGTCGTCTATATCGGCACAGGTGACCGGCAGATCCCCGGGTTGCAGAGGGAGGAGATTTTTGACCGCCTGGCGGCCGAGGCAGCGTTCCAGCACTTCAACGAAATGCATAAGTTCCACCGGCCTGTTATTGCCGATATTGTAAATCCGGTAAGGGGCATAACTGCTGCCGGGATCGGGATGTGCCCCGCTCCAGGCCTGATCAGCCCCCGGAATGACATCCATGACACGCGTCACACCCTCGACAATGTCGTCGATATAGGTAAAGTCCCGCCGCATTTTCCCATAGTTGAAAATATTGATCGGCTCACCGGAGAGAATCGCCCTGGTGAATAGGAAATAGGCCATGTCCGGGCGTCCCCAGGGACCATACACCGTAAAAAAGCGGAGACCGGTCGTCGGAATGCCGTAGAGACTTGAGTAGGTGTGAGCCATCAGTTCATTGGCTTTTTTGGTTGCTGCATACAGCGAAAGCGGGTGATCCACGTTGTGATGCACCGAAAAGGGCATCGACATATTGGCGCCATACACGGAACTCGATGATGCGTACACCAGATGCCTGATAGCATAACTGCGGCACGCCTCCAGGATATTGATGAATCCGCTGATGTTGCTGTCAATGTACGCGTAGGGATTGGTCAGCGAATAGCGCACACCGGCCTGGGCAGCCAGATTGACGACCGTGTCGAATTTCTGCTCCCCAAAGAGGGCATTCAAGGCTTCCCGGTTTTCCAGGCCTATCCCGCAGAAGGAGAAGCGGGGCAGTTTCTCGAGCATGGCCAGCCGGTCCCGCTTCAGCTGTACGTCGTAATAGTCGTTCAGATTGTCGAGACCGACCACTTGACAACCGTCGGCGAGCAGCCGGGCGCTCAGGTGGTAGCCGATGAAACCGGCCGCTCCGGTTACCAGTATCCGTTTGAGTTCACTCATTATGGTTGCTGTCCGTGGCTCCATGTGAAATTGAGCGAAGCAGTTCAATACTTGCCGCTGTAACATCATCAACTGAAACCGATGTCATGCAGCGGTGATCGGTCGGACATTCCCGCAGCTTGCAGGGGGAACAGTCGACTGCTGCCCGCACGACGATCGATTTTTTGCTGTATGGTGATGTTCCCGCATGGTCGGTGGAGCCGAAGATCGCCGTGAGCGGGACATCGAAGGCCGCAGCGATGTGCATGGGGCCCGAATCGTTGGTGACGAAGAAGCTGCAGCGTCTGATCAGGGCCATCAGTTCGCGCACGCCGGTTTTTCCGGCCAGGTTCAGAGCGCTGCCGCCGAGGCGTGCGTCGATGTCGGCAGCGATCGCAGTTTCGCCCGGCCCGCCGAAGATGACAATTTTTGCCGACCACTCCTCTGCCAGGCGACGGGCAACTTCTGCAAAGCGATCAGGATACCAACGCTTGGCGGAACCGTAGGTAGCGCCCGGGTTAATGCCCAGAATGAAGTCGTCCGGCGACATTCCGTGACGTGCCAGCAGGGCATCTGCGGCACATTCTTCTTCGGCAGTCACGAAAAGCTTTGGCTGGGTTGTACCTCCGGCAATGCCAACGTGTTTGATAAGCGCCAGGTAGTATTCGACCTCATGCCCTGGAAACGGCCCACGTCCCCGGTTGTAGGCTTCGGTCAGCAAAAATCCCCGGCCGTCACTTTTTCTGCCAACTCGTACCGGAATCCCGGCCAGCCAGGGGACCAGAGCAGAATCGAATGAGTTGGGCAGGATGATGGCCGCATCGAACGAGCGTTTTCTGAGTTCGGCGGCCAGTCGCAGACGACCGGCAACTCCCTTGTGTGCTCCGAGCCGGTCAAAAGTGATGACATCGTCTATCCACTCGTGCGGGCTGAAAATTGGCGCAACCAGCGTATTTGCCAGAACGGTGATGTCGGCCTTCGGGAAGAAGCGGCGGATTGAGCCGATCGCCGGAGTCGTCATGACCGCATCGCCGATCCAGTTGGCCGAGCGGACGAGCAGGCGCCGCACAGAGGCAGGCTGCATCAGTGTCACTCCTCAGCACCGCTGGATGGACATCCACCATGATGAGGTTCCGCGGCATCAGCCAGCAGAACAGGAATACCGTCCCTGACGGGGTACGCAACCCTGCACGACCGACAGTGCAACCTTTCACCTCGTTCATCGATCTCAAGGCCGGACATGCAGAGCGGGCAGGCAAGTATGTGAACAAAATCGTGTGAGAGCATCGGACCTGTCATGTGGTTAATCGGTAACTAATGCCACAAAAATCGCCATTTTTGAAGCTAAATCGCGGTATGGCTCAAGAATCATGTTGACGGCAGTTTGGTGCGGGTGATAATGCTTTTGACTGTCTGACGTCTGCAAAATACACTATTCTCAGCGATTGCCATGCCAGCTGGCCAAGCCGTATCACCTGAAATTAAAGCGTCTTCGCACGATATGGACCATGTTCATTTCACTGACCGGGGCCGCTCCGTCGTTGTGCGAACGTGGGCGGAAGCCGCTGTCAGGACGGCCCTCAATTACTCGACGCTCCATGAATGGGCATCGGTTCAGCAGTCGCGTGAAGCCATGCAGGGGCGGGGAGTGCATTACGGCGTACTGCTTCCGACAGACCCGCCAACCGCAGCAGTTGTACGCAGAAACCGCCACGGTGGTCTTTTCGGTTCCCTGACCGGAGAATATTTCCTCCTCCCGACGCGGGCACCACTCGAACTGGAAATCATGCTCCGTCTTGCCGCTTCGGGAGTTCCGGTTCCGGAAATCATCGGATATGTTATCTATCCGGCAGTCGGTATTTTTGCCCGCAGCGATGTCATAACCCGGCGCCTGCCACAGGGCAACGACCTGCCCGCTGCCTGGAATAATGCCAGCCCGACAGAACGTGAGGCGATCCTGGAACAGACACGGATTCTGCTTGAGAAACTTGAAAAGGCCGGTGCATGGCACGCCGACCTTAACATGAAAAATATTTACATTGCCTGCACACCTGCCGGGCCGGCGGCATACCTGCTTGACGTTGACCGGGTAACATTTCCGAACAGCCGGGATGTTGCACTGCGGAATTTTAAGCGACTGGCCCGGTCCGTTCGCAAATGGCGTAACCAGAAGGGGCTTGATTTCTGCGAGGATGCGCTTGCGCGTCTGACTCCGTGCGGAAGGGAGGGGCGCTGATGCGGGTGGCGGCCGATCGCGTCTGCATCCTGATGATGAGCGCTGTGGGTGATACGGTTCATGTCCTGCCGGTTCTGCAGGCGCTCAAACGGGCCAATCCGGCCATGCATGTGACCTGGATTCTGCAGCCGGGGCCGGCCATGCTGGTACGAGGACACCATCTGATCGACGAAATCATCCTTTTCGACCGGACTGCCGGAATCAGTGGTTTTCTCGACCTTCGCAACCGTCTGCGTTCCCTGTCGTTCGACCTTGTGCTGGATCTGCAGGTGTATTTCAAGGCGAACATCATACTGTCATTCATCAATGCCCGGGTGAAGCTCGGTTTTGACATGACCCGCGCCCGCGACCTCAACTGGCTGTTCACCACTCACCGTATCCCTCCCCATGACATGCAGCATGTTCAGGACCAGTATCTGGAATTCTGTGCCTGGCTGGAAGTTCCGGTTTCCCCGGTAAGCTGGGGGATCGCCCCGTGGAATGACGATGAACGTGCCTGGCAGAACGAGTTCTATTCCCGCCTCGACCGTCCGGCTGTGCCAATTGTGGTGGCTACCAGCAAGGCTGAGAAAAACTGGTTCCCGGAGCGCTGGGCCGCAGTCTGTGATGCTCTGTACGTTGATTTCGGGCTGCAGCCGATACTGGTTGGCGGGCGTTCAAACGTTGAGGTTGCATGCGAGCGCATTATCATGGAACGGGCCGCGCACTCTCCGTTGAGTGCCCTGGGGAACGGCGGCCTGCGTGGTTTGGTGGCAATCCTTGACAAGGCGGCGCTGGTGATATCGCTTGATACCGGTCCGTTGCACATCACCGTGGCACTTGACCGTCCGGTTATTTCGCTCATGGGGTATTCAAACCCGAAACGGGTGGGACCATACCGCAGGTTTGCCGACCTGATGGTCGATGCTTACGGTGATCCCGGTGAGGAGTATCCGGTATCAATGGAAAACCGTCACGACCGGATGCAGCGCATCAGCGTGGACGATGTTCTCGAAAAGGTTCAATTGTGGCGGTCGCGCTCTGCTGTTTCAGCTCGCGCAGCAGCTTCAACAATGGCGCCGGATCATCAATCGCCAGATTGAGCCTGGCACAGTACGTCCTGTCCGCAAGTTCCGGTGGCAGTCCCTTCAGTTTCACTCCGTCTTTCTCCGTTGTTATGAAACAGTCTGCACCGCTAGAACGCATTGCTTCAGCCAGCCCGTCAATCCTCGTTTCGTCATAGTCAACGTGGTCGGGAAAGCTGATGACGTCGTTCAATTGAACCCCTTTGCTCCGTAACCCGTCGAAAAATGATTCCGGCGCAGCTATTCCGGCAAAAGCCAGCACGCTTCGGTTCTGCAGATCGGAAAATGGAAGCACCGGCCTGCCAGCGAGTGCAATAACATCGCTCAATTGGTGCTGTGACATGCAGGTGAGCTTGTCGGACATATCTGATGTCTTTACAGCCCCGGATGGACAGCGGGTGTACAGTATGACATCTGCGCGCCGGGCAGCCTCACGGGGTTCACGCAGCACACCGGCCGGAAGTGTGCGCCCATTGCCGAACGGCTGAGCATAGTCCAGCAGCAGGAGGTTCAGGTCACGATGCAGCCGCAGGTGCTGGAAGCCGTCATCCAGCAGAAATATATCCGGTTGAAGCTGTGCCATGGCTAACTGCCCGGCGGCATAGCGGTCGCTGCCGATAACGACCATCAACCCCGGCACTTTTGTGGCCAGCAGATACGGCTCATCACCGCATTCGCGGGCGCTCATCATTACGGTCGCACCGTCACTGACGATGCAGGTCTGCCCTTCCAGACTACCGCCGTAGCCGCGTGAAAGGACGGCAACTTTATGACCTTGCGCCAGCAGATAGCGGGCGCAGAAGACGGTGAACGGTGTTTTCCCGGTGCCGCCGACAGTTATATTGCCTATGGACAGCACCGGCCGGGGGAGACGACAGGTTTTGAAAATTCCGCGGCGATACAGATAAGCACGCAACTTCAGGACTAGCGAATAGAACCATGACGCCAGGTTCAGGCAGCGCAACAGGAACAGCTCGGCCTGAGTACCGCTCTGTCGCTCAACGAGACTCTTCCAGTAGGTTTGATATGTAACGTTCATGCCCGGCCTGAAATACCCTTTGTATCAGAGATGATAAAAGCTGGTCTGGACTGTTGTTGATGCCATGTTACCACCGAGCGCTTAGAGCCTAACGTGCCATATCTACCAACAGGGCGGCGTTGAGGGCAATCACGATCAGGCCGACGATCCAGAGCACAGCGGCGCCGAACCGGTGATTGGCGTATGCTCCCATCACCGTCTTCGATGACGTCAGCCAGATCATCGGGAAAATAGTAAACGGAAGCTGCAGGCTGAGCGCGACCTGACTCCACAATATGCCGCTGAAAGGATTTTTGAGCATCAGTATAAGTATCACGCCGCCAAGCAGGGTGATAACAACGCCTGTCCGGGAATGGATATCGGCGATGTCGAACGGCTCGCGATAGATTCCCGCAAAGACACTGCCACCGGCCATGGCTGCCGTCACCGAGGAGGCCAGGCCGGCGAAGATCAGCCCCAGTGCGAAGACTGTTGCCGACAGACTGCCGAAAATCGGCAGTAGAGTAGCGGTAACCTGTGGCAGTTCCGTCACCTGGATGCCACGGGCGTGGAATACCGCCGCAGCCATGATGATCATGGCGCTGTTGATGGCCCAGCCGGCCCCCATGCCGGTCAGGGTGTCGAGGAACTCATACTTGAGCTGTTTCCGGATGGCGGAGTCTCCCTGTTCCTGTACCTGGCGGCTCTGAATGACCTCCGAATGAAGGAAAATGTTGTGCGGCATGACCACCGCCCCCAGCACGCCCACAATAACCGGCAGCGCACCAAGCGGCATGGAGGGCACTACCCACCCCTGCAGGGCCGCTCCCCACGAGACCTGTGCCAGGGTCAGCTCAAACAGAAACGCCAGACCGATCAGGGAAACAAAGCCCATGATCCATTTTTCCAGGCGCTGGTAGTTTTTCGAGAAGAGCATGTAGATGGCAAAACCGCACGACAGCAGGGCACCGACAGGGAGTGGCAGACCAGTCAGCATCTTCAGCCCGATGGCTGCACCCAACAGTTCCGCCAGTGCCGTGGAAACACAGGCCAGCATCGCGCTGCCAAGCATCAGATAGCGCAGCCAGGGCTTGAAATAGGTGGAGGCGGCTTCCGAAAGACACAGGCCGGTAACGATGCCGAGGTGGGCGGCGTTATGCTGCAGAACGATCAACATAATCGTGGAGAGTGTCACAACCCATAGCAAGGTGTAACCGAATTGAGAACCGGCCGCCACGTTAGTAACCCAGTTGCCGGGATCGATGAAACCGACCGTGACAAAGAAGCCGGGCCCGATATAGCGGAACAATTCCAGCGACGCCAGGCGCGAAGCCTGTTTTCCGATGTGGGAGAGCCAGTTCATCTGTCCGCTTCGGGACGGCTCGCGTCAGTCATTAGGCTCACGTCAGTCATTAATGTACTGCAGCGAATATTTTACGTAATTGTCGGCTGATTTCGGCAACCAGGCGATTTCTTCGGGGGTCAGATCACGCTTGTAGCGAGCCGGCGAGCCGACCCACAAGGTGCGGGGTGGGATGATGGTTCCTTCGGTTACCAGCGCCCGTGCTCCCACCAGTGCTCCTTCGCCGACCACGGCGTGATCCATCACCATCGCCTGCATGCCGATGAAACAGCCGTTCTGGAGTGTGCAGCCGTGCAGCGTGACGCTGTGGCCGATGGTTACGTCGTCGCCGATAATCAGCGGAGCACCGGGGTCATCGGCATGTTTTTTGTGGGTGACGTGCAGCATGGAGAGATCCTGAACATTGCTGCGGGCGCCGATGCGAATGTGGTTGACGTCACCACGGACAACGCAGTTGTACCAGACGCTTGACTGCGGCCCCATTACCACATCGCCGATGATTACGGCGGTTTCGGCGACAAAGGCGGTCGGATCTATGGCGGGCCGGACGCCCTGGAATGATCTGATCATGGCATGTTCCTCATCGATAGTTTGTGTGCGACGGATGAGTATAACCGCTCTGCGGAGAGTTGGCAATCGTGGCGTTTACAACGGAAGCTGAAGATTAAACTACTTGTTGCCGGGCCAGGATTTTGCTATGGTGCGAAGTCTATTTCAAGCGACAAGGGGATCTTACACGATGAAATTCACCAAGATGGAGGGTGCCGGCAACGACTATGTCTATGTGAACTGTTTCGAAGAGACGGTCAGTGATCCGCAAAAGACCGCCATAGCTGTCTCAAACCGTAATTTCGGCATTGGTTCGGACGGCCTGATTCTGATCATGCCGTCCACAGTGGCCGATGTACGGATGCGGATGTTCAATTCCGACGGCTCCGAATCTGAAATGTGCGGCAACGGCATCCGCTGCGTTGCCAAATACGCCTACGATCACGGCCTGGTATCGAAGAAGGAAATCACCGCCGAGACCGGTGCCGGCGTTTTGACGTTACAGCTTGTTTCAGGCCCCGACGGCAAGATCGCCAAGGTGCGGGTCAACATGGGGCCGCCGCGTCTGCTGCGAAACGAAATCCCGATGACCGGGACACCGGACGCAAAGGTGGTAGCCGAAAAACTGACCGTGCTGGACAAAACCTTTGAAATCACCTGTGCCTCGATGGGCAACCCTCATTGTGTAATTTTTGTTGATGACGTGGAAAACTTCCCGGTCACAACCTACGGCCCGCATATTGAAAATCACGAGCTCTTTCCCCGTCGTACAAACGTGGAGTTCGTGCAGATCATTTCACGCACGGAGGTACGTCAGCGCACCTGGGAACGCGGTGCCGGCGAAACCCTGGCCTGCGGAACCGGTTCCAGCGCCGTTATGGCGGCCTGTGTGCTGAACGGCCTGACCGAGAAGAAGATTCTCAACCACCTCTCAGGAGGAGACCTGGAAATGGAATGGGCCGACGATGGTTCGATTTACATGACCGGCCCGGCGGTTGAGGTTTTCAGCGGGGAAATCACCCTCTAGGCAGGGTGTGATATTCAGGATACCTATGCAGCGAGCCGTCAATATCACAAACATCCTTCTGGGAATCATCATTATTGCCCTGCTGGCCGGTATTGTTGCGGAGCGCCTGACCGCGCGCCTTGCAAGCACGGTTATACCCAAAAAGAGCGGAGCTAACGGCACCCCGTCGTATACTCCGCTCCGTACGGAAGAGCTTTCTTTTTATTCCCCGATCATGGCCACCGGGCTTTTCGGTAGAGCATCCCAGGGACAGCTTACCCCGATCACGGCAGCCACCGCAGCGGCTCAGGCCGCTCCCGTCACCGCCCCGGCAGAACTGATGCTGCTCGGCACCGTCGTAGGCTCATTCCGCGAGACATTCGCCCTGGTGCGCCATATGACAAAGCAGGAAGAACGGGTATTCCGTCTGGGTGAGCAAGTCTTTGACGCGGGTCGACTGGCCGACGTCGGCAGGGAACGCGCTTTTATCATCATCAACAACAAAAAGGTGGAGCTGCTGACTCCGATGACCCCGCCCGCTGCAGCGCCTGCCACATCTCATCCCGTCAGCCAGCAGAGCACAGCCGGTGTCGCCAGTCAGGGGAACGGAAATTTCGTCATTGACCAGCGGGCGCTTAACGCATCTCTCGACAATCCCGCCCAGGCAATGACCGATGCGCGGCTGCTGCCGAGCCAGAAAGATGGGAAAGTTGAAGGATTCCGCGCTTCCGAAGTCAAGCCGGGCGGGGTATTTGCGATGATCGGCATCAAGAATGGGGATGTTCTGCTGCGGCTGAACGACTTTCCGATGGACGCGCCCGACAAGGCGCTGCAGTCATTCATCGCCCTCAAGGGGCAGAACCGGCTCAAGCTGGACCTGATCAGGGACGGGCAGCCGGTAACTTTCAATTATGACATACGGTAACTTCCTGGAGGCGTACGTGCTACAAAAACCGTTTCGGATACTTTTTATCGCCGTCCTGATAGCTTCGCTCCTTATCACCCCGGTTTCAGCGGCCGTAACCAAGGGCGTGGTGCTCAATTTCAACGAGGTGGACATCTCCACCATGGTCAAGTTTATCAGCGACCTGACCGGCAGAAACTTCATTCTTGACGAACGGGTGAAGGGGAAAATATCGGTCTATTCTCCGTCCAAACTTTCGGTTGAAGAGGCATATGACGTCTTTACGTCAGTGCTTGAGCTGAAGGGATTTGCTGTGCTGCAGAGTGGTAAGGTCGCAAAAATAGTTCCTGCCGCCGGAGCCCGGCAGTCCGGATTCCGCCTGCTGCCTGATGGCGAAAAAATTCCGGTCAACGAAAGCTACGTGGCCCGGATCAGCAAACTTGAAAATATAACCGCCCAGGAGGCGCTTCCGTTTCTGCAGCCGATGATCTCGAAGGATGGCCATATTTCGGCATTCGGGCCGGGTAATCTGCTGTTGATCGTCGATTCGGCCCTCAATATCCGCAAGCTGCAGGAACTGCTGCTGACGATCGATACGGAGCGCATTCGTGAAGGGTTCGAGATCATCTACCTGAAAAATGCCGCTGCTGAGAATGCGGCAACGGTAATCCGGCAGTGGCTGGGGGGGCCGGCCGTCGTTCCGGGAGGTCTGCCCGCTTCTGCGGCAGGGAGCGGCACCGCCAGCGTCCTGGCCGATCAGCGACTCAATGCACTACTGGTTTTCGGCAATGAAGCTGCCAAAAAATCCGTGCGCGACATGGTAGCCAAACTGGATGTCCCTCCCCCCGAAGCAAGCAGCAAGGTCAACGTGTATTATCTTGAGAACACTGATGCGACGGAGATGGCCAAGGTGCTTGACGGCGTGGTCAAGGGAATTACCGCACAGGCGGCCGGGCAGCCCGGCCTGCCGGCGTCCCAGGCGTCGCCTTTTGACAGCGGCAGGGTCACCATCACGGCCGATAAGGCTTCCAATTCGCTGGTCATCATGGCATCACCCACCGACTACACCAATCTTGTCCAGGTGATCAAAAAGCTGGACCGCCGCAGCAAGCAGGTATTTGTCCAGGTGGTAATCGCCGAAGTCTCACTGGACAAGACCCGGGCCCTCGGTGTCCAGGCCGGCGCGATTGCGGCCGGCACGCTCGGTAAATATCTGCAGGGTGGCGGCATGTACGATCCATTTGGCACCTTCAGCCAGATTCTCGGCAGCACTGCGTCCGGGAGTACCGGCACCGGAATCTCATCGCTCATCAATTCACAGCTCTCCAACTCGACCAGGCCGGTTACCGGGGTCGCCCTGCTGCAGGCCCTGGAATCCAACGGGCTGCTGAATGTACTCTCAACCCCCAATATCCTGACGTCCGATAACAAGGAAGCCGAAATTTTCGTGGGAGAAAATGTCCCCTTCCAGGGATCGTCAACCCTGAGCACCACCGGAACGACCCAGTCGGTCGAGCGCAAGGATATCGGTATCAACCTGAAACTCAAGCCGCAGATCAGCGAAGGGGATTACATCCGGCTCGACATCAATCAGGAGATTTCGGCGGTCAAGGACACCGTCATCGTCGGCGCCGGATCAACCGACCGTACCACTACCAAGCGTTCCGCCAAGACCAGCATCGTTGTCAAAGACAGTGAAACTGTTGTCATCGGTGGCCTGATACAGGATCAGGAAAACAATACCGTCAATAAAATTCCGATCCTGGGTGACATCCCCGGCCTGGGGTGGCTCTTCAAAACTACTACCAAAACACGGCAGAAGACCAATCTGATGATTCTACTGATTCCGCGGATCGTCAAGGATGCCTCCGACCTGGCCGGCGTGACTGATGCACAGCGCCTGCGGTTCGGCGATGCCGCCCATAAGGAGCAGCCGCTCGACGTGAAGCAGGGGATAGCTCCCAAATGACCGTCGAACCTCTTTCCGATCAGGGGCAGGCGCTTGCTCGCACTCTGGGGATCCCCTTCCAGGAGGAAATTGATGCCAGAGATGTTGATGTCACGTTGCTGAGCCGTCTGCCGCTGACGTTTGCACGCGGTAACACCATCCTGCCGTTGCGGGAAAGCGGCGGTGTGCTGCATATCGCCGTTGCTGATGCCAACGGCCTGCTGCTGCTGGATGAGCTGCGCATGGTATTCAACAGGCCGCTGCAGGGAGTTCTGGTACCCGCTTCCCACCTGGTGGATGCCATAAATCAGCTGTATGCCGGGGTATCCGGCACGGCCCGCGAGGTTCTGCAGGAGTTGGAGGGGGAAGACCTTTCGACCGTTGCCAGCCAGTTGAATCAGCCGACCGATCTGCTGGACCTGTCCGACGAGGCGCCGGTTATCCGTCTATTGAACTCGATCCTTTCCGAAGCGGTCAAAGAACGGGTCAGCGACGTTCATATCGAACCCTACGAGCGCGAACTGCTGGTGCGTTTCCGCATCGATGGCATTCTCTACGAAAAGCTGTCCCCACCGAAAATTATTCAGGATGCCCTCGTCTCGCGCGTCAAGATCATGGCTGGCCTCAACATCGCCGAAAAACGCCTGCCGCAGGATGGCCGTATCCGCATTCTGGTTGCCGGCCGCGACGTGGATATCCGCGTCTCGATCATCCCCACCTTCTACGGCGAGCGGGCGGTGCTGCGCCTGCTGGACAAGAAAAAGGGGATTCTCTCGCTGGCCGACATCGGCCTGGGGGAAGCCGGAGTGCGGACGATGGAACGGATGCTGACCAGAACCAGCGGCATCATCCTGGTCACCGGCCCGACCGGCAGCGGTAAGTCAACCACGCTCTACGCCGCCCTGAACCGGGTCAACTCCAGCGAAAAAAACATCATCACCATTGAAGATCCGATCGAATACCAGATCAGGGGTATCGGGCAGATCCAGGTCAACCCGAAAATCGACCTGACCTTTGCCGGTGGACTCCGTTCGATTCTGCGCCAGGACCCGGACATCATCATGGTCGGTGAAATCCGTGACGCCGAGACGGCGGAAATCGCCATCCAGGCCAGTCTGACCGGCCACCTGGTGCTCTCCACCCTGCATACCAACGATGCGGCTACCGCCGTTACCCGACTGGTGGACATGGGGATCGAGCCGTTCATGATCGCATCTTCGCTGGCTGCAGTGGTCGCCCAGCGACTGGTGCGGCTGATCTGCCCGCACTGCCGGGAGGAGTACCGGCCGGAGCAGCTATTTGCCGGCATTACCCTTCCGGAGAAACTCTACCGGGGAACGGGATGCGAGCACTGTTTCGGATTGGGAACTCTCGGTCGCACCGCGATTTATGAAATACTGCCGGTCGATCAGGAGCTCTGCTCCATGATCATCCGCCGCTGCCATTCCGGTGAAATCAAGGAATACGCCGTGTCACGCGGCATGCGGACCCTGCGCGATGACGGCTTGGCGCGGGCCGCTTCCGGCATCACCACCATCGAAGAGGTACTGCGCGTCACCCAGGACGATTATGCCGACGTTCCGCTATAAAGCCTACGACTCGCGCGGCGCCGCTCTGTCAGGTTCACTGGAAGCTGATTCCGAGCGGCAGGTGATGCAGCTTCTGAAGGCAAAAGGGCTGCTGCTGCGGGAATTCATAGAAGAGAACGGTGCTCAGGGATCGGCAAAACCGTTCTCATTCCGTCCGTCTGTATCCACTGCCGACTTGTCGCTGTTTACCCGCCGTCTGGCCACTCTGGTAGCCTCTTCAGTACCGCTGTTCGAGTCGATCGGATCGCTGTGTGAGCAGGAGCAGGAGGGCCCGCTCCGTCAGGCCTTGGTGCGGGTCAGGGAAAAAGTTGCCGAAGGGGCCGCGCTTTCCCGGGCGCTGGCAGCCGAACCGTCGATCTTTAACGAAAGCTACGTCAGTATGGTAGCGGCCGGAGAGGCCGGTGGTGCCCTGGATGCCGTGCTTGAACGCCTGGCTGATTTTCTCGAAGAGCAGGAACAGGTACGCAGCCGGGTTGTGTCGGCGCTGGTTTATCCTCTGCTGATGTTGCTGGTCGGCGGCGGAGTGATGCTGTTCCTGTTGACGGTGGTCATCCCCAAGATCGTCGTCATCTTTGAAGACAGCAAGACAGCTCTGCCGCTGATCACGATACTGCTGATCAAGCTGAGCCATCTCCTGCGCAGCTGGTGGTGGATCCCCGCCGGCTTTGCCATCGCCTCAATCCCCCTGTACCGAAAGGCCATGAAACGGGACGATCTGCGATTGAAGCGGGATACGCTGCTGCTGTCGGCGCCGCTGGTCGGCGATATGCTGAAAGGACTGATCCTGTCTCGCTTCGCCCGTGTTCTCGGTTTGCTGCTGGCCAGCGGTGTGCCGATCATGCGTGCGCTGGAAATCACCGGCGAGGTGGTCGTCAATCGGGTCTATCAGACCTATCTGCGCGGCGTGCGGGAAGAGGTTTCCCAAGGGGGGAGCCTCTCGGGCAGCCTGAAAAAGAGCCCGTTGTTTCCCCCGCTGCTGGTACATCTGGCAGGGGTAGGAGAAAAGGGTGGCAATCTGGAGGAGATGTTGATCAAGGCCGGTGTGGCTTACGAGCGGGAGTTCAGTACCCGCCTGACCCGCCTGATGGGCCTGATTGAGCCGCTGATGGTGCTGGCGATGGGACTGGCGGTCGGCATTGTTGTGCTGGCGGTGCTGCTGCCGATATTTGAAATGAACCAGTTGATACGATAGGCGGGAGAGCGGAAGATGATCAACTGGGTGCTGCTGCTGGTTGCGCTGGGAATAATACTGCTCGGAGCCACCGTGTTCACCAATGGCCTGGAGTGGTTCGGTAAAAAGATGCATCTTTCCGACGGTGCGGTGGGGAGCATCTTTGCTGCCGTCGGCACCGCCCTGCCGGAAACCCTGGTACCGATTGTGGCCATCATGTTCGGCACCCCGGAGGCAGGCCACAAGATCGGTGTTGGTGCCATCATCGGCGCCCCCTTCATGCTGGGGACGCTGGCTTTTTTCATCAGCGGCCTGGCGGTGATCCTGAATCGCAGGAAACGTGATGATTACCCGGTGATGCGGGTCGATACTACCGTCATGCGGCGGGACATGGAGTACTTCCTGGCGCTCTACACCGTGGCGATTGCTGCTTCGTTTCTTGGCGGGCATCCGGTCATCAAAACCTTCGTCGCTCTGGTGCTCCTGCTGGTCTACGGTGGCTATGTGCTGCAGACCCTCAAAGGGGGAGGAGAGCCGGAAGCCCATGAAATCGAAGAGTCCGAGATTGACCCCTGCTACTTCGCGCCCCGCTCCCACGATCCGCACATGTCCATCATTGCCGCCCAGGTGTTTGGCTCACTGCTGCTGATCGTCTGGGGTTCCTACATCTTCGTCGAAAAAGTACAGATCATCTCCCAACAGATGGGGCTCTCCCCCTTCATCCTGGCGATGATCATTGCACCGATCGCGACTGAACTGCCGGAAAAATTCAACAGTGTCATCTGGATTAACAAGGGGAAGGATACCCTGGCAATCGGCAACGTAACCGGCGCCATGGTCTTTCAGGGGTCGGTGATTACCGCCATCGGCATCCTGATGACCGACTGGCAGCTCAATACGGCGGCACTGCTGACAGTCGCTCTGACCTTTGCTTCGGTCGGCCTGGCCTACCTGCAGATCCGGGTGAAAAAACACCTCACTCCGGGCACCCTGCTTGCGGGTGGGGTGTTTTATTTCATTTTTCTGCTGCTGATCGTGTGCAGAGTGATATGAGAGCATTGGCTGGAAACCGCACACCTCCATAACGATGGGACAAAGGAAGGATGGCAGCCGGTGCACCCGCCCGGCAGCCTCCACCCCAGCAAACGACAAGCGCTGATGTGGGCGCTGGTGCTGGATTCCCGCTCAATTCCCTGCTGCGTCGACACCACGGACGCCGGATGGCAGCTGCTGGTTCCTCCCCGGCACGTCGAATCGGCCCTCGCGGAACTGCGCCTCTACGAAGAGCAGAACCGCAACTGGCCGCCTGCTTTCGTTGTACCGCAATCGATGGCGCAGTCGATGCTGCCGACCATCTCCATTCTAATCCTGCTGGCAACCTTTCATAATCTGACCCTGCTTGGCCTTTCACTGCCGGAACGCGGCATCATTGACCTGAATGAACTGGGGGTCGCCCATGCCGCAGACATCATGAACGGCGAATGGTGGCGGGCCGTGACCGCTCTAACACTCCACGCCGACCTGCCCCATCTGCTCAGCAACCTGACCATCGGCGGCGTCTTCATCGTTCTGCTCTGCCGTGAACTGGGATCGGGGCTGGCCTGGTTTCTGCTGATCTGCAGCGGGACGTTCGGTAATCTGCTCAACGCCTGGGTTCAGGCGCCTACCCATCACTCGGTGGGTGCCTCAACGGCGGTGTTCGGGACGGTCGGCATTCTTGCTGCCATCAGTGCATTGCGGCACCGGCAGTATCTGCGGCAGCGCTGGTTTATCCCTCTCGCAGCCGGTGCGGCCCTGCTGGCGATCCTCGGAACCGAAGGGAAGCAAACAGACCTGGGTGCACACTTGTTCGGGTTTATTTGCGGGATTGCTGCCGGTCTTACTGCGGAGTATCTGATTGCACGTTACGGAAACCCCGGGCGAAGGCTTAATGTCCTGCTGGCGATGGCAGGCGTAGTGATCGTGGCTGTTTCGTGGTGGATGGCACTGCAGTGATTAGTGCAGAGAAACGGGTGGTCTGCAGAATACAAACATTGGAATCGTTGACAAATGTGGCCCAGAACGCCTGTTTCCTCTTGTGAAACAAAATGCGGCACACCAAGAAAAAACATTTTTAAAATCAATCATTCGCAGCGATTACCACAACTTGTTTCAGATTGGTGCCGAAGATTGGAGTATTCATTGATGAAGCAATATCAGTGAGTTAACACACAATTCAGCGCTATTGATATAACAAATTGCGCACAGTTTCAATTCGATATCTGAATATGACTCGAATTCATCGCAAATTTAGATTACCATCCTTGAGATTTTTCAGGTTGAAAATATGTTCTGAAGAGCGCCTTTACTCAATGGCTCGGTTGCAAACTGTCTCTGGATGTTGAAATGGCTGATGGCCGTCATATTGGAATAAATGTATTTGCTGATCGAGATGACGGGGTGAACTGGTAAGACCGTTTCCGTTTTGCGCACGGCAACCGGAAATGCCGGATTTTGAATGCCAACAGCTCAAGGGGGATGCATGAAAAAAGCACTTATAACCGGAATAACCGGACAGGACGGCTCATACCTGGCGGAACTGCTCCTTGAAAAGGGGTACGAGGTTCACGGCATCAAGCGCCGCGCATCGCTGTTCAACACCCAGCGCATCGACCACATCTACCAGGATCCGCACATCAAGGATGCCCACTTCAAACTCCATTACGGCGACCTGACCGACTCCTCCAACCTGACGCGCATCATCCAGGATGTGCAGCCCGACGAGGTTTACAACCTGGGGGCTCAGTCCCACGTCGCCGTCAGTTTCGAATCGCCGGAGTACACCGCCGAAGCGGACGGCATCGGCACGCTGCGCATGCTTGAGGCCATACGCCTGCTCGGCCTGGTAGGAAAAACCCGCTTCTACCAGGCCTCCACCTCTGAACTGTACGGCCTGGTGCAGGAGATACCCCAGAAGGAGAGCACTCCCTTCTACCCCCGCTCGCCCTACGCGGTTGCCAAGCTCTACGCCTACTGGATTACCGTAAACTACCGCGAGGCTTACGGAATGTATGCCTGTAACGGCATCCTGTTCAACCACGAATCCCCCCGCCGCGGCGAGACCTTCGTCACCCGCAAGATCACCCGCGGCCTCGCCAACATCGCCCAGGGACTGGAAGAGTGCCTCTTCATGGGGAACATCGACTCCCTGCGCGACTGGGGGCACGCGAAGGACTACGTCAAAATGCAATGGTTGATGCTGCAGCAGGAACAACCTGAAGACTTCGTGATCGCCACCGGCCTGCAGTACACGGTGCGGCAATTTATCGCCTGGACCGCCGAAGAGCTTGGAATCACGCTGCATTTCGAGGGCGGAAGCACGGACGAAACGGCAACTGTCGTATCGGTAGAGGGGACGAAAGCCCCGGGAGTCAAACCGGGCGACGTCATTGTGCGCATCGACCCGCGCTACTTCCGCCCCTCCGAGGTCGAAACCCTGCTCGGCGATCCAACCAAAGCACACGACAAGTTAGGATGGACGCCTGAGACCACCGCCCGGCAGATGTGCGCCGAAATGGTGGCGCACGACCTGGTAGAGGCGCAGCGCCACGCCCTGCTGAAGACCCACGGCTACAACGTTGCCGTCAGTAGCGAACATTAAACCTAACGGAGCCCCCCATGAACATACCATCGACCATCTTCGTTGCAGGCTCCAGCGGCCTGGTCGGCTCCGCCCTCGTCAGGGCTCTCAGAGGCGCCGGTTATCGCAACCTGCTGACACCCTCAAGCCGCAACCTCGATCTCAGTGAACAACAGGCGGTGGCGGACTTCTACGACCGTGAAAAACCCGAATACGTCTTCCTGGCCGCCGCCAGGGTCGGTGGCATCCACGCCAACAACAACTACCCGGCCGAATTCATCCATCAGAATCTGGCAATCCAGAATAACGTCATTCACCAGTCGTATCGTCATGGAGTGAAACGGCTCTTGTTCCTGGGGTCGTCCTGCATCTACCCCCGGCAGTCACCTCAGCCAATGAAAGAGGAGCACCTCCTGACCGGACTTCTGGAACCGACCAACGAACCCTACGCCATTGCCAAAATTGCCGGCATCAAAATGTGCGAAGCGTACAACCGCCAGTACGGCACGCAGTTCATCGCCGCCATGCCCACCAACCTCTACGGCCCGCATGACAATTTCCACTCCGAAAACAGCCATGTTCTGCCGGCGCTGATCCGCCGCTTCCACGAGGCAAAGGTTGAGCAGGCTCCCGAGGTCGTCATCTGGGGGAGCGGAACGCCGCGCCGCGAACTGCTCTATGTCGACGACATGGCCGCCGGCTGCCTGTTCCTGATGGAGCTGCCCGTCGAAAGACTCGCGCCGGAAATGCTTAGCTATCCCAGGCCCTGCTTTGTCAACCTGGGGACCGGCGAGGATGTCACCATCAGGGAGCTGGCTGAGACCGTAAGGGATGTGACCGGCTTCAGCGGTGAACTGCGCTTTGACACATCAAAGCCGGACGGCATGCCGAAGAAACTGCAGGACGTATCGCGGATGCACGCTCTGGGATGGAGGCACACGGTCGGTCTGCGCACGGGAGTTGAACTGGCCTATCGCTGGTACATGGAGCAGCTGGCGGGCCCGGATGCACCCAAAGGGGTTGCGTGATGTGCGGTACATGGTGTACTGGCTTTTTTGCCGGACATTGGTGTCTCTGATGCCAGACCCCACACCGAAATCCAGGCTGAATGCAAGCAGAAGTGGCCGCATGGGAAAAAGACCGAAATAATTGCACCAAGAAAATCAACTGGCAGTTCACAACAATTGACGCTCGGATCAGGTTGACGCGGCTTTATCCGAAGTTATACCTGTTACATGGTACTAGCACGCTTCTTTCCATTAATACATCATTCTAATATTTCACCTCGTCACAGTTTTCAAATTAATCAGTTAAAAAACACAGGCACACCTCCCCCAGATAGCGTCCTACGTGCTGATTAATTGTTGCCATTATCAAAACCACTGTATTCAGGTTCGGATCTCCGGAAACCGCTTTGCATGCTCGATATATTCAGCGGATGACAACGCTCCGATTAGATATTGATTGAGTCGGCTTCATACCGTACAATGTCTCCGCTATCATGAAAGGATTTGCGGTGAAAGAACTGCTGCTCATAACCGATGTGGCGCGGCTTATCGACGTATTCGGCCAGCTTGCTGATGGTGCGCCGGTGAGGCTGCGCGTCGCCAACACACTGGACGCCGGCGGTGAAGAGCTTTCCCTGGTCAGGCCGGACGTCGTGTTTGTCCAGACCCACCTGTCAGGGCTTTCAGCCGATATTCTGCTTCTGCACCTGAAACGGATGGTTCACGGCGAACAGCCGGCTTACATCCTGCTGGCGACCGGTGCACAGGCATCCGGCTCGGTCCTGCAGCTTTTTCAAGGGTGGATCGACACGTCGCTCGATAACCGGCAGCTTATGCCGAAAATCCTGGATCTGCTTGCCGCAATGCCCGGCAGCGAGAGCGGTGGAGATTCAATTGCGTTGCCGCAAGTTCGCCAGGAAGCCGATATTTCCTTTTTTGCGGCCGCTCCCGACCAATCAGCTGCGGTGGAAGAACCGACTCCGGCTGACCTCGGCATCGGGTATCCCACCAGGAAACGTCCCCGCATCGATTCAGAGTTCAACAGTTCATTCGATAATGCCGTCAGTCGTACAGCTGAACCTGAAGCGGTGTCACAGGTCGCTCCGTCCGTCGATGATTATCTTATTCCTGATCAGGAAGCCCCGGGTCGCAGCCGCAGGAAAAGCTCCCGGCTGCAGAGCTTTGTGTTGTGGCTGGTTCCGGTGGTCGCAGTTGTTATCGGGGTGACGTATCTGCAAGTGGGTCGGCAGTCTCAGGAGGCCCCCGTAAAGCCCGCTGCAGATAAGCCTGATGACGTTAAAAAGCCGGGCCTTGCGGCGATTTCTTCATCGAGGAAAACGCTTGCGCACCTATCATCGTCACAGAAACCGGTGCAGAAGAAAATCTCGACTTCCCGGCCAGCAGCAGGTGCCAGCAAAAATCAGGGAGAGGGAAATCGCCCCGAAGCGGTGTCCCGGAGACCAGCGGTGCTGCCGGGGTTCATACCCCGTGAAGCGATTGACAGGCAGTACAGCGTCAGCCATCCCAACTGGGAGCGCTATGTGACCCGTGACACGGAATATCGTGTCAGCAGAGAAAACAGCGACATTCATGCACTACAGGTTATTGCCCGGAGCGGAACAAGCATTTCCGGCGGGTTCCTCGACAGCGTATTCCGGAGTCTTGAGCTTGGTCAGACATTTACGCTTGAATCAGCGACTCAGGAGAAGGACTTCAAGGTTGAACGGGGACGGCTGGAGGGGAACATCAGACTGGTCTACTATCGTGACAAACGGAGTAATGGTCTCAAGGCATTCGTAATTTCCTGGCAGTAATTCCAATTACAGGTCTAAACCCCATCTTTGTTGGCTTGTCTACTGATCCGATAGTTTAAGGTAGCATTCGGCCTTATAGAGGTTGGCGTCGGCAGCCAGCGGCGACGATGGGTATTTCGCCAGGAAGCGGTCAAACAGCGTCAGAGCCGTGCTGAAATCCTCCTGGCGATAGGCATTCATGGCATTTTGAAAGGCGCTTTGGCTGGCGGCTGAATTTTTGGTCGGTTTTGCAGCAGATGCCCGCAGATTACCGGCGTCAGACTGGCGGTCAGCAGCAATTTTCCTTCCTTTCGGCTGTGCCGCCTGGAGCGGTGCCCGCTCTTCGGGCATACTCTTTTTTGTGTTCGTCGTCTGTTCGACAGGTTCCGTCAGGGACGTTTCTTCAGTTTGTTTTCGTGGAGCTGGCGGTGCAGTTTTTTTCTGGCTGACAGCCTGTTTCCTGGTGGGAGCGGGTGGCCCCTGCAGGTTTTTTGTCGCAGCTGACGAGCCTGATCGGGGCATCGGCACCTTGAGGGTATCCCCGACAAAGATCTGATCAGGATTCTTGATATTATTGAACAGCAGAATCTGGGGATAGTACATCCCCCGGCCGCTGTACCGTTTGGAAATTCCGTATAAACTGTCCCCCTTTTCAACAGGGACTTCCCTGACACGCAGGGAGCCATCCTTCGATTGGGTTGCAGCATCTCCCGAGGGAACGGCCTGCGGCACATAGAGATAATCCTGCCCCAGTACCGGTAGCGCAGCCAGGCAGACGAACAGTGCAGCGGTTGTGCTGAGATATGGCAGTCGTGTCATGTCAATACCTGTTCCCCAGCTGGTCTTCATATCCGAGAATGTTCTTTACCTGAATTGCGGTTCCCACGCCTGTTCCCTGCTTGACCCTGAACGAGACTTTTATGTTCCGCTTTTCACCGGCGCCCAGCTCCTTGAATTTCCAGATAACGGCACCGTTGGTAAAGGTACTGTTGGATGGGTCGGCGGCAACCAGTTCCAGCTGGTCCGGCCAGACGCTCTGCAGCTCTACGATCCTGGCGAGGTTTGAGCCCCTGTTGGTAATGGTCAGGTCGAATGAGGCAATGTCACCCGGTTTGAGACGGCCATCCTGGCCTACCATCGCCATCTGTAAAACCGGGCGGGAATACAACAGTCTGGTTGTGCCTGAAGCCGAGCGGGTTGACTCTCCCTCTGACACAAATGATACGGTTACCCTGCCATCACTGCCATCGCCGGCAGAACGGGGGGTTTTAATTTCCACCACAACACTGGCCTCTTCTTTGGGAGCCAGGGGGCCGATTTCTCTGATTACCGGTTCGCTTGCCTGGCGGATGCCGTCACGATTGATGTCGTGAAAAAGAATCGCATCCTGGGCCCCTTCTACCCTGGAAGAAACCCTGAATTTTTCACGAATATTGCCCGTATTCGTCACGATGAACGGAACCGTGATGGTCTGGCCGGGAATGACTACCTGACGGTCAGAGCCCGTGCGAACCGCAATGCCACGCTGGGACTGTACCGATATGACATTTGAAACAAACGCCGCCGTCGTCTTGAGTTCGTTATTAATAAGTTCGGCACGGGTGGATAACTCCTGCTGTGCAAGGGAATCGGCCTTCAGCTGGAACGCAACGGAGAACTCACGGCTCTGACCAGAATTGACCTGCAGACCGTCAAAAACGAGGGCCGACTTCGATTCCTGCCGGAGACCGGCAGCACCATAATCCACCGGCTCAAGCTGCGGCGGGTAGCTCAGCCTGAACGTGACATTCTGGGCGGCTGTGGAGCCTATGTTGAGTACGGCAACCCGGTAGACGATCTTTTCGCCGGGAAGCGGGGATGATTTATCCGTTTTCAGGACGGCGCGCAACAGCGGTGCAGAAGCCACCAGACGAACTTCGCGTGACTGACTGGCTTCCGCCATCAGGCGCGAGGCGACTTTGATGGGGTAGGTCAGGCGGAGGCCGTCTATGCTGGTAGCCGGAATGACCAGATCAACGGTGCCCCTGAAGGTTTCGCCCCGGGCAAGAACCGGTGTCTGCGTGATTGCCGAGTCAGGAGCGGTAGCAGCGTAAAAACGGGCTCTGAACTCCGCGGGAAACGATGAGTCTAGAGTGAAAGAGTCGTTGCCGTTGCCGCGGTTGATGACTTCAAACGGTATGCTGATACGACGGGCTACGTTGTAAGCTTCCGACCGTGCCAGCAGGTTGAATTCGAAGCCGGCATACTGGGCGACCACAAGGCGCAGTACCTGGGCATTTTCCGGAAGGGTTTCAATCCCGGAATATTTCGGCAGGGCAACCGCAATTCCCAGTTCGCGCAATTTTGCTGCGGCACTGTTTGCGGCTGGCGATGCAGGATACTTTTCGATAATCATCTTGTACTGGGCGATGGCTTTCTCCCGCATCGTATTTCTGCCAGTACGCTTCTTGTCCGCTGCGCCCCTCTGCTGTACAGCCGGCCGCCTGGTCTCTCCTGCTTTGGCGACCTTCACGGCAGCCACCGGCTCCTGGTCTTTCTTTTCAACAGCAGCCTTTTCTTCAGTCCGCTTAAGCGATGCAATGCGCTCGGCTTCGGCCTCTTCGGCTTTCTGCGCCGCCAGCCGCTCCTGCTCCTTCTTCTCGACAGCAGCAACCTTCTTTGCGTTTGCGTCTTCAGCTTTCAACGCGGCTAACCGTTCCTGCTCTTTCTTTTCAGCAGCGGCTTTTTCCTCGGCCTGCTTTTGTGCCGCTACCCTTGTAGCTTCTGCATCAGCAGTCTTCTTTGCTTCCGCAACTTTTACCACTGCCAGCCGTTCCTGTTCCTTCTTTTCTGCGGCGGCTTTTTCTTCAGCTTTTTTCAATTCCTCTGCCCGTGCAGCTTCAGCAGCGGTCAGCTGTTTAGCCGTCTCAGCTTTGATGCTTGCAACCTGCCGTTCCTGTTCCGCCCGGACTCTGGCAGCCTGTTCGGCCTCCGCACGTTCCTTTTCAAGCGCTGCAGATTTACGCATATCCTCTGTCTTCAGCACAACCAGCCGCTGCTGCTCCTTCTTCTCAGCCTCGGCTGCGGCCTTGCGCATCTCTTCGGCTTTCCGGGACGCTATCTGATCCTGTTCACGTTTATCGGCAGCAGCCTTCTCTTCAGCCTGTTTCTGGGCCGCAATTCGTGCGGCCTCGGCTGCCGCCGTCGCTTTTTTGGTCTCTTCGGATTTCTGCACCACCTGCTGAGCGACCTGCTGTCGGGGCGGAGTTCCGCCGGTCGGCAGCCGCTCACCTTTGTCGTAACGGGTAGCAAGAGCCAGTAATTCGTCTTCTACGGTCCCCCGTAGCGGGTTATCGGGATATTCCTTCGAAAATTGCGAGAGGAACCGTGCGGCTTCCTGTTGATTTCCGGTTTTAAAATAGGAGCGGGAGAGCCAGAAGAGTGCCATGTCACGGAGGGGAGTGTCGGGGTATTTTTTAAGTACCTCGTTCATTTTCTCAATGGCTGAGGTGTAATCTTTCTGCTGGTAGGCGTTAAATCCGGCAATAAAAATCTGCGAATCTTCAGAGTCCTGACAGAATACGGGGGATACAACAAGAGATGAAATTATTGCCAGCACGACCAGAAGTCGAGGAAGTGTATTGAGTAATAATTTCAATGGGTTCACGCTGTTTGACCTCTTATGGCCGGCTACGCGGATGTACGGCGCACGGAGAGCTGTATAGAATTGCTACAGGTAAAATGCTCTCTAAATAGCACCTCTCCATGCCCTTGTCAACGAAAGAAACAGCCGGGAAGAGAGTCTGAAACCTTTGTGTAAAGCGTGTTCAAGGGCATTTTCCGGGCTCGGGGATATGCCATCTGACCTGCTATCAGCGAATACTGTCCTCCGGATAGGCGCCGATGTTGTGAATGGCAAGATCTGCTCCGGCGAACTCGTCATCCTGATCAAGGCGAATGCCGACTGTTTTGTTCAGTGCACCGTAGACCACGAAGCCGCTGATCAGAGCAAAAACGATGGCCGAAAGAGATCCGGCGAGCTGAGATACCAGGCTGACCCCCCCCATCCCGCCGAAGAATTTCTGTCCGAAAATACCTGCCGCAATTCCCCCCCAGGAGCCGATAACGCCATGCAACGGCCAGACCCCCAGCACATCGTCGATCTTGAGCTTCTCCTGTTCAAAGTGAAATCCGTAGACAAAGATCAGTGATGCGATGCATCCGACTGCAAACGAAGCCAGCGGATGCATGATGTCGCTGCCGGCACAGACTGCGATCAAACCTGCCAGGGCACCGTTGTGCACGAAACCGGGGTCGTTCCTACCGGCGACAAGGGCCGCCAGGGTGCCCCCCACCATTGCCATCAGTGAGTTGACCGCCACCAGGCCGGAGATTTTGTCGAAATTTCCCGCGCTCATTACGTTGAAACCGAACCAGCCGACGGCCAGTATCCAGGAGCCGAGCGCCAGAAATGGTATGTTGCTGACCAGAATGGGGTGTGATTTGCCACGAACATAACGCCCCATGCGGGGGCCAAGTATCAGTACTGCCGGTAGCGCGATCCAGCCACCGATGGAGTGTACGACCACCGAACCGGCATAGTCGTGGAATTCAGCGCCTCCGATAGATTTAAAGATGCTTTGCAGCTTCGATGCATTCTGCCCCCAGATCAGGGACTCGAAGAGCGGGTAGGTGATCCCCACAAAGATGGCGCCAGCTGCCACCTGCGGCCAGAATTTGGCCCGTTCGGCGATGCCACCGGAAATAATTGCCGGTATGCAGGCTGCAAAGCAGAGCAGGAAAAAATAGTGAACCAGATCATATCCCTGGGTTTTGCCAAGCAGTTCTTCGGCCGGTTTCAGGAATGAGATGCCGTAGGCAATCGGAAATCCGACTATGAAGTAAACGACGGTCGAAACCGACCAGTCGGTGAGGATTTTTACGAATGCGTTGACCTGGTTCTTCTTGCGAACCGTTCCGACTTCGAGGAAGGCGAAACCTGCATGCATGGCGAAAACCATTACCGCACCCAGCATCAGAAAAAGGACATCAGCGCTGCTCTTGAGGACGGGAACCGTCGTCATGCCATCCATACAGATTACCTCCATTGGTGTCTGTTCTTATGCCCATCGTTGGGCGTTTGGGCTGAAAGCAAAAATGCCGCCAACATGCTAACTTATTGAAATAAATAACTACCTGTAGTAAAAGCTGACTGCTGGCTGCTGATAATCTAAGCAGGATGCCCGAATAACGAGCAGAACGACAAGGCGCTTTTCATTTTTTCCCCAACCGCGTAGGATTACCGCCATGAGCCTTGAAGACAAACTACGGCAGCTACCAGCTGTGCCCGGCGTCTACATCATGCGCGATGCCGCAGGGACGATTATCTATATCGGCAAAGCCCGCAGCCTGCGCCCGCGGGTACGCTCGTACTTCAACGCTTCCGGCGACTCCCGCTACCAGGTCAAATTTCTGGTGGCTAAAATTGCCGATATTGAGATCATCCTTACTGACACCGAGAAGGAAGCGCTGCTGCTGGAAAATACCCTTATCAAACAGCACCGCCCCCGCTACAACCTCGATCTCAAAGACGATAAAACCTACTTTTCCCTGCGGCTCGATACACGCGAGAAGTTTCCGCGGCTTACGGTGGTGCGCAAGCCTCCCCGCGACGGTGCGCGCTACTTCGGCCCCTATTCGTCGGCCTCCGCTGCCCGTGAGGTGCTGCGTCAGGTGGCGCGCATGTTTCCGCTGCGCCACTACTCCCTGGATGCCTGTATGGCCCGCAAACGCCCCTGTCTGTACCACCAGATCGGCCAGTGCAGTGCTCCCTGCCAGGGTCTGATAGCGACAGAAGAGTACGCAACTCTGGTCGAGGGGGTTGTGCTTTTTCTTGACGGCAAAGGGAGACAATTGGTCGCAGAATTCAAACGCCGCATGACCGAGGCGTCCGCCGGCATGCAGTACGAGGAGGCCGCCCGCTGGCGCAACCTGCTCCGCTCCATCCAGGTGACTGTCGAGAAACAAAAGGTTGTCGCTGCTGACGGCGGGGACAGCGATGTGATCGGTTTTCACCGTGACGGATCGCGCATCGAACTGGCAGTGCTGTTCGTACGCGGCGGCGTCCTGTCTGGCAGCCGGCTGTTCAGCCTGCAGTGGGAACTTGAGGATGAAACCGTACTTGCGGGATTCCTGCAGCAGTATTACGTCGAGGGGGCCTTTATCCCACAAGTCATTCTGTTGTCGATGGAAATAGAGGGAGCGACTGCTCTGTCCGAACTGCTGTCCGAACTGAAAAGCAGCACGGTGACAATCTGCAGGCCGCAACGGGGCAGCCGAAGGGGCCTGGTCGAACTGGCCTGCAAAAATGCCGCGGCTGCACTGCGGGAACGGAGCGAGGCCGCCGCTGCGGTCGAGGTAACGCTGAACATGCTGCAGCAGAAGCTCCACCTGTCCCGCCTGCCAGAGCGGATTGAATGCTATGACATTTCGACGATCCAGGGCCGATTTTCTGTCGGCAGCCGTGCCGTATTCAGCGGAGGTTCAGCCGACACCGCTCGTTACCGTCACTACCGCATCAGGAATGTGGAAGGGCAGGACGATTTTGCCATGCTGCAGGAAGTTTTCTCCCGCCGTTTCCGCGTCGATACGGTGGAAAAAGAGGGGCTGCCCGATCTGGTGGTGGTGGACGGCGGCCCCGGCCAGTTGAATGCGGTGCTGGAAATTGTTACCGAACTCGGCCTGGAAGGGCGGTTCGATCTGGTTTCCCTGGCAAAAAGCCGTGCCGTGAAGGAGAGAGGTGCGGAAGAGGTATGCAGAAGTGACGAGCGCGTTTTTCTGCCGGGACGGAAAAATCCGCTGGTGCTGCGGCAGAACTCAGCCGCGTTACTGCTCCTGGCCGGCATCCGCGACGAAGCCCATCGTTTCGCCGTCACCTATCATCGCACGCTGCGGGGCAAGGAGGGGATTGCCTCAGGTATCGAACAGCTCCCCGGAATCGGCCCGAAGCGTCGCACGGCGCTGCTCAGGCATTTCGGCAGTCTGCAACGGCTGAAAGAGGCAACGGTTGCAGAGATAGCTGCCGTTGCCGGAATGAATTGGGCAGCGGCGGAAAAACTGTTCGGAGAGATGAGAGGAACATTCGGGAGTGTTGATAAAAGTGATGGCTAATCCGGTTCCCGGATAGAGGCCTTCCGGGAAGACAGTCTTTTTGTAAGAGCCTCAGATGGTTTTGGATAACGCTTTCCCCTGCCAACTGTTTCGCCTGATCAGTTCATTAATGACCGCATACCACATCTGGTTGTTCTTCAGTCCCCAGCGCGGGGCGACGCAGATATCCAGCGGTGCGGAGCCGTACAGACGCTGAATGGCAATGTCCGGCGGTATCCTCTCCAAGAAATCAGCGATTCTGGTAATGTACTCCTCCAGAGTCAGCGGTAAAAACTCACCGCGCCGAAACATCTCAGCCAGTTCTGTTCCTTCCACGGCGTGCAGCTGATGCAGCTTGATCGAGTTGATCGGCAGTCTGGCCATCAGGCTGGCCGTTTCCATGAAATCGTCCGCAGTTTCTCCGGGAAAGCCGCAAATCAGATGGACGCAGATGTCAAAATTCCGACTAGCTGCCCGGGCGACCGCAGCCATGAAATCCTCCAGAGTATGCCCGCGGTTGATGCGGCTTAATACGCCATCATCCATCGACTGCAGTCCCAGCTCAAGACAGACATAGTACGTAAGCGCAATTTCGGTCAACAGTTCCAATGCTCCGTCTTCAAGGGAGTCGGGGCGAGTGCCTACCGAAATACCGAGTACGTCAGGATGATCCAGTGCCCGGCGGTAGAGATCGGCAAGCAGCTCCGGAGGTCCGTAGGTGTTGGTGTATTTCTGGAAATAGATAATGAATTTTTCCGAGCGGAACCGCAGGCGGTGGTAAGCCATACCAGCTGCCATCTGCTCCTCCAGGGGAATCAGCGGCTGTGTGCCTTTCGGTGAGAACGAGACATTGTTGCAGTAGATGCAGCCGCCGCTCCCCTTGCTGCCGTCCCGGTTGGGGCAGGTGAAGCCGGCATCGACGTTGACCTTGCTGACCCGGCAGCCGAAGCGGCGTCGCAGGTAATGACCGTAGGAATTGATGCGGAGCTGCGGGTGCAGCGTCGTGTCAGTCGTGCCTGACATGGGATTCAATCTTTCTGAGCAGATTAGTGGCGGTAAGCCGGGGATCGTCTGCGGTCAGTAGTGCCGATAGTGCTGCGACGCCACGCACACCGGTCTCCATGACGTCATCAATCCTGTCGCTGGAAATGCCGCCAAGGGCAAAAACGGGAATATTTATCGCGTCGACCGCTTCTGCCAGTTTTTTGACACCACAGGGTATACCGAAAGGTGCCTTAGAGGGAGTATGGTAGACCGGCCCGAAACTCACGAAATCGGCCCCTTCATTCTGCGCTGCCGCCGCCTCTTCGACCTGGTGAGCTGAGTAGCCGATCAGCAGGGACGGGCCCGCTACCCGCCTGGCTTCCCTGATCGGCAGGCCATTGACGCCAAGATGGATTCCATCAGCTCCGCAGGCCAGCGCAACGTCCAGCCGGTCGTTGATTATCAGCCTGGCGCCGAACAGCCGGGTCAGGCTGCGCAGTTCAACCGCCTGCCGGAAAAGGTCAGCTGCGGACAGATCCTTCTCCCGCAGCTGGACGCAGCGGACGCCCCCTTCCAGCACCTCGCGGACCGTTTCAGTCAGCCCCCTTTCCCGGCATGAGCGACGGTCGGTAATCAGATACACGCCGAAATCAACGAGTGGCATCAGCAGGATGCGGTCACGCTACCAGACCATCCAGGGGGCTGGAGGCACTGGCGTAGAGTTTGCGGGGGATGCGTCCGGCCTTGTAGGAGAGGCGCCCTGCAATTACCGCCAGCTTCATCGCCTCGGCCATGGCAATCGGGTCCTGAGCGCAGGCGATGGCAGTATTCATCAGGATGGCGTCGCAGCCCAGCTCCATTGCGATCGCGGCATCGGATGCCGAGCCGACCCCGGCATCAATGACGACCGGAATTTTGATGTTCTCGAGAATAATGCGGATGTTGCAGGGGTTACGGATACCGAGACCGCTGCCGATGGGGGCTCCCAACGGCATGACCGCAGCACACCCCATATCCTCAAGCTTTTTGCAGACGATGACATCGTCACTGCAGTAAGGAAGCACCGTAAATCCTTCCTTTACCAATATTCTGGCGGCCTTGAGCAGCTCTTCGTTGTCTGGAAAGAGGGTTTTTTCATCCCCCAGCACTTCCAGTTTGACGAAATCTGACATGCCGGCCTCGCGGGCCAGGCGGCAGGTGCGCACCGCATCATCGGCTGTGTAGCAGCCGGCGGTGTTGGGGAGCAGAGTATATTTCTTCGGGTCGATGTAATCGAGCAGCGACTCCGTGGAGCGATCGAGATTGACCCGCCGCACAGCCACAGTGATAATCTCGGCACCAGAAACTTCGAGAGCCCGGGCGGTCTGCTCGAAACTTGCGTACTTGCCGGTCCCCACCATCAGCCGCGAACTGAACTCCCGGCCGCCGATGACCAATGTGTCATTTTTTTGAATCATAGTTTACCCTCCCCCTACGAAATGAACTATTTCCAGAGTGTCTCCTTCAGAAAGCAGGGCAGAATCGTACTCACCCTTGGGGACGATGTTCATGTTCAGTTCGACTGCCACCCGGGCCGGTTCGATACCAAGCTGGCGCAACAGAGCCGAAACGGTGGCATCTTCACCGGTTTCCATAGTTTCTCCATTAACCTTCAGGTTCATCTGATCCACCTCCGAAAACAGAAAAAGCCGCAGCAGCGGCTTGATACGAGTGAGCATTCGTGCTTTCCTACGCCGGCATTACCCGGATCAGGTACGAAGGGTCGCGGCTGTGCCGCTCTCAGTCGAAACTCCCCCAGCTGTGCGCCAAATTAGATGATTGCTGGTGCCCTGTCAATCCAATTTTCCCTCCTGATTCTTCACAGAAAAGCTGATTTGGGGGATGGATAGAATAAATTTAAGCTGCAATCTTCTGTTACATTGAAATTATGGTATATTTCTGGCATTGTGCGAACGCTGCACACTACGTTGTGTATGTTCAAGGATAGAAATAATGGCGGATAAGCGTGATATCAGGCGGATCAAAAAGCGGATGTCGATTAAATTCGGGATTGATGCGGCTACAAGGACAGCGTTCACGGAAGATATCTCCATGACGGGCATGTTCATCAAGAGCCCCAACGTTGTCCCCCCCAACACAAAAATAAGAATTGAGTTTACGCTTCCTGATGAGAGCATAGTTGAACTGGAGGCACGCGTCATGTGGGCAAAGAAAGTTCCCCAGAATCTTTTTCACCTGGTCAAGAAGAGCGGAATGGGGGTGCGGTTTATTCGCTTCCATGCCGGCGAAGATAATTTTGACAGCTATTTTGAAGAGATCGCGACCCGCGTGTAGCGGATCGGGAGAGTGATGTCATGTGCAGAAAGATCTTTATCGGGGCAACCGGGCAGCATTGCGGCAAGACGACCATCAGTCTCTCGTTGATGCATCTGGCGCGCAGGAAGTACGACCGGGTCGGTTTTATGAAGCCGATCGGCCCCAAGTGCATAGAATTCAGGGGGCGCGTGGTCGACAAAGACGCCGCCATGTTCGCGGCTGTGTTCGGGGCGGAAGAGGATATTACCCTGATGTCACCGATGACGATCTCACCCGGAGCGACGCGTCGGTTTCTTGACGGGGACAGCAGCGTGTCTACCCCCCGTGAGTCCATCCTGGATGCATGTCGCCAGTTGGAGCAAAAATACGATTTCCTGATTATCGAAGGGGCGGGACATGCCGGGGTCGGTTCGGTTGTGGGGGTCAATAATGCCCAGGTGGCGGCGATGCTGAATGCGCCCACCCTGCTGGTAACCGGCGGCGGGATCGGCAGCGTGATTGACGCAGTGGAACTCAACCTGGCTCTCTATCAACGGGAAAAGGCAGATGTACGTTTCATTATGGCCAACAAGCTGGTACCGGAGAAGCGGGAAAGCTCGCTGGCTTACCTTGACAAGGCATTTGCACCCAGCGGCATGATCGTGACCAGCGCGTTCGACTATATGCCGGTATTGGCCGATCCCACCCTGCTGCACATTTCGGAGCTGCTCAATCTGCCATTGATGGGTGACCCGTCCGAGCAGAGCAGAATCTGCCACACGATCCAGCTGGGGGCAGCGTCATCACAGATCGTCATCGACCACCTGGAAGATTCGACCATGCTGATTGTCACCAGTTCGCGCGACGAGCTGCTGGTAACCGCTTCGTCGCTGCACCATATTCCCGAGTACAAGAAAAGGCTGGCCGGGTTGATCATCGCCGGTCATGTCCCGGTGTCCGACATTTCCCAGAAGATCATCGATGACAGCCGGATTCCCTACATCCGCATCAAGGAGACCTCGTCGGAGATTTTCTACCGGCTGCGCGAGCATGTCTCAAAAATCGGTCCGGAAGACCGTGAGAAGATTGAGCTGATTAACTCCATTGCCGAGCAGTACATTGATTTCGACGCGATTGATGGGCAACTGCCATGATCGAAGTTAAGCGTATGGACAGACAACTGATGTATCTGAACCCCGATCACATTATAAGTATCGAGGAAACTCCTGACACGGTGATTTCCCTTTACAACGGTAACCGCTACATCGTTCTCGAACGGGCTGCCATGATCATACAGAGGATTGTTGCGTTCCGGGCCGGCATTATCCGCCGGGCCGGCAGTAATTCTCCCAGAAAATATCTTGTCAGGAACAGAACTGCCGCGTTCCGGCGCGTTATGATTGATGAAGAGCCTCCTGCTCCCGGCAAACCGGGCAATAACGAACAGACATTATTTCACAGTCGGGACAACTAACTATGGATTTAGCAACCATTATCGGATTGGTTATGGCGTTCGGGTGTATTGTCGGTGGCGCCGTGATTGAGGGTGTTCATATTCAGGCGCTGATACAGCCTACGGCGGCTATGATCGTATGCGGCGGCACCTTCGGTGCATGCTTCGTCTGCTTCCCCCTTACCGCGATCATCACCGCGTTTAAGGAGGTCAAAACGGTATTCCTTCCAAACAAAGTGGATCATGATGGTGTAGTCAAAGACATCATCAACTATGCCACCAAGGCGAGGCGCAACGGTCTGATCTCCCTGGAACAGGAAGCCCAGTCTGCCAAGGACCCGTTCATCAAGAAGGGGATATCCCTTGTTGTCGACGGCATTGACCCCCAGAAGCTGCGCGAAACGCTGGAAGCCGACATCATGGCCTTTGAGGGGCATACCAAGCACAGTGTCGAGTTTTACGAGGCTGCCGGCGGTTTTGCACCCACCATCGGTATCATCGGGGCCGTGCTCGGCCTGATCCATGTTATGGGGAACCTCTCTGACACATCCAAGCTGGGAGGCGGTATTGCGGTAGCGTTCGTTGCGACTATTTATGGTCTGCTCATTGCCAACGTCATCTGTCTGCCGATTGGAACCAAGCTGAAGATCCGTATGAAGGAGGAAGTTCTGCGGCGCGTCATGATTCTGGAGGGTTTGATTGCGATTCAGAATGGTGAAAATCCGCACTTCATCGAGCAGAAACTGAAGGCCTTTGTAGGGGGGCATTGATCAACCATGGCACTTAAAAAAGAGCCGGAACCCCATGTAAACCACGAGCGATGGCTCGTGTCATATGCCGACTTCATTACCCTGCTGTTCGCAGTATTCGTTGTGCTTTACGCAATGGGGCAGAGTGATAAGAAAAAGGTCGAAGAGGTTATGCAGTCGCTGCAGCAGTCATTTGGCATGACCGCTGCCGGATCTCCGTCGCCGAAAGTCAACGTCATTTCCTCTAAGGCGGTAGCTCCTATTCCGGCAATTAAACCGGAAGTCTCCATCACACCGATGGGTAAACAACGCGGTGGCCAGTCGAAAGTCAAGGCCGAGGAACGGGACTTCCACCAGATCAAATCCTCTGTGGAGGCTTACCTGGTGAAACAGGGGGCCAAAGACAAGGTATCCCTTGAAATAACCCGCCGTGGTTTGATCGTCAGCCTCAAGGAGGCCGGATTTTTTGAATCCGGTCAAGCCCAGATCAAGCCGAGTGCCTACGAACTGATAAACACCATTTCCGAAATTATGACCCAGTACAATAACCCCCTGAGGGTCGAGGGGCATACTGACAACGTACCCATCAGCACCTCACAGTTTCCCTCCAACTGGGAGCTTTCAACCGCCCGTGCAACAAACGGCCTCAAATACCTGATAGCCAATTTTGACGTTGACCCGGACAGGATATCGGCCACCGGTTATGCAGAGTACCGGCCGATCGCCAGCAATACTACCCTGGAAGGGCGCGCCAAGAACCGTCGGGTCGATCTGGTGATGCTTTCAGATGACGGTATGCGGGGAGAACCGTGATGTACACGTTGCGAATGTTTTATAATTGTCACCGCCTCTCACTTCCTGCCCCGCTCTTCGGTTTTTAGTTTCTCTCCATGCGGGAGAACTGTCCTTGCCTGCATGCTGAAATTCTGCTACGTTCACTCAAATTGCCCGAAAGCTGGTTGGCATGAAAATTACCATTCTGGGGAGTGGAACGTCGACCGGCGTTCCGATGGTCGGCTGTAGCTGTCCGGTATGCAGATCAGAAGATCCGCGCGACAAAAGGACCCGTGCCTCAATTCTTGTCCGTTACAACGATCGCACCGTTCTGATAGATACCTCCACGGATCTTCGACGGCAGTCGATCGAGCACGGGATACGGCGTATTGACGCGGTGCTCTTCACTCACGCCCATGCCGATCATGTCAACGGAATTGACGATCTGCGGGGATTTTATTTCCTGCACAAGGAGATTATTCCCTGTTTTGGCTCCGGCCACACACTGGAAACCCTGCATGCCGGTTTCAGTTACATTTTCCGGGAACATGAGGGGTCCGGCTACACCCCACTTTTGACTTCGAATACGATAGAATCGGAGTTCGACCTGTTCGGCCGCCCCATCACTCCGATCCCGCTGGTGCACGGGAAGACCGCCGCGTTAGGCTATCGGGTCGGTGGGTTCGCTTATCTGACCGACTGCAGCGCCATTCCCGACACCTCACTGTCGCTGCTTGCGGGGGTTGAGCTGCTGGTCATTGACGCTCTGCGCTGGACAGAACACCCGTTTCACTTTAATATCGACCAGGCCGTTGACGCGACCCGGCGACTGGGAGCAGCGCGTGTTATTCTCACGCACCTGACCCACGAAGTGGCGTATGCCGAGCGGGTCAAGCTGCCGCATGGCTTTGAGTTCGCGTATGACGGCATGGAGTTCGACCTCTTGTGACGAGGAGTAGAAATGCATAAGGACATTCGTCTACATGGCATGATCGGCGACAGGACCGAGTATTTCGTCATGGTAGTGGGCAACGAAGCCTATCAGCGCTATTTCTTTAATATTGTCCAGGAAGAAGAGCATCTGCGGATATTCTCCCCCGGAAACGAATTTGTCATTACTCCGGAGGGGATCAATTACCAAGGGAACGGTGGTAGTTTCTGCGAATACATGTTCGGGGTTGACCAGCCGGCATCGGATCTTTCAAAACCGGAAATCATCAACCGTCTGGTCATGTATGGAGCCCGTTCCGATGTGGCCGGAACCGTGTGCTTCAGTGACCGCACCAGCGGCAGCGAAACCTACGACACAATATTTTTTGAAGGAAATGCCGTCTGCAACTACTTCTACTTCGTCCACTCCAACCTGTTGTCGCGCAAACTGAAAAATCAGCAGGAAGAGCTTGTCAAGCGGCTCGGTAAATTAATCAAGCGTTCGGAGGCGGTTGGGGATGAGCGTGATGACATCCTTGTTTCAGAGATTTTTCCGCTTCTCAAGGACGAGAGCGCCCAACTGTTCGTCATAAAGCTGATCAATCGGCACCACCGCGAATATCGCAACCTCTTCAGATCCCTTTATTTCCGCAACAAAAAGATTTCCGACGAGGATTTCAGCAGGCTTGTGTCGCTGGCATCGTCATTGAAGATTGACCGCTACCAGCAGGAGCGAATCAGAATCGATGTCATGTACCGCAACCCGGCCAACAAGCGTATCGTTGACGAGTACCGCAACATTCTCCTCGCCTGCAATACCAAGGGAGAAATCAACAACATTGACAATGCCCGCCTTACACGGCTTAAAACTCTTTCGGTGCGCAACAAGATTCCAGGGGCCCTCTTTTACACGCTGGATGAAATGCTCAAGAAGGGGCGCGACCTCAAGAATTTTGAAGAACGGGATTACATCGCCTCCACCCGTGAAATTCTGGAGGGGATCTTCTTCCGCGAAATCGAGATCGAAAGCCGCATCGACCGCGAGGATATGCTCAAGCTGATCCGGGCCAAGAAAAATGCCATGGAGAACCGCGACCACGGCTTTGACCAGCTGATGCTCGACGCCAGCAAGGAGTGTGATGAAAAGATCCGCGACGGAGCTGACTCCTCATTGCTGGATGGGTTCTCCTACGTCATTACCTACCTGGATCGTTTTGACAGTGTTTCAAATCTGATCAGTCAACTGGCCTTCATGGAGAACGTCAAGGTCAACGAAGAGATGCTGAATGGACTGCTGGAACATAAGGCCGCCTTCGACAATCTGCGGGAAGACTGTTTTCACGAACTATTCATCCGGGAACTGTTCACGAACGCCTATCTGGGGGGCTTCGGCCGTCGTAAGGTAAAGACGCTCATGGAAGGGTTGATCGCCATTGAAGCACGCTGGTCGACGATCCAGGAGCTGCATAGTCAGCTGGGCGAGATCGATAAGGAGGAGCGCATCTCACTCGTCCTTCTGGAGCACGTCCGCGACCGGATCCGCAACTTTTACTCGAAATTCGCCACCAAGTCTGATCAGGAGGCGCTGCGTCGCGAGGTTGTGGAAGAGCTGAAAACCAAGAAGAGGATCAGCGAGGATATCCCGGACCACCTGTTCAACGAAACCATATTCACCATCAAAAAAGAAGCCATGTACATTCACTCACTTCTGCCCCAGATAATATCTGAACGCAATGTCGGCCTGCGTGAAGACTTCCTTGAAAATTCGGGGCTTGACCGCTTCTATGTTGAGGAGCTGGAACGCGAATACTACGAAAAGAACGGACTTGATATTGAGGAGTTGTATCAGATCAGGAAGGGATTGAGCTGAGGCGGTGCACTCACATCCGCTGAAATCAACCGTTACCGGATATTTAATTTTGGTACAGATTTTTTAGGGGTATTCCGCTGCTGACGTCAGGGCCGGGCGGGAGTTCGGGACGCCTTCTCTTCGATACCGGATGTCCCGAAACGCTGCCGCAACTCGTCATAGACGGCTTCAGGCGGGATGTCGTGATACCCCAGCATAACCAGCAGATGAAAGATCAGATCGGCCGTTTCACAGACAACTTCACTCCTCACCCCCCCTTTGGCGGCGATAACGACCTCTGTCGCCTCCTCACCGACCTTCTTGAGAACCCTGTCAATCCCCTTCTGCATCAGGGAAGCGGTGTAGGAAGAGTCACTCGGGTTGGCCTTGCGGTCAAGGATCACCCGGTAGATTTCATCGAGAATGTGCGCATCGCTCATAGTCGTACCGGCACCCCTTTCTCTGCAAGATATTCCTTTGCCTGGCCGATGGTGTATTCGCGGTAGTGGAAGATCGAGGCGGCCAGACAGGCGCTGGCGCCGGCCCTGGTAAAGCCGTCGTAGATGTGTTCCAGGTTACCGACGCCGCCGGAGGCGATTACCGGTATTGAAACAGCGTCCACCACCGAGCGGGTCAGGCCGATGTCATAACCGTCCTTGGTGCCGTCGCAATCCATGCTGGTCAGCAGTATTTCTCCCGAGCCGTACTGTTCCATCCGCACTGCCCACTCCACCGCATCGATGCCGGTCGGGTTGCGGCCACCGTGGGTATAGACCTCCCAGCGGTTTTCGCCCGGTACGCACCGGGCATCGATGGCCACCACGGTGCATTGAGAGCCAAAGCGTTCGGCAGCCTCCTTGACGAATTCCGGCCGGTGCACGGCAGCGGTGTTGATGGAAGTCTTGTCGGCCCCGGCATTGAGCAGGCGGCGGATGTCGTCAACGCTGCGGATGCCACCGCCCACGGTCAGCGGCATAAAGACCCGCTCGGCGGTGCGGCGCACCACGTCGATGATGATGTCACGCTGGTCACTGGAGGCGGTGATGTCCAGAAAGGTCAGTTCATCGGCCCCCTCGAGATCGTAACGCTCGGCGATCTCCACCGGGTCGCCGGCGTCGCGCAGCTCCAGGAACTGAACCCCTTTAACGACCCGTCCGCCTTTGACGTCCAGGCAGGGTATGATGCGTTTGGTCAGCATGCTACTTCATTCCCTTCGTCAGCGCCACCGCCTCTGCCAGCCTGATCGCCCCGGTATAAACCGCTTTGCCGGTGATGACACCGGTTACACCGCTGGCCTCGATGGCCATCAGATTTCTGATGTCCTGCAGCGACGAGACGCCGCCGGAGGCGATCACCGGAATTGAGATGGCTTCTGCCAGAGACTTGGTTGCCTCAAGGTTGGGGCCCTGCAGCATGCCGTCACGGCTGATGTCGGTGTAGATGATGGCCGATACGCCGAAACCCTCGAACTTCTTCGCCAGATCCACAGCGGTCACATCGGTCACCTCAGCCCACCCCTGCACCGCCACCATGCCGTTTTTTGCGTCGATGCCGACTACGATCCGGCCGGGGAACTTTTCACAGGCTTCGCGCACCAGTTCCGGGTTGCGCTGGGCTGCCGTGCCGATGATCACACGGGAGAGGCCGAGCGACAGGTAGGCTTCGATGGTGCCGATGTCACGGATGCCGCCGCCTAACTGGGAGGGGATGGTAATTGCAGCGACGATGGCTTCAATAGCGGAACGGTTCTTCGGCTCACCGGCGAAGGCGCCGTCCAGGTCGACAATATGCAGCAGTTCGGCCCCCTGATCCTGCCAGATGCGGGCCTGGGCGGCCGGGTTGTCGTTGAAGACGGTGTCGCGCTCCATCAACCCCTGTTCGAGACGGACACATTTTCCTTCTTTGAGATCAATGGCGGGGATGACGATCATAAGTTCGATGAAAAGCTGTTTACCACAGAGTCACAGAGCGCACAGAGAAATACGGAAATAATTGAAAATGTTTGAGGCGAAATATATGTGGAAATCTTCTGAGTCATTATCTTTTTGAAGCTCTCTGTGCTCTCCGTGTCTCTGTGGTGAAACGCTTTATCCTTTCATTTCAGCGAAATTTTTCAGAATCCGCAGCCCTACCTCCTGGGATTTTTCCGGGTGGAACTGGGTGGCGACAATATTGTCTTTCCAGACGGCAGAGCAGAATTCTAATCCGTAACCGGTGGTGGTGGCGATAACGTCAGCGCTGTCCGGTTTGACATAATAGGAGTGGACAAAATAGACGTTGGTCCCCTCGGCAACACCCTCAAAGGCCGGTGGACGGCGTTTAAAGTGGAGCTGATTCCATCCCATCTGAGGAACTTTCAGCTCTTCGCCCGCTTCACACATCCGTTCCGGGAAACGGAGCACATGACCGGGTATGACGTTCAGCCCACGATGGAGACCGAATTCAACGCTGTCGCTGAAGAGCATCTGCATGCCGACGCAGATGCCCAGAAAGGGGCGCCCTTCGGCAATCACTTTCAGCAGCGGCTCGATGAACCCACCCTGTTCCAAATTGTGCATACAGTCACGGAAAGCTCCCACGCCGGGGAGGACGATACGTTCTGCAGCGAGAACGACGTGCGGGTCGGCGGTAATAAGCGCCTCGGCTCCGATCTTCTCAAAGCCCTTCTGCACAGAGCGCAGGTTTCCCATGCCGTAGTCAATGATGGCAATCATCTGAAGCCGTTTTTGATGAGGTGCGGGCCGTATTTTTTGTCAACGCCCTTGATATGGTTGGTGAGCCAGTCCTGAAGAAAGTTAATGACCTCCTGGGTCAACAGCACTTCGCCGGCGTTGAACCTGCCGATGAGCCCAGTCACCTGATCGACGAGCTGCCGGTGAAGCTGCCGGTGCGACTGCTCGTCGGAAAAACCGGTCTGTGCAAAGCTCCGCTCTTCCTCGGCAAAATGATTGACGGTGTAGTCAGCCAGACCGGAGAGGATTGCCCCGATCGCCTCATGACTCCGTTTTTCCTGCATGGCATCATGGAGTTCGTTGACCATCCTGAAGAGCACCTTGTGTGCGCTGTCAAACCGTTCAATGCCGGTGGCAAAGGAAGAATCCAACTCGAGAGCCTCCGTAAGCCGGAATTTACCGACCAGCTTGTGAAGCTCGTCGACCTGTCCGGCCAGCAGTTCGCTGGCATTTTTTGTGGTGCGACTGCTGGAGGCGTTGCATTTGACAATTTCGGCAATCGCATGGATGTTGTTGGTGATCTCCCGCGTTGTTGCTGTCTGCTCCTCGGAGGCGACGGCAATCTGGTTGATCTGGTCGGTGACAACCTTGATCCGTGTCAGGATGTCATTAAGTGCCTCACCCGAACTGGTCGTCTCAAGGGTGCCGAGTCTGACCTTTTCGACACCTTCCGACATCGATTCGACCGCACTTAGGGTTTCGCGCTGTATCGAGGAGATCATGGCGGCGATTTCCTTGGTGGCCTTAGTGGTCCTTTTGGCCAGCGAGCGCACCTCATCAGCCACCACCGCAAAACCGCGTCCCTGTTCGCCCGCCCTGGCCGCCTCAATGGCAGCATTCAGCGCCAGCAGATTGGTCTGGTCGGCGATATCCTGGATGGTGCTGACGATTTCGCCGATCTGGTCGGAGCGCTGACCCAGTCCTTCGACCGAATGTGCCGATGAGTTGACCCGCCTGGCAATGTCTTCCATCATGCGGGCACTGCTGTGAACCAGGTTTGAACCGTCATGGGTCTTGTCGGCCGCCACTTTGGCGCTGTCCGAAGCGGCGAGGCAGTTCTGGGCAATATCGCAGGAGGTTGCCGCCATCTCCTCGCTTGCCGTGGCAATGGTGGCGGCCTGCAGGGCGACATCCTCGGCAGCTTCCGCCACACTGTCTATCGTAGAGCAGACATGCGCCACCGAACCCCGCACCGTGTCAGCAACCGAGAAGAATGAGCGCATGGCACCGTTCATGTCGCTCATCATGGAATTGAACGCGACGGCTATCCGGGTAAAGTCGCCTCCTCCGGAAACATCTGCCCGGGCCGTGAGGTCACCGGATGCCGCTTTTTCCATGATTTCGACAATCTGCCCCAGGGGCTTGAACGAATGTTTGCAAATCATTCCGATGACGAGCGAGGAGACGATCATCAGCGTCGTTCCGATAAGGAGTTCAAGCCACCCGTTGATCGTATTGAACTTGATCATGACGGCAATGGTCAAAAAAATACTGAAGAGATTACCAATGATGATGCGTACGGTCAAAGACATGGACACTCACCTCACAGCCGGGAAGGTTCGCCTTTGTCAGGCAATCCGTGTGAAATCGGCGATTCGCCCGAACATTCTCGCCATGGCGGTCAAAAGCGCCAGACGATTGGTACGTACCTTCTCATCATCGGCCATGACCATTACTTTGTCGAAGAAGCTGTCAACCGGGCCGCGCAGGGTGGCGATCTCGGTCAGAGCATCCAGCCAGTCGCCGGCGGAAATGCGTCCTTCAACGGATATTTTGACCGACTGAAATGTCTCATAAAGCCCCCCTTCAGCCGGATCCCGGAAGAGAGTCGGATCAACCGGCGCGTCAACCCCCTCCTTGATGATGTTGCCGATGCGCTTGAAAGCCACGGCCAGCGCATCAAAGTCCGGGTGACCGGTGAACTCGGTCAGTGCCCCGATGCGGGCAGCGGCGTCCACCAGATCAATGAAACCAACCGATACGGCCGCCTCCACCACATCGGTCGGATACTGATCCCCCATGATGGTGACAAAGCGTCCGCGAAAGAATTCCATCACGTCACTTTTAACTTCCGCGGCCGGCCGGGTCAGTTTGGCCCCCAGCAGCTGCAGCGCCTTGTCGATGCCGTCCGACAGGGAGATACGGTATCCCTTGTCAAGAATGATGTTGATGATGCCGATGGCCGAACGACGCAGGGCGTACGGGTCGGCGGAACCGGTCGGGATCAGCCCTACGCCGAAGCAGCCGCAGATGGTGTCGAGCTTGTCACAGATCGAGACGATGGCGCCGATGTCAGATGCCGGCAGCTCACCACCTGCCTGGGTCGGCAGGTAATGTTCCGCAATGGCGTTGGCCACGGCCGGATCGATCCCCTCCAGCAGGGCGTATTCGCGTCCCATGATGCCTTGCACTTCGGGAAATTCTCCCACCATGCCGGAGACCAGATCGGCTTTGCAGAGATAGGCGGCCTGCTCTACGCTGGAGGAAATGGCCGGATTGAGGAAATCGGCCAGCGACTTTGCCAGGGCACGGAAACGCTCCATCTTCTCGTAGGATGTTCCCAGTTTCTGCTGGTAGACCACCGATTTCAGGGATTCCACGCGGGTTTCAAGCTTTATCTTCTGATCCTCTTCGAAGAAGAAGCGGGCATCGGAAAGGCGGGCACGCAGGACGCGCTCGTTCCCCTTGACCACTACCGACGGATCCTCGGTCAGGGTGTTGTTGATCGTAATGAAACCGGGCAGCAGTTTTCCCTCCGGATCGACGATGGAGAAATAACGCTGGTGGCTGCGCATCGAAGTGATCAGCACCTCCTTGGGCACCTTGAGGAACTCCGGTGAGAATGTCCCGGCCACAGCGCTGGGATATTCGGCCAAATAGGTTACCTCCTCCAGCAGACCCTCGTCGGGGAGCAAGCGACCGCCGGCCACCTCGGCCACCCGGTGGGTCTCTTTACGAATGATATCCTTGCGCCGCACCGGGTCGGGTATCACGAAATGACGCTCGCACTCCTCCAGATAATGGGCAAAATCCCGCACCGGGAAAGTGCTGTTGGCCATGAAGCGGTGTCCGCGGGATACTGCCCCGCTCTGGATGTTCCCGAATGAGAACGGCACCACGCTGCCGTCGAACAAGGCCACGATCCAGTGAATCGGACGGGCGAAGCGGACGTCAAGGTCACCCCAGCGCATGGATTTTTTAAAGGGGATCTCGGTCACCAGTTTCGGCAGGATTTCAGCCAGGATCAGGTGGCTCGGGCGTCCGGTTTCCTGTCTGGTGACAGCCAGATACTCACCCTTCTCGGTGGTAACCGTTTTCAGGGCGGAAACATCCACCCCCTGAGCGCGGGCAAAGCCCTCGGCGGCCTTGGTCGGGTTGCCGTTTGCGTCGTAGGCAGCCTTGACCGAAGGACCGGTGGCGGTGATTTCGGCATCGGGCTGTACAGCCGGGATGTCCTTGACCAGCAGCGCCAACCGTCGCGGGGTGCCGAGAGTTTTGACCTGGCCGAAGCTGAGACGTGCAGCGGTCAACTCGCGGGTGATGATGACCTCCATCTCTGTCATGGCACGGGGAATGAATCCGGCCGGGATCTCTTCGCTGCCTATTTCAAGAAACAGTTCTTTTGACATGATCGATTATCTCCAGTAGTCAGAATTCAGAAGTCAGAATTCAGGAGGGAGCAGAATGAGATATTCTGACTCCTGGCTCCTGGCTCCGGGCTACTGCCGTAACATCGGATAGCCCAGTTTCTCTCGCTGTGCGACATACGCCTCGGCACAGAGCTTGGCCACACCGCGTACCCTGCCGATGTAGGAGGCGCGCTCGGTTACGGAGATGGCGCCGCGGGCATCCAGCAGGTTGAAGGTGTGGGAGCACTTCATGACAAAGTCGTAGGCCGGGAAAACCAGCCCCTTTTCCGCCAGGCGGATGCACTCCTTCTCAAAATTTGTGAAGGACTCCAGCAGCAGCGGCACATTTGCTTCCTCGAAGTTGTAGGTGGAGAACTCAACCTCGGTCTGATGGTGGATGTCGCCGTACTTGACCCCCTTGACCCACTCCAGGTCATAGACGTTGTCCACCCCCTGAAGATACATGGCGATGCGCTCGCAACCATAGGTGATCTCGCCTGCCACCGGCTTGAGGTCAATACCGCCGGCCTGCTGGAAGTACGTGAACTGGGTGATTTCCATTCCGTCCAGCCAGACCTCCCAGCCGAGCCCCCAGGCTCCCAGGGTCGGCGATTCCCAGTCATCCTCAACGAAGCGGATGTCATGTTTGTTGGGATCGATGCCGAAGGCGCGCAGCGAATCCAGGTACAGGTCGAGGATATTGTGGGGCGACGGCTTCATAATAACCTGGAACTGGTAGTAATGCTGCAGCCGGTTGGGGTTCTCGCCGTAGCGGCCGTCGGTGGGGCGGCGGGACGGCTCGACATAGGCCACGTTCCACGGCTCGGGTCCGAGCACACGCAGGAAGGTGGCCGGATTGAAGGTGCCGGCGCCCTTTTCGGTGTCGTAGGGCTGCTGGATGACGCACCCCTGCTTGGCCCAGTAGCTCTGCAGGGAGAGGATCAGGTCTTGAAACGTCACGGGTGTACCTCCGGAAGGAGAGTAAGATTCGAAATGAATGCTGTTAATAGCAGGAATAGCGGGCGTGGTCAAGGTGGAGGAGGTGGAACTGTTGAAAAAATCGGAATAGGCGGCGGTCTGGACGAATGAAACTTCATCTTATCGATCAGGGCTGACAGTCAAGAAGGAACAGACTGGCAGAAGGCCGACAGAACGGATACGGCTTAATCCGCGGATAAAATCCTGATGTTTTCTTGATGGATGGCACAGTAAAACTGTCATCACGGCTTTTGGCAGGGCTGTGGTGTAGGAACCAGATAACTTTTTGGATTTCAACTCAAAACATAATTATTTCGGCTTAAAAATCAAAAATATCCCGTGATTAGAGTAAAGCCTCTTCCGGTGAATTTGGATTAGTGGTCGATTAAAAACAGGAGCACTGCTCC
>JBAXVE010000020.1:0-47376 GCA_037129245.1 Desulfuromonadales bacterium
GAACCTGGGAATGTCGGAATCAAAATCCGATGCCTTACCGCTTGGCGACGCCCCATTAAGTTGTCAGAGTGTTTCGGCTACGACTGCAATCCACTCAGTGTTCTCAGAAAACTGCTCACAGGCATTTTCCGCAGAACCCTTGTCAGCAAAAAGCCCGAACACAGTCGGGCCACTACCAGACATCATCGACGCTGCCGCCCCCAGTTTCATCATTCTTTTTTTGATTTCGTCGATGACCGGGAAGGCCGGAATGGTAACAGTTTCAAGGTCGTTCGAAAAGATTGCAGCTATATCATTGACCGTCCTGAAAGTCATGGGGATGCTAGCCAATATGCGCTCTTTTGTCAACTCTAAAGAGCGGTACACCCAAGCAGTTGAAACATGGACTCCCGGATTGACCAGAAGAATCCAGGCTTGTGGCATTGCCGGCATTGGAGTCAGCTTTTCGCCCACCCCTTCAGCCAAGGCTGTCTCTTTGAATATGAAAAACGGGACATCGGCACCAAGCTTCAACCCCAGTTCCATCAAACCCTGACATTCCAGCCCCAATCCCAGCAAGTCGTTCATCCCCATCAGGACCGTAGCCGCGTCGCTGCTGCCACCGCCCAGCCCGGCGGCAACGGGGATCCTTTTGGTTATCCGGATAGACACGCCACATCCGCGCCCTGACAGCTCCAGCATTACCTTGGCCGCTTTCCAGGCAATATTCCCGGGACCATCGGGGACACCACCTGCGTCACAGGTAACAGATATGACAGGTAAATCCGTCAGGGTGAGCGAAATATCATCGCACAGGTTGACCCGCTGCATGATCATGCGCAGTTCATGGTAGCCATCGGGCCGGCGACGTATAACGTCGAGCAGGTAGTTGACCTTGGCAGGTGCATTGAGGGTCAAGGAAGTCACGGCAGCTCCAGTAGGAAGTAGTGTGCAGCCAGTTATATGAAAAATTAACCGCTTTGTCGAGAATGAAAGTTTGTTGCAGAATTATCAGCAGTATGATAGGTGTTTGCAGGATTTTGTTGCATCTAGTCAGGGAGAACCGCATGTTTAAAAATATTCGTGAAGACATTAATTCAGTTTTTGAACGCGATCCAGCAGCCCGGAACGTGATGGAAATTATTTTCTGTTATCCGGGCCTGCATGCGCTCTGGATTTACCGTGTGGCCCACTGGTTCTGGGTACACGAGTTCTTTTTTCTCGGGCGATTTACGTCTCATGTCGGCCGATTTTTGACCGGAGTTGAGATACACCCGGGCGCCAAAATTGGTCGCAAATTTTTCATTGATCACGGTATGGGTGTTGTAATCGGCGAAACAGCCGAAATTGGAGACAATGTTACGCTCTATCACGGTGTGACACTCGGGGGAGTCACCTGGGATAAGGTCAAACGTCATCCAACACTTGAAGATAATGTGGTTATCGGTTCCGGCTCAAAAATTTTAGGACCGTTTACCGTAGGCAAAGGGGCAAAGGTCGGTTCCAACTCAGTGGTTGTCAAGGCGGTTCCTGAAAACGCGACCGTTGTAGGTATTCCCGGGCGTGTCGTCATGTCTCAGGAAAGTAAGAGTGAGGGGCGCGCAGACCTCCAGCATGGACAGCTCCCCGACCCCGAAGCCAAAGCAATTTCCTGCCTCTTTGACCAGATTCGTGAGTTGGAAAAGAAACACGCCGATCTGGCACGTGAGCACGAAAATCTCAAGAAACAGCTTGCCGCCGTTGTCCGCACCGACAGCTGAACGGCATAGCGGCTTCGGGAAGATCTATGATCAAGCGACAGACCACCATAAACAGGATCTTCAAGGTTTCCGGCATCGGGCTGCACAGCGGAAGAGAAGTGGCCCTCGAATTTCTTCCACGCCGCGAATTCGGCATAGCCTTCGTCATGAATGGGAAAGTGATCCCCGCGCGCTTTGACATGGTTGGCGACACCAGGCTTTCTACGCAGATAGCCAATGACGGTGCTACTGTTTCAACCATCGAGCACCTGATGGCAGCCTTTTATTTTTCTGGCATAACCAACTGCCTTGTGTACATTGATGGCCCGGAAGTACCTATCCTGGACGGTTCAGCCTGGGAGTTTTATCAGGGGATGTGGAGGGCGGGAGCCTACGAGTTCCCTGAATCTGAAGTATATCTCAAAGTCCAGCGACCGGTAGAGGTTCATAACGGCGATGCTTGGGTGAAGGTCAAACCCCTCAATACGCTTGAGATTACCATGAATATCGATTTCCGCCTGCCGGTTGGCAAGCAGAAGAAAAAAGTTACCGACGTGGAGAATGCCTTCTCTATCATTAATTCCCGCACCTTCGTTCTGCAGGAGGAGATTGAGGCGATCCGCAAGGTAGGGCTGGCCAAGGGGGGATCGCTGGATAACGCTGTCGTCGTCGGCAGCGATGAAATTGTTAACCCGAATGGTCTCCGCTACAAAAAAGAGCTGGTCAACCACAAAATCCTTGATCTGATCGGTGACCTCTACACCAGTGGCTACCGGATTCTGGGTAAGATTGAGGCCAACAAGACCGGTCACTACCTGAACAACCTTTTCCTGAAGGAACTCTTTTCCGATCCCGCAAATTACAGTGTCTACTGACCCCCCATTATCACTTCACCCGTATCGGTAAACAGTCGAACCGGAAGCTCGAATACCCGAATGAACACATTCATCAGCCCTTTGCTTATTGATTTGACCGGAATAGCGCTGACTTTGGGGTCCGCCCATGTACCTTTTGCCTCAAAGTAGGCTGTCAGAAGATCCTTGTCCTTCCCGGTCAGCAACCATCCGACGATCGGAATACGGTTGACGATCTTATCGACGGTTTGAAGCGGTTGCACGCCAAGAGTGAAGTTTAAGTCCTCCTTGATCAGATCGGCGCTGCCGATCACCGATATGTTCATGGCATCACTTGCGATAAAAAGATCCTCACTCGAAACTACCCCACCTTTGACGGAGAAATTTCCAGAGATGCTGTTGTAGGGCATGCCTCCTGAAACCATGTCCGGCAGTTGAAATTTTAACAATTGAGAGAAATTAAGTATTGAAAAGACTTTCGAGAGAGTGTTGAACTTGCGCAGCTTACCATTGCTCATGTGCAACCGCATTTTTCCGCTGGCGCTTTTCTTTACGTCGGATAATGAATTGCCTTGACCGACAAGCTCTCCGATCAGTGAGATTCTGCCGGTCACATCGCGGGTTACCCCGGCGGCCGTGAACAGCTTTTCTGCATCGACAGCGTTAGCATTGAAGCTAAGGTCATAGCGGGTACCCGCTGCACTAACAGGGGAAACAACTCCTTTTACGGCGATTTTTCCGCCATACAGATGGGTCGTCAACGCCTGCAGAGTGATTATTCCGTTTTCTCTCTGCAACTGGGCCGCCAGCTTCTGAAATTGCAGTTTGCCTGAAGTGAAGTTGTCTACATCAAAACTGAGTGTTGCATTTGTGCCGACAGATTCCGTCTTGACTTCTGAACCTGACTTCTTCTGTGGTGCAAGCAGTAGCAGGTCGTCATAATTCAACTTGGACGACGTAATAGTAAGTGATGCTGACGGCGCAGCACCGCTCGAATAGGTTCCGTTGATATTGAAATTGGAATCGTTCAGTAAACCGGAAACCTTGCCGAACGTATATACCCCATTGTGAATTGTGAAAGCTGCATTCAGGCGTCTGACCGCAGTTGCAGGGTTTTGGGGAGCCAGATCGATGTCTCGCAAAAAAAACTCGGGTGATACAAGCGACACATCAAATCCGCCGGTTCGCAGATTGGTAACGGAAGCGCTCACAGTGATGGGTGAAGCACCGTAACGTGCAGACAAGCCGGTTGTTTCCGCCCCCGTGCCGCGCAAGAGAATCATACCGCTGACAGCGTTGACCTGTTTGAATTTATCACCCGGTTGCACGGAAACGTCGGACAATCGTACCGAACCATTATAATCAAACGTGCGGATATCTTCCGGGTTACCGCCACCTTTGACATGAGCCTGCAGATTACCACGTGGGCGGTACTGCTGCCAGACTGTCAGTATCGGCAGCGTATCATTCAGCTGGAATGAATTAGTCTGGAGGTCAAAACCCAGGCGGGGTTCGCCGTCATACCCCAGAATTCCGGTCCCCGAGATGGATAATCCCTGAAGATTATAGGAAAGTCCGATAAGTCGCGTTTCCTGACGTCCGATTACAGTACTGAATGAGACCGGATTGCCCATTCCGGCTGGCTTTTTGACAATGCCGGGATACGAATATGCCGAATTTTTGAGATCCCAGGTGCCGTTCAACCTGTAGGCACTGTGGTGTCCGCTGCCGGAGAGTTTTAATGTTGCACCCTGGACATACTCAAATTCAGGAATGCCGGCTATTTTGGCAAGCCAGGCTATTTCAGGGGATTGTGGCACGATTTCCATCCTGACGGGATAATCGGAAGGAAAATTCGTATTATATTCGCTTATGGAGCCGTCCAGCCTGAACGGTGATATGCCGAAGAAGCCGGACATCCCCACCAGATTAAAATTTTTCCCCTTCAGCTCGACAATTCCTTTAAGTGTATTGAATAATGGGGCTTTAGGGCCGTAGCTGAGAACCGCCTTCTCCACACTGCCGCGAATCATGAGTGTATTATAGTTCTGGCCGATTTCCATGTGAGCTATCTGACTGACGCGCCCGTCAAGAATTCCGGAGTCAAGTTTGAAAATCCCCGATTTAATTTTGTTCTCGATATAGTCAGCAGCATCCTTTTCAATGATGCCGTAAGGTACGTAGGAGCGTACCTCTTCATAACGGAACGTAGCGGGGGTGGAAGCCTTGGCCACGATGCGCGGATCCGTGCTGCGGTAATCGTGAATCTGAACCCCCCCTTTAATTCTGAAACCGGGCACAGAGGCGTCAACGGAACTCACATCTATCAGACGGGGGTTCAGCTTCATGGCGTAATCAATATGAAATGATGCCGGGGCAAGATCAGCGTGAAAAACAGATGGCCATTGTACCTTTGTCCCGTTCACAGTTACGGAGCCTTTTGAAGAGAACTCATTGACCGATCCTTGAAACGATGCTGAAACAGTAACTCTACCACCCGGATTTGGAAACGGTATGTGGCGCTCCCAATAGGGCCAGAATCTTCCTGCATCGCTGTTCTTGATGTCAACATCTGCGTTCACTTCGCCGTCAAGCAGTGATACACCCGACTCAGGAAGACGCAGACTCCCCGATACCTTTATCCGGCCCGGTGAACCACCTTCTGAAGAAATATCGCCAGAAAGCTTGATTCTCCCTTTTTTACCTCGGGCAATATTGTCAACATTAAGGGAGATATCTGTCGCTGTAACATGCAGGTTCCCCTTCTGTAGGGCGCGGTCACGCCATACCAGCGTCCCGTGCTGGATACGCATTCCCTTCAACTTTACATCAAAACCGCCGCTGGACGGTTTAATGAGATCATCAATGTTCAGCGTTCCGTCCGCCCGGCGATCCAGTGAAACACTGACCCTGTCCAGTGCCAGTCTTTTTATTTCTACTTTTTTCTGAAACAGTGAAAGTAACGCCAACTGAATAGTGACTTTGTCCGCGTTTATAAAATCAGCTGAGCCGTCACGTTCGCTCACTCTGCAGTCTGACAGAACAAATGAAGGGCCGAAATGCCAGGCAAACGCTCCGCTCTTGAAACTTACCTTGCGGTGGAGGGATTTCTGGAGAACCGCTACGATATCGTCACGGTACGCATTGAGATCAAGTAGTGTGGGGAGAAACAAGGCGAGTGCAATCACGAACGTAGCCGCCGTCAACAATAAAATACCGGATATTTTGACGAGTCGCACCTTTTGAATCATACTGTACTACTTTCAACAATAAGACGAATACGCCTTATTCTCCTTCGGTCGACGCTTTCGACCGTAAAGCATATCTGGTTATAGAAAACACTCTCCCCCTGTTTCAACAGATGACCTGCCTGGGCTAAGAGAAACCCGGCAATCGTTGTATACGGCTCATCTTCGGGCAGCTGCAAACCAAGACGGTGGTTTACCTCCCGAACGGTAAGCATCCCATCCAGCAGAAAACCGCCATTTTCCTCAACAATCGCCAGCGGCGCATCATCATCAAATTCATCTTCAATTTCACCAACAATCTCTTCCAATATGTCCTCAAGAGTCACGATTCCTTCCAGTCCCCCGTACTCATCAACAACAAACAACATATGGGCGCGTGACGCCTGCATCTGTTTAAGAGCAACGCTCAACTGGGCACTGGCGGGAATAAATCGAGAGGGATGAAGTAGCTCGACAAGGGAAAAATTGTTAGAAACATCCCCCGACAGGAATGGTTCCAAATCACGCCGCACAACAATACCGGCAATATCATCGAGATGTTCACGATATACTGGAATTCTGCTGTAACCGCAGTCCGAAAAAGTTTTCCAGGTATCTTCAAACGTGGCGGTGATTGGTAAAGCTGACACATCGTTGCGCGGCACCATTACATCACGCACTTCCGAATCTGAAAACTCGAATACCCGGTGCAACAGTCTCTGTTCGTCTGCCTCCATTTCACCGCTTGAATGGGAGACATCAATGATCTGCCGCAACTCTTCCACTGAATAAACCTCGGAGTTATCCGATGAGAGCTTCAACCCCAGTGTCCGTACAGTCAATCTGCCGGCCCGGTCAAGAAGCATAATCGGCCAGCGGAACACGGTATGGAATATCCGCAGAGACCTGGCCACCGCAAGTGCTACACGCTCGGTTCGTTCAAGAGCAAGCGTTTTGGGAGCCAACTCGCCGAGGACGATATGCAGAAACGTGATCGCGATAAATGCAAGCACAAAGGCAATCGTGTGGCGAAGAGCGTCAGGCACATGCCCGCGCAGCGGCAGTTCCAGCAGACGGGCAAATGCCGGTTCTCCAACCCATCCGAGTGCCAGCGATGCCATGGTAATTCCGAGCTGGGTTGCGGAAATGAAGGAGTTAAGGTCGTCAAGCAGTTCCAGCAGAAGCGGGGCACGTCTGTCACCGCTTTCAACCAGGGTCACGACCCGTGAACGCCGAACCGATACCAGGGCAAATTCGGCAGCAACAAAATAACCGTTGGCCGCAACCAGGAAGATTACGACTGCGAAGTACACTAAAGGATATTGCATTCCGCTATTCTCCATGCTGGAGGTAATGATGTCAACCGTAGCGTTGCCTCCGACGTGATTTTATCTCTCGCCTCTGACAGCTTTGACAATCACGCCTAATTGAGGCATAGTCCACTCCATACAAATTCTGAACAGTCAACTATCGGAGCAGTGATGCAGCAGCGCGCCATAACGCCTGAAAAACGGGACGACGATGTCCATTTCGACACCACTCTTCGTCCACGCTGCCTGACCGACTATATTGGCCAGGAAAAGATCAAGAACAATCTTAGACTTTTCATCGACGCCGCCCGTGGAAGGGGAGAAGCGCTCGACCACGTTCTTTTGTACGGCCCACCCGGACTTGGCAAAACAACCCTGGCAAATATTATCGCCGGCGAGATGGGAGTCAACATCAAATCCACGTCCGGCCCGGTTATAGAGCGCCCCGGTGACCTGGCCGCCATTCTGACCAATCTCGAAGCCCACGACGTTCTGTTCATTGACGAAATCCACCGCCTTTCGCATGTGGTTGAAGAGATTCTCTATCCGGCCATGGAGGATTATCAGCTCGACATCATTATCGGGCAGGGGCCGAGCGCACGTTCGATCAAGCTTGACCTGCCGCATTTCACCCTGGTCGGCGCAACAACTCGGGCAGGTCTATTGTCATCACCGCTGCGGGACCGTTTCGGGGTCATCTCGCGGCTCGAATTCTATACGGTAGAGGAACTTGCTGTCATTATTTGTCGTTCGTCACACATTCTTGGTATGGAAATTGAGCAACGGGGCGCCGAAGAACTGGCTCGTCGCAGCCGTGGAACCCCGCGAATAGCAAATCGTCTCCTGCGACGGGTTCGCGATTACGCTCAGGTGCGTGCAGATGGCAGCATCACCCTTTCGGTGGTGAGAGAGACATTGAAATTGCTTGAAATCGATGAAATGGGGTTCGATCAGATGGATCGAATGATCCTGCTGACGATTATCGATAAATTCGGCGGGGGGCCGGTCGGTCTTGACACAATAGCAGCTGCAATCAGTGAGGAGAGCGATACCATCGAAGACGTTTACGAACCGTTTCTCATCCAAAACGGCTTCATCAACCGCACACCTCGCGGCCGGGTTGCTACACCTGCCGCCTATCGGCACTTTGGCCGTACCGCGCCGGAGCCACCCCAGGCAAACCTGTTCTGACCATGCAGCAATTCTTTGATTTTCCAATTACACCGTCGTTTGGCTTTGACAGTTTTATCACCTGTGCCGGGAATGCCAGCGCACTGGGTCTGGCCCGAAGGGTTGCCGACCCAAACGACCCGGAAAAGCTCATCTATCTTCATGGCCCCTCCGGCTGCGGCAAAACTCATCTGCTCTCGTCGATTGCCGGCACCGGCTTTCCCTGCATCACGCTTCGGGATACTTTTACTCCGGACCTGATCATGTCGACGTTTTCCAACTGCAACGGAATGGCAATTGACGACCTGCATCTTATGCCGCCATGCCATGAACTGCGGCGAGCCCTCTGGCAACTCTTTAATGAATTCCATACCTCCGGACGGATTATTGCCATGTCCGGCCTCATCCCCCCCCGCGATCTTGATAATCTGGATGAGCACCTGACGTCACGGCTTTTGTGGGGATTTGTAGTAAGGCTGGACACGACCGATGACGAATCCCGCAGCATGATTCTGAAAAAGGTTGCCGACGATCGACAGATCATACTCCCTGGAGAAGTGATTGATTATCTTCTTGCGACCGCCAGCCGCGATGCCGGTGACCTGATCAAATCCTTTCAAAAGCTCTACTCGTCTTCGATGACCCAGAAACGGCGCATCACGGTGCAACTGGCGCGAGAAATACGAGTTGCGGAATCGTTGGAAGAGTCGACATGAGCAACACTACGGCACAACGTCCTCACTCGGTGGAAGAGATACGACTGCGTCGCAAATACCTCGAACTCGCCCGTATCCGAGAGGAGCTGAAAACGCGCGAACAATCGTTTCATGCACTCAGTTCCGAAATACGGATGTTTGAACGGGAGTATCAGGACATTCTCGGTAATCGGATTGAGGTATTACGGGATATAGAATGGCAGCTGGAAGGTTTTCTGGGGGGCTGCCTGTCACGCCCGAGGGCAGTGCCAGAGTATCAGGACACGCCCAGTGCTGGTATTCGGCACACGACCAGCTTATTGGACGACGTCACAGAACAGGGGGAATCACCCGGTTTTACGATACGAGCGCTCTTTCGAAATGTGGCAAAAGCTTTTCATCCCGACTATGCCGCTGATGATAACGATCAACGTCGACGCCAGGAACTGATGATTATCGCCAACGAGGCCTATAAAAGCGGCAACCACCATCTGCTCGCCACGCTCCTGAGTGAACGTGACAGGAAACACGACTCGGCCACAACCGGCAACCTCAGAATGGAACTGATGCTCATCAACCGACAGATAACGGCCGCCAGTCAAGCTATTATCAACTATGACAGCATGATGACCGACCTGAAGCTGACAGAAATTTTTCTGTTCAAACAACGGGTGGACAGGGCGATGGTCGATGGCATCGACCTTTTGTCGGAAATGGCTGCCAGGGTTGATGCCGACATCGAGCGAGCCCGACGACAATTGGCCCGCCTGCATCGTGATGCCCTGGCCCCCCCACCGCTCTTCCGTAAAAACTGTTTACCCTCTACTTCAGCGAAAGTACATACTCAACCAGACTTTCCACCTGCTCATGGTCTGACTGACTGTTAAAGGCCGGCATGCCGCCCGGCCGACCCTCCGCAATGCTCTTGGTAACCTCAAGACGCGCTTTTCCGTACTTATATTTCGATGACGTCAGGTTAGGGCCGATTCCCCCTTTGCCCCCTTCTCCGTGACATGAAACGCACAACTTTCCATACAGCTGCTTGCCGGCAGCGATATATGTTTCCACCTTATGACCTGACCCCTGGTATGAGCCAGCGCTTGCTTCTACAGCTTTATGCGAGACCTGCTTTTTATCTGCAATAACTTTGCGGGCGGCATCGGCCTCTGCCTGCGAGCTCCAGCCGCTGAAAAGATAATAACCCATGTAACCTACGCCCCACACCACCAAGACCGTTAAGAGAATGCGGAAAACGCCGGGAGATTGTTTCTCTTTTCGATACGTAATTCCATCGTAATCATGCTGTTCTGACATATAGACTGCTCCTTGTAAATTAATTAGTCGTCGTCAAGCATTCTGAACTTCGGCTCTTCAAGTTTCTGTTTACTTTTTTTCCGGTATGTCTGCACTGCGATGCCCACCAGTAGAGCCAGCAGGATGGCCGTGAGGAGCAGAAAGAGAAGCCTCGCCTCAATCATCCTGTTTACCTAATTTGATATACGTCACCAGCTTCCAGATTTTTTGTTCGTCCAGGGAACCACTGAAAGCGGGCATACCGTTGGCCTCAACTCCTTTGGCTATCAGGGAGAACAGTTCTGTGTCGGATTTTGCGGAACCCTTCAAGGCTGTTCCCACCCCACCGGTGCGTTTTTCGCCGTGACACGATGCACAGTGCTGCTTGTAGAGCGCCTCTGCATCTTCCTTGACACTCTTCAGATCGCTGAAGGGATTTTTCTGGGCAACTGGCGCCACTGAAGCAGCTTCAGCTTTTTTCACCGGAATGTCGGTACCCAGCTTGCGCATGTAGGCAATGATGGCGTCCATCTCGGTTTTCCCATTAAGTTCGTCCAGATTAGCCTGGGTATAAGGGAATTTGAGCAGCTTCATTTTTCTTTCGGAATAGGTTGTATCGAGAGGTTTGTTCAGGAATTTATATGCGGGCATATTGGACGCCGGCACGACCGCTTGAGGGTTTTCCATGTGTTTGCGGTGCCACCCCCCCTTGGGATCCGGGTATTTCAGACCGATACGGGCCAGATCAGGACCGGTTCGGCGGGAGCCCCACAGGTGCGGCCGGTCGTAGACGAATTCACCCGATTTGGAATAGCCGCCGCCGTTGCCGTAGCGTTCAACGTCAGATGCCAGCGTACGGACTGTCTGAGAGTGGCAGTTATTACACCCCTCCCGCATGTAGATATCACGTCCCTCCTGTTGTAGCGGGGTGTAGGGTTTGACCTCGGCAATACGGTCACCGGCACCGTTGATCCATTTGAAGGGGGCGATCATGGTTATGGTAGTACCGACCATGATCACGACAAAGGCCAGGATTATGAAGATAACGGGATTTTTTTCCAGCATGGTGTATGTCCTCGTTCGTAATGAAATTTATACTACGCTTTTGCAGGTTGCGAAGCTGCACCCTTCTGGAAGGTCTTGTAGATGTTGTAGATAAACACCGCCAGACCGGCCAGGTAGATGAATCCACTGATCGCCCTGATCTTGTAGTACGGGAGGATGGCGATCATGGTTTCCATAAAGCTGTAATGGAGTGAACCGTCGGGATTGGTGGCCAGCAGCATGCTCCCCTGCTGAACGCCGGCAATCCACATGGTGAAGGAATAAATCAGCTGCCCGACCAGAATCAGCCAGAAATGAATATCTGCCAGCTTGACACTGTAAATCTCTGTGTCGCTCATCTTGGTTATAACATAGTAGATCGCAGCAAAGAGAATCATCGAGACCCAGCCCAGAGTCCCCATGTGCACGTGACCCGGCACCCAGTCGGTGTAGTGGATGAAGGCCGAGAAGGTGCGAATCGACTGCATAGGCCCCTGCAGAGTCTGCAGGCCGTAAAACGTGATGCCGCAGATCAGGAATTTGACCAGGTAATTGGTTTTCATCTGCTCCCATTTACCATCCATGGTCAGGTAGCCGTTGAACACCGCACCCCACGACGGGGCGATCAGCATAACTGAAAAAGCCATTGCCAGTGTCTGAATCCAGTCAGGTAGCGGCGTCCAGAGCAGATGGTGGGCGCCTGTCCAGAGATACATGAAAATAAGGCTCCAGAAAGCGATGATCCCCATGCGGTGGCTGTAGATCGGGTTGCCGGTAACCTTGGGCAAAAAGTAATAGAAGAGCGCCAGCGGCGGGGCCGTCAGTACCATGGCGACGGCATTATGTCCGTACCACCACTGCACGTTGGCATCATTAGTGCCGGCAAAGATCGGGTATGACTTGAACAGATGCAACGGCATTCCCAGATTGTTGACGACGTACAGTACCGTGACTCCTACCAGCGCCGCCATGATGTACCAGAGCGAAATATACATCTGCTCTTCCTTGCGTTTCAGGATCGTCATGAACACGTTAACCGAAAACAGCACCCAGATGATTGCTACCACTACCGCCAGCGGCCATTCCAGCTCAGCGTACTCCTTGGTGCGGTTAATGCCCATGGCCAGTGTGACCGCAGCAGAGGTTATGCCGATGTTGAACAGCCAGAGCGTGACACGGGCAAGACCCGGACTCCAGAGCGGAGTCTTGGTGAGTCGCTGGGTTATATAAAAGAACATGCCGATGAAACTGCCGATGCCCCAGCCGAAAATACCGGCGTTGGTATGGATCGGTCTGAGGCGTCCATAGGTAAGATAGGGGGCAACATTCAGTTGCGGCCATGCCAGCTGCAGGGAGATCAGGATGCCGACCAATACCGACACTGTCCCCCAGATGATGCTCCAGGTGATGAATCCTTTTACCGAATCATCAAAATACCGCGTTGGTGCATTCATGCTTCTGCTCCTTTGATGGATTGTTTCCTGATACAGAGTTTTTTAGTACCCGAAAACTTAGAGAATTCTACCACAGCATTTCAGTTTTGCACGCGAGGGTACAAAATTTATTCCCATTCGATGGTTGCCGGAGGTTTGCTGGAGATGTCAAACACAACCCGGTTGATTCCCTTGACCTCGTTGATGATCCGGCCGCTGATACGGGCCAGGTCCTCGTACGGCAGAGGGTACCAGCCGGCCGTCATGAAATCCCTCGTCTCAACGGCCCGCAAGGCAACTACGTACTCGTAGGTGCGTCCGTCACCCATAACACCGACGCTCTTCACCGGCAGAAAAACGGCAAAAGCCTGACTTATTTTATCGTAATGACCTGCGGCATAGAGTTCCTCTATAAAAATTGCGTCAGCTTTTCTGAGAATATCGGCATACTCTTTTTTTACCTCACCAAGAATCCTCACCCCCAGGCCGGGCCCGGGAAACGGGTGGCGCCAGACCATCTGGCGCGGCAGACCAAGTTCTTCGCCTATGGCGCGGACTTCATCCTTGAACAGTTCCCGCAACGGTTCCAGCAGCTTCAGCTTCATGTATTCTGGCAGGCCGCCGACATTGTGGTGACTCTTGATGTTGTGCGCTTTACCGGTCTTTGCCCCTGCCGATTCGATAACATCGGGATAAATAGTCCCTTGGGCCAGCCAGTTGGCATCGTCAATCTTTTTAGACTGCTCTTCAAATATGTCAACAAACAGTCCACCGATGATTTTGCGCTTCCTCTCCGGGTCAGCTTCGCCAGCAAGAGCATTCAGAAAGCGCTCTTCAGCGTCCACCCGGATCACTCTGACCCCCAGATTCTGGGCAAAGGTCGCCATGACCTGCTCTCCCTCCCCCAAACGCAGCAGTCCGTTATCTACGAATACACAGGTCAACTGGTCGCCGATGGCACGATGAATCAGCGCCGCCGCCACCGAAGAGTCAACTCCTCCGGATAGCCCCAGAATAACGCGGTCGCTGCCGACGCGCTCACGGATCCGTTCGATGGAATCTGCAATTATACGGCCGGGGGTCCACTGACCGTCGCAGCCGCAGACGGAGCGGACGAATGTGTCGAGCAGCAGTTCGCCGCGCGGAGTGTGGTTCACTTCAGGGTGGAACTGAACACCGTACAGGCTGCGGCCAAGGTTTTGAATGGCACAGACCGGGGCGTTGGCAGTCGCAGCTACAACCTCGAAACCAGCAGGAACTCTGGAAACGTGGTCACCGTGGCTCATCCAGACCGGACTGCTGCCTTCTACGAAAAAACCGTCAAACAACGGACCGGGTACACCCTGGGCCAGCAGGTCAGCGTGTCCGAACTCGCGTTTGCCGGCCGGCACCACTTCACCGCCGAAATGCCGGCTCATCAGCTGCATGCCGTAGCAGATGCCCAGGACCGGCACACCCAGCTCAAACAGCTCTTCAGCAACGGCCGGAGCCCCCTCGTCGTATACCGAACAGGGCCCACCGGAGAGTATGATTCCGCGAGGTGCAAAGCTGCGGATGGCAGCAAGATCCATGTCGAACGGGTGAAGTTCACAGTAAACGTGAGCTTCACGGACCCGCCGGGCAATTAGTTGGGTGTATTGGGAGCCAAAGTCGAGGATCAGAATCTTCTGGCTGTGGACGTCGGACATCAGGGAACCTTGCCGGGAAAAGTGGTGCGTCGTATAGAGACAAAGAAGATAACTTTAATCCACTATGCGGTCATCTATTTACACCCTCAGAGTGCATGTGTCAACTGTTGAAAAGTAAATTTTACCGCCAGTACAATTCTTTGCCGCCGGTAATGGGTCAAGTCAGCTACCGACCCGGTAATTGGGCGCCTCTTTGGTAATCGTGACGTCATGAACGTGGGACTCCTTCAGCCCGGCGCCCGTGATGCGGATAAAACGCCCATTCTGCTGCATCTCGGCAATAGTGGCACATCCGGTATATCCCATCCCGGAGCGCAGCCCACCCAGCAACTGGTGAATATTTGCCGACAAAGGCCCGCGCAACGGGACCATCCCCTCAATCCCCTCCGGAACCAGCTTGACGTCCTCGCCGACATCCGACTGAAAGTAGCGGTCCTTGCTGCCGTCCTTCATGGCGCCGATAGAACCCATACCACGATAACTCTTGTAGGTGCGCCCCTGATAGAGAACCGTGTCGCCCGGTGACTCTTCGGTACCGGCAAACAGCGATCCGATCATGATGCTGTCCGCGCCGGCGGCAACAGCCTTGGGCAGGTCGCCTGAATATTTGACACCGCCGTCGGCAATCACCGGGATGCCATGTTTGTGGGCTACGCGTGAGCAATCATTGATAGCGGTGATCTGCGGCACACCAACGCCGGCTACGATGCGGGTCGTACAGATCGATCCGGGACCGATGCCGACCTTGATGCCGTCCGCTCCCGCCTTGATCAGCGCTTCGGCGGCTTCGGCGGTCGCAATGTTGCCGGCAATGATTTCGACACCCGGGAATGTCGATTTTGCACGCGCCACGGCATCGATCACCCCCTGGGAATGTCCATGAGCCGTATCAATCACTATCACGTCGACACCAGCCTTTATCAGCGCCTCCATGCGGGCTTCCATTTCGCCGGTCGGCCCGACGGCAGCCCCGACACGCAGCCTCCCCAGACTGTCCTTGCAAGCCGAGGGATATTTTTTAACTTTCTCGATATCCTTGATGGTGATCAGTCCCTTGAGAAAACGGTCATTATCCACCACCAGCAGTTTCTCGACACGGGTGTGTTTCAGATGTTCCTTGGCCTGTTCGAGTGTGGTACCAACCTCGACAGTCACCAGATTGCGCTTGGTCATGCGGGCAGATATCGGCAGATCGAAGTCGGTTTCGAAGCGCAGATCACGGTTGGTCAGGATGCCGACCAGCTTGCCGTTGGCCTTGGTCACCGGCACCCCCGAAATACGGTAGCGGGACATGATATCCAGCGCTTCACTGATCTTCTGCGTCGGTCGCATGGTGATAGGATCAACGATCATGCCCGATTCGCTCTTTTTTACCTTGTCTACCTCATAGGCCTGAGCTTCGATGGAGAGATTCTTGTGAATGATGCCGAGCCCCCCCTCGCGTGCCATACAGATGGCGGTTCGAGCTTCGGTGACAGTATCCATGGCTGCACTGACCAGCGGAATATTGAGGGAAATGTTGCGGGAAATACGGGTGGTGAGATTGGCATCACGCGGCAGTATCCGGGAATGAGCAGGCACAAGCAACACATCGTCAAACGTCAGACCTTCAATCAGTTTATCGTAGGGCATGAGGTGCTCCTCGCGAATAAAATTTTATAGAAGTTAGTACAGCATGCCGGGCAAGTCAAGGAAAAGGGATACGACGAGGGACGAGTATTCACATCCGCTACAGAACAAGTTGGGCACTATCCTCGACACACGCAATCGACTCCAGCACATCCAGCAGGCGCGGACTGAAGGCCCCTTTCATCTCCTGCCGCATGATGTGAAGTATCATTTCCGGTGGTAGTGCCTTACGGCCGGTTTTATCAACGGCCAGAGTGCAGTACACGTCGCAGATGCCACCGATTTGGGCACTGCGTGGAATCTGCTTTTCGGTCAGACCTAACGGGAACCCGCTGCCGTTGTTGCGCTCATGATGATAACGGACGATTGAAAGAGAAACCTCTCCCAACCTGGTATTTTCCTTAAGGTAGTTGTATCCATCCTCGGGATGGCGTTTGATGATCTCAACCTCGTGGTCGGTCAATTTCCTGGTTTTGCCGAGGATTTCTTTAGGGATGAATATTTTGCCAAAATCATGCAGAAGTGTTCCCATACCAACGTCAAGCATTTCATCTTTCGATAGCAGATACGCCTCGGAATGCATCAGGATTGAGAGCGTTGTGACTTGCAGACTGTGAACAAAAGTGTGGTAGTTGTGAGACATGACCGATTCCAGCGATGTAAGGGCGGCCGGGTCGCTGGAAAGATACAGCAACAGGTTTTCCATCAACCGCTTGCTCCGCTCCAGCTCGCCGACCTTTTCCGGACTGGTGAAAATATCGCCAACAAAGTTGACCGACGTCTGGTAAATCATCCTTCCCTTAGCTTCGTTATTGAGTTTCTGGCTCTTCAGGAAGCGACCGGCGTTGGACTCCATGTAATCGGTGATGATTTCCATGTCCTCAGGGCTGACGTAGAGGAACTCAACTCCATTCTCTTTCAGGCGTTCAGAATCCCTGACGGAAAAATCCCTTCCATGGTTTTTGTACAGCACATGGTTGTTCCCTCTCAGAATATAGAGAGCGACATCGGGAAATACGCCAGTCTCGATGCTCTCAATGTTTACCGGCACATACTGCGGTGCATCCATAATATTCAGATTCCCTTCGAGATATTTCAGACTACCTACCGCGGCACGAACTCATCCTTCGACGATATCTGCGCCAGCGTCGCAATAATCAACGCAGCGGCATTCTCCAGATCGTCCAGCGAAACGGTCTCCACCGGCGTATGCATGTAGCGGAGCGGGATCTTGACCAACGCCGTGGCGACACCGCTGCGCGAGATCTGCATGACATTGGCATCGGTGCCGGTAGCACGCGGGTTGGCGGTATATTGGACAGCGATCTTCTCTTTTTCAGCTGCAGAATTCAGCAATTCGAAAAGATGCGGGTTAATGTTCGCGCCGCGAGTCAAAATCGGCCCTTTGCCGAGAGCAACCTCGCCGTTGTGCTTCTTTTCCACGTCAGGCTGGTCGGTAGCAAAATCCACTTCCACGCAGATACCCACATCCGGGTTGACGGTGTAACAGCTGGTGGTACCCCCACGCAGCCCGATTTCCTCCTGCACTGAGGAAACGCCGTACACGTCAACCGACAGCTTTTTGGCAGAAGCAGCCACCATGCGTAATACCTCCGCCACCACAAAACAGCCTGCCTTATCGTCAAAACCGCGCGAGGCCGCCTTTCCCCCCTGCAGCCGGATAAATTCACTGCCAAAGGTTATGGCGTCACCCACTCTGACCAGCTTTTGAGCCTCCTTTTTATCGGCTGCACCAATGTCAATATACTGCGACTCCAACTTGACGACCGTTTCGCGGTCCTTGTTGTCCATCAGGTGAATCGGCTTCTTGCCAATGACTCCCGCCAAGGGCCCTCTCGACGCGTGGATATTGACCCGTTTACCCGGCGTCAAGTGCGCATCCACCCCCCCCACGGCAGCAAAATAGATGAAACCTTTATCGTCAATATATTTGACCTGTAACCCAATCTCGTCGGTATGTCCGACAATCATCACCCTGGGAAGGTTTTTGCCCTTACCGGCAATCCGCCCGAACACGTTTCCCATCACATCCGTGGTCAGTTCATCACAAAACGGGGCCACATAATCGCGAAAAACCCGCTGGGCCGGCTGCTCATAACCGGATGGACTGGGAGCATCAAGCAGTTTTTCAAGAAACTTCAATGATTCTTTACGCATCATTTACACCTCATCAATGGAATAGTGAAGATCGTTCAACAGATTATACATCCTGCAGACAGAATCGTTTTGCAAGACAAGCTCTTCGACCGCACGGGACACATCCGGGAACACCCGCAATCGTACACCCCTGGCGGCCAGAAGATCAACATTGACCCGCTTCTGCCCAACCAGATCCGACACGCGCGACGGATGACACCAGACCGTTATTGACTCTCCGTCAGAAACAAGCAGATTGACAAGATCAGCATACAGCCGGGATCTCACCAGCTGTCCCAGCGCCGGGTGCCAACAGCCTGCCAGCAGTGCATCAGTATTCAAACCGTCATCAGCCTGCAGCCCGATACGCAGTACCGGCACGTTCAGCTGCATGGCTCGATGGAGCAGTATTTTGCAGAGATTGATGACCTGCTCATTTCCAGGCGGCCTGAATTCGCCTGCCACATAACGCCGTGCCAGCTCGGTCCCTCGCAATACAACCGTCGGATAGATGCGGAGATAGTCAGCCCCGGCAGAGATGACCCCTTCCAGAGAGGCCAGCGATACGGCAGGAGTATCTCCCGGCAGCCCAGGCATCAACTGTGCTACCACGTTCACGCCCTGTTCCGCAACGCAGCGGATGGCATTCACCGCATCAGCGGCAGAATGCCCCCTGCCGGACGCCTGCAGCACGCCGTCGTCCAGCGACTGCACCCCCAGCTCTATAACGGATACCCCCGCTGCCGCGAGCCGTGCGACCACCGGTCCGCTGATGTAATCGGGGCGGGTCGAGATTCTCACTGATACGAGTTCACCGCATTTCAGAAGCGGCTGTAGCGGATCAAGCAACCGTGTCTGCACATCCTCCGGGAGCGCAGTAAAGCTGCCGCCAAAAAAAGCCACCTCCAGCGGACGGCTGCCAGCGGTTACCTGCCATTGCCTGATCTTGTCAATGATCTCACCGGCATCAGGCAACATTCCGCTTGAACCTGAAATAGTCTTCTGATCACAGAATAAACAGGTATGTCGGCACCCCTGGTGACTGATAAAAAATGGAACCGTAACCGGCTTCATTCGTCCCGACTGTTGCTTGACAGCAGCATTTCTAATGCCTGGGCAGCTGCTGCCTGCTGTGCAGCTTTTTTTGAACGCCCCCTCCCCTCACCGATAACCCGACCATCCACAAGAACCAGATACACAAACAAACGGTCGTGGGGAGGTCCTGAATCTTCCAGCAGCCGGTATTCCGGCATAGGTTTTCCATGAAGGGTCAGCATTTCCTGAAGGCGGCTTTTGGAGTCATCACTCGGTAAAGTCGAAAGATCCAACTCCATCCGTTCTCTAAACAACCGGTTGACAAGTGTGCGTGCAGCACCAAGACCTCCGTCAAGATAAACTGCGGCAAGCAGAGCCTCCAGGACATCCGACAAAATCGAATTTTTGTCTCTCCCGCCTGTCAGCACCTCACCATGCCCGAGTAGGAGGTAGTCTCCCACTCCCAAAGCCCGGGCATGTTCTGCCAGCGAATTCTGGGCGGCAAGCTGGGCACGTGCTTTGGATAGCATGCCTTCATCCCAATCGGGAAATATTTCACAGAGCAACTCGGCTAACAACATGCCAAGAACTGCGTCACCCAGAAATTCAAGTCTTTGATAATCACCGCAATTCTCTCCACGAGTTTCATGCAGAAAAGAGGGGTGTGTCAAAGCACGGGTCAGCAATGTCCGCTCATCGAACCGGTATCCCAGCGTCTGCTCTAGTTTTTCGAAGTCATTTTCCATTAACCACCTGCCGGTTTGAGAATATAACCACACCTCCCTGTTTTGGCAACCGAAAGTCACCTCTAAAAATGACGTGTTGACAAGCGCACACCACAAAACTAGAGTTGTGCTGCAGGAACAACGTAAAAGGGGTTATATATGTCTCGACGCAGAACTGTCCTTATGGTTGCAATCATCGCCTTTGCTCTGCCATGCATTTCCATGCTGGCTAAATTCTTTTCCGGCTGGTTTTTTTTCAATGAGACCGGGTTTTCAGATGTATTTACGACGGTTTTCTACGCTAAGGCGGGCAGCGGTTTCTGTTGCGCCTTTCTTCTGTTCATCTTTTGTGCAGTGAATCTGCGTAACGCCCACAGACTTAAATTCCCGGCTGCACGCATGTTTTCAATCAACAACATTTCCCTCGGCATGCGGAATGTCGAACTGCTGCAGCGCTTTAAACCCTTGAGCCTGCTGGCTGCACTCCTGCTTGCCCTGCTGGCTGCAAACTGGGGAGCCTCACAATGGGAAAAGGTGATGTTGTTCATCAACCGGGTGGATTTCGGCACTGCTGCCCCGGTCGTTGGAATCGATCTGGGATTTTTCTTCTTTACGCTGCCGGCGTTGGAAATGGTCTCGACTTTTTCCACCATGGCTTTGCTGTCAGCCACTGTGCTCTGTGGCGTGGTCTACTACCTGCGCAGCGGCATCCAGCTGTCTGAACAGGGGATTATGCTCGATGAAGGAGTTCGCCGTCACCTTGCCGTTCTGGTCGGCCTGTATTCATTAACTGTCTCATGCGAATTTTTTATGGCCATTTTCAGGCTATTGCTTGCTGGAAACGGTATCGCCGAAGGCGCAGGCTACAGTGACGTAAATGCACGTGTACCGACCCTCGTGATCCTGACAATTGCAACACCACTGGCAGGTGCGATACTGTCGGCTGGCATCTGGAGGGCTTCACGGCGCCTGATAGTAATTCCGCTGCTTGTGGTGGTCGCAATCTACGTCTTAGGCATCAAAATCTACCCTACCATGCTACAGAAATTCAAAGTAGCCCCCAATGAACTGGCACTGGAAATGCCCTACATCGACAGCAACATCAAGTTGACCCGTTTCGGTTATGATCTGGATAAAATAGAAACGGTGCCATTTGATGTTGATAACAAGCTGACTGCCGCCGATATATCTGCCAACGACGCCACGATTAAAAACATTCGGCTGTGGGATCACGCTCCGCTGCTTAAAACCTACAGCCAGCTGCAGCAGATCAGAACATACTACAAATTTTTTGATGTGGACAACGACCGGTATCTGGTTAATGGACAGTATACCCAGGTAATGCTTTCGCCGCGCGAACTCTCCTATGCCGATCTTCCGAGCAGGAACTGGATCAACGAGCGTCTGATTTTCACTCATGGCAATGGCATCACCTTCGGCCCCGTAAGCCGAATCAGCAAAGAGGGATTGCCGGAATTTTTTGTCAAGGACATCCCCCCTGTCAGTCTGGCAGACATCAAAGTCAATCGTCCCGAAATCTATTTCGGTGAACTTTCCAACGAATATGTCATTGTCACAACTAAGGTACCGGAATTCAGTTACCCGACAGCCACCGGTAATATCACTACAACATACAGCGGCAAAGGTGGAGTAGCGCTCGATTCCCTGCTTACGCAGGCACTGTTCGCCATACGGTTCAAAACCGAAAAAATACTGCTTTCAACAGATATTACATCCAAAAGCCGGATACTTTACAATCGTAACATCAACCAACGGGTCAAGGCCCTGGCCCCGTTTCTGCGCTTTGACAGCGATCCATATCTGGTCGTCACATCCACAGGAAGGCTCTCCTGGATCATCGACGCCTACACCTTTTCAAGCCGTCTCCCCTATGCTAAACCGGCCAGGGATGGCGTCAACTACATAAGAAATTCAGTCAAGGCGGTTGTGGACGCATATGACGGCTCTGTCAAATTTTATGTCAGTGACCAGCAGGATGCAATCATACGTGCCTACCGGCTGATGTTTCCGGGAATGTTCAAGCCAATGGCGGCAATGCCGGAAGACCTGCGCCGACATGTTCGCTATCCTCACAACTTCCTACAGCTACAGGCCGCGATGTTTTCCGCCTACCATATGAGTGACCCGAAGGTGTTCTACAACAAGGAAAATCTGTGGCAGGTCCCGGCACTGGGTGAAAAACCGATGGAGCCGTATTACACCATCATGAAACTACCCGGCGAGAAGGTCGAAGAATACATCCTTTTGCTCCCCTTCACTCCTTCCAAACGTGACAACCTGGTGGCCTGGCTGACCGCCCGCTGCGATGAGCCGAATTACGGAAAAATTCGCGCCTACACGTTCCCGCGCGACCGCCTGATCTACGGCCCTAAACAGATTGACGCCCGCATCAATCAGGACTCGTTTATATCACAGCAACTGACTCTGTGGAACCAGCGTGGCTCGGAAGTTATCAGAGGCAGCATGCTGGTGATCCCGATAGAAAAATCCCTTCTGTACGTGCAGCCTCTGTTTCTGGCCGCCGACAAGGCCGCTCTGCCGGAGCTCAAACGAGTGCTGGTGGCCTTCGGCGACCAGGTGGTGATGGAGGAAAACCTGGAGCTTGCGCTTCAAAGGCTTTTTGGCGGCAAAAAAGAGCCCGTCCAGGCGGCACTGCCGGTTATGGCGTCTCCGGCGCCGGCAGGCGGAGATCAGAAGACTGGAAATTCGGCCCTCGCCAGAGAAGCCATGGGGATTTACGAGAAAGCCATGAATCTGCAGCGTCAGGGTAACTGGGCAGGTTACGGCGATGAACTGCGTAAGCTGGAACAGGTTTTACGAAGAATGGCTCAGTAGGATATGTGTTATACCGGTAAAGAGGGCGATTTGACGCTTTGATCTGGCATTGGTCAGATCGGCGCATCCTCTGAAAGAGAAGGTATTTCTCTGAATATCGTTGCGAAGCTGTTTGCCTCCCAGGGAAGAACCGACACGTGAAAGCGTTTCTTCAGAGGAGTAAAAAACGTTTCGAATCGTACCCCGCCAGGCTCATCCATCGCCGATGAAAACCTGTCCAGGTAGGGAGGTCGATCCTGCCTGAAAATTTCTCTGGCGCTCCTGCCGATAACGTGTTTCCGCGAGAGACCGAGGATTACCTCAAAGGCCGGGTTGACCTCCTCAATCCTGTAATCGCAGATTGTCTGGGAATCATCACGGATGAAGGTGTGGATGGCCACGCCTTCGTCCATTTTATCAAACAGTGACCTGAAGCGACGCTCACTCTCGATAAGCGTCTCCTCAACCTGACGAAGTTCAATGATATCCCACGCCAAATTGGCAAGCTTCTGAACATTCTCGGTATCCTGGCTGTTATAGTCAGTCAGTTTGTTGCCTACCCCAAGTACCGCCACAATCAGATTATTACGAAAAATGGGAATGACCAGTTCCCGCAGAACCGGCGCGTGTCCCTCGGGAAGGCCTTTACGGTGAGCTAACGATTCGTAGTTGTTATGGACAACAGGTTTTCTTTCGCGGATGCAGTCACACCAGACCCCGGCCTGATCAAGCGAGTAAAGATGCCCCTTCCCCTCAGCCGTGCAGATTGACGTGAGTGTACGATGAGACCAGGCCTGCAGCGAGAGCGTCACCTGGTCGGGTTCCAGAAAATGGAAAAAGCCAATGCAACTGCCGGTCAACAGCTCGGCCTCGTCGAGGACTTTGGTCAATAACTCGTCGACCGTCCGTCCGACCATATAATCACTTATCCGCAATCGGGCCTGCATGATCATCTCGGCCAGCTTGCGACCGGTGATATCCCGATTGCTCCCCCTTGTGCCAAGGAAATTTCCCAGATTATCATAGACCGGCCTGCAGGCATGCGCAATCCAGCAAACTTCACCATCTGCCCGAATAATTCGGAAGTCGATTTCATCTTCCAACCCGGCCTTAACGAACTGCTGCCGGTGACGGGTAAATATATCCTTATCATCCGGATGGATTATATTGATGAAAAGAGCGGGGTCGGCAAGAAAAGCTGCAGGGTGGTGACCGGTGATTTTAAGACAGGCCGGCGAGCTGTATATAAAAGATCCGCGGGGATCGATCCAAAACTCCCAGTCGTAGGTGTTGTCGGCAACAATGTGAAATTTCTGTTCCTCAAGGCGCATTTCAGTGATGTCGGTAATCGCAACCATGCATTCAAGGCTTGAGCCGCTTGCCAGAGCTTCGACTTTTACAATCGCCGTCGACCGGCCATCCCGACTCAACCGCAATTCGCACTGCTGCCTCCCCGAAAAGTCGTTGAACACTTTATTCATAAAGTCGAGGAAAACGTAACGCTCCTCCTCAACAATAAAAGTGCTGAACGACTGTCCGTAGATAACCGAACGGGATACGCCAAGAAGAACGGTTCCAGACAGGTTTATCTTCAGAATTCTGCCGTCACGGTCAAGGGTTACATAGCAAATCGGGGCAAAATCGTAGAGCAGTTTATATTGTTCAAGCTGTAGTTCAAGTGACCTAATGGAATCAGTCAACGAATCATCGTTTTGTGTCGAATCATCATACCTGCTCATGATACCACTCTCCCTGTTGTCCCCGTATATCTTTCACCAACCAAAGTATCAGGCGCCGCAGCCGCAATTGCGGTTGCAAGAACCTTTTCTCATTTTGAGCGCTCTGATGTAACTGGCTTCGGTTGCACTCTTCAGCTCTTCGACCACACCGGGTGGGACAGGCGAATCAAGAGAAAGAATGACCATTGCCTCCCCTTTTTCCTGGCTGCGACCGAGGTTCATCGAAGCGATGTTGATTTCATGCTGTCCCATGATGGTGCCTATTTTTCCGATCATACCGGGACGGTCTTCATAGTGCAGCAGGAGCATGTCCTCGTCCGGCGTGAAATCCATCGTATAGTCGCGCAGACGGACAATGCGGGGTTGGCCATCGAACAGTGTGCCGGAAATAAGCCGCCGCTTCCCCTGCCCTTCCAGAATCAGCGTGATGACATTGGAAAAGGCATCAGCCTGCGTCGATTTTGTTTCCTCGACCACGATGCCCATCTGTTCGGCAATCAGCGATGCATTGACCATGTTGACATCCTGATCAACCTTGCGGCTCAGCAGGGCCGAGAGGCCGCAGACGGCAAGCGGAGAACAGTCGTAATGGGCAATGGCCCCGCTGAAGCCAAAGGTGACCTTCTCCAGATTGGACTCCATTAGCTGCACACCAAAATCGCAGATTACGCTCATCAGATTAAGGAACGGCCGCATCTGATCCATCAGCGCCATATCGAAGCGGGGAATGTTGACGGCATTTTCAAGCGGCTTATCATCGAGGTAATTGATGATTTCCCGGGACACGTCAATGGCGACATTGACCTGCGCTTCAAAGGTGTTGGCGCCCAGATGCGGAGTCACCACCAGGTTTTTGTGGCCAATCAGCCGCTTCAGCAGATCAGTCGCGGGCGGTTCCTCACTCCAGACATCAACCGCTCCGCCAACTACTTTCCCCGTTTCCAGATTATCAAGCAGGGCCTGCTCATCGACTATTCCGCCACGGGCAACGTTCAGGATTATCACTCCGCTCTTCATCAAACCAAATTCCCGCGCCCCGATCATTCCTCTGGTCTCGTCATTCAGCGGCGTATGAACGGTTATGATATCGCAGTTCTTGTATATTTCATCATGGGAGACCAGCTTTACGCCAAGATCATGGGCACGTTTGACAGAAACATAGGGGTCGCAAGCGATGACATCACACTCAAAGGCCTTGAGACGGGCCGCAACGCGCCCACCGACCTTTCCAATGCCTATAACGCCGGCAACCCGCCCTTTCAATTCATGGCCGGTAAACGGCGCCCGCTTCCATTCACCTGACTTGAGGCTGGCGTTGGCAACGGTGACGTTACGGCAGAATGAGAGCAACAGTGCCAGGGTATGTTCGGCGGCGCTGTTGGTATTCCCAAAAGGAGCATTGACAACGATGACGCCCTTGGAACTGGCATAATCCACATCCACGTTGTCAATGCCAACGCCGGCCCGGGCAACGATCTTAAGGCGTTTGGCAGCATCCAGCAAGGCCTTGTCAACTGTAGTGCCACTGCGGGTGATAATAACATCATAGTCGCCGATAACTGACAGCAGCTCATCCTTTTTCAGACCGAGCCTGATATCGAGTTGTACGCGGGGCTCCTGCGTCAAAAGCGCCAGCCCATCAGGCGAGACTTCATCGGTGACAATTATTCGCATGTCTTTTTCTCCGGTTTCAATTGAAATTTTATAGCGATACCATAACCTTAACGTGAAAAAATTGCAAGTTTATCGACAATCCTTCAATCGTAAATATCAAGTCTGTATGCCCATCTGGCCCGAATAATCCATGACTTCGCGAGGTTGGCACTGCAAATGAAAAATTATGATAATTCCTGTTGACAGCACATATATGTTGTGGTTAAGTTGCCGAGCTCATACAAAATGTAGTATGCAGCGCCTTGATACTCCATATCCCATAACCCTCTCATAATGCTTATGTTTTCACCAATACAAGGAGATAACACATGAAATCATCTTTAGTAAGTGAAGCAATTCCCGGTTTGACAACCAACGCATCGACGGTTCTCGAAAAACGCTACCTGCGGCGTGATGAGACCGGTAAAGTACTTGAAAAACCCTCCGACATGTTTCGCAGAGTGGCGGACACCATTGCAGGCGCCGAAAAAATATTTGACAAGAAAGCTGATCTGAAAAAACTGTCAGACACCTTTTACCGCATGATGACATCATTTCAGTTCCTTCCCAACTCCCCTACCCTTATGAACGCCGGACGCCCCCTCGGCCAACTCTCGGCCTGCTTCGTCCTGCCGGTCGGCGATTCAATGGAGGAAATCTTTGACGCGGTCAAATTCACAGCCCTGATCCATAAATCCGGCGGCGGCACCGGTTTTTCATTTTCCCGGCTGCGCCCCGCCAACGATGTAGTCAGCACAACAACCGGCATCTCCAGCGGCCCGCTTTCTTTCATGCGGGTTTTCGATATCGCTACGGAAACCATCAAGCAGGGGGGTACCCGACGGGGTGCTAATATGGCGATTTTGCGGGTGGATCATCCCAACGTCATGGACTTCATCATGTGCAAGGCGGATCAGAAACAGCTCAACAACTTCAATATCTCGGTCGGTCTCACCGAAAAGTTCATGCTGGCTGTAGAACGTGACGAGGATTATAACCTGATCAATCCACGGGACAAGAAGGTCTGCGGCACTCACAACGCCCGCAAGGTGTTTCAGCGGATCGTTAAACAGGCATGGGAAAATGGCGAGCCGGGCATTATCTTCCTTGACCGTCTCAATCGCGACAACCCCACCCCGCACATCGGTGAAATCGAATCCACTAACCCCTGCGGTGAGCAACCGCTGCTGCCCTACGAATCGTGCAACCTCGGCTCAATAAATCTCGGCAGGTTCGTCCACTCCGGTTCCATTGATTGGAAAGGGCTGCGGGAAACGATCCATAACTCGGTTCATTTCCTTGATAACGTGATTGAAGCCAACAACTACCCCCTGCAGCAGATTCATGACATGACCCACGCCAACCGCAAGATCGGTCTCGGCGTCATGGGATGGGCCGACATGCTGATTATGCTCGGTATTTCCTACAGTTCTGACGAGGCGGTCAAACTGGGCAAGAAAGTCATGAAATTCATCAATAGCGAAGGTCATCTGGCCTCTCAGGAACTAGGGAAAAAGCGTGGTTCGTTCCCCAATTTCGCCGGATCAATCTTCGACAAAAAGGGCGCACAACCACAGCGCAACGCGACTGTCACGACCATAGCCCCGACCGGCACCATTTCGATCATCGCCAATGCATCGTCCGGAGTGGAACCGCTGTTTGCCGTCTCCTACATCCGTACTGTCATGGACAAGAACGTGCTTGTCGAAGTAAATCCGCTCTTCGAGCAGATCGCCAAGGAGCGTGGCTTTTATTCCGAAGAGCTGATGAAACGGATTGCCGAGCATGGTACGGTTCACGATATTGCCGAAGTCCCGGCCGATGTCCGCAACATTTTCGTCACTGCACACGAGATTAGCCCGGAAGCCCACATCAACATGCAATCGGTCTTTCAGCAGCACACTGACAATGCCGTTTCCAAGACTGTCAATTTTTCCAACACGGCAACGATAGAGGATGTTGAAAAGGTGTATATGCTGGCCTACGAGTCAGGCTGCAAGGGGGTAACCATCTATCGCGACGGATCTCGCGACGAACAGGTGCTTTCAACCGGTAAGAAAGAGGAGGCCGCCCCGACGCAGGCTCCTGCAGAAGAGGAGAAGAAAGCGGTAAAACGCGAGCGTCCGAAAGCACTCAAGGGTTGTACACACCAGATGCAGACCGGTTGCGGACCGCTTTACATTACCGTCAACGAGGACAAAAACGGGTTGTTCGAACTTTTCACCACCATGGGGAAAGCGGGCGGCTGTGCAGCTTCGCAGAGCGAAGCAATCGGACGCATGGTGTCGCTGGCCTGGAGAAGCGGCGTTCAGGCACGCCAGGTTATCAAGCAGCTGCAGGGCATATCCTGCCACTGCCCGTCCGGTTTCGGTGACAACCGCGTTCTGTCCTGCGCCGATGCCGTAGCCAAAGCCATCCAGAACCACCTGATCGATAACGGTTACGATGATATTGAAGCCGGCAATGCCCGGCATGAACGCGGTGCCTGCCCGGAATGCGGCGGGATTGTTGAACACGAAGGAGGCTGTTCGGTCTGCCATGTGTGCGGCTATTCAGAATGCGCGTAACGTAACTTTGATTGTAGTAACATGAAGTAAAAACGGGGCAGCACTCCCATCAGGGGGGCTGCCCCGTTGAACATTCCGGGGCGGAGCAGGTTTTATCGAGCGCTACTCCCTGACGAAGGTATCAACATCCGATTCATGAACCATCCCCATCAGGCGGGCATATTCCGACTCGATCATAACGTAATGATTATGAGTCTCCTTGGCATTCAGCTCATATACAACTTTTACCTGCGCGTCTGAAATCTTCGCTGCGGTTTCCCGCAATGTTTCCTCAAGGTTCTTTTCACGCTCCATCGCCAGTTCGAGTGCCTTCCGCTCATCAAAATCGCTGGAAATCAATCGATCAATTGTCGTGAACCAGCTCGATTCGTTATCAGGCGGGGAATCAAGAAAGGCATCCAGTGAAGGAATATCAGTTCCCTGGTAGATCTTGTAAAACTGCCCGGCGTGTTCACGCTCTTCTTTGGCAAGCAGCTCAAAGGTTCGCTTTGCGTCTTTGTCATTCATTTTTGCAGCACCAAGCTGATAAAAATTCATGGCGTTTTTCTCAGTTTGAATTGAATTCCTGACAGCTTCCAGAAGGTTTACGCTCATTCCTGATCTCCTTTTAGGTAATTTCTGGCACAGATGATAGCATGATGGTCGTTTTTGTCAACCGGGACATGGTGTTACGCATCAAACATTCAGGGGGTATACACCGGAAATACGTCAGTGTAACTGCGAATCGCTTTTAACTGCCCATCGCCGATTGACTTTATCCGCAGTGCGGTGCTATTCAGAAAGCACTTTTTAACAAGGAGCATACTGTGCGTTCTGTCGTCACCAAAAGCCTGATTTTCAATTGGGTAGTGAAGAGACCCCGTCTGATTCTGTCAACTGCACTTGCGCTATCGATCCTTTCCGTAATTTATACGAAAAACAACATGGAATTCCTTACCGGACGCGACGACCTGATGCCGCGAAACGCTCCGTTTCAGGTCGATTACCGTGCGTACCGCGCTGAATTTGGCGACCAGGAGGAAATCGTTGCCGTCATCGAATCGGACGATGCTGAGCGCTCAACCCGCGCCGCCGACGCGCTGTACGAGCTTCTCAAAAAGGATCCGAATTCTTTCCGCGAACTGTTCTACCCTGGTGGACTCTCTTTTTTCCGCACTAACGGCCTGTTGTTCATGCCGCTAGATGAGATTAAGACCCTGCGCCGTACGCTCACCATGGCTGCTCCGGTGCTGAAAGACCTTGCCGCCGCACCGTCGGTTCAGACCCTTTTCACCAGTTTGACCGGCCAGATTGATTCGTACCTTCAGACAAAGGACTCCCGCTCGCTTCAGAGCCTGGCCTTCATGCTGACGACGCTCGACAAGGGATTCAGCGCTTTTGACACTGGTACCGGCAGCGGCAAACCATCATCAGGACTTTCGATGAATTCGTTTCTCAAAGGCAGCTCCGACGGAAAACCATCGATGCTGGAAAATGCCGGAAAACAGCAGGTCATCACCATGTTGCCGGTCAAAGAGCAGGGAAGTTTCGTTGCCGCTGAGAAATCCATCAAAGCAGCGCGCACTGCGCTGGAGGAGACACTCAAACAGCCTGAATTCAAAGGGGTCACGGGGGGACTCACCGGAGTACCGGTGCTTGAGTATGAAGAGATGTCTACCAGCCAGCGCGACATCGGTATCGCCACCGTAGTGTCGCTCTCACTGACAATCATTTTACTGCTGTTTGCTTTCCGTGGAGTTCTGAACGTCATTGCCGCCATGGTTTCGCTGGTTGTCGGTATCTGCCTCTCATTCGGCTTCGCCACCCTGACGGTAGGTCACCTCAACATCCTTTCCATGGTATTTGCCATCATGCTGATCGGACTCGGCATCGAGTACGGCATCCAGGTAGTGCTGCGCTATCAGGAAGAGTTGTCAAACGGTGCGGCGGGACTGGAAGCCATTGAAACAGGAATCGCCACCAATGTTCGCTCGATCATCATGGCCGCCGCCACCGTGGCTGTGGCGTTTATAACATTTGCGTTCACCGATTTCAAAGGAATCGCCGAGCTCGGCATCATCGCCGCCGGAGGGGTGTTTATCTGCGTCGCCGCCACGTTTTCCGTGCTGCCCGCCATGCTGGTGCTGCTGGAGCGCTTCCGGAATCCGTCAGCCACAACCGGAAACGGACCATCGAATCCCTCTGAAAACAGCTTCCTGCATCGAATCCTCTCCGGCCGGCCGAAAGCGGTTATTACCGTTACCATGCTCTTTTCACTCGCCTGTCTCTACCCGGCCCTGACCATGCGCTTTGACTACAACCTGATGAACCTGCAGGCCAGGGGGTTGCAGTCGGTGGAATACGCATACAAACTTATGAGGAGCAAGGAAAATTCCGGTTATTTTGCTGCCGTAACGGCACGGGACTCTGCCGAAGCCCGCAGGCTGACCGGGCAGCTTGAAAAACTGCCGGCGGTTGACCACGTGGTCAGTCCGCTGACGCTGATACCGGAACAGCAAACTGAAAAACTGTCCGAACTGGCCGAGCTGAGAAAGGTCATGGATCAGGTTACCCCGCTTCCCTACGAGGAGAACCTCCAGCTCATGGCTCTGCCGGCGGTATTCGAAAATTTCCGTAATCGCGTTGAAAAGCTGAAAATCGCTCTTGAAACCGCCCATGCTGCCGAAGCAAAACCGGTCGGAACGTTCCTGGCTACACTGGATCGTTTTTTTAAATCCCTGGAAGCGGAGAAGGATAAGAATGCTCTTGGCATGCTGCGTGAGTTTCAGGGGGGGATGTTTGCCGAATTGCCGGATAAGCTGAAGATGATGAAGGAGAGCCTGAAGGCGGCACCGGTCACGGAAGCAGATATTCCCGCATCACTATTGAAACGCTTCACCGGTAATAACGGCAGGATACTCCTGCAGGTGGCACCTGCCAGGGAGATTTTCGAACGGGAACCACTGGAAGAGTTTGTCAGGCAGGTAAAAAGCATCGCTCCCACCGCAACGGGAGAGCCGATCATGGTCTACGAGTCGCTCTCGATCCTGCGCAGCGCCTACCTGAAAGCTTTCATCTATGCTTTTGCCGGCATAGCCGTCATCCTGCTGATAAATTTCAAAAGCTGCCGCTACGCCCTGCTCGGCTCCATCCCGCTGGCCGCTGGACTGTTATTGATGGTTGGAGGCATGCAGTTGATGGGAATCAGCTTCAACTCGGCCAACATCATCGTATTGCCGTTGATCCTGGGCGTGGGGATCGATTCGGCCATCTACATCATCAACCGCTACCGCCAGGGCAATGAATCACCGGCACGGGTCGTCGCCAGCAGCGCCGGGATAGGAGTATTTCTGAATGCGCTGACGATACTGTTTAGCTTCGGCGCCCTGATGGTAGCCCATCATCGCGGGGTATTCAGCATCGGAGCGGTCATGTCGCTGGGGATGGTGGCAAGCGTCGCGGTGTTTCTGGCATTTCTGCCGGCACTGCTGGAGGTGTGGGGAAAACGCTCGAAGTAGGTGCTACAGACGATTTAACCTGTTTTTATACAGGTAATTCACGCCTTGAAAGTATCCCAGGCCATCCAGCAGCAGGTCATCAAACGGCTTGACTTCGCTGGTATCGCCGTTTTTCCTGTTAAAACTGAAATACCCGGCGGTTTTCTTGGGACCGAGCACCAGTAGCTTATCACCCTGGATAAAACCAAGCTTCTGATAGGTCGAGATGAAAGCACGCTCCACACTTGCATCACTATTCAGCATGTCTTTACCCATGAATTTACTGTTATAGGTGAAGTTTATCAGACCAAGCACAGTGGGGGCGATATCAATCTGGCTCATCATGCGGTCTATTTTTTGAGGTTTTATGAGCGCTGGAGCATAGACCAGCAGTGGTATTTCGTAGTTTTTCACCGGCAGTGCCATCTTGGCGGCACTTCCGGCACAGTGATCAGCCACGATCACGAAAACGGTGTTGTTGAACCAGGGTCTTTTTTTCGATTCAGCCAGTAGCCTGCCAATCGCATAATCGGCATATTTTACTCCGCCATCACGGCCGGTTTTAGAGGGGATATCAATCTTGCCCTCAGGATAGGTATACGGGCGATGGTTGGATGTTGTCATGACCACACTGAAAAACGGCTTTTTCTGCCGGTACGACGCGTCGGCCTCCTTTACCGTTTTCATAAAAAGATCTTCGTCACAGACCCCCCAGGCATTGGTGAAGGTAATTTCGTCCTTGGAAAAATTGGTCCTGTCTATGTCCGCAAAGCCGTTGTTGGCGAAAAAATAATTCATATTGTCAAAATAGCCGTAGCCGGCGTAGATGAACTTGTTGTCATACCCCTTCTCCTTCATGACCGCTCCCCACGAGAAGAAGTTTTCGTTATTCGGGCGTTTGACAAGAGATACACCGGGAAGCGGCGGTATGGCGAGCATGATGGCCTCCAGCCCGCGCACGGTACGGGTGCCGGTTGCGTAGAGATGCGTGAAGAAAAGTGACTCCTCCGCCAGTTTGTCCAGATTTGGAGTAATGCTGCGGGGATTTCCGAAAGAAGTCATGAATTCAGCACTCATGCTCTCTTCAATGACAAGCACGACGTTAAACTTCCGCTCCGCTCCGCGTCCGGTCACCCTGCGAGCTATCCCTGAAACATCCTTCCCGTCAAAACGGCTCCCTTCCTGCTGCATCATCTCCTTAAGCCGCGCTAGAACAGCGGCGTTATCCCGGATGATGTAAAATTTGTTAAAATCGAGTTCATTGTTTCTGAACGCCGCTATAAGACAGTAAATTCCATTTCCGGCAAGCTCGTCAGCGTAATTGTTTGCTGAAATATGGGTCTGGGAAATATCGACGTAATAGAAAGAAACTACCGGCATCGCCAGAAAAATTACCCCGGCTTTTAGTCGCCCCGCAAGATGTGAAGTGCCGGTAAAGGCTTTTTTGAGATGGTTTTTTACAATAATAAAAACCGGAACGCTGAGGAGCAGAATCCCCGCAAGCAGCCAGTTGACCGGATAGGATTCTCGGATGTTGCGGATTACCTCATTGGTGTAGATCAGATAATCGACAGCAATAAAATTGAATCTCGTGGCAAATTCGTCAAAGAACGTGTACTCGGCCACAATGTTGAACAGCATCAGGTAAGTGAAAATAAACGCGACAACATATAATAAAAATCTGAAAACAGCTGAATTGAAAATCCTGTCGGGGGTTAAAATGAGGACGAGTGCAAAAGGTATGGCGGCATAGGTAAACGTCACACTGTCAAAATAGAAACCGACTCCATAGATTTTTACCAGCAGCCAGGGATCAAGCGTGAGACTGGGGAGAGATTTCACCAGCAGGATGGTTCTGCTGACGAATGAGAAGACAATTATAGTCAGCCAGAGGGTTGCAAGCGAACGAAATCTGAGCCAGGAATTAATGTGTGTGACATGACGCATCGATCTGTTCCTGCTGCGCATGATGACCATCCGCCATCGGTACTATGTCACTGCACCGCGCCTGTCGGAGGTTTTTATGCGGCGGCCTCAACATGGAGTATGCCGGGAATCCGTCATTCGATAATCCGGTTCCGGCGACACTCCTATACCATGAAATCATCAGAATTGTATTCAAAATGTGAGGTGCCAGGGCTCGTAAGAAAAAGATGCCGAGCAGCGAGAGTAATATTTCTTGCCAGTAGGAAATCAAAAAGTTATTGTCACGACTGCTGTTTGTTCAATCCTGAAGAAAATTCTCCGTACTGAAACTAATCCAGGAGCAGATTGTGAATCCGAGATTGCCTGCTGAGTGGGAGGCACAGGACGGTGTCCTGATGGCCTGGCCCCACGAAGCTACCGACTGGGCCGACATGCTTAACGAAGTCCGCCCGGTATTTGCCGATATTATCCGCCACATATGCCGTTTCGAGAAGGTTGTACTGGTGACTCCCGACGCTCGCACAACTGAGGAACATCTGCGGGCGCAGGACATCGCCCTGGACAACATACTGATATGCGAAATGCCGTCAAATGACACCTGGGCCCGCGACTTTGGCCCCCTGACGGTTATCTATAACGACAGACCGACCCTGCTGGATTTCGGTTTTAATGGCTGGGGGCTCAAATTTCCCGCACAGCATGACAACCTGATCACCAGAAATCTGAAGCAGCAGGGCGTCGTGAAGCCAAAGGTCAATACCATCGGTATGGTGTTTGAGGGGGGGAGTATTGAAACTGACGGTCTCGGCACCATCCTGACGACAACAGCATGCCTGCTCTCCCCTAATCGAAATCCGCAACTGAGTAAAAACGACATAGAACAGGCGCTGGCATCCCTGCTGGGCGCCCGGCAGATTCTCTGGCTCAACCACGGCTGGCTGGCCGGCGATGACACCGACTCCCACATTGACACACTTGCCCGGCTTTGCCCCGACAACGTAATCGTCTACCAGGCATGCGACAATCCGGTGGATGAACATTATGAGCCGCTTAAATTCATGAAAGCTGAGCTTGAAACCTTCACCGCGCCGGACGGTTCACCGTACCACCTGATCCCGCTCCCCTGGCCGAAAGCCCGCTTTGATGCCGAAGCACGGCGACTGCCGGCCACGTATGCCAACTTTCTGGTCATCAATGGAGCAGTTCTGGTTCCGACGTACCGGGATAGCGAGAATGACCTGCTCGCTCTTGAGGCGATCAAGGGCGCTTTCCGCGGCAGAGAAGTGATTGCCATCGACTGTCTCCCTCTGATCGAACAGCATGGTTCGCTGCACTGCGTGACCATGCAGCTTCCGCAAGGTGTATTGTCATGAATATCCTCAAAGCCGCCCTGATTCAGCAGACCTGCAGCGACGACCGTAACGCTACTATCGAAACGACCGGTTCACTGGTTCGTCAGGCTGCCGCCGCTGGAGCTGAACTGGTAGTGCTTCAGGAGTTACACACCGGTCTCTATTTCTGCCAGGTTGAAGATCCGGCACTGTTCGACCTGGCCGAACCGATACCGGGACCGTCCACAACACTCTTTGGAAATCTGGCAGCGGAATTGGGAATTGTGCTGGTTGCATCACTTTTTGAGCGGCGAGCGGCCGGCCTCTACCACAATACGGCCGTTGTGTTCGAAAAGGACGGCAGCATAGCCGGCATGTACCGTAAAATGCATATCCCGGACGACCCCGGCTTCTATGAGAAATTTTACTTCACCCCCGGCGATCTCGGTTTCAGTCCGATACGAACGTCTGTCGGAATGCTGGGCGTACTGGTCTGCTGGGACCAGTGGTACCCGGAGGCCGCCCGCCTGATGGCGCTTGCCGGAGCGGACATGCTGATATACCCGACCGCCATCGGGTGGGAACCGACCGACTCACCCGAAGAAAAAGAGCGGCAGCGAGATGCCTGGATGACCGTCCAGCGTGGTCATGCGGTCGCCAACGGTCTGCCGCTGCTGTCGGTCAACCGCACCGGTTTTGAAGCACCTCGACACGGAGAAAACGGGATAGAATTCTGGGGAAGCAGCTTCTCAGCCGGCCCGCAGGGTGAATTACTTGCCGAGGCATCACGCAACCGGGAGGAGGTGCTGGTGGTGGAAATCGATATGGCCCGTAGCGAATCGGTCCGCCGCATCTGGCCGTTTCTCAGGGATAGAAGGATTGATGAGTACGGCGATTTACTGAAACGGTTCAGAGACTGATATGCCCATACACGAAAAAGAGCTGCTGGACGCCCTTTCCAGCTCCCGCATTCTGACATCAATGATCACGCCGACGGTACTGATTTCAGCCTGCGGCACGTTGATCTTTTCAACATCAGCGCGCCTCGGCAGGATTTTTGATCGGGTCAATGTCATGAAGGGGGAAGTTGAAGCGATTATTGAGGGGAAAATATCTTACCCTGCGGAGAGAATGCGACACTTAAACGGCCAAATACATCTGCAGCGACGGAGGGCAACTCTGATCCAGAAGGCAATGGTCTCGCTGTATACCGCAACTCTGCTGTTCGTAGCGTCAAGTCTTGCCATCGCGATCAACCTGGCCTACGGCAGTACCGAACAGGCCTGGATACCGACCCTGATCGCCCTGCTGGGGGGACTCTTTCTCTTTGCAGCCTCATCATTTCTGCTGTACGAAAGCCGTTTCAATCTTCGATTCGTCAATCGCTCGATTGACTTCATTGAATTTCTGGAGGAGAAGGCCGCTAAAGTCGCCCGGGAAGACTCGCCCCCCGACCACGACCGGCTGGGAAAATAGGGTATCGGGTATCAGATATCGTATTCATTACCGTCGTGAAGCAACTCAATTCCCTTGACATCAAGCTTTCCGATTTCACCCATGATAATGTCGTAATACTGCGGTTTCGGATGTGTTATCAGGATGCGCTCCGGCAGTTTGTTAATTTTGGCCAGTTCAACCAGCAGCATTGACGAAGTCAGATGCTTTGTCATGCGGGCCATCTGCTCCATGCTGTCAGGAAAGGAAACCTCAACAATCAGGACATCGGCTCCTGAGCAGACTTTCCAGATTTCCTCCGTCGGACCGGTATCGCCGGTATAGACAAGCGTCTTGCCATCGGAAACCACACGGTATCCGACGGCGGGAACCGTATGATTAACCGTAATGGCCTGTACGGAATACTTTTTAACAGCATATTCCTGGTACGGCTCTATCTCAGTATAGGAAATAACCGGATTGTCGACGTTCGGAATTTTAGTAAAATCCGGCCAGATAATGTCGTTGAAAAGATGATTCTTCAGTGCGTGAATGACTTCACCGATACTCAGCACATTAACCGTGTGGTGCAGGTTCTTGATAATGATGTTGTCGGCGAGCGCAGGAATGCTTCGGATGTGATCGAGGTGGGAGTGAGTGATAAAAATATCCTTGATGCCCCACTGTTCCTCTTCGCTGAGTACGGAGCCAATCGTACCGGCATCAAGGAGAAGCTGGCCGTCGATGAGGAAAGCCGGCGGTCTGAAGTCGGGGAATTCCGCACCGGCGCTGCCAAGGATTCGTAGTTTCATGGTTCTCCCGCCCTGCCCTGTTTCGCTGACCGACGTGTTCCCACCGACACCAGCTTATGTTGCTGATTTTGGCATCATCTTACAGCAGGTGCCCCAATGTCAAGCAATAGCACAGTTCAACCGGATTATGACTGTCCCTCTTCATCGCCGATCTCATTAAGAAGAAGGTTGATGGTTTCACTGCAACGCGTATCAATGGCGGTGAAAAGTGCTTCGGCATCCGGCAGCGGCTCACCCGCCTGAAGGGTTTTTTCAATGAAAAACGACATTTCAGCAAGTTCTGTGGCTCCCAACATTGCGCTGGAGGTTTTCAGGCTGTGGGCGGCCCTGATCAGACTTTCACTATCATTCTGCTGATAGCTCTCACGCATTACGGAAATGAGAGCAGGGGCATCCGTTTCGTACACTCTGACCACCTTGGCAAGAATATCGGACAATCCCGGACGACGGAGCATTTTAATGCCATCAAGTGCCGACTTATTAAGCACAAACGGTTGCGATGGCATAACGAGGGTACCGGGCGGCAGTGACACCACAGCGGAAGAATCGTCGCCACTCTGAATAGTGGCGGGTTGTTGTTTTAGCTTCAGAAGCCACTTCGACACCGTTGCAGTCAGTTGCTTCAGCTTGAAAGGTTTGGAAAGGTAATCATCCATACCGGCATCGAGACAGAGTTGCCGGTCATGACCGAAGGCGTTACCGGTCAGGGCAATGATGACCCGCTGCTCACGGCGACAGAGCTCCTTCTCCCACTGCCGATAGCGTCTGGTCGCCTCGTAGCCATCCATGATCGGCATCTGGCAATCCATCAGCACGATATCGAAATGTTCCCGTTTGAGCATTTCAAGCGCTTCCCGTCCGTTTTCCGCCGTTATCGTAACATGCCCCATGTAACGGAGCAGCTCGCAGCAGACTTCCTGGCTTACCGCCGTATCCTCAACAACCAGTATTCTGGCACTGCGGACGTCCTCTACTAACAGATCCTCTTCCGGATCGGTGGCCGCAGATACTTGCTCTGAACAGACCGCAGGGAGGAGAGCTGTAAAACTGAAGGTAGAACCGGAACCCGGAACACTTTCAACGGAGATTGTCCCCCCCATCAGAGTGACCAGTTCCTTTGAAATCGCCAGTCCCAGACCTGTTCCTCCGAAACGACGGGTGGTCGAACCATCCGCCTGAGAAAAACGTTCAAATATCTGTTGCCGCGTCGCACCTGAAATCCCGACGCCGGAATCAGAAACATAGAAATAAATAAATGAGTTATCTCCTGATACCTGCACTTTTACCGTAACAAATCCCCGCTCTGTGAACTTCAGCGCATTACCGATCAGGTTGATCATAACCTGACGCAGGCGTACCGGGTCACCTTCGACCCATTGTGGAACATCGGGCGCAATATCAGTTGTCAAATCGAGAGATTGCCGTGCGGCCTGTTCTTCAAACATGCCGGCCAGTTCATGAATCATCTCATGCAGATCGAATGCGAGCAATTCAAGCCGCATGTATCCGGCTTCTATCTTCGACAAATCTAAGATGTCGTTGATTACTGCCAGAAGAGCATCCGTGGAGTTTCTGATCGTAAGCGCGCAGTGCCGCTGGCGTTCGGTAAGATACGTCTTCATCAACAGTTCTGACATCCCCAGGATGCCGTTCATGGGGGTGCGGATTTCGTGGCTCATGTTTGCAAGGAACTGAGATTTTGCCTGATTGGCAATCTCAGCGGCCTCTTTTGCAAGCTGAAGATCGACTATGGTCGTTTCCAGTTTCGTGTTAGCCTGGGTTAACTGCTCGGTCCGGTTGATAATCGCCTCTTCAAGCGATTCCTTATAGTCATTAATGCGACTGTTACGCTCCTCAATGGTGCTGAGCATCGAGTTGAAGCCATCAATCAGGGTTCCTACTTCGTCATTACTGTTTTTTTCCACGCGTACCGTGAAGTCCTCTTCGCCGGTTACTCGCTTCATAGAGTCAGCAAGACCGGCGATCGGATCCGTTATTACGCGTTGAAAGCGGCGCGACAGGATATACGCAAGAAACAATGCCGACAGAAATACAAAGGCCACGATCAGGCTGAGATTCTTCAATTGGGATCGGAGAACTGACATATCGGACTTGATCAACACACGACCGATCGTCTTACCGTCAATGATAATGTCCCGCATAATCGTGATATGCCTGAGCAGAGAGAAAATTTTACCACGTTTTTTAGACTCTTCGATAAGTGCTGCAGCGACGGGAGCAGTTCCCCCACTCTGTCTTTCATATTTACTGAAGATTGAATCCCGTTCATCCAATACATAGACCGCAATTACGTCTTCTTTTTCCTTCATCCCCTCCAGCGTGTTTCCGGCTGCAACGGGGTCATCAAACACGACCGCCGAGGTAACGTTGTTAGCCACAATATTGGCAAGTGAGGTTAATTCATCGACCTCTTCATGGTTTCTATCCATCGAAACATTGACAAATACCGCCAGAGACATCAATGAGAGGACGATGTAACTCTGCAGCAGCATCAATACTATCATCTTCTGCCGGATCGGCATGGCACGGAACGTGTTTTTCAGCCCTGAAACGCAGCGTTTGATCATTTCAGTACCTCCGTGGCCAGCTTAAGCACGTTGCTGCTGATCTGGAGACCAGAAGCACGCAGCTCCTTGAGATTGACGGTAAAGGAGAGACGTCCCCTGCGAATAGTCAGGTTGACCATAGCGCCGTTCAGGGGATTCACCCCTTCCACATCACTCACCGTAAGAACCGGTTCTCCGCGAAGGTGTGAAAGCGTACGTGTAAACTGTTTGATGGCCGATGCATCAATAAATATCACCTGACACCCGGTAAGGTCGTCAAGGTCGCTGGATACCAGCAGGTTCAGTTTCCTGCCGTTGACAACCTTGCCATTCAAACCTTTCCAGACATCGAGAGAAGCCTGGCGTCCCAGCACTCCGACATCAATATTTCTGGATAATTTTGATTCCTGAGACCAGGTGACATACTTGATGATATTTACCAGAAAAGCGGCTTTCGCCTGGGAATCAGAAATCGGCGGTGACTCGGCCTTTGAATCCGATACGTTCCAGACAGGCAGCGTGGCAAAAACTACAGCAACCACCAGCACGGAGAGGGCGCGAACAGCTGTAACTGCAAATAAGCGGGGGGTGCGCGACATTTCAGAATTTCCAGGCGACTTTGCCGTAGAAGGTCGGTCCGGTTTCCGTTGGCAGAGTGAATACATATTCCGGAATAAATCCGGGTTGCCGCTTCCCGAAGAGATTCTGGCCGACCATGGAGAGTTCAAGTCCCTTGAACGGTTTCCAGGCGCCCCTGATGTCCGAGGTGACATACCCGGGGAGTGAAATCCCGTTGGTCGATGCGAGACGGTCAGCGCCCCGCAGCCACAAATCAAGGGTTACCTGGCGTCCAACATCGAAACCGGAACGGACGCTGAACTGGTGCTGCGGTACATTGCCGGCAGCATTTCCCCTGTTTGTCGTGTCGCTACTGCTGCCGTCAAGTGCCATGACGAGGTTCTGATAACTGTAGGACGCCTGAAGACGCCACCAGTCAAACGGTGACCAGTCAAAAGCCAGTTCCGCACCGACGGCATGTCCGTGCATGTCATTACTCAACATGTAGGGCAGCACCGGCGTACCCTGCGAATCCCTGTAGGGAGTCGAGGGGCTGACCACTCGCAGTCTTTTGTACAGGTTGTAATAGGCGGTGACATCAACTGAAAATCTGGTCGCCGGTTCGCTACGGAACCCCAGTTCGTAGGCCAGCAGCTCCTCGGATTTAAAATCCTTATTGCCGACAATCTCAAGGCGGTACGGCACGCCAAACGGATTGGGATCTTTTGTGAACGGGTCGCTGCGATTCTGGTCTGTCTTCACTGGTACGGTGCGGTAGCGGTAGAGGATATCCTGCTCCCCTTTGGTAGCAGAGCGAACGGCACGGGAGACCGACGCCCAGGCGGAATTGTGCGGCGTTATCGCCCAGAGCAGGCGCCCATTCGGCTGGATGTCGAAACCAGAATGATCATTATGCTCAAATCGGGAACCGATGATCAAAGACAGCGCAGAAGGAATAAGCGAAATTTCATCATGGATAAACCCGCTGAACAGGTTATCAACAACCCGCTGATCATTAAAGGTAAGAGTCGGCGTATTGACCAGTTCATACTGATTAAAGCGGTAGCCGACGCCCCAGATAACATCCTGGCGGCCGCCGAACGCAAATTTGTGCTGGAAATCCAGATCGACCGTATTGAACTTCTGGGGTGAAACCAGCATATTCCGTTCTGAATGGTCATAATACAGCTGCAGTGAAAAATTATCGCTGGCGGAAACGGAATGCTGCCAGCGCGTCAGGATATTGCCACCGTTCATTCCGGCCCTGCTCTGCAGTATCCGGTATGGGAAGGGTTCGGAGCTCGCCGGGTAATTGAACCGGACGAACGACTCGTTGATTACCCCGTCGTAATAATCCCCCTGGACTGTCAGGCTGTCGCTGCTGTTCAACTGCGAATCAAGCCTGAATCCCCCCTGGGTGGTGTACCAGGAATCATTGGTATCATCGCCGGAGGCATCGACAAAGCCGTCACGCGTCTGATGCTTGACGTAGAGCCGAATATTTGACGTGTCACCGATTGCCGCGCCGTACCTGGCGGTGGCAAACGCCTTCTCCCCCATGCCGCCGCCTGCGGCAATGAGTGCCCCCCTGGTTTTGTCAGCAGATTTCGTGATGATGTTGATTACGCCGTTGACTGCGTTTGAACCCCACAGTGCCGCGCCAGGCCCACGAATGACTTCAATGCGGTCAATGTCTTCAAGAACGGTGTCCTGCGCCTCCCAGTAGACCCCCATAAAGTAGGGGGTATAGAGACTGCGCCCATCCATCAGCACCAGCAGTTTGTTGGCAAATCGTCCGTTGAAGCCACGGGCGGTCACGGCCCATTTATTGGCATCAATCCGGTAAACCTGGACACCGGGAACCATTCTAAGCGCATCGGCAATGGTTGTTACCCCCGAACGCCGGATATCATCCTGGCTGATGACAAAAACTGCCGCCGCTGCGGTAGTGATGGGTTGACTCTTTTTTGACACCGACGTGACCGTCATCTCCATCAGAGATTCGATTGTCAGGTTGTCCAACTCTCCATCCGGAGCACACAGAGCAGTCTGCGGCATCACAAGGGTGGCGAAAAGCGTGAATGCGAATGCAGATACAACTGTTTTGAGAACTGCCATTCAACCACCTCCGAAAATCATGGTGCGAACAGTTACTTACCCTAAAAATGTGCTCTGGTCAATAAACAGATACTATACAAACCCGCTGGCTTGAAATTTACATGATGCGCTGTCTTTCATTCCCCCAGCATCCGGGCAAAAAAATCCTCGGCCAGATCCTTCGGCGCTGTTATATCGTCATCGCATTCCACGGTCCCGTTCAGCAGGTGTCCCGGTATTTCGGCCAGAAAACGGCTCGGACGCTGCTCTTCCAGCATACCGTACTTGCGCCGGGTCAGGCAGCGGGAGATGGTCAGATGCTTTCTCGCTCTCGTTATGCCAACGTAGCAGAGACGGCGTTCTTCGGCAACACCGGGATCTTCTTCGATGGAACGCTTGTGCGGCAGCAGATTCTCCTCCATCCCCACCAGCCAGACATGACTGAATTCCAGCCCTTTGCTCGAATGAAGCGACATCAGGGTAACCGCATTTTTGCCATGCTCCTTGTCGTCGTCAGAAGGTCGATCCTCATCCATCAGCGATATCCGCTCAAGAAAGTCCGAGAGCGTTGCCCGAGGACTTAACGCCTCATATGAGGCCAATGAGTTGACCACCTGTTCGATATTTTCAATGCGTTTGCGCGCCTGAGCAGCATCATTGAGCGTCCGGAACAGCTCATCCTCAATGCGGAGACGATTGAACAGCGCATTGACCTGCTTCCCCATATTACGATTTGAAAAGCCGGCCATGACCTCCTTCATCATTGCATGGAAGCCGAGCACGGTCTTTCTGCACGAAGGCGACACATCATCAATCTCCCCAACGCGCAATAGTGTCTCGAATAACGGTACATTGCGATTCATGGACCACTGATTGAGCTTTATCAGTGTCGTGTCGCCGATGCCGCGACGGGGAAAATTGATGATCCGCAGCAGCGATGCCTCATCATCCGGGTTATCGATCACCTTGAGATAGGCAATGGCGTCCCTGACCTCTTTCCGTTCATAAAACTGCTGACCGCCAATCACAATATATGGTATCCGTTCCAGGCGCAGCTTTTCTTCAAAAGCGCGACTCTGCGAATTCGACCGATAGAGAACTGCCATGTCGGACCAGCGCAACTTGTCGCGGTACTGTTCCATCATGATCTGTTCAACAACCTTTGCGGCCTCATCCTCTTCGCTGTCAGCCACCAGCATTGTAATGTCCCGACCCTTGCCGCTGTCCGTCCAGAGTGCCTTGTCAGTGCGCACCGGATTGTTTTTAATAACACCGTTGGCAGCATCCAGAATCGCACCGGTAGAGCGGTAATTCTGCTCCAGCTTGATGGTGACGCAGCCGGGATGGTCGGAAGCAAAATTGAGGATGTTCCGCACCTCGGCACCGCGCCAGCCATAAATGGACTGGTCGTCATCACCGACCACACAGATATTGCCGTGCCTGCGGGCCAGCAGGGATATCAGCAGATACTGAGAGGCATTGGTATCCTGGTATTCGTCAACCATGATATATCGGAAATGTTCCTGCCAGAAGTCGAGTATTGGTGGTTTTTTTTGAAGCAAGCCGACAGCAAGCATGATGATGTCATCAAAGTCGATGGCATTGAAACCTTTAAGCAGTTCCTGGTAGCGTGGATAGACTGCAGCGGTTGCCATTTCGAGCGGATCGTTGCGGTCAGGAGAGAACTCCTGCGGTCCGATGAGGTGATTTTTCAACGCGGATATTTTCCAGAGTACCCGCTCAGGATCAATAACTTTTGGGTCAATATCCCGTTCCCGAACCGCCTGACGGATAACTCCGGACTGATCGGAGGAAGAGTAAATTGAAAAATTAGGCTTGAACCCGAGCGAACGGATATCACGACGCAGGATGCGAACCCCGAGCGAATGAAATGTTGAAATAACGACCCCTTTGGCCGTATTTCCTGCCATACCAAGCACGCGCTCGTTCATCTCGCGGGCAGCCTTGTTTGTAAAAGTTACCGCCAGAATTTTATCCGCCGGAATACGTAATTCCTTCAGAAGGTGGACGATACGTGACGTAATGACCTGAGTTTTACCGGAGCCGGCACCCGCCAGTATCAACAAAGGTCCATCAACCGTTCTGACGGCCCGATGTTGGTTGAGGTTTAGTTTTTTCATGAATACTGATGTACCACACCGCATGGCACAGAGGCAATTTGTGATTCTATGACACGCATAGTGCTGTAAGACGATTGACAAATTCATCCAAAAAAGGTATTCAGTTCACGGTTCAACTTTACTTATGTTGGTTCGCTTGTATTGCAAAAACTGCAGTAAACCTCTTTCGATCTGGTCTGTGAAATATACATTTTGTGCCGTTTTAGCTCAGTTGGTAGAGCACATCACTCGTAATGATGAAGACGGTCTATAAATAGTAATAAAATTAGCTTGTTATGGTGTTATTTGGTTCTGTAATTAGACTAAATTAGACAGCTTAATAAGCCGCTGTGGCTCAGGGGTAGAGCAGCTCACTCGTAATGAGCAGGTCATCGGTTCAATTCCGATCAGCGGCTCCATAAATTAAGGGTTTACGGGATTTCCGTAAGCCCTTTTTTATTGGGAATTTGACAAAATTAGGCACTTTATTCTTGCATGTCTAATCAGATCTACATAATGACCTTCACATTTGCATTAAAAATTATGTTTTATGCGTTAATTTATGCGGCATAAAAATATCTTCTAAAATGCCTTCTTTCCTTATAAATCCAACCTTCTTGATACTTTCTTGATGTTATTTACTCCAATCTTGACACTATCTTTACTCATAAGCGGGTAGATTAGGCTTTATGGAGGTGTGCCATGAAAGTCTATTTATTCGATGTCTCAAGCGGATTGTATGAAGGAGAAGATTATGTTGAACCAAACGAAGTGAATGTGGATGAAGGTATTACCGATATTGCTCCGCCGGTGAATATATCAGGGCAACTACCGATCTATGACCGAAGTCTCGGTAACTGGAAGTTAGTGACCAATGACTGCATGAAGAAATCGGAGAAATGCAATGACTGAAAGCCAACAAGAACCGCAATCATTTTTTGCTAAGATCATCCGAACAATCTTTGGTGCACCCAAATACTTAAAAGACCCCCACTTGTTCCATAAGATGGCTCTTATTCCAGTGTTGGCTTGGGTCGGTCTTGGTGCAGATGGGCTATCATCATCGGCCTATGGCCCTGAAGAAGCCTTTAAAGCATTGGGGGAGCATGTCTACTTGGCAGTCTTTCTGGGGATAGCAACAGCGGCAACAGTTTTTATAATCTCCTATGCCTATTCCCGAATCATTGAGCATTTCCCACACGGAGGCGGTGGATATATTGTTGCCACCCACATGCTGGGTGAAAAGGCTGGCGTAGTCTCCGGTAGTGCTCTCATTGTTGACTATATCCTGACTATTACCGTTTCAATCGCCTCCTGCGTAGATGCTCTTTTTAGTTATGTACCCCAATCTCTTCATCACTACAAAGTGCCGACTGCCTGTTTTCTAGCTGTTGCACTGATCGTCTTAAATATCAGGGGTGTCAAGGAATCCATTACTGTGATGGCCCCGATTTTTCTGGTCTTCGTTGTCACGCACCTTATTATGTTGATCTATGGAGTCAGTGTCCATACAGATCAAGTCATGCCTCTAGCAGCAAACATCAAGACTGGCTTCAACCATGATTTGGGCACCATAGGTGGTCTTGGAATCATGTTACTTTTTTTGAGAGCCTACTCACTCGGCGGCGGAACCTATACAGGCATAGAGGCTGTTTCCAACGGGTTACAGATCATGCGTGAGCCTAGAGTTCAAACAGGTAAGCGTACAATGGTTTATATGGCCACCTCTCTAGCCTTTACAGCCGGTATTCTGTTTCTCTGTTATGCACTAGTGGGAATAAAGCCCGTTGAGGGCAAGACCCTTAACGCTGTCTTGGCAGATGGCTTGTTCGCACACTGGCCAATGGGAAGCTGGCTTGCCTTCATCACTATATTCTCTGAAGGTGCTCTATTATTAGTGGCGGCTCAAACAGGTTTTGTTGACGGCCCTCGTGTAATGGCAAACATGGCAGTTGACTCTTGGTTTCCACATCGGTTTGCTGCTCTATCTGTGCGGTTGACCATGCGTAATGGCATTATGTTGATGGGCCTGGCTTCGATAGCACTTCTTATCTATACCCACGGCTCAGTATCTGCGATGGTTGTTATGTACTCTATTAACGTTTTCGTGACCTTTTCCCTTTCTCAGTTGGGTATGTCGAAGTTCTTCATTCAGCGTCGCAAGGAAGACCCAAAGTGGTTTCAGCACTTGTCAGTTCACTTAGTTGGATTGTTACTCTGTGTTACAATTGGCGGTTTCAAGTTCCAAGTGCAAAAAGTGCAGCATGATGCTGTTTGAAGTCA
>JBAXVE010000021.1:0-47345 GCA_037129245.1 Desulfuromonadales bacterium
ACTTGGCGACTTGCCTGAACCACCGTGTAATAACGAATTCTGCTGACGAGGCTTAAAAATATTGATGGGGTGCTTGAAGTTATCAGGGAACATTGCCTGAAAGTGAATCACCCCACCCCCCGGCCCCCTCCCGCAAGGGGCGGGGGAGAATGTACCCAAACTTTAAACCGGTGACTAATTGTCACCAGTTGAAAATGCCAAAAGGTAACACCACCCATGAACGAAGCCGAAACCCGAGCCGAATATATAGACCCCGCCCTCAAAGCCGCTGGTTGGGGTGTGGTTGAAGGTAGTCGTATTCGGCGTGAGTATCCTATTACTCTGGGTCGTATCGAAGGCAACGGCAAGCGTGGTAAGGCTCTGACTGCTGACTATGTGTTGGAGTACCCGCCTGACTTCTTCGACTGTATCATTATTGATGAGTGTCACCGTGGCGGTGCCAACGATGAAAGCAACTGGCGAAGTATCATGGATTACTTCGCCCCTGCCGTGCAACTCGGTCTGACCGCTACCCCCAAACGCAAGGACAACGTGGACACCTACGCCTATTTCGGGGAGCCAGTCTATATCTACTCCCTGAAGGACGGTATCAATGACGGGTATCTTACGCCGTTCCGAGTGAAGCAGATTTCCACCACACTGGATGATTATGTCTACACCTCCGATGATAGGGTTATGGAGGGTGAAGTAGAATTCGGCAAGCGGTACGAAGAGTCAGACTTCAATAAAGTCATTGAGATCATGGCAAGGGAGAAGAAACGGGTCGAACTCTTCATGTCCATGATCGACCAGCGGGAAAAGACCTTGGTGTTCTGCGCCACGCAGGATCATGCGCTTGCGGTACGTGACCTTATCAACCAGATCAAGGCCAGTACCGAGCCGAACTACTGCCAGCGGGTCACAGCCAACGACGGCGCATTAGGTGAACAGCACCTACGGGACTTCCAAGACAACGAGAAGAGTATCCCAACCATCCTGACTACCTCGCAGAAACTATCCACCGGCGTTGACGCTCGCAACATTCGCAACATTGTACTGATGCGTCCGGTCAATTCCATGATCGAGTTCAAGCAGATCATCGGGCGTGGTACTCGCCTCTATGACGGCAAGGACTACTTCACCATTTACGACTTTGTGAAGGCACACCACCATTTCAGTGATCCAGAGTGGGACGGTGAACCGATTTTGGAAGAAAAAGATATAGGTCTTATACGACCAATAGGGCCTATTGAAATCAAAGATAAACGGGAGGATTACACCCCCAAAAAGAAAGCAAAGGTCAAGCTGGCTGACGGCAAAGAGCGTAACATCCAGCACATGACCGTAACAAGTTTCTGGCACCCAGACGGTACGCCAATGTCGGCGCAGCAGTTCATGGAGATGCTGTTCGGCAAACTGCCAGAATTTTTCAAGAACGAAGAAGAACTCCGTGCGCTATGGAGCCGACCAGATACCCGCAAGAAACTGCTGGAAGGGCTATCGGAAAAGGGGTTCGGTCAAGACCAACTGGCAGAGATGCAGAAGATCATTGATGCCGAGAAAAGCGACCTGTTCGACGTACTGGCGCATGTTGCCTATGCCATGCCACCACTGACCAGAGAGGAACGGGCTGGGAAAGCACGGACGCTTATCACCCAGCACTTCAATAACAAGCTACAACTATTTCTGGATTTCGTGCTGGCGCATTACGTGACCATCGGAGTGGAAGAACTGGATCAGGCGAAGCTGACACCGCTCTTGAAACTGAAGTATCACAACTCCATTGCTGACGCTGTAGCTGATCTGGGGAGGCCGGAAGAGATCGGGCAGGTGTTCGCAGGGTTTCAGCAGTATTTATATCAGGGGCAGGAGATAGGTATAAAATCAAAAAGTCTCTTGGGAAAGCTTATTCTGTAAAAACCATTACATCCACTGAAAGTTACATTTATGCCGAAACTCGAATATAAAATCATTCAAGCCGAAGGAAACAAAGCTCTACCTGAACTGGAATCACTGGTCAACCGTGCACTATCTGAAGGTTGGGAGCCACAAGGGGGAGTAATGATTTCCGAAGCAAATATAGGCGGCATATCCTTTACCACGTGTCTGCAAGCAATGATCAGGAGAAGTGAGTGACACTTCCGTTTCACAGCATCATTCCAACTGGACTGTTGCTGTGAACTTTGCTGATAAAGGTTGATTAGCGTTACGGTTTTTAACGCGACGTACAAGCAGTCAATTCATGAGGAGTCACATCGAATGGTTCACTTTTCAAATATATCCCGTCAGTACGGTTCGCAGGTGCTGTTCCGGGACGCAAGTTTCCAGATTCTTCCCGGCAGCCGCACCGGCCTGGTGGGTCCCAACGGTGCCGGCAAAACCACTGTTTTCCGTATCATCGCCGGGCAGGAAGAGGTTGACGCCGGCGAACTGATTATGCCGAAAAAGACCACTATCGGCTATTTCTCGCAGGACGTGGGGGATATGTCGGGGCGCACCGCTCTGGAGGAGGTCATGGCCACCTGCGCGGCGACCGTGCGTCTGGCGGCGGAGATGAAGGAGATGGAGGCGGCCATGTGCGAGCCCCAATCCGACGAAGACATGGCATCATTGCTGGAACGCTACGGCGTTGCGGTGGAAGAGTTCGAGCATAAAGAGGGGTATGACCTTGACACCCGCGCCCAGACCGTTCTGACCGGACTCGGCATCGGTCCCGACCGCTATAATCATCCGGTGGAATCGTTCAGCGGCGGCTGGAAGATGCGCATCGCCCTGGCCGGTATTCTGACTCTCAAGCCGGACGTGCTGCTGCTGGACGAGCCGACCAACCACCTGGACGTAGAATCGATCATCTGGCTTGAAGAATGGCTCTCCAGCGAATTCAACGGCGCGCTGCTGATGACAAGCCACGACCGTGATTTCATGAACCGCGTGGTTACCCGCATCATCGAGGTTGCCAACAGAACGATCACCACCTACGGTGGAAATTACGATTTTTACGAGCGGGAGCGCGACATCCGCTTTGAACAACTGATCGCCTCCCATAAGCGGCAGCAGGATATGCTGGCCAAGGAGGAGGAGTTCATCGCCCGCTTTGCAGCCCGCGCCTCCCATGCCGCCCAGGTGCAGTCGCGGGTCAAGAAGATTGACAAGATCGAGCGGATCGAGATTCCGGCCGAAGAGCGGACGGTACGCTTTGATTTTGCCGAACCTCCCCGCAGCGGTGACGATGTGGCAGCTTTTGACGGCCTCGGTAAGGCGTGGCTGACCCCTGACGGCGCTGAAAAACCGGTGTTTCACGGGGTGAGCGGCATGGTCAGACGGCTCAATAAAATTGCCGTGGTGGGTGTCAACGGGGCAGGGAAATCCACCTTCCTCAAGATCCTGGCCGGCCAGACCGAAGCGACCGCCGGGAGCGTAACCATCGGTGCCAATGTGGAGTTCGGCTACTTCAGCCAGCACGCGATGGAGCTGCTCGATCCGGGCAAAACCGTCTTCGAGACGCTGCAGGAGGCTATGCCGCTGGCAAATATCGGCGTTATCCGCAACCTTCTCGGTGCGTTCCTGTTTTCAGGTGACGCGGTGGATAAGCGGATCGAAAACCTCTCCGGCGGCGAGAAGAGCAGGGTGGTGCTGGCGACCATTCTCTGCCGGCCGGTCAATTTCCTGATTCTGGACGAACCGACCAACCACCTTGATATCCGCTCACGCGAAATTCTGCTGGATACGTTGCGGAACTTTGCCGGCACGATCGTGCTGGTGAGCCACGACCGGCATTTTCTGCGTCTGCTGGTGGATCGGGTTTTTGAAATTGATCATGGTGAAATGCGGGTGTATGAGGGAACCTACGATTATTATCTGTCAAAGGTGCAGATATAATCAGGTTCACGCGAAGTTACTCCGGAATCTTTTTGTTTGTCATCGCTCGGAATAATGTGCAGAATCATGCCGAATTCATAGGGGGTGACGAGTATGGATGCACATGAATGGAACATACCCGGTCTGCTGCAGCTGGCAGGCGGATTCTGGAGTACGGCCGCCCTGCATGCGGCGGTAAAACTGGACGTATTCACAGTACTCCGAGACACTTCGAGGAGTGCTGATGAGGTGGCCGGTCTTTGCAGCGGCAACCCGCGAGCCACCGCCATGCTGCTTGACGCTCTGTCGGCACTCGGACTGCTGGAGAAGCGGGGAGACGATTACATCTGCACCCCCTTTTCTGCTGCCACCCTCTCGAAAACCTCTCCCGGTTATATGGGGCACATAATCATGCACCATCACCATCTGATTCCGGCCTGGACCCGCCTTGACGAAGCGGTGTCAAGCGGCGGTCCGGTCAGGGAGTCTGTCTCGCACGGAGATGACGAAACGGTCAGGGAAAGCTTTCTGATGGGGATGTTCAACCTGGCAAATCTTCTGGCGCCCAAAATTGCCGGGCAGATAGACCTCTCTTCCTGCCGTCAACTGCTGGATCTGGGAGGTGGGCCCGGCACCTATGCGATCCATTTCTGCCGTGCAAATCCGGAGCTATCAGCGGTTGTGTATGATCTGCCGACGACGCGCAGTTTTGCCGAAAAAACCGTTGCCAGCTTCGACCTCTCACAGCGAATCAGCTTTTCATCCGGCGATTTCCACGCCGATCCGCTGCCTGACGGATTTGATGCGGCCTGGCTTTCCCATATCCTGCATTCTGACGGGCCCGAACTCTGTGCTGCCCTGTTGAAAAAAGCCGCTGCGTCGCTCAATCCGGGCGGGGTACTGATGGTACAGGAATTCATTTTGGATGACAGAAAAAACGGACCGCTGTTTCCGGCACTGTTTTCGCTCAACATGCTGGTCGGAACCGGCAACGGCCGGTCATATTCAGAGTGCGAACTGCTTGCCATGCTGTGGGAGGCCGGACTATCTGATGTCCATCGCGTTGCCACGGATCTTCCCAACGGTGCCGGAATTGTTCTGGGGCACAAGAAGTAGAAATAATCGGGAATACTGAATGGTATGAGACATCTATTTCGGGCAGCTACATTGCGGTGGGTACTACTTTTCGCTGCTACCGTTTTATTGCAGGTATCCTGCTCCGAAACTCCTGCTCTGCCGGCGATACCGCAGGACGGCGTTATTCTGGCATTCGGCGACAGCATTACCTTCGGTACCGGTGCGGCTGAAGGGGAGAGCTACCCGGCCGTACTGGCACGGTTGAGCGGCCGCAGGGTGGTGAATGCCGGAATTCCGGGTGAAGTATCGGCGGCAGGTACAGCGCGACTGCCCGAAGTGCTGGAACGCGAACGGCCGGCGCTGCTGATTCTCTGCCACGGAGGTAACGACATGCTGGCACGGCAGGATCAGCGCCAGATCGCCGACAACCTCCGGTCAATGCTCCGCATGGCCCGTGAACGGGGTGTTCCGGTTATTCTGGTCGCCGTGCCGACTCCCGACCTGTCCCTGAAACCGCCGGCGTTGTACGGGGAAGTTGCATCAGAATTCGGTGTGCCGATCGATCAGAAGAGCCTCCCCCGTATTCTGGGAACCGGCTCGCTCAAGTCCGACTACATTCATCCCAACGCAAAGGGGTATGCCATACTGGCAGAAGCGCTTGCCGGTCTGATGAAGAAGAACGGCGCCCTGAAATAAAACGGTCGGATACTAATGTTGCAGCAGGGTAGGGCGGGCGTTCAATCAATGTAAGAAAGAGAGGAATTATGCATGGCAAAGCCGAATTATTCGTTTGAAAAGCGTAAGAAGGAGCTGGAACGCCTGAAGAAAAAGGAAGAAAAGAAGGCTCGTAAGGGTGAACGGACCGTTGACGGTGAGGAACCGGAAGAGGAAAGCGAAGCGGGAGAAACCGCAGCGGTGCCGGAATAGCGGTGTTCACAGACAGGAGGATATATTGTGTCTGACAGAGTTAACATTGTAATCCTGGATGGCTATACCATCAATCCGGGTGATAACCCCTGGGGCCCGGTGGAGTCTTTGGGAAACTGTATCATTTATGACCGGACACCGGCCGACCTCAAGCTGGAGCGTTCGCGTGACGCGGATATTCTTCTGTTGAGCAAGGTCAAGCTGGATGAGGCCGCGTTTGAGGCGCTGCCGAAGCTGAAGTACGTGTCGATGCTGGCCACCGGCTATAACAATGTGGATGTGGCGGCCGCCGGCCGTCGGGGTATCCCGGTTTCCAATGTGCCCGCCTATTCGACGGAATCGGTGGCCCAGACCACCTTCGCCCTGCTGCTGGAGTTGGCCATGCAGGTGGGAGTGCATGATGCATCCGTGAAAGCCGGCGAGTGGATAACCTGTCCGGACCACGCCTACTGCAAGACGCCGCTGATCGAGTTGGACGGTCTGACGCTTGGCATTGTCGGTTACGGTACCATCGGTCGGGCCGTGGCACGGATCGGGGCTGCCTTTGGCATGAAGATCATCGCCCATGCTCCCCGCATTCCCCGTGAACCGGGGGGAGTACCGGTGCGTTTCGTCCCGCTGGAGGAGCTGTTTGCGAATGCCGATGTGATAAGCCTCAACTGCCCGCAGACCCCCGATAATGGCGGGTTTGTCAACGCAGCCCTGCTGGGGCTGATGAAGCCGACGGCCTTCCTGCTCAATCTGGCCCGGGGTGGACTGGTCAACGAGGCGGATCTGGCTGATGCCTTGCAAAACGGCAGGATCGCCGGTGCCGGCCTGGATGTGGTTGCACATGAGCCGATGCTGGCGGACAATCCGCTGCTGTCGGCACCGAACTGCATCTTTACACCGCATATCGCCTGGGCTTCGCTGGCCGCCCGCACGCGCCTGATGAATATCGTGGCAGCCAATGTGGCGGCATTCAATGCCGGTGCGCCGATCAACGTGGTAAATGCTGCACATTTGACGGGCAGCTGACAGCAGCGTCGGATGGGGACGGCAGATGCTTCATTCTGGCTGGCGGTCTCGACGCTGGCGATTACCCTTCTGGCGGCGATCGACCTGTGTATCGGCAACCGTTCGGTGCATGCCCTGCGTGAGGAGTCGCCGTACACCACGACCTGTCTCCCCCGGGTATCCATAGTCGTTGCCGCCCGCAATGAACAGCGCAATATCCGCGAGGCGCTGCAATCCCTGCTGACGCTCGGCTACCCGGACTACGAGCTGATCGTGGTGAACGACCGCTCCGAAGATGACACCGGGCGGATTCTTGAGGAGATGGCGGCCAGACAGTGCCGCTTGAAAATCATCCATGTAGATGTCCTGCCGCCGGGGTGGCTGGGGAAAAACCACGCCCTCTGGCTCGGCAGCAGACGGGCGACCGGGGATCTGCTGCTGTTCACCGATGCCGACATCGTGATGGAACCGACCGTCGTGACCCGTGCGGTGCGCTTTTTCGAACGTAACCGGCTTGACCATCTTGCGGCAACCCCCTCCATGCAGATGCCGGGCACTCTTCTGGGAATGTTCGGTGCATCCTTCATCATTATATTCTCACTCTTCTGCCGTCCCTGGAAGGCCAAAGACCCTGCCAGTGGGTGCCACATCGGCATCGGCGCATTCAATCTGATACGTGCGGAGGTATATCGTCAGGTAGGCGGACATGAAACGATCCGTCTGCGCCCTGATGACGACATCAAGCTGGGCAAGATCGTCAAGCGGGGCGGATTCCGCCAGGATGTCGTCTATGCACCGGAGTACCTGTCGGTGGAATGGTACGCCTCACTTTCCGAAGCGGTCAGGGGGCTGGAAAAAAATGCTTTTTCGGGGGTCGAATATAATGTTGCCATGGTTCTGGGAGCTGTAGTGGTCCATGCAGCAACCAGTATCTGGCCATTCGCCGCTATGTTTCTGACCAGCGGAGTGACCCGTGGAATCTACAGTGTGGTAATCGCTTTCATCATGCTGGCTTTCGTTGATTCCGCCCGTTACCACCATGCCAGGGGATGGTACGCGATTGGCTATCCTGCGGCAAGCGCCCTGTTCATCGCGATCATGCTCCGAACCATGGTTCTTAATCTCGCACAGGGGGGTATCTACTGGCGGGGCACCTTCTACCCGCTGAAGGAACTCAAGGCCAACAGGGTGTGATCGGAGACATCTGACCGCACCGGTTTATGAAAGTCTGATTACGTGTTTTCCGCTTTACTTTCCGCCCATCTTTCTCTATCCTTCACAGTCCTATTTTTTCTCTGACGAAGGGTTTCATGGATATCAGCAGAATCCGAAATTTCTCCATTATCGCCCACATCGACCACGGCAAATCGACGCTGGCTGACCGCCTGCTGGAGTACACCGGTGCGCTTACCGACCGGGAGAAGCAGAACCAGTTCCTCGATAAAATGGATCTGGAGCGCGAGCGCGGCATAACCATCAAGGCCCAGACCGTGCGGCTCAATTACCGTTGCGATGCCGGTATCGACTATGTCCTCAACCTGATCGACACCCCCGGCCATGTGGATTTCACCTATGAGGTATCCCGCTCCCTGGCCGCCTGTGAGGGGGGGCTGCTGGTAGTGGACGCCTCCCAGGGGGTCGAGGCCCAGACCCTGGCCAATGTCTATCTGGCGCTGGACAACAATCTGGAAGTCTTTCCGGTGCTGAACAAGATCGACCTGCCGGCGGCCGATCCGGAGCGGGTCATGCACGAGATCGAGGAGATCATCGGTATCGATGCCCACGATGCGGTGTTTGCCAGTGCCAAGGAGGGGATCGGCACCCACGAAATTCTGGAAGAGATCATCAAGAAAATACCGCCCCCCAAAGGTGATTCGGCGCTGCCGCTCAAGGCGCTGCTGTTCGACTCCTGGTACGACCAGTATCAGGGGGTTATCATTCTGGTGCGGATTTTCGACGGCGTTCTGAAAAAGGGCGATAAAATCCAGCTGATGTCGACCAACAGCGCATTCGAAGCGCTCAAGGTGGGTGTTTTCGCCCCCGGCATGGTTGAGGTGGCCGAGCTGGCGGCGGGCGAGGTCGGTTTCGTCATTGCCGGCATCAAGGATGTGGCCGACGCCAAGGTCGGCGATACGGTGACCCTGCTGCACCGCCAGTGCGAAGGCCCGCTGGAGGGGTTCAAGGAGGTCAAACCGATGGTGTTTTCCGGCCTGTACCCGATTGATACTGCACAGTACGAGCAGCTGCGCGACGCATTGGCCAAGCTGAAACTGAACGATTCGTCCTTTTCCTACGAACCGGAGACATCACTGGCGCTCGGTTTCGGTTTTCGCTGCGGTTTCCTCGGTCTGCTGCATATGGAGATCATTCAGGAACGGCTGGAGCGCGAGTTCAGTCTCGACCTGATCACCACGGCACCGACGGTTGTCTATCGCGTCCACCGGATGAATGGCGATGTGTATTCCATCCAGAGCGCCAACCAGATGCCGGAACTGCAGAGCACCGAATTTCTGGAGGAGCCGTTCATTCTGGCCCACATCCATGTTCCCAACGAGTTCGTCGGCGGCGTGCTGGCACTCTGCGAGGACAAACGCGGCGTGCAGCGCGAAATCAAGTACCTGACCCCGACCAGGGTCATGATCATCTACGAACTGCCGCTGAACGAAATCGTCCTCGATTTCTACGATCGTCTCAAATCGATCTCCAAAGGCTATGCTTCGCTCGATTACGAGCATCTCGAATACCGCCGCAGCGATCTGGTGCGTATGAACGTGATGATCAACGGCGAGGTCGTTGATGCCCTGTCGCTGATCCTGCACCGGGAAAAGGCCTATTTCAGGGGCCGCGACCTGGTGGCCAAGATGAAGGAGCTGATCTCGCGGCAGATGTTCGAAGTAGCCATTCAGGCGGCCATCGGTAACAAGATCATCGCCCGCGAAACGGTCAAGGCCATGCGCAAGGACGTGCTGGCAAAATGTTACGGCGGCGACATCACCCGCAAACGGAAGCTGCTGGAGAAGCAGAAAGAGGGCAAGAAGCGGATGAAAAATGTCGGCAACGTAGAGCTGCCGCAGGAAGCGTTCCTGGCGATCCTCAAGGTTGAATGAAAAATCTGGTGTAAAGGAACATTGAATGGAAGAAACCAAGGATTCACTTCCGACGGAGCCGCAAGCGCTGCAGCCTGAGGTCGTCAAGAAGAAGGGGCTTGTCCGCGAATATGCCGAATCGATTGCCATTGCCATTCTGCTGGCCCTGGTTATCCGCACCTATCTGGTGCAGGCCTTTAAAATCCCGTCCGGTTCGATGGAAGACACTCTCGTAATTGGCGACCACCTGCTGGTCAGCAAATTCATATACGGAACCAAGATACCGTTTGTCGACACGCGTGTCTTGGCGATCCGTGACCCCCGTCAGGGGGACGTCATCGTGTTCGAGTATCCGGAAGACCCCAGTAAGGATTTCATCAAGCGGGTGATCGGCGTCCCCGGAGATGTGGTCGAGGGGAAAGACAAGAAGGTGTTCGTCAACGGCAAGCCCTATGACAATCCGCACGAAGTCCACAAGGAGAAGGACATCATCCCCAAAGAGATGAACTCCCGCGACAGTTTCGGTCCGATTACCGTGCCGGAAAACTCCTATTTTGTGATGGGTGACAACCGTGACCGATCCTACGACAGCCGTTTCTGGAAATTCGTCAGGCGTGACCAGATCAAGGGGCTGGCATTCATCAAGTACTGGTCATGGGACCGGGAAAAACTGCGGCCGCGGCTGGGAAATATCGGCAGACCGATAAACTGAAACGGAGCAGAAAGAAGAGGTGTTTCATGGGGCATGCCTTTGCTGAAATTGAATTGAGCAATCCTCGCAACACAGCACTCTCACCACTCAGGGTTTCTGCGTTAGCGGATACGGGAGCACTCATGCTCTGTATCCCCGAACATGTCTGTCTGCAGCTTCAGCTGGAAACCGAATCATTACGGGAAGTCACCGTAGCTGACGGGCGCAGTATGAATGTGCCTTATGTCGGGCCGATCAAGGTGGCTTTTGGTACTCGCTTCTGCTATGTCGGAGCATTGGTTCTGGGAGATGAGGTTCTACTGGGGGCGGTGCCGATGGAAGACATGGATCTGATTGTTTCTCCCGGTCGCCGGGAAGTGATGGTTGATCCGATAAGCCCGAATATCCCGCATGCGCGGGTAAAATACATTACGCACCACAACGACTTAATTACCGGAGGTTGATACCATGGATTTTCTCGGAAGCTGGAAACGGACACACTACTGCGGCGATTTACGGGCTGCCGACATCGGTTCTGAAGTAATATTAATGGGCTGGGCGCTGCGGCGCCGTGACCACGGCGGACTGATCTTCATCGACCTGCGCGACCGTGAGGGGATCGCCCAGATTGTTTTCGACCCTGAGGTCAATCCTGCCGCCCACGCGGTTGCCGAATCGGTCCGCAGCGAGTTCGTGCTGGCGATCAAAGGTACCGTCATCCCCCGTCCGGAGGGTACCGTCAATCCGAACATGAAGACCGGCGAAGTGGAAATTCAGGTACTGGAGTGCAAACTGCTCAACCGCTCCAAAGCATTGCCGTTCATGCTTGATGAACACAGCGACATCAACGAGAACATCCGGCTGAAGTACCGCTACCTCGATCTGCGCCGTCCCCAGCTGCAGCACAACCTGATCCTCCGTTCCAAAGTCGCCCAGCTGACCCGGGCGTATCTGACCGACAACGGTTTTATCGAACTTGAAACCCCCTTTCTCACCAAATCGACGCCCGAAGGGGCGCGTGACTTCCTGGTTCCGTCCCGCATCAACCAGGGGCAGTTTTACGCGCTGCCCCAGTCGCCGCAGATATTCAAGCAGATTCTTATGATTTCCGGTTTTGACCGCTACTTCCAGGTGGTGCGCTGCTTCCGTGACGAGGATCTGCGGGCCGACCGCCAGCCCGAGTTCACCCAGATCGATTGTGAAATGTCCTTCATCGATCGGGAGGATATCATCACGGTCATGGAAGGGCTGATTGCCCGGATTTTCAGCGAGGCCAAAGGAGTTAACGTACAGCTGCCGGTTGAGCGCCTGACCTACGCCGAGGCCATTCGCCGTTTCGGCGTTGACAACCCGGACATGCGTTTCGGTATGGAGTTGTGCGAACTGACCGACCTTGTCAAAAGCTCCGGTTTCAAGGTTTTTGCCGATGTTGCCTCCAAAGGTGGGATAATCAAGGGGCTCAACGCCAAAGGGTGTGCGAAGTTTTCCCGCAAAGAGATCGACGACCTGACGGAGTTCGTTAAAATTTACGGCGCCAAAGGTCTGGCCTACGTCAAGATCGAGAACAGCGAATGGCATTCTCCCATAGCCAAGTTCTTTACTGCCGAAGAAATTGCCACCATGAACGCTACCTTTGGCGCGGAAGAGGGCGATCTGCTGTTCTTCGTGGCCGACAAGCCGAAGGTGGTCAATGACTCGCTTGGCAAATTGCGCAATCATCTGGCAAACCTGCTCAAGCTCACCAGCAAGGATGATTTCCGCTTCGTGTGGGTCACCGAGTTCCCGCTGCTCGAATGGGATGAGGATGAGAAACGCTGGTGCGCGGTTCATCACCCCTTTACTGCCCCGATGGACGAGGATATCGAATTTGTGGAGTCCGATCCGGGGCGTTGTCGTGCCAAGGCCTACGACCTGGTGCTGAATGGCAACGAAATTGGCGGCGGATCAATCAGGATCCATCAGGAGCAGGTACAGTCGCTGATGTTCAAACTGCTGGGCATGACTGTCGAGGATGCCCGCGGCAAATTCGGCTTCCTGCTGGATGCACTTGATTTCGGTACTCCTCCCCATGGCGGCATCGCCTTCGGCATGGACCGCCTGATCATGCTGCTGACCGGTAGCGATTCTATCCGGGACGTCATTGCCTTCCCCAAGACTCAGAAGGGCACCTGTCTGATGTCTGAGGCCCCTTCGCCGGTGGATGGTAAACAGCTGCGCGAGCTGGGGATTCGTCTGGCAGAAAAACCGGCCTGAACGTGACTCGGCAGTTCTGTCGTGCCATCTGTGTACTGATGCTTGCTGTGGGCCTGTTCGCCTGCTCTGCACCTGATATGGCCCTGCGGAGCAGGGTGACACGCCTGGTTGATGAGCTGGGACAGGAGCAGTCAACGCGCCTGTTCCCGCAGGAGTACAATAATCTGCTTGAAACATTTGAGCATGGTGAGGCGATTTTCCGGGTTCAGGAAAACCTTGAATCGGCGGACAATTTCTATCGTCTGGCGCTGATGAAAGCGGAGGTTCTGCAGGCAGGAGTTCGCGACCGCAAGCGGCGTCTGGCTGAAGAGGAGCGTCAGCGCCTTGCCGAAGAGGCTGCCAGGATTCGGGAAGAACAGCTGATGCGGGAGGTTGCCGAAGCCGAGGTGCGCTTGCGGGCACAGGAGCTGGCGGCAATCGAAGCAGAATCGGTGAACCCTGTCGTTCAGCGCAGGGCAGCCCAGAAAGATGTACAGTCTTCCAGGCCGCTCTCATACACCGTCAGGCGCGGTGAGACGCTGCCGCAGATAGCCGGCAGAGCAGAAATATATAATGACTCACTGCTCTGGCCGCTCATATACCGCTCAAACCGCGATCAAATCCGTGACCCGAAACGACTCTGGCCCGGCCAGGTTCTCACCATTCCCCGTCATTTCAATCGTGATGATGCGGTTGAAGCGCGCCGCTACTCCGGCAAAAGCGGTGTGCAATGACCGCCTCACCTGCAGAGACTTGACATATCAATGACAAATCTATATCGCACGTCACTGGTACTGATTCGATCAAAAGCCTGATTGACTTTGTCGATAGAGATGACCTCCACATCAGCCAGCACGTCATGTTCTGCGCAGAAATCAAGCATCTCCTGAGTCTCACGGATACCGCCGATAAGTGATCCTGAAAGATGTCTCCTTTGTTTGACGAGTGGCACGGCAGAAATGGGGGTCGGGTCGGGCATTCCCAGCAAAACCATTGTCTTGTCACGTTTTAGCAGGCCAAGTACGGCGCTGTAGTCATGTTGTGCAGACACGGTGTTGAGAATAAAATCGAAACGCTTAGCGTTTTCTTTAAATATATTTGTATCACAGGTGGCAATAAAATTATCTGCTCCCAGAGCCAGAGCGTCATCACGTTTAGCTTCAGAATGGCTGAGCACTGTCACCGTTGCCCCCAGGGCCTTCGCAATTTTTACTCCCACATGACCGAGTCCACCAAGTCCCAAAACGGCTACGTTGTCTCCGGTTTTGATGCCATAGCGCTTTAACGGAGAATAGGTAGTGATGCCGGCACAAAGCAGCGGGGCTACTCTTTCAAGCGGCATACCCGGGGGAATGCGCAGGATGTAGTCTTCGTTTACCGTAATTTGAGTCGAGTATCCACCATAGGTAGGGGTTGTTCTGTCACGTTCAAATCCGTTATAGGTTACGTTCATTCCTTCTTCGCAAAACTGTTCTTCACCTTCCCGGCACGCCTCACACTCACGACATGAATCGATAAAACAGCCAACACCTACGGTGTCACCCGGTGTCCATTTTGTGACAAGGGTCCCTGTCATTAGTACGGTACCGACAATCTCATGCCCTGGAACCATTGGAAAGTTTGATGTGCCCCATTCATTTCTGGCCTGATGGACATCGGAATGACAAATGCCACAATAGAGGATCTTGATCAATACGTCGTGGGGGCCGGTTTCACGACGTTCAATCGAGTGTGGTATCAACGGTGTTGTTGCTGTCATGGCAGCATAAGCAGGTGTGGTTAACATTGTACAGCCTCCCTTTTTATAGAGTTCACATCAAGAGATAGAGCAGTGGAAGAGTACCAAAAGAAAGGATGATGCCGACACCGACAAGAGCCACGGCCAGCTCGGTCTCCATTCCGGCAATTACTGCCATCGCACTGGCGGTCACCATTGGGGGCATACCTGCCTCCATGATCGAGACGTGAACCGCCTGGCCGGTGATTCCAAGCATGCGGCAACAGAGCAGAGCCACAAGAGGGGCTGCGATAAGCTTGATAAAAAGGCCGGCACTTAATGGAGCCAGCAGATGCCGCGGCAGTCGTAACTGCAGCTGAAAACCGATGGCTGTCATCACCAGAGGAACTATCGTCATGGAGATATTCTGCAGGCAGAGAGTCATCTTTTCAGATGTCAGCCAGGGGCGCAGGGCGATGCCGATAACCAGCGCGGTTGTTGGCGGAAACAGTAATATTCGTCTGGTGATGGTCCAGAATTTGAAAGAGGTATCCGTGCCATACAGCGTCAGCATGATGGTGCCATATGTGCCGAAAATCAGCATATTCATCTGGTCATAGATGATGAGATGAGAAAGAGCGGCTGTACCGAAAAAAGCCTGTATCATGGGGACGCCCATAAATGACGTGTTTCCCAGAGGCACGACCAGCAACAGAACTCCGGTGGCAGAGCCTGGCCAGCGCCAGAGGCGTTCACCGAGCATTACCATGAGTGCTGAAAACAGGAGCATGCCGCATGGAACAACCGCTGCAACAATATTTTCGCTGGATAAGGCGATGTGCGGCACTTTGAGGAGCACGAGGGCCGGTACCGAAACATACAGGGCGAACATGTTGAGAACGTGGGCCGTGTCCTTTGGAAACGCTTTTATCTGCCGAAACAGCATCCCCACAGCGACAAATACGCCAATCAGTACGAAATTCTCCATTGGTACCTAAACCTACTCACGTGTTAGCGCAGGAAGATGAATAATATCGGGTATACAATCAAAAGATACAGCGCGGTGGTCAGAACAAAATGAGCCATGACCATCGCCAGATTCAGGTTATGCAGACGAACCGTAATCACTGCATTTACAGCGGTTGGTGCAAAAGCAAGTACAAGCAGAGTTTTCTTTATATGATAGTTGTCTACCGTCAAAGCGGCCAGTCCGGCAATAATAAGTGGTGTTAAAACGAATTTGATGGAGACCATGCGCCATGCAGCGCTCAGGTAATCTCTCAGTTCGGTAAAACGTATGGAGTGACCTACCGGAATAAGAGACAACCAGGCATTGACATGCACGAACAGATCAAATAACGAATTACCAAACTCCGGTCTTTTCACACCCATCTTGTTAAGTATGATTCCTGCCAGAATTCCCAGCACACCAATCTGGTTTCGATTGAATATGATTGACCGCCATGCAATCTGTTGTGGTGTCAATCCCCCATCGAGTTCATGCTGATAATATTGTGCCAGCGGGAAACACACCAGAAATAGAATGAAACTCTGCGGCAGAACTGCAAGTTGAACGTAAGCGAATCCGGTTTCTCCATACAGTATGTAAACTGAAATACCACCAAGTATGAGTTGGTTAGACAAAATTGCAGAGAGAAGATAGCTTCCACGGTCTGCAGCGTGACTGTACAAGCTGTTTACATTGGTGTACGCAAGCAATCCAGGCACTACATGCAGCACAACACCAAAAACTGGCAGCCAGAGCAGGTTGTTGTCGATACGAATGGCCCAGAAACTCATTACTGCAAGAAGCGGATACACAACCAACAGTGCCGTTTTTATCATCGCATCGTAATAACGGCGAGAAAGCAGGTTATTTCTCTGGAGCAGATAGCCGATCAAGAGCGGGACAATCAGATCCACAAAAAAATATGCGATTTTTTCTGTTATGTTAATGTGGTAAGGCCTTTCATCTGCTGGAGTTCACATTGAAATACCAGGCTGAACATGCGGAGACAGGTTCCGATTACGCTATCCAGTTCCACATCGAAACCCTTTTTGAGCATGCTTGTAACGCCAAATTCGCTGATGCCGCACGGTACAATCGAATCAAACAGTTTGAGGTTATTTCTGATATTCAATGCGAAACCGTGTCCGGTCAACCAGCGCCTGACCGAGACGCCCAGCGCTGCAATTTTTTCATCTCCAGTCCATACTCCGCTGTAACGGGCTTTTCGTCCCGTCTGGAGGCCATATTCAGCTAGTGTGAGGATGAGTACTTCTTCCAGCATATTGACATACCAGTGGACATCTTTCTGCCACTTCTCCAGATTAAGAACCGGATATCCGACCAACTGACCGGGATTATGGCAGGTGACATTTCCTCCCCGGCCTGCCGATACCACTTCGATTCCTTGAGACTCTAATTGTTGATTGGTAGCACATAAATGCTCTTTACCGCCGCCATTGCCGAAGGAAATAACGGGCGTATGCTGTAAAAGTATGATTATTCCATCCCACTCGCCTGAAGCTACACGTGATTGTGCCTCGTCCTGCAGGGTGAGCCCGTCTGCATACCTGACAGGCCCGAATTCCATAAATCCGCATTTACGCTGAAAGCATTTCATGGCTGAATAATCTGACAGATCCATACCACGGGTATGAGGTCCAAACTAAAGCTGAAAAATAATTTTGCTGGCTTGACCGCTCCTGGCCAGCTGCACACCTTCCTGCCACTTATCAAGTGGCATGGTGTGGGTAATTACCGGGTTGATGTTAAGCTTGCCGGCACATAATAACCGCTCCATCTTTGTCCATGTTTCAAACATCTTCCGACCATGGATACCGATGATGGTTGCTTCCTTGAATACGACGTCTCTGCCCAGCTCAATTTGAAGCGACTGTCCCGGTAGACCTATCGCTGCAAGAGTTCCGCCCTTTCTCAGGAAGTCGAAGGACTGTTTTACTGCGGCGACATTGCCTGATGCTTCGATAACGACATCAACGCCACAACTGTCGGTGTAATCCATAATCTGCCGGACCAGGTCATCGTTTGCAGGGTTGAGCACTTTATCGGCACCAACATTTCTGGCAATGGACAACCTGTCAGTGCTGATGTCGGTTGCAATTATCAGAGCCGCTCCAAGTGCGGCGGCAGATGCGACAGCGAACAACCCGATCGGGCCGCACCCCACAACCGCAACATTTGTTCCGCCCACCCTGGTTTCAAGAGCTGCCCTGAATGCCGTACCAATCGGTTCCATGATGCTGCCGACATCATGGGAAATGTGTGCCGGAATTTTGCGGGCGCAGACTGCCGGGATGAGTGCGTACTCAGCAAAACATCCGTTTGTATGCACGCCGAATATTTTCAGATTCATGCAGATATGCTGTTCGCCGTTCAGGCATTGATAGCACGTACCACAAGGGATGTGGGTTTCGGCGACGACCTTGTCGCCAGGGGAGTATCCTCGAATATTACAGCCAATGGCGACAACATCGCCGCAGCACTCGTGCCCCATGACGATGGGAAGCTTGATTCCCGCCGCTTGTGCCCATGAATTCCATTCAAGGATATGTAAATCGGTTCCGCACAACGCGGCTGACCTTACTCTGACCAGTATGTCATTCGGGCCGCATTCTGGAATCGGAATGCTTTGTATTTCTGCGAGATCCGGATGTGTTTTGACCAGAGCCTTCATCTGATTTGCCATAGTTATATGTTCTCCCGGGAGTGTGCGTTCTGAAGAACAATTAAGAAGGAATAGTGCTGGTGTCCGGCAGCCACTCTTCGAGCGTGACCTCAAGCGTGACGCAGACAGGATTAAGACCCAATACAAACGGGCCTCCAAAAACGCGCCCTTCCGGATCGGCAACTACGCCAGTAAGCGAGGCACATGGTGTCCCGTTTTCATCAGAGCGAACCTCGCCAGCCAGACTGACTATTTCAACGGCTGGCCCCCTGACTTCGATAACTCTGTCGTCACCGGCATCCAGGCATGCGTCTACCAGGCTGCCTAACGCACCCCGTACAAAGGCATTTTTGAATCCTTGTGCCAGGCAAAGTTTCTCAACGCCCAGCACCAAATCTTCGTTAGGAGCAATCCGTCCATATGCAACCCGCCCCATACTTCCGCTTTCTACAAGCCTGAAATCAGCCATGACCGACAACCTCCACTGGTTGAAGTAACGAAATCCCGGTTTCTTCGTCAAATGCCTGATGCAGCTCGAAACCCTCCAGTGATGTGACCAGAACAGTGCTTGGAACGTTGCCCACAATGGTTTGTTCGGTCACGATATGCCCTCCCATGACATCCCCGGTTTCTGTCCGTACGACCGCGTGGCAATGAACAAGCGGTTTACCTTCGCTGGATATACCGAGTGTTGCATTACCGAAAACCATGTACGAGCGGCCGGCATGCCGTGGCTTTGAATAGGCGATGACGGTTCTTCCCTCCGGGTCCGGCGGTGCAACGCAATAGTAAAGGTCATTGAAAATACCACCCAGGATTGTTGTCGAGGCTGAATGGATATCCAGCTCTGACAAAGGGCCAACCAGTGCGTCAAATAATGTTTCACCCGGTTTCAGCAGCAGACGGACGTGGCGTCCGTAGCGGGAAGATACCGTCGTGATCCGTACCGGGTTGAACCGACCGGGATGACGAAGAAAGCGAGGTTGTTTGACATTCATAACGCCCCCTGGTTGTGTTTCATGCCAGGCGGCCAGTGAATAGAGAGTCCGTCCACTGCCAGGGCAGCCTCCGGCATGGCTTCGCTAACGGTAGGATGAGCATGGATTGTGGAAACCAGTTCAGTAACGGTTGCTTCCAGACGCATGGCTAGGGCGGCCTCCGCTATCAGGTCGGTAGCGCGCGGCCCCACTATATGCACACCGATGATCTCTCCATGACGGCTGCCTGCAATAATCTTGATCATGCCGGTCCCGTTGCTCTCAATAATCGCTTTACCATTACCCGCCAACGGGAATACACCTGTTTTGAAATGTATCCCCTGGGCGCGAGCCTGCTCTTCGGTAAGCCCTACAGAGGCTATTTCAGGGTTTGAATATACACAGGCCGGAATAATATGGCCCACATACGCAGTCGTATGCCCGAGAGCATGTTCAACGGCGGCAATCCCCTGGGCAGACCCCACATGCGCCAGCATCATGGTGCTGCTGCAATCTCCGACCGCGTATATCCCGGGGATCGAGGTTCTGAAACAGTCATCTACCACGATCCTGCCATGTTCAACCGTAACGCCGGTCTCTTTCAGACCGATCCCGTTGATACGAGGCCGGCGCCCGACTGCTATCAACATTTTCTCAGCAGTACGCTCTATTGGTTGGCCATTTACGTCAATATGGGCGCACAATTCAGAGCCGTTTCCGGATACTTCCGTCAAGCGTGCTCCGGTGAGGATGCTAATCCCTTTTCGGGCGAGTTCAATCTGAAACTGTTCGACAATGTCAGCATCCATACCAGGCAGGATGCGTGGTAACATCTCAACAATCGTCACATTACAGCCAAAATTACGGAACATAACCGCAAACTCGACACCAATGACTCCACCGCCAAGTATAATCAACGATTCAGGGATGCTCTCCAGATTGAGCGCGGCAGTGCTGTCAAGTAAGCCTGGCAGGTCAGATCCGGGAAAATCGGGTCGGGATGGCTCCGAACCGACTGCCAGGACTATGGAGTCAGCTTCCATTTCCGCGCCGTTTAGCTCGACGCTCTTCGGGCTTCGTACCGTCGCGTGGCCGTGGTGAATCGTCACCCGGTTTGCTTTCAATAGTCCCTGAACACCCAGAACCAGCCTGTTAACCACGCTGTTCTTGTAAGCTAAAACTTTGGGCCATTCCACGTTCACATTATCTGCACAGATGCCGATGGAATTTCCGTTAAGAACCGCCTGATAGGTTTCGGCGACATGCAGCATTGCTTTCGTGGGGATGCAGCCGACATTAAGACATACACCGCCGATATGTTCTTTTTCTATTAGATGAACATCAGCTCCCAGCTGGGCAGCACGGATAGCTGCCACATAACCGGCTGGTCCGCCACCGACAATTATCAACCGTTTGGACATACGATAAAGCTCCCGTAAATAGTGGCGAACCAGTGGTGACAGGTGCTACACAACTCATCCCGATAAAGATATGTGGTTAGAGCAGCAGTAGCGGTTGCTCCAGCAGTTGACGGATCCGGGACAGGAAGCGTGCGCCGACAGCACCGTCAATCAGACGGTGATCAAAGGAAAGGCAGAGATTCATCATGGGTCTGATTACGATGCTTCCTTCACTGACGACAGCTTTTTCAACAACGCGACACACACCGAGAATTGCGCTTTCCGGCTGATTAATAATGGGTGTAAAATGGTCTATGCCGAACATTCCGAGGTTTGTCACGGTGAAGGTGCCGCCACTGATTTCATCCCGGGATAAGAGCCCTTGACGTGCTTTCAGGCTTAATTCTCCAATTTCTTTTCCCACTGCGATAATGGATTTTTTGTCTGCGTTTTTTATTACCGGTACAATCAGCCCATTCTCAAGAGCAACAGCCACACCGATATTAATGGATTCGTGTAATTGAATTGTATCGGTGATCATGCTTGCATTTACGATTTTAAACTCACCGAGCGCGTGCGCCGCACATCTGATAATTATCTCCGTAAATGAAATTTTTCTACCCGCTGCAATGCCCAGTGATTTTTTCACGTCGCTGGCGGCCGTCATATCAACTTCTGCCGTCATATTGACGTGCGGAACGGTTTGCCAGCTCACACTCATCCGCTCTGCAATCACCTTGCGCATTCCGGTAACGGACACCACCGATGTCGAAAATTCCGTCACAGAAGACTCTCGCTTCGAAAGCAGTGCAATTACATCATCTTTCATGATCCGGGACTCTTTTTTGATCGCATGCAGGTCAAGCCCGAAATCATCCGCAATTCTGGCAGCCAGAGGAGTAGCTTTTACGGTAGTGCGCTTGATAAAACCGACGACATCACGCTCCACCACGCGGCCACCAGGGCCTGTTCCCGTCACTATTGTCAGGTCGATACCCTGCTCTTTAGCTAACTTTCTGGCAAATGGTGATGCCATTACCCGTTTTCCGACGGCTGATGATAGTTGTAATGCCACGCCTGGAGCCTTGTCAGTAACGTCAATTATATCTGCAGGTGCTGCAACAGTGCTTTCAACCGTCCGGGACGCCTGCTCGCCAGGTTTGCCAATCAGGGCGATAGCTGTCTGTACCGGTACGGCACTCCCTTCAGGTACGAGAATATCGAGGACCGTGCCGGCCACAGTTGACTCCAGCTGGTTGGTAATTTTTTCAGTTTCCACCTCTACCAGCAATTCTCCGACAGCAATCGCATCGCCAACGCTTTTAAACCATTTGCTTATTGTGCCCTCAGTCATCGTCAAACCAAGTTGCGGCATCATGAATTCAATAGCCATTCTCTACGATCTCCTGGTGAATTTGACTACGGGCTAGGAAACAACTTCCATCACACCGGCTATGATATCCTTGACATCAGGATAGGTGAGATCTTCAAGTGCCGGGCTGAAAGGAGGCACCACGTTCAGCCCGGCAACACGCTTTACAGGTGCATCCAGGTAGTCGAAGGCTTCTTCCATGATTTGCGCCGAAATTTCACCGGCGTATCCGCTTCGCTTCACCGCCTCCTGTACCACAACCACTTTATGTGTTTTTCTGACCGATGTTTCAATGGTCTCCCAATCCAGCGGCACAAGCGTCCGGAGATCAACAACTTCAGCTTCAATGCCCTGTTGCGCCAATTGCCTGGCCGCTTCAAGAGCAAAGAGCACCTGGCGCGACCAGGCTATAATGGTCACATCGCACCCGGTTCGTTTAATATCGGCCTTCCCGATGGGGATGACATATTCCTCCACAGGAACATCCCCTTTCTGGGCGTAGAGGAGCTTGTGCTCGAGAAACATGACCGGATCGTCATCCCGAATGGCTGCTTTCAATAATCCTTTTGCATCGTAGGGAGTGCTTGGCGAGATTACTTTCAGGCCTGGAAAGTGAGTGAACAGGGCTTCAAGGCTTTGGGAATGCTGACCGGCGTTCCTGCGCCCAGCCCCCCCAGGGGCGCGAATCACCAGCGGCACCTTGACCTGGCCACCGGTCATATAGCGCATTTTAGCAGCCTGATTGACGATCGGATCCAGGCATATCGGAGCAAAGTCTACGTACATAAGCTCGACTATCGGCCGCAGTCCCCGCATTGCCGCCCCGACCGCCATACCGGTAAAACCGGCTTCTGAAATAGGAGTGTCGATGACGCGGTGTGCGCCAAATTCATCCATAAAACCCTTCGTGAGACCGAAAACACTTCCAATAAGTCCCATGTCCTCGCCAAGGATGAACACGGAGTTGTCACGAACCATTTCTTCATGCATGGCTTCGCTGATTGCCTGCCCATAGGTGATAGTCTTCATCGGATAACACTCCTTTCGTTATCCACGGCATAGACATCAGTCGTTACCTGGTCCGGAGTCGGGTAGGGAGAGTTTTTAGCAAACTCGACCGCAGCCTCGATTTCTTCCGTAACCACAGCCTCGATGGCATCAAGTTCAGCCGGTTTTGCTACACGGCTGCTCACAATTTCAGAACGCAGCAGGGTAATGGGATCACGTTCTTTCCACTCCAGAACTTCCTCAGCCGGTTTATATGACTGGGGATCCCCTTCGTAGTGCCCGCGATGACGATAGGTCTTGCATTCGATCAGGCTGGGTCCCTCGCCGTTTCGTGCCCGCTCAACGGCTTCCTTCACGGTCTCATAGACTGCAAATACATCGTTGCCGTCTACGACCTTACCGGGGATATCGTAGGCAACTGCACGGCCGGCAATGTTTTCAAGCTTGCAGACCCGATCGATACATACGGAAACGCCATATTTATTATTTTCACACACAAATACGCATGGCAGGTTCCAGGCTGAAGCCATATTAATTACCTCATGGAACGTTCCCTGGTTTGAGGCTGCATCGCCAAAAAAAGCCAGCGTAACTTCTTTGTTACCGCGTATTTTGGAAGCTAAAGCTGATCCGGCAGCAATGGGGATACCGGCACCGACGATGCCATTAGCCCCTAAAATGCCGAGGCTGATATCAACAATATGCATGGAGCCGCCTTTACCTTTGCAATAGCCGGTGGCCTTGCCGAAGAGCTCTGCCATCATGATATCCACCCTTCCGCCTTTGGCCAGGCAATGGCCATGACCACGGTGGGTCGATGTTATGAAGTCAGTGGGTTGTAATGCCTGGCAGGCCCCCACTTCTGCGGCTTCCTGACCGGCGCAGGTATGAATGTTCCCTGCCATCAGACCCTGCATGAATAATTCAGCGGCCTTCAGCTCGAATTGTCTGATTTTGAACATTTCATGATAAAAATTCAGCGAAATTTTTTTGCCGTATTTTTTTGCTCCCATTATCGGGCTCCTGAAAATAAGTGGTGATGCAGTTACAGAAATACGATGGAAAGCCAGGGAAAAGCTGCAAGAAACAGTACCGCAATGAACAAGGCTCCCAGGTAGAGCCAGACCGGTCTCATCGCTTCATCAGGAGAAACCTTGCCGATGGCACAGGCTGCGTAATAGCCTACCCCCAGAGGGGGGGCAAACAGACCAATACCCATGGACATGATAATAACGATAGCATAATGGACTTCATGCACACCCAGACTGCGGGCGACAGGGAAGAGCAGCGGCCCAAAAAGTACCATGGCCGGAATGCCCTCCAGTACGCTTCCAAGAATTATGAAAAGGACAATCGATACGACCAGAAATCCAAACTGCCCGCCAGGTACTCTGGACATGATGTCGGCCAGGTTTTTGGAAAATCCCGACTGTGCAAGAGCCCACCCCATTGCTGTGGCGGAGCCGATGATTAGCAGGATTGCACCGGAGAGTGAGGCGGTTTCTACCAGCATGGGGTAGATTTTTTTTATGTCGAATCGCCGGTAGAAAAATATCCCGAGGATGACGGTGTAAGCTACACCGAGAGTAGAAACTTCAGTAGCGGTCGCAATCCCCTTGACTACTGCTGTGAGAATGAAGATAGGGAGCGCCACAGCCGGGAGCGCCACAAGAAATTTACGCACCACCGTCGCCAGACTCGCGCGTTCAACACCATCCAGGTTCTCGTCGCGATTACGGAAAAAAGCCACGACAGCCAGTGCCAAAGCGCAGAATGCAGCCGGTAAAATCCCTCCGGTAAAGAGAGCCGCAATTGAGATGCCGCAGACCGAACCTATGGTGATGATTACCAGGCTTGGTGGAATCGTTTCCCCCATTGCGCCCGAGGAAGAAAGAAGTGCAACCAATTCTCCGGGCTTTGAGCCGCGTCTCTTCATTTCGGGGAATAACACCGGAGCTACTGCCGCCATGTCGGCCGCTTTGGAGCCTGAGATTCCTGATACTATGAACATCGCTCCCAGGAGAACATACGAAAGACCGCCGCGAACATGTCCCATCAGCGACCCTAAAAACTCCACCAGCACTTTTGCCAGCCCGGTCATCTCAAGCAAAAATCCCAAAAACACAAAAAGCGGTACGCTGAGAAGAACCAGTGTAGACATACCTTCATCCATGCGGCTCACGACGATGGTGAGCGGTGCGTCTGTGACCATTGTCAGATATGTAATTGTGGCAATCCCGAAAGCGAAGGCAATCGGGACACCGGCTGCAACAGCAACAGCAACAATTACTATGAAATACACCAGCATGTTGTAGTTGCCAATCGCCAGTAAAGCCGGTTTTGCCACCCACAATATCCCGGCCGCAACCGCCACAATCAGTAATGCAGATGCGACCTGTTTCCAGGACGAGTTTTCAATAAAACGTACAATCGTTATCAGCATCATCAGCACAACTCCAACCCCGAGAGCGGCCACGCGGAAACTGTCGTGCATCCCCAGGGCCGGAGTTGTTATCATCCACTGTTCTTCAATGTAGGTGAACGCAGGCATTGCCAGCTGAATAATAAATACTGCCGCTACCATCGCAGCAACGTTTTCGACCCAGGGGCGCCAGATGGGTGGGAGCATATTGACAAACGCGGTGAGTCGCATATGTTCGCCCCGCCTGAGAGCAATTACTGCTCCCAGCATGGCAAGCCAGAGAAAAAGAATCGAGGCCAGTTCATCGGTCCACGTGAGCGGTGAGTTGAAAACGTAGCGGGATATTACTCCCGCTAACAGGACGAGAATTTCAGCGAACACCAATAGAGCAGCAGGTATCTCCGTGACCAGCTTGACCACTTTGTCCAGTAGAGCAAAGCGTTCAGGCACAGCGAGATGCTCCGGTGGAGCAAACTCTGAGACTTTCTCCAGGTTGACTTCAGGGATTTCCTCGCTGTGGTTATTCATTACTTCAGTCTCCCGGTGTATTTCTCAAGCGTACTCCAGGCCTCTTCACCAAACTTTTTATGCCACTCAGCATAAAAACCCGATTTTCTCAAAGTATCTTGAAATTTTGCCGAATCAACATCATTGAAAACCATACCTTTTGCCTGCAGGTCCTTACGTACGGTATCGTTCAATAGTCTGACATCGGCTCTTTGTTTAACAGCAGCAGCATTGATATTTTTTGTAACGATATCCTGCAGATCTTTTGGCAGTTTGTCCCAGGCTTTCTTATTGCCGAGAAACCAGAAGCCATCCCACATGTGATTGGTCAGTGATACGTACTTCTGCACTTCATAGAACCTGTTGGTGCTGGCAAGTACGATGGGGTTTTCCTGAGCTTCCACCGTTTTTGTCTGCAAGGCCGAGTAAACCTCCGAGAAATTGATACTTGCCGGTGCGGCATTAAGTGACTTGAACATTGAAGTCCAGAGCGGACTTACCGGAACGCGGATTTTGAGCCCTTTCAAGTCTTCCGGTGTTTTGATCGGCCGAGTGCTGCAGGTGATCTGGCGGAAACCGTTATCCCAGATCTTATCAAACGCGAACAGAGTCCCGGTTTTGGCAATTTCGTTACGTACATATTTTCCAAGGTCACCATCCATCGCGGCCCATACGGTGTCGTAATCTTTGAAGGCAAATCCGACACCGTTTACGAACGCATTCGGAACAAGAGTCGAGAGAATTCCGGGGGACAGCGTGAAAAACTGGATTGCGCCGGATCGGATCTGGGAAAGCATATCAGTGTCGGATCCCAGTTGATTGTTCGGGAATACCTGAATTTCTATGCGCCCTCCGCTCTCTTTCTTGATGTTGTCAGCCATCTCTTTTGCACGTATGTTCATGGGATGCGTGGCCGGCAAATTATTGGCATACTTGTACACGAACTGTGAGGCGTCAGCACGAGCAGTCCAGCCGGCACACACCGCGATTACTGCTGTTATTAATGCCAATGCGACAATTTTCCCGTTAACCAGTTTTTTCATGCTCTCATCTCCTTTTGAAATAAATTGAGCTGCCTCAGTGACTGTAATGCGTATCGATTCAAAAAAATAACACGCTAATCCATCATAAAACCACCATCCACGTCCATTATTTCGCCCGTGATATAGTCCGAATAATCAGACGCCAGAAAAACTGCTGCCTTCGCAACATCATCGGGTTCCCCAATTCGGCCGAGCGGAATGGCCTGAATAATCAACTTTCTCTTCTCGTCATCAAAATTCTCTGTCATTTCTGTGGCTGTCAACCCCGGCGTTATTGCATTTACATTAATGCCATATGGGCCTCCTTCTCGTGCAATTGCTTTGGTAAAGGCAATAACGCCACCCTTGGCAGCGGCATACGCAGATTTTCCCAGAATTCCGCCGCCTCTTTTGCCAGCAATTGATGCAATGTTTATTATTTTGCCGCTACGCTGATGCATCATAATCGGGAAAACCGCTTTTGTACACAGATAGACGCTTTCGAGATTTACTTTGATCTGTCGATTGAACTCATCCGAACTTGTCTCCAGCAATGTTGCTGCAGACGTTATGCCGGCATTATTTACCAGTATATCCAGCTTTCCAAACGAATCGATGCACGTCTTAACCAGCAACTCGACGTCATGAAAATTTGTAACATCGGTTGTAATTGCCAATGCTTTTGAGCCCATGTTATTTATTTCGTCAGTTACAGCGCGGGCATTTTCCAGATTGATATCAGCAATCACACAATGTGCCCCATGTTCGGCAAACCTCAGTGCTATTGCTTTCCCGATGCCTCTTCCACCGCCGGTAATGATGGCAACTTTATTTCTCAAAAGCATGTATGATCCCCTTTCAATTTACCAGAACGGTAATTTAGAAAGGCAGTTTTACACGTAGTATGCCAAACCATATATATAATTGAATACCGGATGTACGGAATCTCCAGATGCCCGCTTTGTGGCGCTTACGGCATGGGAACACATTCAGGCAGATAGCTGGATACAGAGGAATCGCAATCAATGTAACGTATAATAATTATACAATAAAATACTGTATCAGGATTATTGTTTGTTTAGCAGATAGTTAGGTGCGATGTATACAAAATATACATGTATAAAAAATAAACGGTAGGTGGAGAGAGTTTGGTAGATTAGAGGAGGCCAGGCTTTCTGAAATCGAATAATTTCAGTTTTTTGTAAAGCGTAGCACGCGTGAGACCCAAAATTTTTGCGGCGTTTGTTATGTTGTTTTCGACGGAGGCCATGATTTCAAGAATGGTCTGTCGCTCAACTTCCTCCAGTAGTTTGCCCGGACAGGCTGACCCAGTTTTCCTCTTAGTCCGCGCCATAATCCCCAGATGCTCAAGTCCGATTATCGGCCCGTCAACCAGATTGACCGCGCGCTCAATAATATTTCCAAGCTCTCTTATATTGCCCGGCCAATGATAAAAAGTCAGGGCCGACTCTGCTTCCTGTGAAAAACCCAGGCTTCCTTTTTCAAAATAATCACTATAACGTTTCAAGAAAAGCTTGCTCAGGAACATAATATCTTCGGTAATTTCTCTGAGTGAAGGCAGGATTATGGGAACAACATTGAGGCGGTAAAATAAATCAGCTCGAAACGTTTTATTCTCTAACTGCGTTTTCAGGTTTATGTTCGTAGCCGCAATAATCCTCACATTTACCATTGTGGGTTTTACACCACCGATTCTGGCAACTTCACCCGACTGAAGGACACGTAATAGTTTTACCTGCATATCAGCGGGCATATCGCCTATTTCATCAAGGAAAATGGTGCCTTCGTTGGCAAGCTCGAATTTACCCGGATGACCGCCTTTCTGCGCTCCCGTGAACGCTCCTTCGGCATAACCAAAGAGTTCGCTCTCGATTAATTCCCGGGGAATAGCTCCGCAGTTGATGGCAATAAATGGTTTCTTGTGTCGTTTGCTCAAATTATGAATTGCATGGGCAAAGAGCTCTTTACCGGTTCCGGTTTCGCCCAGGATGAGGATGCTTGATTCACCGGGGGCTGCCTTTCTTGCAAGTTTTTTTGCGCTTACAATTAAATTGCTGCTTCCGAGGATGTCGTCGATAGTGAATCGTGCACCATACCAGGCAATCTTGTTTACCAGTTTGCGTACCCGACCACTTTCATGAAATCTGAAAATAAAACCTTCCCCGGATTCTCCAATCGGTTTGGCTGTTATAAAAACCTGAATAACCTCAGATGGTCCTTTAAGAAAGACTTCACGGTCTACATATTCATTGAGAATAACTGCTCTCAGACTGGCATCAACCCCGAGCATGGATTGAATCTGTTTTCCAATGATATCGCTATCTTCACAACGGAGGATGGTTTTTCCCATACCGTTTATCCGGGTGATGAGGCCGATCTCATCCACAATCATAATCCCGCTGTCAATGGATTCTATCGTAGTATTCAAATAGCTGATGCTGAGTTGAAGTTCCCGCGTAGACTTCAGGAGTTTCAGTTCTCGCGTAATGCCTTCAGCTGCCGTTACAATCATGCCGAGCGTATGTAAATGAATTTTGCTGGCCTCACCTGTCAAAGAGATTACTGCTATAAAGCGATCATCTGCATCGAAAACAGGTGACGCCGAACCGGTCCTGCCATGGCTGCGTTTGCAGTAATGCTCCTTGTCATGAACCTGAACGGGGGTCTGTAGTTCAATGCACAAAGGAATGGCGCCAGTTCCAACATCCTTCTCCAGCCAGCGATAGCCGGGGCTGTAGTTTACACCGGCCCACTTTGCCAATGTATCAGGATCACCGAATACGTCGAGGATGCAGCCCGCATGATGTACGAGTGCCATGGTAAAGCCAGCACCCCGGAACAGTTCATAGAGCTTTCGAAGTCCATCGGATGCTACTTGAACTAAAGCGGCATTTTTCTGTCGTAGATCCGAGAGTGCTTCGCTGCTCAGTCGTACGTGATCTTTGCTGACGATGGTGTTGGGGTTTACGCCATACTGTCTGGAGCGGGCATGGGATTTTTCGATTTCACTCGCCAGATTTTTATATATCGGGATTGTAGTTCTTTGCATGTGGAGATCAACCCGTAATTTTGCGTGCTACATGTAGTTGTGAACATATCACGCAACCAGAGAAAACATTGAATAAGCTGACAGGTATCACAGGCCGTACTTGTCCATTTTGTAGCGCAGGGTGCCGCGTGGTATCTTGAGAAGAGCTGCTGCCTGAAGCACATTTGCCTGTGTAAAATCCAGGGCGTGGCAGATTACGGCGCGTTCAAAGTTGGTTACGGCCTGATCAAGACCCATACCGTCGGGTAGCTCAAGCGGAGGGGGCTGTGATCTGCCACCTGCAGCGGCCGGTTCAGGTCTGTCCAGCCCACGTATTTCTTGAGGAAGGTCATCCGGCAGGAGCGATGGACCTGAGCGCATGATGCAGATCCGTTCAATGACATTGCGGAGTTCCCGGATATTGCCGGGCCAGGGATAGTTCTCCATCAGGCGGATTGCCTCGGGTGCCACCACTCTGAAATCGCGGCCGAATGAGCGGCTGAATGTGTCAAGGAAGTATGAGGCCAGTAGTGCGATATCCTCGCGCCGCTCTCTGAGAGGGGGGACGTGAAGCGGGAAAACGTTGAGGCGGTAGAACAGGTCTTCGCGGAAGGTTCCGTTGGCTATCCGCTCAGACAGATTTCTGTTCGTGGCTGCTATGATGCGGATGTCAATTGCAATGTCTTTAATGCCGCCGACGCGGCGAATGATGCGCTCCTGCAGTACCCTCAAAAGTTTGGCCTGCACCGCCAGATCCAGTTCGCCGATTTCGTCCAGAAAAATTGTACCATGATGGGCCTCTTCGCAGAGACCGGTCTTGCGGGTAACTGCCCCGCTGAAGGCGCCCTTTTCATGGCCGAAAAGCTCGCTTTCGAGCAACGTTGATGGTATCGAAGCGCAGTTGATAGCCACAAACGCGGCATCCCGGCGGTCGGAAAAATCATGGATAGCGCGGGAGACAAGTTCTTTGCCGGTGCCGGATTCGCCGGTAATCAGCACTGTGGAAGGGATACGTGAAATTTCCCGTATCTGCGATACCACGTTGTTGAATGCCGGGCTTTTGCCCATCATGGGGGAACGTCCGGGAAGGCACCCGTCTGCACGCTTGAGATTGCGAACTTCGCGCTTCAAGGTCTGGGTTTGCAGCGCCAGCTTCACAATTACCCGAAGCGCATCGGCTTTGAATGGTTTTTTCATGTAGTGGAACGCGCCGAGTTTGATGGTGTCAACAGCGCTCTCTACGGAACCGAAGCCGGTAATGATGATAATCAGCAGTTCAGGGTCGAGCTCTTTTAGACTCCTGAGTATGTCCAGTCCGTTTTCCGCACCGAGATTCAAATCAAGCAGTGCCAGATCTATCTCGCCCGCTGAAACCTGATCGCGTGCTTCCCCGCCATTGGATGCCTGGAAGACCTGATACCCTTCTTCAGCAAGTATCCGGGAGACATTCTCCCGGATGAATGCCTCGTCATCAATTATGAGGATTTTTTCCATTAATCGGAGTGAATAAGAAAGATCAGTTGTCGAACATCAGCTTACGCTCAAAGTCCATGGAATGGGTCAGGCGCTGGGCATCGCTCATGGTGATGAGATCCTGGCGGTAGAGCTGCAGGAGATGCATGTCGAGCGACTGCATCTGATACTGGGATGCTCCGTTCTCGATGTGTTTTTCAATTTCATCCAGCCTGCCTTCGCGGATGCAGGCCTGGATGGTGGTTGTGGCGCGCATGATCTCAACGACCGGCAGCACCTTCTCGCCGGTTTTGTCTTTGATCAGGCGCAGAGAAACGGTTGCCACCAGAATATCTGCCAGACGGTGGCGGATAATTTCCTGCGATTCCGGTGGAAAGTGACCGATGATGCGGTTGATGGTTGATACGGCGCCTTGCGTGTGGAGGGTCGAGAGAACCAGATGTCCCGTTTCTGCCGCTTTAATACAGGCATCAATGGTCTCCTTGTCGCGCATTTCACCAACCATGATCACGTCGGGATCCATGCGCAGGGCTGCTTTGAGGGCAGAGCCGAAGCTGTCGGTATCGATTCCGATTTCGCGTTGAATGATGCAGCTCTTCTGCGACGAAAACATGAACTCGATCGGATCCTCGATGGTGATGATGTTGTAGGTGAAATTTTCATTCAGGTGACGCACCATGGATGCCAGCGACGTGGACTTGCCGTTGCCGGTGGGTCCGGTCACCAGGATCAGGCCGTTGGGCGCCTGGGCAATCTCACCCAGGACGGGGGGGAGATGCAGCTCTTCGAAGGTACCGATGACAGGAGGAATTACCCGCATGACAATGCCGTAGTGCCCCTTTTGCTTGAAAATACTGACCCGGAAACGCCCGCCGCTGGGAAGCGAATAGGAGGCGTCAAATTCTTTCAGGTCATTTGAGAGCTGGCGTCCATTGTGTTCAAGTACCGTGGCGGCGATGAATTCGGTGTCGGCAGCAGAGAGGTTTGGCATTTTGGCACGTATCAACTGACCGCGGCCACGAAAGAACGGGGGGTTGTCTACTTCGAAATGAAGGTCAGAAACTTTTTTCTGGAAAGCTATTTCAAGGATTTGATGCAGGATATTTGCGTCCATGATGTCCTCTCACTCAAATTATGCACCGCATGTGGATGCGATATGTATACCAGTTCAGCTCGTTTTTTCAAGACTCTTGCGATAGAGAGCATTGTCAAGGTGGGAGCCTGCACACTGGGTGAGGGCTTCCAGGAGGGTCAGTGGCGGCGGTGTCACCGGTCGGGAACCGAAATCTGCGTAAATCATCGCGATAACCTTGCCGCGGCTGATAAGCGGCAGTATCAGAATTTTGGAGCTTCGGGGCGGCTCGATATGTGTGTAAAGAGTCGACGTCAGTGCCGGGTCGGTTTTCTGGCCATAATAAACGCTGCCGCTGGTGGCGATTTCACCTAAAAGCGATTTTTCGGAAAGCGGGATACGAAACTTCAGCGGTGCTGAAGGTGCTTCATTCCTGCCGGAGGTGACGCCGATCGATTTTTCGGCAATCAACTCAGATTTGGCAATGACGAATGTTATTGCCCGCTCGAACTGCGTGGCGGTGAAGGATAGCAGCAGTAGGGCGACTTCAGGCGGTTCGGTAAGCGTTTTCAGTTGTTTGAGGGAGGAAACGAACTGACGTTCAGCCTCCGGCGACGGCTGCGGACTTATCCGCGTCAGAAACTGTCCCAGGGATGAGAGGAAGTCGATTGACTGGGGAATGTACGAATCGTTGTGACATTGACGACACGGCCGTGGCATTACTGCGCGGGCTCCGGCAGCAAGTGCCTGCATGCTGATGGAGTGGAAGAGCGGGCAACAGGCGGCTACCATCACTGATATCTGGGGATAGAGGGCAACTTTCTGTGTTACGATCGTCAGGACACTTTCGCCGCTGTCTGCATGGATACTGTCTATTAAAAGCAGCGGGTGCAGATCGCGTCCCAGAGATTGCTCGATGATAATCTGCAGTGAACTTTCTTCGTCGGTCGCAAACGCAAATATTCCCTCGTGACGACAGACGCTGCTGATGCAGTGTCCTAATAATTCATCGCGGGTCAACAGGATCACGGCCAGGGAGGAATTGGCTGCAGTCGAACGGGTCAAACCGGCCAGAAACAGGGCCAGCTTTTCGCTCTGCGCGGCATCTGCTTCGGGCAGCATCCGGGAAATAATCTGGCGGTGTTCGCCTGCCGGGTCATGATCCTTGAGGCCGATGAATACATCCGGAATTTTCCGTGAAATCGTATCAAGTTCATCAAGTCCCAGCAAGTCGGCGGTTATATCCTGTCGCCCATCAGCCTGGCTGCCGTTTTCTCCCTGATCTTCGTCATCCCGTGTGGTGAAAAAGAGCTCACTCAACGTGCCGTCGCGCATTTTTTCGTCATAAATCCGCAGGGCGTCCATCAGGATGCCCTGGGCGTTCAGCAGAATTTCCTGGTGAAGTTTTTCAGGGAAATAACGATATTCATCGGAGAGTTCAAGTTGGGTGACGTCGAGATTGAAACTGCCGCTTTTCCAGGTGAGAACCTCGACAATAGTCATTTCGATCAAGGTTTCAAGCCCTTTAAAGGCATCGTCCTTGTTGATGACTCCCTGGTCTATCAGGGTTGCCACCAGCGGTTTCCGCTCATTGCCGGCACGTTTCTGTTCCTGCAGCGCATTGTCGAGGTTCTCCTGGGTGACGGCGCCCATCTCAAGGAGTACCTGTCCTATTCTCACGCTGTTGTTAAGGTGGTTGGCGCCTACGAAGAAGCCGTCATTAAAAACCAGCTGGCTTTCACCCTTGGCCCCTTTCAGGGTCAATGTACCGGTCTTTCTCGTCGAGTGGAGCAGTTGCACAACATCCACAAGCGGAAAATGTTCAAGTTCACCGTTAAAAGACATGCCTGACGTGCCTCCCGAAAGTTTGATTGTACGCACTATAAACGCAAAAATTGTTTTTTTGTACAATTTGTTGTATCAAGATTGACCAGTGGACGCAGTTTTCATTTATGGCCACTATTTGAGGCCACTCCTGAGAGAAGGCATACTACTACATAAGGAGGATTTCATGTTTAAGCGCAATTACGTATACGCGGTGCTGATGGGGGCCCTCTTCTGGTTGGCCGCTTGCGGTGGCGGGTCAAATTCGGGGTCAAGCAGCACCACATCATCAACCTCGACCACCTCGACCACAACTACTACACCGGTGACCACGACTACAACGCCAACAACCACGGCTACAACGCCAACAACCACGGCTACAACGCCAACAACCACGGCTACGACACCGACAACCACGGCTACGACACCAACAACCACGGCTACGACACCAACAACTACGGCTACGACACCGACAACCACGGCTACGACACCGACAACTACGACCACAACACCGCCTACCACGACCACAACACCGACAACTACGACCACAACACCGACAACTACGACCACAACACCGACAACCACGACCACAACACCAGCAACCACGCCGACGTACACTACAGCTACGCTCAGAATAAGTCTCAGCGGTACAGTGCCGAACGGTAAAACTATTTTCGCGTCATTATTTACACTCGCCATGCCTGCAAACGTTGCACCGGCTATGGTAAACGGTGATGTTGCAGCATCAGTTGTCAAGCCGGTCGGTAATTTTGTCGGCTATTCGGTGGCTTCGCTGTTTTCAGGGAGCAGCCTGCAATCAATCGTTGCTGCAGGAGGATCTGTAAAGGGTGCTACCCAGGTCGGGGACATGGTGACCGTTACACTGCAGATTTCAAACGGCTCAGCTCCAACGGCGGCAAATTTTGCGCTTTCATCGGTTAATATTCTTGATGTCGATGGAGGAAGCATTTCCGGTATAAGTGCCTCAATTGCCGGTCTGTCGTTGCAGTAGTCATTGAGTTAAGTCAATTTAAAACGCCCTTCTCCTGTTGTTCAGGGTGAAGGGCGCTTTTCGTTGTATAGTGTAAGTGGCTTAATCCGGTTGTTTTTCCACGGTAGCAACCTTTTTTCGTCTCCGCGGCCTTTTCTTCTTTGGTGTTTCGGAAGCGGTTGCAGGTGTTGCTCCAGCCGGAGAAGGGGAGGAAGATCCGGCAGATTTTACGGGATGTCTTTCCGCACGATGGGATCTTTCTGGTGGACGTGGCCCGCCGATTTTCCCCTTTGTAGCGGGCAGCACCCGTTTCGGCCGAGCCGTGCGCACGTAATCGCTAACGTATAGCTCGTCGTCGGCCCACTCGGTCGGTATTTTTGTCGAGATGTACTCTTCGATGGATTCAAGGAAAAAAGCGCCGTCTTCATCCGCAAGGGAGATGGCCTTGCCTTCTGCCCCGGCACGGGCCGTACGACCGATCCTGTGGACATAGTCTTCGCAGTCCTGGGGCAGATCATAGTTAATGACGTGAGAAACTCCCTCAATGTGCAGTCCCCGTGATGCAACGTCGGTCGCAATCAGAATCGGCAGCTTGCCATCTTTAAAATCATCCAGAATACGCATCCGCTTGCGCTGCTCGACATCACCGGATATAACCCGACAGGGGAAGCTGTTGGCATTCAGCAGGTTGTGCAGGTGTTCCGCTTCGCGTTTGGTGTTAATGAAAATCATGGTGCGTTCCATCCCTTCCCGCCGAAGAAGGCCGAGCAGCAGGGAGAACTTCTCCTTTCGGGAGCAATGGAACAGCAACTGCTCAACCCGCTCGGCGGTCACATTTTCCGGGGTCACCGAGACCTTCTCCGGCATATTCATGAACTCGTAGGCCAGTTCCATGACCCGTGGATTGAGGGTAGCCGAAAACATCAGATTCTGGCGTTTGTCGAACGGCGGCAGGCGCCTCAGGATAAAGCGGAGATCGGCAATGAAGCCGAGGTCGAACATCCGGTCAGCTTCATCGATCACCAGCATTTCAATCGCCTTCAGGCTGTAAACTTTCTGCTTGAGGTAATCGATGAGACGCCCCGGAGTGCCGACAATTATGTCAGCACCGTCGCGCAGGGCGTTTTTCTGCTTCATGTAGTCCACCCCGCCATAGATGGCCTGTACGACAAGACCACAGTGCTTCCCCAGCAGCTGGGCGTCCGCCTCGATCTGCACAACCAGCTCTCTGGTCGGCGCCAGGATAAGTGCCCTGGGCTTTACGGTGGAATCTGCGGAACTCAGCAGGCGGGTAAACAGTGTGATCAGAAAAGCAGCCGTCTTGCCGGTACCGGTTTGGGCCTGGCCCGCAATATCGGTGCCTCCGAGCGTAAGCGGCAATGTCCGTTCCTGAATCGGAGTGCAGACGCTGAACCCGGCTTCTGCTATGCCGAGTTGAAGCCGGTCGGGAAGTTTGAGCTCATCAAATCGCATCAACTGCTCCTGGTCCGGTTATGATGCCGGAATTTTTCCCGCAACAATATACCCTGTTGCTCGCGGTGGCAATGTAAACATTACACGAAGTCAGTAGTTGATTGCCGTACAACGCGACTACAAATACTTTGACAAAATGAAACCCGTTCCTTTACTATGACGCGACTTTCAGGCAAGGATACCATCCAAATGCAGGCTGCGCTTGACATCATCGGCGATGATTTGAAACGCGTTGAACTTCAGTTCCGCAAGGACCTGGAGTCTGACGTTCCCCTGATCCGCAAGGTCGGCGAGTATGTGCTTTCCAGCGGCGGTAAGCGGGTGCGTCCGGCCCTGTTGCTGCTTTCTGCCCGTCTTTCCGGCTACACCGCTGATAAGGCCGTCCCGCTGGCCAGTGTTATTGAGTTCATCCACACTGCGACGTTGCTGCACGACGATGTGGTTGACAGCGCCACGTTACGGCGGGGCATAGCCTCGGCCAATACCCTGTGGGGTAACGAGGCATCAGTTCTGGTGGGCGATTTTCTGTTTTCAAAATCCTTCTCGCTGATGGTCGGCGTCGGCAGCCTTGAAATCCTGAGGGTGCTTTCGGCAGCAACAACGGTAATCGCCGAGGGCGAAGTCATGCAGCTGCTCTGTACCGGCGACATCGACCTGACTGAGGAACGCTACATCAATGTGGTGCGCTCAAAGACGGCAATACTCATGTCGGCGGCTTGTGAAGCCGGTGGCATACTCGGTTCGGTAGCGCCGGATCGTCAGCGGGCGCTTGCCGACTTCGGAATGGACCTGGGGGTTGCATTCCAGCTGATGGACGATACGCTGGATTATATTGCCACAGAAGAGGAGTTCGGCAAGAGTATCGGCCACGACCTTGAAGAAGGTAAAATAACCCTTCCACTGATCTATACCTTGCACCGCTGTACCGCAGATGAACGCTCCTGCATTGCAGCGGTGGTTGAAAAGGATGAAATGACAGTGGATGATTTCCGCACCGTTTCCGGTCTGGTACATCGGTATGGTGGGATTGACTACGCCTTTGAGGTTGCTCACCGCTCAATCGACACTTGCCGGGAACACCTGAACATATTTGAAGACGGTCCTGTTCGGGCGGCTATGCTGCAGTTGGCAGATTACGTTGTAACCCGCAACAAATAAATGGTGGTGATTCATTTTCCCGGAGGTTTCATGAAGTGCCGTAGCCGGGTTATCTGTGTGGTTTTTGCGATGTGCCTGATGCTGGTTTCCGCCTGTACCAAAACCGAACGGCGGGGTGCAGCGTCCGTTATACGGGAAGGAAGCCAGGCGCCGGATATCGGCGTAACATCAGTCTCTGATGATAGTGTTCTGAAACTCTCCAGTCTGAAAGGGAAGGTGGTTCTGCTCAACTTCTGGGCTACCTGGTGCCCCCCCTGCCGCGAAGAGATTCCCTCCATGATGAAACTCCAGAAGTCAATGACCGGCAAGCCGTTCCAGATGATGGCCGTTTCGATTGACGAGGGCGGTAAAACCGCGATCAACTCTTTTTTCAAAGAGAGCGGCTTTTCTCTCCCCACGTACCTCGATTCCAGTGGAACAGCACAAAAGCTATATGGTCTTACCGGCGTTCCCGAATCGTTTATTATCGACAAGCAGGGAGTGCTGGTAAAAAAGATCATCGGCGGCCTTGCCTGGGATTCTTCAGAAGTTTTTTCGTTTCTGGAAGAATTAATCAAGAAGTAGCGAACCGCTCATGCATGTACAGGAAGTAACCTATATCGGCGCCTTTATTGCCGGCCTGCTTTCGTTTCTCTCCCCCTGCGTTCTACCGCTGATCCCGTCGTATATTACCTATATCACCGGTCTCACCTTTGCCGATCTGCAGACCGATTCACCTCCACAGGCTCTGCGCATGAAGTCAATGTGGCATTCGTTGGCCTTTATCTGCGGATTCACGGTCGTATTTGTCTTTCTGGGTGCCTCGGCGACGTTCATCGGGTCATTTCTGCAGCACAATGCCTCTCTGATCAGGAAACTGGGCGGCGTTCTGCTGGTCATTCTGGGCATTCACGTTACCGGACTGCTGCCGCTCAAGTTCCTGCTGGGTGAAAAAAGAATTTCAGTCAAACATAAGCCGTCCGGATATGTGGGCAGTTTTCTGGTGGGGATTGTTTTTGCAGCCGGTTGGACCCCCTGCATCGGTCCGATTCTGGCGGCAATACTGGCTGTTGCAGCCACCGAAGAGAAGGTCTATCAGGGGGTTGTCCTGTTGCTGCTGTATTCGCTGGGCCTGGGCGTGCCGTTTTTTCTCTCGGCGATAGCCATGAACCGCTTTCTCGTGGCCTTCAACCGCTTCAAGAAGTATATCCGGCTGTTTGAGATTATCACCGGCATCTTCCTCATAATCATCGGAGTGCTGATTTACACCAACTGGCTGACCAGACTTTCAGGTGTTGTTACTCTATTTTATAAGGGGTTTGAGTGAAAGTTCACCGTGCACCGCATTCCGTTCAACTGACCGTTGCGCAACTGGTGGTTACGGAGGCGTTTTACTCCGGTATTCTTGAGCTTCCGGTACAACGCTCGTTCAGTGCCCACGGGGCGCCGGACCACCTGGTTATCGATATGGACGGCATAGCCATCGTCTTCGTCGAGGAGGCTGACGTTATCAGAGCTCATCCGCTGCTGGAGCCGAGGTTCACCATGTTTCCTCGCGGGATAGGGGTTACACTGCATTTTCAGGTGTCAAACATCGAGGAAATCAGCGATGCCATCACGGAAGAGGGGTTGGAGGTGCTCTACCCGCTGGAGATCAAGCCGTATGGCATCAAAGAGATGTGGTGTTTCGATCCGGACGGTTATCTGGTAGTACTGGATGAATCTATCAAAAGTCCTGATACGGCGGAATTCATCCGTCTCCCCGCTTGATGCAGTACTCCAACCCCAGATATTCACAGGCTCGTACATAAAAAATTTGCGCACATTCCCACGCCCCGTACTTTTTTCCGACTCGACATTGAACATCCAGAATACCGTGGTACACTCCTGTCAATGAAGAAAATGGATGAAAGCGAAGAGCGCTACCGGCGGATCATTGATGCGATCACTGACTATACCTATTCGGTGCGCGTTGAGAACGGCCGTGCGGTGGAATCAAAGCAGAGCCCTACCTGTCAGGCCGTTACCGGTTATAGTCAGGAAGATTTCTTTGCTAACCGGGATCTCTGGATTCAGATGGTCGCAGCAGAGGATGTAGATCTGGTGAATGAGCGGGTCGGACAGCTTCTGGAGGGGAGAGAAATACCACCTCTTGAGCATCGGATCATTCGCAAAGACGGAGCAGTGCGCTGGGTGCGGGACACCATCATCATGTCCAGGGATGCTGACGGAATCCTCCGATCCTACGATGGCATCATCCAGGACATCACCGAACGCAAAGAGGTGGAAGAAGCACTGGCCAGGAGCCTGGCTCTACAAGCAGAAACGCAAAAAATCGGAAACGTTGGCGGTTGGGAGCTGGATCTTGAAACCAGGGAGCAGGTCTGGACGGACGAGGTTTACCGGATTCACGAAGTGGACAAAACATTCAGGCCGACCCTGGCAAACGGGATTTCATTCTACACGCCAGCTTCCCGTCCGCTTATTGAAGCAGCGGCTCTGCGCGCTATCGAACATGGTGAACCCTTTGATCTTGAGCTGGAAATCATTTCTGCCCGTGGAACTGTTAAATCGGTCCACGCTGTCGGCAGGGTGGACAGGGAACACAACAAGCTGATCGGTTTTTTTCAGGATATTTCGAAACGCAAACGTTCCGAGAATATCACGCAGGCACGCAGCAGACTGAGTGAATTCGCCTTTGGACACACTCTCGACGAGTTTCTGACCAGAACACTTGATGAGGCCGAAGCCTTGACCGCCAGTTCGATCGGTTTCTTCCACTTCCTTGATGCGGATCAACTGACGCTGCAGTTGCAGACCTGGTCGACACATACCCTTTCGACCATGTGCAGCGCCGAAGGAAAAGGTCAGCACTATTCTATCGATGTGGCCGGCGTCTGGGTTGATGCAGTCCGCCAGCGCCGACCGGTTATCCATAACGATTACTCATCGCTGCAGCACCGCAAGGGGCTGCCTGGTGGACACGCAGAGGTGGTGCGTGAACTGGTGGTGCCTATCTTCCGTGGCGATTATATCGTCGGCGTCATCGGTGTCGGCAATAAACCTGCGGATTACGTTCAGCTGGATGTTGAGGCGGTTAGCCAGATAGCAAATATTGCCTGGGATATTATCATCGGCAAGCGGGCTGAAGAGGAGTTGGAGGCGAACAGTTCAAAGCTCATGGAGCAGAATTGTGAGCTGCAGGCAACCGAAGAGATGCTGCGCGTTCAGATCGATGAATACGAAACTGTTCAGGCGCTGCTGAAAGACGCAAAAAATGCAGCTGAAACAGCCAATATCGCCAAAAGCCGCTTTCTGGCCACCATGAGCCACGAGATCCGAACTCCCATGAACGGCGTTATCGGCATGGCGCAACTGCTGACCATGACTGAGCTGACGGCGGAACAGAAGAAGTATGTAGATGCCATCCGGCAGTCCGGTAATAACCTGCTACAGCTGATCAGCGATATTCTCGACATATCCAAGATTGAGGCCTGCAGGATTGAGCTGGAGTCTCGCGACTTCAACCTGCAGAAGGAGATGAGCAGTATCATGAATCTTCTTTCTCTCCATGCTGCGGAAAAGGGGCTGCGGACCGATCTGCTGATCAATGCGGACGTTCCGGTCTTCCTGCGGGGAGACAACGGCCGGTTGCGGCAGATAATCACCAATCTGCTCGGCAACGCCGTCAAGTTTACCCATAACGGCTCGGTTTCCCTGCTGGTCTGCAAAGAAGAGGAAGCCGGGCATCAGGTTAAGCTCCGATTCCTGGTACGCGACAGCGGTATCGGAATTGCCGCCGACAAACTGGATAACATTTTCAACCCCTTTATACAGGCAGACGGATCAACAACCCGCGAATTTGGCGGCACCGGTCTGGGGCTCACAATTTCACGCCAACTGGCTGAGCTTATGGGGGGGGAAGTTGGCGTGGAAAGTGAGGAGGGGAAGGGATCGACGTTCTGGTTTACGGCGGTGCTTGAAACCTCAGATGTGACGGAGGATGTTGCAGAGCCACCACGGATGTCCCTTGATGTGACAACCGCCCTGTCGAGCCATAATATCCGGTTACTGCTGGTTGAGGATGAACCGACCAATCAACTGGTTTTAAAATCTATTCTGGAAAAACTCGGCTACAGCCTTGATGTGGCGGAAAACGGTGAAGAGGCGCTCTGGCAGCTGAAAAATAGTGATTATGACCTGGTGCTGATGGACTGTATGATGCCGGTGATGAACGGTTACGATGCCACCGCCCGGATTCGCGATGAGACCTCGGGTGTGAAAAATCATGCCATACCGGTGATAGCTCTGACGGCTAACGCCTTGCGGGAAGACCGAGAACGCTGTCTGGCTGCCGGGATGGACGATTACCTGCCGAAGCCGGTTGTGGTGGAGGAGCTTCTGGCGATGCTGCAGAAATGGGGACTGTTCGGCGCCGATCTCGACCGCTTTCTGCCGGTATCTGTAGACGGTTCTGTTCCTGGCGACGGTGCGGCTCAGGCTTTCGACCGGGACGATTTCGTCCGTAGAAATCTTAATGATGCTGATGCCGCCGCCGCTGTGGCGGCTATTTTCGTTGAAGGTGCCTCGCAGCAGATCGGAACAATCCGGCTCGCGCTGGAGGCCCGGGATGCTGCTGCACTTTGTCAGGCGGCGCACAAACTGAAGGGTTCGGCGGCTAATCTGGCCATGCCGCTTCTCTCGGAAACCGCCCGCCGGATAGAATTATGTGCAGAAGGGGGTAATTTGCCCCTGGCGGCGGAACTTCTGCCGGAACTGGAGCTGAAACTTGAACAGGCGATACAAGCGGTGCAGAATCTGCTGACGCTTCCGCCGGAGGAGAATAAGCCATGAGAGTACTGATAGCCGAAGATGACGCCTCGTCATGCAAGATGCTGCAACTGCTGCTGAGCAAATGGGGCTACGACGTAACTGTCGCCCACGATGGGGAGGAGGCATGGAAGATCCTCTGCCAGCCGGACCACCCACAGCTGGTGATCCTTGACTGGATGATGCCCGGCATCGAAGGGCCCGAGATTGTTCGGCGACTGCGGGAGAGAGCATCGGAGCGGCCGTATTATTCAATCATCATTACATCGCGCAGCAACAAGGATTCAGCTGCCAGAGCACTTAACTCCGGGGCTGATGATTTCATCGGCAAACCGTTTGACAACGATGAACTGCGGGCGCGGGTGGCGGTCGGCTATCGCACAAACTGCCTGCAGACTTCACTTTCGGAGCATGTGTCAGATCTCAGGCAGGCGCTTGATCGAGTGAAGCAGCTGGAAGGGATAATTCCCATTTGCGCCTATTGTAAAAAAATCAGGGATGACCACAACGATTGGAACCAACTGGAGAAGTACATCACCAACCATTCCGAGGCCAAATTCAGTCACGGCATCTGTCCCAAATGCGCCGAGGAGCAGATGAAACTGTTTGCGGAGCTGAAGCGGAGCGAGGGCTGATCGTGTGGCGATCAGCCAAAAGGAGAGTTGTCTGCGTCAATCGGCAATTAATCCAAAATGTAAATTCTGTTGAATTGAACCGGAATCACTTGTTCTTGAGGTCATTCTCTTTCTCCCGCACCGCGGGAGAACAGGTGTCGGACATTCATGTCTGAACGCCCATTCTGGGCAGGATGTATCTGTTGAGTATGAACCAGCCTGCCACAACGGCAGCAATCAGCAATATGTCAGTCATTCATGGCCCCCGTTATTTCCGTTAATCGTCTTTTCTGATCCTGACAACCTGGCTCACACCCGGCATCAGTTCAATTTCATGGTCGTTGAGTGTGTCGGTATCTCCGATGACGCCGATGATGGTCCGGTTGGCGCCGGTCGACTGATGGATGTCGAAGTCATGGGTGATCAGGTATCCCTTGATTGCATCCAGAGCAGATTCTTCGGCATGTTTTTTCATAATTATCAGCATGTCAGACAGCCCCCCTACAGTTCTTCTTTATGTGACATGATGCGCTCCAGGCGGCGCGATTCGTCCACTACTCGTTCGAACATCCTGACTATCGCCTCGTCGTCCAGCGGCCCCGGATTGTCCTCCTTCATACGGTTGAAGATGCGCTTTTCCCGGGCGGGATCAAAAACCGGAAGATTCAGCTCTTTCTTGGCGTGGCCGATTTCCAGCGCCAGGCGGGCGCGCTCATTGAATATCCGCAGCAGCACGTCGTCCAGCAGGTCAATCCGTTTTCTGATTTCACCAATTTCCACGATGCACGGGCTCCTTTCAGAACTGCTTCTTCACGAAACTGTCCTTCTTACCGTTCAGATCATCCCGCTCAGGATAATCGATGTTGTAGTGGAGACCGCGCGACTCCTTACGCATCTGGGCGCAGGTGACAATCAGCTCCGCGACGGTGGCGATGTTGCGCAGCTCGATCAGGTCGGACGTAACGTTGAAATTCCAGTAATACTCTTCGATCTCTCCCTGTATCAGCCTGATACGGCTCATGGCGCGCTCAAGCCGTTTGTCGGATCGCACAATGCCGACGTAGTTCCACATGAAGCGCCTGATTTCATCCCAGTTCTGGGAGACGACGACCATCTCATCACTGTTGGTGGCGGTACCGGAATCCCAGGCCGGGATCTCGCGATGATCACCCGGAAGAGAGGACACGGCATCGCAGGCGTGGCGATAGGCTCGTCCGGCATAGACTGCCGCCTCCAGCAGCGAGTTGCTGGCAAGACGGTTTGCTCCGTGCAGACCGGTGAATGCCGTTTCACCGATGGCATACAGTCCAGGGATATCTGTTTCGGCGTCACCGTTGACAGCCACCCCGCCGCAGAGGTAGTGGGCGGCCGGCACAACCGGCAGCCACTCCTTGGTCATATCCAGACCGAAATCCATGCAGGTCTGGTAAATGTTGGGGAAGCGCCGGCGAACAAAGTCGGCCGGTTCGTGGGTGATGTCGAGGAAGGCGCAGTCGTCGCCGCTGGTCTTCATTTCGTTGTCGATGGCCCGGGCGACGATGTCACGCGGAGCCAGGTCCTTCAATTTGTGATACTTCTCCATGAAAGCGGTTCCGTCCCGCCGCCGCAGGATAGCACCTTCACCCCGTACCGCCTCGGAAATCAGAAACGATTTGGCCAGCGGATGATAGAGAGTGGTCGGGTGAAACTGCATGAACTCCATGTTGGCAATGGTTGCGCCGGCGCGGTAGGCCATGGCAACGCCGTCGCCGGAGGCCACGTCGGGGTTGCAGGTATAGAGATAGACCTTGCCTGCGCCGCCGCTGGCGAGCAGCGTCACCTTTGAGCTGAAGGTGACGACGCGATCCCCCTGAATATCAAGCACATAAGCCCCCAGGCAGCGATTCTGTTCCAGGCGGCGGCGCTCTATTTTGGCGGACGTGATCAGGTCGATGGCAATGTGGTGTTCATAGACCTGGATGGAAGGGTGCTGCCGAACAGCTTCCACCAGTGCTCGTTCAATTTCGCGGCCGGTGATGTCTTCGGCATGCAGGATGCGGCGGGCGCTGTGACCCCCTTCGCGGGTAAGGTCGTAGCTTTCGCCGCTGGTGGTAAACTTCACCCCCCACTCAATGAGATTGCGAATGGTCTGGGGCCCTTCTTCGACGACCATCCTGACAACGTCTTCATGGCAGATGCCTGCTCCCGCTACCAGCGTGTCGTCAATATGGGCATCAAATGAGTCCTCTGCCGAAAACACCGAGGCGATCCCGCCCTGGGCATACTTGGTGGCGGACTCGGAAACATCCCGTTTTGTAACGATGGCAACGTCGCCATGGTTGGCTGCCTGCAGAGCAAAGGAGAGGCCGGCAATGCCGCTGCCGATGACAAGAAAATCGCATTCGATACGCATAGAGGTATGATCCCTTCGTGTAATGACCGGTGAAGGATTATCGACCCGCAGGGGTAGATTTGTCAAGCGGAGAGGGTGCTCCATTTTCGCGACTACTCTGCGCCTGTCTGTCACCAGTTGTGCAGTCGGGCTGTTTTCTGTATGCTGGTGCCCATCTGTTTCCGGTTGGCCAAGTAGTGGCCGGCATTGGAATTGAAGTGAAATCGCATCCTGAAACGGAGGACCCGGATGGAATATGATTTTATAGTGATAGGAGCCGGAATAATCGGTGTCTCCACGGCGTGGCAGCTTCAGAAGTCATTTCCCGGCTGCTCTGTGGCGGTACTCGAAAAGGAACCCCGCCCGGCATGTCACCAGACCGGCCGCAATTCCGGCGTCATCCATGCCGGTGTCTATTACACTCCCGGCAGCCTCAAGGCCCGTTTCTGTAGAGAAGGGAATCTGGCCACCAAGGAATTTTGCCGGGAACAGGGTATCAAATTCGACGAGTGCGGCAAGCTGCTGGTGGCAACCAGCGATGAGGAAATGGAGCGGATGTCTGCACTGCAGCTGCGCTGCGCCGAGAATGAAATTCCGGTCGAGCGGCTGACAGAAGGGGAGTTGAGAGACCAGGAACCTCATATTTCCGGCCTGGGGGCACTTCTGGTTCCGTCAACCGGCATCGTCAGCTACACTGAAATCACCGAAAAAATGGTGGAGCTTGTTATCCAGGGAGGCGGGGTTGTTCATTACAACAGTGAAGTCGTATCAATAGAAGAGAAGCTTGATGGTGTAGGTGTCCAGACTGCGGGCCGCAGTTTCAGCGGGCGATTTCTGGTGGTCTGCGCGGGACTGATGGCGGACAGGGTTGTCGGGATGCTCGGCATCCGTCCTGATTTTAGAATTGTCCCTTTTCGCGGCGAATATTTCCTTTTGGGATCTGAGCACAACCGGATCGTCAACCGTCTGATCTATCCGATTCCCGACCCTCAACTGCCGTTTCTCGGGGTTCACCTGACCCGCATGATTGACGGCAGTGTCACCGTCGGCCCGAATGCTGTCCTTGCTTTCAAGCGGGAAGGGTACATGAGGACTGATTTCAGCCTCCGCGACAGTTTTGAAATGCTGACCTATCCGGGGCTGCTCAAGGTTTTGAGTAGGCATATCAAGGTCAGCATGCTGGAGCTGAAAAACTGCTATTACCGGCGCGGCTATCTTGAGCTGGTCAGAAAATACTGCCCGTCGCTCAGGGTGACGGACTTGCATGACTATCCCGCCGGCATCCGTGCCCAGGCGGTCACCGGGGATGGTCAACTGGTGAGCGATTTTCTTTTCGTCACTACAGCACGCGTGCTTGCAGTCTGCAATGCTCCGTCACCGGCGGCAACCTCAGCAATTCCGATCGGCAGGCATATCGTGGAGAAAATTAAACTTCTTGCGGAGGGGTGATTCAAACAATGGGTCTTTTGTTTATTCGGCCCACATGTCCTTATTTTACTGAACTTTAGACTTCTGTAGTGTTCTTTGAAAATTTTGCACTGCCAAAAA
>JBAXVE010000022.1:0-46710 GCA_037129245.1 Desulfuromonadales bacterium
TTTTCGGACGATGCGGTATTTCTCCGCATGTTCCCCGCACGCGCGGGGATGAACCGTCTCATAAAAACGGCAACCTTGACCCGTAATAATGTTCCCCGCACGCGCGGGGATGAACCGTCGTCAGCAATCAATACCGGGGCAGTAAAGCCATGTTCCCCGCACGCGCGGGGATGAACCGTGTCGCGCCCCGGAAACAGACAGATGTGTGCAATGTTCCCCGCACGCGCGGGGATGAACCACCTGCTGTTGGAGTATCTGCTGCAACTGATCCATGTTCCCCGCACGCGCGGGGATGAACCGCCTGCCCGCAGGCTCATGGCATCTTCAGCGGCATGTTCCCCGCACGCGCGGGGATGAACCGTCGTTGCGGATGCCGCGCAGATTGCTGTAGTTATGTTCCCCGCACGCGCGGGGATGAACCGCCATGCTGCTGAAACAGGCATTTCTTGAGCAGATGTTCCCCGCACGCGCGGGGATGAACCGATCGATGGCGCCAAGAAGTACGTTCTGGTTATATGTTCCCCGCACGCGCGGGGATGAACCGGGTCAGATAGTCGCCAACCATCCCCCATATTTATGTTCCCCGCACGCGCGGGGATGAACCTAGACGTAAGCCATTATGGGTTGGGGGTGACGCATGTTCCCCGCACGCGCGGGGATGAACCGCCGTACCTGAGAGTATCCGTGACAACACTGTAATGTTCCCCGCACGCGCGGGGATGAACCGGTCTGGTCGTTACCACTCTGATGAAAAACGATATGTTCCCCGCACGCGCGGGGATGAACCGCCCGCTGATACTGCCGAACCGGATAGAACGAGATGTTCCCCGCACGCGCGGGGATGAACCGATTGAATAGGTTGTGGCGTTTGCCCTGATGGTATGTTCCCCGCACGCGCGGGGATGAACCGTATGCCTTCGATACGGGTACAGGTGGCTCTCCATGTTCCCCGCACGCGCGGGGATGAACCGGCGCAACGCCATACGCACTGACGCTGAAAGCAATGTTCCCCGCACGCGCGGGGATGAACCGATGCGGGTTGCCAGATTGAGCGCCTGCCGGGGATGTTCCCCGCACGCGCGGGGATGAACCTGTTTGTGGTTATGTCGAGGCCATTGACCAGCGATGTTCCCCGCACGCGCGGGGATGAACCGTTGGCAGCAGTGATAGAACCTTGAACAGCAGAATGTTCCCCGCACGCGCGGGGATGAACCGGTTAAACCAGCCGGGGTTCCCGTTGGATGCAGATGTTCCCCGCACGCGCGGGGATGAACCGTTCTGATACGGCATCTGATAATCAGGAACCTGATGTTCCCCGCACGCGCGGGGATGAACCGTATCAGGAACCGGCTACACGGCTGGTGGTCTGATGTTCCCCGCACGCGCGGGGATGAACCGCAATCATCCATATCAGTAGTTACCGGCGTAAGATGTTCCCCGCACGCGCGGGGATGAACCGGTAGTGAGAGAGTTTGCAATCAATGTGGCGCAATGTTCCCCGCACGCGCGGGGATGAACCGTTTGCAGAGTGATAGGATTAAATACAGTGTAAATGTTCCCCGCACGCGCGGGGATGAACCGCGACGCTCCTATCGTCGGTACAGCAGCTTTAAATGTTCCCCGCACGCGCGGGGATGAACCGGACGTGCTCGGCATCCGGTGGCCTAAAGATGTATGTTCCCCACACGCGCGGGGATGAACCGGTCGTGCCGGTATACGATGAAACAGTACCGATTATTATTCTGAGCGGAATGATACCGCCCTAATGTTCCCCGCACGCGCGGGGATGAACCGATATTGACGGGGATGAGAACGTACAATTAAACATGTTCCCCGCACGCGCGGGGATGAACCAAAATATGCATCAGCTTGTGTGCCTGAGAATTCATGTTCCCCGCACGCGCGGGGATGAACCGGGGAGGCATTACCGACACGAGATACATACGAGGTTCATACGATAACTGAAAAAACTGTTTTTCCGCAGGAATACTTGATTGGTTGGCACGTTCAGGGTATAAGCAATAATCCGTTTTTTTGACGCGGGATTGCCGTCAGCTTCTTAAAAATACGAGAGTTGATACTCCTGAGGTGTTTGATTTCCTTGATAACGGTATTTTCTTCATCAACCGTGTCCTCAACACATTATGCCAATGTGGGATGCGACAGTACTACTGCCAGGACAGCGCTGGGAAAACGCATCATGATCGTGGCCGGCGAAGCTTCCGGCGATATCTATGGCGCTCAACTTGTGCGTGAAAGTCACCGACTCGATGGCGCCTTGAGCTTTTTCGGCATCGGAGGGGCGCGCATGCGCGAGGCTGGTGTTGAAACGCTGGTGGATTCCAAAGATATGGCGGTGGTCGGCCTGGTTGAGGTGGTAAAACACTTTGACGTCATCTCTGCCGCCTTCCTGAAACTGAAACGAATCCTTCTCGACGATCCCCCCGATCTGCTAGTACTGATCGACTACCCCGGCTTCAATCTGCGCCTTGCCAAAGTTGCCAAAAGAGCCGGCGTCAAGGTGCTCTATTACATCAGCCCGCAGATCTGGGCATGGCGCCAGGGGCGGGTCAGAAAAATCGCCCGTCTTGTCAACCATATGGCGGTGATCCTGCCGTTCGAGGCGCCGTTCTACGAGCGGGCAGGTGTGCCGGTCACCTTTGTCGGGCACCCCATGGCCGACCTGGTCAACGTCAGCATGGGGCGTAATGAAGCCGCAGCCAGCTTCGGTCTCGATCCGGAGTGCAAAATCGTCGGACTTTTCCCCGGCAGCCGAAGGAATGAGATCGAACGCCTGCTCCCGGTTATCATAGATGCGGCGGTCAGGCTCAAAGAGAGTGTTCCCGGTGTCCAGTTTATTCTGCCGCTGGCCTCAACGCTGGACGAGTCCGCCATTGTTCCTCGGCTGGCAGCTGCAGGCCTTGACGTCACCATCCGGCGCGACCGGATACATGACCTGATCAGGGCCTGTGATGCGGTAATTTCAGTCTCCGGAACCGTTACCTTGGAAATTGCCCTGGTCGGCACACCGATGGTGATCATCTACAAGCTCTCCCCGCTCACCTACCAGCTGGCCAGGCGACTGATCAAGCTCGACCATATCGGTCTCTGCAACATTGTCGCCGGTGAAACGGTTGTTCAGGAGTTGATTCAGGACAATGCGACGGGCGACCGGATTGCGACCGAAATCAGGCTGATACTGAACGACCGGCGCTACTCGGATGCCATTGTTGAAAAACTGCAGTCAATTCGCCACAAACTGGGGGGGAGCGGAAATGCCTCCGCACGAACTGCCTCCCTGCTGTTTGATCTGATTGGACGACCATGAACCCCGTACTGGTGAGGACATTAGGCTACTTCAAACCGCACTGGAAGCTGCTGCTGCTGTCGGCAGTCTGCTCTTCCGTCGTGGGCGGGCTTGATGGTGTGTTTGCCTGGTGTGTCGAACCGGTGCTCAAAAAAATCTTCAGCGGCAAGGATGCAGGGGTATTTTTCCTGGTGCCGCTTGGTATCATTGCGCTCTTCATCGTCAGGGGGATAACCCGTTTCACCTACGACACATGCCTCAAACTGGCCGGTCAAAAGGCCATCCAGAGCATTCGTAACGACCTGTATGCCCACAGCATCAGGCTGGACATGGCTTTTTTCAACAAAACCGCCACCGGCGAACTTATTTCCCGCATTACCAACGACATCAGTTCGATGCAGGAAGGCATTGCAAGTGTTGTCTGTGGCCTGTTCCGTGACCTGATTTCGGTTTTCGTCCTGCTGGGGGTGGTCATGTACCGCAACTGGCAGCTGGCCCTCATCTCGTTCATCGTCATCCCCCTGACCGCCTATCCGGCACAGCTGATCGGCAAGAAGATCAAGAATACCTCCGGCCGCAGCCTCTCGGTCATGGGCGGACTTACGTCGATCTTCCAGGAGACCTTCTCCGGCGTTAAGGTAATCAAGGCCTTCGGCCTGGAGGAGCAGACAACCAGGCGCTTCATGACGGCCAATCTCGAGTTCTTCGCCCAGATGCGCCGCTTCATCAAGTACGAGTCACTTTCCATGCCGGTATCCGAAACAATAATATCCTTTGGTGTAGCCGGCGTTGTCTATTTCGGCGGCAGCCAGGTCATCAGCGGTCATATGTCCGCCTCTGAGCTGTTCTCCTTCATCACCGCCATGGTGATGCTCTTCAACCCGATCAAGAAGCTGCAGGCCGCCTACAACACGGTGCAGCGCTCTGCCGGGGCTGCGGCGCGGGTATTCGAGCTGATGGATCAGCCGCGTCTGATCGTCGAGCGTCCCGATGCCGCTGAAATGTCGCGGGCCAGCGGGACTCTCGAATTCCGGAACGTATCTTTCAGCTACGGGGACGAGACCGTCCTTGATGACATCTCGCTGATGGTGGAAAGCGGGCGGATGATCGCGCTGGTCGGACCTTCAGGCGGCGGCAAGACGACGCTGGCGTCCCTGATCCCCCGCTTTTACGATGTCACGTCGGGGAGCATATCAATCGACGGATACGACATCCGGGATTTGAAGCTCAGCTCGCTGGCGGCACAGATCGCCCTGGTTGATCAGGAGACGACCCTTTTTAACGAGAGCATCGCCAACAACATTCGTTACGGCAAATCCGATGCATCCCTGGAAGAGGTCGTCGAGGCTGCCAGGGCTGCTTTCGCCCACGATTTTATCGATCAGCTGCCTGACGGTTATGAGACCAACATCGGGGATCGTGGCGTGCGGCTCTCAGGCGGGCAGCGACAGAGACTCTGCATTGCGCGGGCGTTGCTGAAAAATGCGCCCATCCTGATTCTGGACGAAGCCACCAGCGCCCTGGACACGGAAAGCGAGCAGATGGTGCAGCAGGCGCTGGATAACCTGATGGCCAATCGTACGACCGTGGTAATTGCCCACCGCCTTTCAACGATACTGCATGCCGACATGATAGTCGTGCTTGAGAAGGGGCGCATTGTCGAACGGGGGACCCATCAGGAGCTGCTGGCGGGGGAAGGTCTGTACAGCAGGCTGCATGCCCTTCAGTTCTCCAACGGAAGATCTGAAATGGCGGTCGAAGAACCATGAAACGGATTGTCTGGGCACTCCAAACAGTTCTGTTCTACCTCATCACCCGTTCCGTCTCGCTGATTCCACAGCGCTTCGGCAGTGGTGCCGGCCGCCGGATCGGCCTGATCCTGTTCCGGTTGCTGGCCAGTCGTCGTCGAATTGCCATCGACAATATCAGCCGGGTGCTGCCATTCATGAAGAATCACCCGTTATGGCCCGGCACCTTTGAAACTGCCGAGGAGGTTGCCCGCGAAACCTTCATGAACCTGGGGAGGTCGATTGTCGAGGTCTGCCGCCTGTACCACGGCATGGGAGATACGCTGATCGACTCGATCGAAGTGCGGGGGCGGGAACATCTGGAGCAGGCACGACAGAAACATAAGGGTCTGATCCTGGTGAGCGGACACTGCGGCAACTGGGAACTGATGAGCCTTTCCATCAAGCGGCTGTTCAACGAGAACATGTGGGCGGTGGCCCGCCACCAGAATAACCCCTACCTGCACAGCGTCGTCGAAAAGTTCCGTATGGTCTACGGTAACAGGGTCATCTACAATAAGCTGGCGCTGCGCCAGATCCTGAGCGTGCTTAAAAGTGGCGAGATTGTGGGTATGCTCACGGATCAGGCGGTATTTCAGGATAACGGGGTGCTGGTGGACGTCCTCGGCAGAAAAGCGTGGGCCAACAAGGCACCCGTTACAATCGCCCAGAAAACGGGCGCCCCGCTGATTCCAGCGTTCATTCACCGAGAAAACGGCCGACATGTGATCACGATCTATCCCGCCTATGAACTCTGTGGCGATGTCTCTAACGACGGTATTGCCAAAGATATTCAGGCGTTGTCGCGGTACCTTGACGACTTTGTCTGTGCCCATCCGACCGAGTGGTACTGGGTGCACCGCCGCTGGAAACGGACCGAGGGCATTTCTTGAAACGGGCATGGCTCGACGTTGCCCTGCCGCTCTGTCTGCTGGCTGTGGGAACCGCCTGGATTGCAGCCTCCGGTGCCGACCTGAAGCTTTCAGCGCTGTTCTGTGTCGGTGGGAAGTGGCCGATTGGTGATATGCAGCCGTGGCGGTTTCTCTACCGGCTGGATCGTATCCCAGCCGTAGCTCTGGCAGTAGCCGGGCTGCTGGCGGCCGGCTGGAATATGTATTTCCGGCAGCGGCGTTATCTGGTCAAAGCGGGTTTTTTTCTAGTGCTCCTGCTGGCCCTGGGGCCGGGGTTGCTGGTAAATTCCGTCTTCAAGGAATACTGGGGACGCCCTCGCCCCCGTGAAATAGTCCAGTCAGGCGGCACAAAAACATATCTGCATCCCTGGCAGAAAGGGGTCGCCCACGGAGGGCGATCATTTCCATCCGGTCACGCATCTGCCGCGTTTTATCTATCAGCCCCCTATTTCATCTATCGCCGCCGTAATCGCCGGGCGGCATGGTACTGGATGACAGGCGGACTCTGCTTTGGTGTAATGATGAGTGTGGCCCGCATAACCCAGGGGGGGCATTTTCTGAGCGATAATCTCTGGGCGTGGGGGATGGTTCATCTCACGGCTGTCTCGCTGTATTACCTGCTGAGACTTGACCGGGATGAGCCCACCCTGGCCGCCTGAACGGATTTCCATGTTCTACCTGTTCTACAATCTCCTTTCCGTTTTTCTACTGATCCCGGTTGCCCTGTTCAATGCCTACCGCTCCCTGCGCCTGGGGTGGCCGGCAGCCTTTGCGGAACGATTCGGGCTGATTCCTGCCGGTGAGCTGGCAAAAACCGGTATCCGCCCGGTAATAGTGCTCCATGCGGTGTCGGTCGGCGAAATCATCGCCGCTCGTCCGCTGCTCCGTGCACTGAAAGAGCGTTATCCCGGTCACGCGCTAGTGGTATCGAATACTACAGAAACCGGCCGCCACACCGCCCTTGCATTCCCGGAGATTGACCTCTGTATTTACTTCCCGTTCGATTTCCTGCCGTCGGTCAGTCTGGTATTGAAGGATCTCTGCCCTGAAATTATCATCATCATGGAGACGGAAATCTGGCCAAACTTCTGCCGCGAGGCATATAACCGCAGTATTCCGCTTGTGCTGGCCAACGGTCGCATTTCCGACCGCTCGTTCGGTCGCTATCTGACCTTCAGACGGTTTTTTTTACCGATCCTGAACTGTTTCTCGGCCATCTGCGTTCAGTCGGAAATTTCCCGTGACCGCCTGGTTGAAATCGGGGCGGATTACAACAGAACGCGCATCACCGGCAACCTCAAGAACGACATCCCGTTTCGCAGTGTCAGCGATGATGAGCGGCAGCAGTTGCGGAACAGTTATTCGCTTTCCGCTGAAAGCAGGGTAGTGATCGCCGGAAGCACCCGCGACAATGAGGAGCGGCTTGTCATTTCCGCCTACCTGGAACTGCTTGCTGATTTCGACGACCTGCTGCTGATTCTGGCACCACGTCATCCGGCGCGGACGGAAGAGGTTGCCTCTCTGCTCACGGCTTCCGGCCTGCGCTTCACACTGCGATCTTCTCTTTCCGGTGAACGAAGGCCGAAGAACGGGGAGGTGCTGCTGGTGGATACGGTGGGCGAACTGATGGATCTGTATGCACTGTCGGACGTTGCCTTCGTCGGCGGCAGTCTGGTGCCGTTCGGCGGACATAACCTGCTGGAACCGGCTTCGGTCGGAGTGCCGAGCATCTTTGGCCCGCACATGGAAAACTTCCGGGAAATTGAAGCTCTGGTTCTGAAATATGGCGCCGGAGTCCAGGTTCAGGCAGCTGAAGAGCTGACCGAAACCTGCCGGACGCTTATGAAGAGCGACGAACTGCGCAGGGTTCTGGGGCAGAACGGTCTGAAAATGATGCGCGACAACGGCGGGGCCACGGCCCGGCATTTGGAGGTTATCGCTGGGTATATTTCAGAAGGTTAGTCTTAGCTCGGAAGAAAACATCTTCCAGGCCGTGATCAGGGTGAACAGCAGGTAGCAGGCAACGGTGATGAGCGTCAGGCGGCGTTGCAGCGGCGGGATGATGCGAACCATGCTGCCGGTGGAGCGAAACGGCAGCAACGCTCCGGTTCCCAATCCCGCGACACCACCGCCGAAAAGCGTTGCGTACATGATGTACCCGATGTAGCCGTACTCCTTCTGCAACAGGCAGAACGGGCAGTGGTGGGTGGGGAGTTCGTAGATATAGAGACAGATGAATGACGTGATCGAAGCGCCTGCAATCAGGAATGCAGCACCCGCCGCAGTTGAGAAAATCCAGCCTCCGCAGCCCATCCGGTAAAAGTAGACCCCGCTTGCGAATGTCACCGACATAACAGAAAAGAATGCCAGCTGCATCGGTTGTTGTGGCAGGGCAGTCAGGTTTCCACCCAGTCCGACGGCTTCGTGGCCGAACAGACTGCCGCAGCAGGAGGTGATGATGTCCGGCTTGACCCCGGAAAAATAGGCGGCCAGCAGGCAGGTTTCCACCAGCAGCAGCGGGACGATCAGATTGAGCAGTTCAAACTTGACCCGGATCAGCGGATAATCGAAGCCACGGCAATCGGCATAATTAAGGATCAGCCAGACGCCGGCCAGCAGAAAATTGAGCATTTTAAGTAGCAGCAGCGGATAACCGAACTGGTTGATGTTCAAGACACCGGCGGCGCACATGGCACCGGTGAACAGCGGGTGCAGACTGTCAGCGGTGTAGACGTACAGGAAAAGTGACATGAGCTGAATGAACAGATCATAGCTCATGATCGTCGAAATCAGTGAAGTGCGGCGCTCCAGTTCAAGCTGAAGTTCGCTGCCGCTCTCCAGCTTCCAGCTTTTTAAAATCCGCAGACCGTAATACCCGGCGTACAGCCCCATGGCAGCAACCAGCAGCGAGGTTAGCAGCAGTGCCAGCACAGCCGGATGCAGCATCATTGGCGGCTCCGGCTGCCGACGACTTTTCCGTTGCGCATCTCCACCAAAGAATCGACAGAAGCGGCATCGTACACCAGTGGATCGTGACTAGCGATAATGACGGTTGTGCCGTTGCTCTTCAGCTGTTCAACCCGCTCCATGAATTCCAGCGATAATTTTGAATCCAGGTGGGCGGTCGGCTCGTCGGCGATGATAATGGCCGGGTCGTTGATCAGGGCGCGGACAATGGCCGTCCGCTGCAGTTCCCCGCCAGAGAGCAGTTCCACCTTCTGCCCTGCATGACGTTCCATGCCGAACTGACCGAGCAGGTCAAGTGCCCTGGTGCGGAATGCGGAGCGGGCCTCGCCGGTCGGGTAGGCCGGCAGCATGACGTTTTCCAGTACGCTGATCCCCTTGATCAGGTTGAACTGCTGGAAGATGAAACCGAAGGTGCGCCGCCGGATTTCGGTCAGGAAGCGCTCCTGCAGGCTGGTAATTTCCACATTTTCGCTGTCGTCTCTCCGGTAAGGGAGTGCAGCAGGGATGTCGCGAAGATAGATGCGCCCCGATGTGGGACGCGCCATACAGCCGATGATGGAGAGCAGCGTCGTCTTGCCGGATCCGCTCGGCCCTTTGAGAACGGTAAGCTGTCGCGGCATTATAACCAGACTGACGTCGTCAACCGCCACAAACCGGTTTGACCGGCCATCGTTGAAAACCTTGCTGAGCGAGGAGAGTTCAATCATGTCACGACCTCATGGCAGCATCGGGATCGATGGTGGCTGCCCGCCAGCAGGGGATGATGGTGGCGGTCGTGTAGGGGACCACTGTCAGGAAAAACAGCACGAACAGCTGGTAGACATCCACGGCCGGCACCAGTTGAAACCGGGGGTACATGACCGACCATCCCTTGAGTGCCTGGGCGAACAGCGGCGCCGACAGCAGGAACACATGGCCGTAGGCCAGCAGTGTCCCCAGCAGGAATGCTGTCAGCGAGATAACGATACCTTCCCAGAACTTGAGCAGCAGCACGTCGGATGTTTCCCAGCCGATTGACTTGAGGATGCCAATCTCCGTGCGCTCCTGCGCCGACAGGCCACTGGCTCGATCCCAGGCGAAGATGATGAACGAGAGCAGCGAGGCCGCCAGGATGATCACCACCATGCCGCCGCGCCAGTCGAAGAGCGACTGGTAAGTGCGCTGAATTTCACTTTTCAGAATCGGGCGGGCATCGGGGAACTGCTGGACTATTTTCGCTGCCACTGTCGGCAGCTCTTTCGAATTGCGCACCGTGACCGCCAGATCGGTGAACTGAGCGGCCGGAAAATTGAAAATCATCCTGAATTCACGCGAAGAGACCAGAATCATGTCGGCGGCCGCCAGATTCGACGCAGGGGAAAGTATCTTTTTGATCTGCAGCATCACGGGAACCTTGTCATAGCTGATCAGTGGCAGCAGATCGCCGACCGCCAGACGGCGAATTCCTGCTACACCGCTGCCGACGACAGCCTGCTCTGACCCGTCGGCCAGTGTGTCGTCGGCCATGACAGTATAATTGGCTCCGTTCAGTGTGTCGTAATAATAGCCCCACAGTCGCGGCCGGACGACGCTGACTCCCTTGATGGAAAGAATGTTTGCCAGGTAGCCGGCCGGCACAAGGTCCTGACGCCCGGCCATCAGCCGTTGCACGACCATGTCGGGAGTGTCCTTAAGAATCAGGGCCGCCTCCCGTTTCAGCGCAGTGACAAAAAATACCAGTGAAGCCAGCATGAAGACCACCAGCAGGTACATCAGCAAGAGCGACAGATTCTTTCCTTTTCGTCGCAGCAGCGAAGAAAGTGTGAAGTCGAGGATGTTCAGCTGTCGTTCGAGCAGGGGGGTCATCGGTCAGCACCCACGGTGGTCTGCGCAGGAAGAATCAGCGAGCCGGAGGGGAAATGTTCCAGCGCCAGAGGATGTTCCTGAAAAGGGGAGTGGAGATCGGCCATCGCCGGATGGCGGGTGTAGCGGGCTTCGGTGGAGAGGCAGAGATCGGTCAGTTGAAGTCCGGCAAGCGGTTTTATTGCCGTTTGGAGTTCCTTTTCAGCACCTGCACCGGTATGGCGGGCGTGGAATGGGAGCAGTAAAAGCAGCAGCAGTCCGACGGCGGTGAACAGCAGAAACTGTACGGAGCGGCGCATCGTCAGTCGAGGGCCTTGATCAGGTGCCGGGTGACGTCGCCAAAGCGGATGATGCGCTTTCCCTTGTGATCAAGTTTGAAGGCGGCGGCATCCTTTTCAGTTTTAAATGGGATCAGCTCGCTCCCCATCGGCCCGTGAATGTCGCTACCAATTACAAAAAACGCGCTGCGCGGGTCGATCATCTCCAGCGAATAATATTCCTTGACGGCCAGCGTGGAGATATCGACCGTTATTTTTCCCGGTGAGTAGCGGGCGGTGTCGAGGTAATATTTGAACAGATCCTTGGGGCCGTCGAAATAGTGAACGGTGCCGTCCTTGAAGCGGGCGCTGGCCGACCACTCAGGATATTTTGCCGCGAACATGCCGCAGACCGGGCATTTGGCATCGGCGGGAACCGGTGAAGCCGGTTTGTCTGCCGCTGTCACAGTGGCGAATGTCGCAAAGAATGCCAGTGAGAACAGCACGACGATGGACATAAGTTGATTCATGAAAGCTCCGGCATGGTAACAAAACGAATGTAAAAGGCGGCCAGTGGCCGCCTTTTCAGGTGCGCGGGTTCAGCCGGAGGCTCAGTTGACTTTCTTCATCTCGCTGCCGCAACTGCATTTACCCGGCTTCTGGCTGATGGTGCCACAGGTACAGGCTTCTCCGCAGCCGCAGGCGTACTTGGCTTTGTTATTCAGATTAAACTCTTTGCCGTCAACCTTAACGACGGATTTATCGCCTTCGACAGACGTTACTTCCCCTTTACCGAGGGCTTTTCCACACGAACATTTACCTTTGTTACGCGACATGGTCTTGCAGTCGCAGCCGTCACCGCAGGTGCAGACGTAGACGCTGTCACCTTTTTTGAAGACCGGCAGCTCCTTGTCGGCAAACGCAAAAACCGCTACCAGCACCAAACTTGCTGCAAACAGAGTGATCATGACTCTTTTCATCGGGGCATCTCCTTTTTCCTGGTAAAATTCACGAACTGCGACGTTTCTGCAAATGACAGATGCAACTTGATTCTTCGATCAGCACACCATCACAATCCGATTACGCTATAGCCACCGTCAACGTAATGGATCTCGCCGCTTACCCCGCTGGCAAGGTCGCTGCAGAGATAGAGGGCCGAACGGGCGACGTCTTCCTGCGTGATGGTGCGGCGCAGCGGGGCTTTGGATTCGACATGGTTCAGGATGGTATGGAAACCGTTGACACCGGCTGCAGCCAGCGTACGGATCGGCCCGGCGGAGATGCCATTAACCCTGATCCCCTCCGGTCCGAGCGCTTCGGCAAGATAGCGGACAGAGGCTTCGAGTGCGGCTTTGGCAACTCCCATGACGTTATAGCTCGGAAATACCTTCACTGCGCCGTAATAGCTGAGCGTCAGCACGGCGCCGTTACGCCCCTGCATGAGCGGCTGGGCCTCTTTTGCAATACCGAGTAGTGAGTACACACTGATGTCCAGGGCGGTGGCAAAGCCTTCCCGAGTTGTATTAAGGATGGTACCTTTCAGCTCTTCCCGGTTGGCAAACGCCACGGCATGAATGACGATGTCGATGCCGTCCCACAGGGTTGAGAGTTCTTTGAAAACTGCCGCAATCTCTTCATCGCTGGCAACGTTGCAGGAGAGCACGGCAGCATTGATTGACTCCGCCAGCGGACGTACCCGTTTTTCAAGTGCCTCACCGGCATACGTTATTGCCACTTCTGCTCCGTTTTCATGAAACAGTCTGGCAATCGCCCAGGCGATACTTTTTTCATTTGCCACTCCAAAAACCAGCACTTTTTTACCCTGCAGCAACATTGTATCACGCCTCCCAGAACGTCATGTCGTTTCAAACTTATCAGCCGGTTGTGGATGTCGTGACTGCAACACCATATTCCGTCCGGCACTCCGAGGCAGGCACCGGTTCCTGCTCCGGAATTTGAAGTTCATCCATGGCCGGCACCGGTGTATCTGTCAGAAAACGGGCTTCGATAGCAGCCAGACGTTTGTCCATTGATTCCAGCACCTCAAGCGTCCGGTCCTGTTTCCCTTTGATTGCGAAGACAACAAACGGCATGATCAGCCAGACCACCGCCAGAAACAGGGTGACAATGCTCATCATTACCATAAATCCGCCAAAAATTTCCATAGCAACTCCACCGAGAAATCGAAGGCTACGTATAGCACATCAGCATAAAAAAAATAAGATGATAATCATCGAGAACGACACAGGGAGAACGGTTATTTCCTACTGATACTGGATGTAGAGCGGTTTCGGGTTCAGTCTCAGGAGTTCCTGCGGTGTCAGCAGCGGATTCCCCTTCTTGGTGTCGTTATGATAGAACAGCTTGAAACCGGTATACTGGACCGGTTCTGCCACCACGTATGCTTTGTAGGTGTCCCTTTTCAGCCAGGGAGCTCCCCAGCCGTCCATGTGCATGACGATCTGCACTTCGGGACGCAGAAGTATATTTCGTGAGTTGGTGATTCCCCCCCTGGTGAACCGGTGAACAGTGAAAACTTTCGGTGGAAGGTTGTATTTCTTCACCAGCTCCTTCAGGAAGGAGGACGCATAATTTATGTCGGCGGCGTCGTAGGTGCCGATTTTGGTCCCCGGTTTTTTTCCGCTGGCAATCAGATTGAATTCCGGGTCGATCCCCAGATGAACGTCCGGGTTTTTCAGAATCCACTCGAAGCGTGGCAGGATCGTGCGGATATCGTCATGACCGGTCTGGATATCGATAAACATCACTGCACCGGCCTCTTTCGCCCATTCATACACCTGGCTGACGATTGTGTCCGGCATGATCATGCGGTATTTGCCATCTTTGCCGGGTGCCCCTTGTGCCACCACCGCAATCAGATGCAGTGCCGGCTGAACGGGGGTCGCCGGGTCGGCCGCCTGCCAGTGGGCGACTTCCGCCTTCAGGCGTTTCAGCATTTCATCTTTGGGATACTCTCCCAGTGCCCCCATTTTTTTCGACAGCGGATTACCGTAGTAGGCAACGATTCGTTTGGCTGGCAGAATTGAGCCGGGCAGCGGCGTTGGGCAGTTCACCGGCCAGCCGCAGTTTCTGGCAAAGTCAGGGCTTTCTCCGGTTAAGTATTTGACCTGTTGAGCAGGCTGACGGGATGCGCCCGTGCGGTTCGCCATGGCCGCAGCCCTGCGGATGGCGCTGCTGGTAGCCGAAAATGCCGTCACATCCGGCTGAACGATGGCCGGTGCGGCAGCTGCTTTTTCAGGCACCGGTTTGACAGGTGCCTCAGCTTTTTTTTTAGTGTCGCATCCGGAAAGGAGGGATATCAGAACCGTAAGGGAGAGGAACAGGAACAGTTGTGGTGCGATACGACGTGAATTCACTACTAAATCTCCTTAAAATCTATGCTGAAAAACAGTTATTCTCCGAAGCCGCTGCCGATGGCCGAGAAGGGAAGCTCAAGGCCGAGGGCGGGAACCTGGCGTGCCACCCAGGCGGTAAAGGTGTTGCTGTTGGGGCCGGGAAAAGCCTTGTAGGTGCCGGGCCAGGGATAGTTGCGTGCCGCACGGTCAAACGCATCAATCAGCGCGTCGGTTTCTCCGCCACGGTGTTCCTTCAGCAAACGGGGGCGTTCGCCGAACCAGTAGCGGTCGGGCAGATCTTTTTCAATCCGGACGACCGGCAGGCCGGAGCGCTGTCGCCAGCCGATGACTTCATAGACCGTATAGGAAGAATCACCGCTTTTCTTGGCCGAAACCCAGGTGTGGATGGCGAACCAGCCGCGCCAGCCCCAGGTCCGTGCCCCGTACACCTGCAGTACGGCCTCCCGCGTCTGCTGCGGATCGGGGGCGATGCCGGCCGACTGGCGGCTGGCAGTTCGCCAGTCCTTTGAGGAACCGCAGCCCGAAAGAATCAGCAGCAGCATGAGCAGCGCGGCATGTTTCACGGCAGCCCGGCTTCCCGTTCGCTGTCCCGGCGGTGCTCTTTTGCGATCAGCATGTAGATGGAGGGTACGACAAAGAGAGTGAAAATCGTGCCGACAAACATTCCCCCTACCAGCACCAGACCGATGGAATTTCGGGCTGCTGCACCGGCGCCGGTCACCAGCGTCAGGGGGAAATGTCCGGCAATCGTTGCAGCGCTGGTCATCAGAATCGGCCGCAGTCGGGTCATTGATGCTTCGCGGACCGCCTCCAGCTTGCTGTGTCCCTGCAACTGCAACTGATTGGCAAATTCGACGATCAGAATGCCGTTCTTTGAAACCAGTCCCACCAGCGTCACCAGGCCGACCTGCGAGTAGATGTTGAGGGTGGTTGTCCATCCTTTGGTCCAGAATGAAACGCTGGGGTCAGGCATCTTGAGAAAAGTGAAGATCAGTGCACCGAACATGGCCAGCGGCACTGAACCGGCCAGGATGACGAAGGGGTCGCGGAAGCTGTTGAACTGGGCAGCCAGCACCAGGAAAATCAGGATTACCGCCAGTGAGAAGGCCGGCAGAAATCTGTTTCCCTCGGTGCGAAGCTGACGGGACTCGCCGGTATAGTCGAGCACATATCCCTGTGGCAGGATTTTGGCCGATTCATCTTCAAGAAAGCGCAGTGCCTCATCCAGTGGCCTGATGGCCACACCGCTTATTTTGACGGCGTTAAGCTGCTGGAAGCGGTTGAGTGAGCGCGGCACTACCGACTCCCGCAGTGTGGCTACGCTGCTTAATGGAATCATCCGGTTGTTGGGTCCTGTGACGTAAATATCTTTCAACTGGTCCGGATTAAGGCGGCCGACGCGCTGGATCTGCGGAATCACCTTGTAGCTGCGTCCGGCTATATCGAAACGGTTGACGAAATTGCCGCCGATCATGCCACCCATATCGGTGCCGATCTGCTGCAGGTTCAGCCCCAGGGAGGCCACCTTGTCGCGATCAATCACAAATTCGGTCTGCGGCTGGTCGATCTTGACATCGATCAGTGGCGGGAAAGCGAACATGCCGCTTTTCATAGCCTTGAGCTGAATCTGACGGGCAAAATCGAGGATCTGCCCGGTCTCGGCTGTCGAGGCCAGGATGAATTCCACCGGGAACTGCCCTCCGCCGGGGAGCGCCGGCGGTGTTACCGGAAAGACCTGAATGCCGGGGATTGTCTGCAGCTTCTTCTGGACCTCCGGCATGATCTGGAAAATGTTCCGTTTACGGTCATCCCACGTTTTGGTGACCAGGCCGCTGAAACCGGAATTGGGGAACGTAACCTGAAACGTAAAATCGGTTTCAGGGACGCTCAGAAAAGCCTGGTTGACGGCGGCAGCATAGCGGCTGTTCTGGTCGAGAGTCGAGTTGGCGGCAGCATCGAGGATGCCGAAAATGACCCCCTGATCCTCGGTGGGGGCCAGTTCGCGGGCCGACATGCTGAAAAGTGGTATCGTCAGCAGTGAGATGATGATCCAGACCGTGTAGACAGCCGGACGGGCTTTCAGAGTGGCATCGAGGCGGCGGCCGTAGGCTTCTTTCAGACGGTTAAAATCTCGGGAGATGCGTCCGGCAAGCCCATGCTCTTCCAGGCCCGGTTTGAGCAGTTTGGCCGACATCAGTGGCGAGAGGGTCAACGCCACGATACCGGAGATGGTGACGGCTCCGGCCAGGGTGAAGGCGAATTCCCGGAACAGGGAACCGGTCAATCCCCCCTGCAGACCGATAGGGAGGTAGACCGCCGCCAGGGTGATGGTCATGGCGATGATCGGCCCGACAAGTTCTCGTGCTCCCAGCAGTGCGGCTTCCAGCGGTGATTTTCCCTCTCCCATGTGTCGTTCGACATTTTCCACCACGACAATGGCATCGTCCACCACCAGACCGACCGACAGAACCACAGCCAGCAGGGTCAACAGGTTGACGGTGAATCCGAAAGCCTGCATCAGGAAAACGGCCCCGATCAGGGAGACCGGGATGGCCACCACCGGAATCAGCACTGAGCGGAAGGAGCCCAGGAAGAGGAAGATCACCACCACGACAATCAGCAGCGTGTCGCCGAGGGTTTTGAGCACCTCCTGGATGGCGTTGTTGATGTATCTGGTGCCGTCATATGCCACCCGGGCCTGCAGACCGGTTGGCAGGTCGCGCTGGATGGACTTCATTTCCGCCTGAACCCGTTTGATGACGTCCAGCGAGTTGGCGTTGGGGAGCGGCCAGATTCCCATGAAAACAGCCGTCTGCCCGGAGAAGCGTACCTCTGCGTCGTAATCTTCTGCCCCCAGGGAGATATCGGCGATGTCGCCCAGGCGCACAATGCTGTTGTTATGGCTGCGCAGCGCCAGCTGTCTGAATTCCTCGACCGAACTGAGGTTGGTGTTTGCGGTCAGGTTGACCTGGATGTAGGAACCCTTGCTGCGCCCGAGAGCCGAGAGGAAGTTGTTGGCTGCCAGAGCCTGACGTACCTGGGCAGGAGTGACGTTAAGGGACGCCATGGCATCCGGCCTGAGCCAGATTCGCATGGCAAAGGTGCGCCCGCCGAGCACATCGGCCCGCTGAACGCCGGTAATTGCTGAAAGGCGGGGCTGAACGACACGTACCAGGTATTCGGTGATTTCGTTCTGCTTGAGCACGTCGGACGTAAAGCTCAAATAAGCCGATGCGAACTGGCTGTCGGCCGATTCGATATTGATGATCGGCACCTCGGCTTCGGGGGGAAGATCGCGTCGTACCTGATCGACCTTCGAGCTGATCTCCGCCAGCGCCTTGGTGGCGTCGTAATTTATCTTGAGGCGCACCTTGATGGTGGAAACCCCCAGGCTGCTCTGGGACTCCATGTAGTCGATGCCGTCTGACGCAGCAATGGCCCGCTCCAGCGGTGTGGTGACGAAGCCGCGCACCAGATCGGCGCTGGCGCCAACGTAGGCGGTGGTCACCGTAACGGCGGAATTCTCGCTACGCGGGTACTGGCGCACGTTGAGTGAGCGGATGGCCTGCAGGCCGGCGATGATAATCACCAGATTGACGACGATTGCCAGTACGGGGCGGCGGATAAAGATGTCGGTAAATTTCATGAAAGGGTCACGTCAGTTGTTTTCAGGTTTGGGTTGCTGCTGGAATGGGGGCGCCAGTTTGTTGTCGATCACCACGGACTGCCCGTTGCGCAGTTTAAATACACCGGTGCTGACAACACTTTCCCCTTCTTTTACACCACTGGTGACAGCTACAAAGTCCCCCCGCTTTTCGCCAAGACGGACAAATTGTTGCCGGAGTGCCATCCCGCCCTTGCCATCTTTATTTTTTTCAATCAGGTAGACCGAATCCCCGTAGGGGGCGTACAGCACCGATGTCGCCGGTAGTGCCAGAACATTCTGGCGTTGGGGAAGACCCACGACGACGTTCACAAACAGACCGGGGCGCAGCTTTTCTCCACGATTTGCCACGGTCGCCTGCAGTTTGATATTGCGGGATTCCGAATCGATCAGCGGGCTGATGGCGGTAATTTTGCCGCTGACTGTTTCACCGGGCAGGGCATCGCTGTTCACCCTTACCGGCATACCGGCCCGGACCTGGGCAAGCTGTTGTTGTGGCAGGGAAAAATCAACGTAGATCGGGTCGAGGGATTGCAGCGACACAATCGGGTCCCCGTCGCGCAGGATCTGGCCAAGATTGACCTGGCGGATCCCGAGGCGGCCGCTGAATGGTGCCCGGACGGTTTTCTTGGCGATGGTTGCGCGGATAGTGTCCACCAGTGCCTGGGACTGGGCTGCATTGGATACGGCGGTGTCATGGTCGGACTGGGAAATTATGCCGTCAGCAAATAATTTGTCAGCGCGTTTCAGGCTGGCATTCGCCAGTGTCAATTGCGAGACGGCACCCGGCAGTTGCGCTTCCTCCGAGGAGATGTCCTGGCGCAGCAAAATCTGCCCTTTCTGCACCGACGTACCCGGCTCGAAATGTATGTTCACCACCTTACCCGGCAGTTCGGCGGCAATAGTGACCCCCTGCACGGCAGTCAGCGTCCCGACGGCGGTCAGTGACGACTCCCACGAAAAGGGGGCAACCGTTGCAGAAGTGACCGTTTCGGGCGGCGGGACAAATTTCTTCCCATTGTCGATCATTTTGCCGATCTGCAGGGCTTTTATGCCCCCCAGAATTGCGATGAGAGCAACAATACCGATAATACTGAATATGATGGTTTTTTTCATACCGTCCCTGCTCAGATAGATTTACAACTGTTGGCAATTCGGCGCGCTTCGGTCGCAGCGCCCGATAAGTTTAACGCGCAACCTTCATGACCGTCAGTTTCATCACAGTGAATCATACAGTTTGACCGGTGTGCTCCGGCGCATGCGTAGATTGAGCATTTCCACTATGACTGAAAAGGCCATGGCGAAGTATATGTATCCCTTAGGTATGTGCATGTCAAGCCCGTCCCCGATCAATGCCATTCCGATCAGCAATAGAAAGCTGAGTGCCAGCATTTTTATCGTCGGGTGACGTTCGACAAAGGCGCTGATCTTTCCTGAAAACAGCATCATGAAGCCTACTGCAATAACGACGGCAGTAACCATTACGGCCAGCTGATTGGCCATGCCCAGAGCGGTAATGATCGAATCAAGCGAGAACACGATATCAAGCAGCAGAATCTGCACAATTACGGCGCCAAAGGTAGCTCCGCCACGGGTAACGGAATGCTCTCCGCCACCTTCCAGCTTTTCATGAATCTCCATCGTGCTTTTCCAGAGCAGAAACAGGCCGCCCGACAGCAGAATCAGATCACGGCCGGATATTTCGTTGCCCAGCACCGTAAACAGCGGTGACGTGAGCCCCATCAGCCAGGTCAGCGAAAACAGCAGCGCAATGCGGATGAACATTGCCAGGCCAAGCCCGAGCAAGCGGGCTTTTTCCTGTTGATGGGCGGGCAGTTTGCCGGCCTGGATCGAGATGAAGATGATGTTGTCAATGCCGAGTACGATTTCCAGGGCGCTCAGTGTTATCAGCGCCATCCACACCTGCGGATCCGTTAACCATTCCATATACATAACTCCCGGTTGTCAAGTTGACGTTATATCCCTGAGATCAGTTAGAATCCGGCAGGATGTCCGCTCCGGAATGACGGGAGCAGTATTCCTCCGGTTCGCTCCCGGCTATGAAAAACTCCTCAAATCTGTCAGGGCAGTCATCGCTTGCCAGCAGACCACTAGCGGGATCGATGGAAACGGAGACAACCGTCTCTGGTCTGATAAAATCAGCAGACGGCCTTACTGTGACCGCCTTGCGCATGAAACGGTCCCACACCGGCGCCGCAACCGCACCTCCCGTGAAACCCTTGCCTCCCGGTCGAGGCTTGTCGTATCCGGCCCAGACGGCGGTCACCAGCTGGGGGGTATAGCCGACAAACCACGCATCACGGTAATCGTCGGTGGTCCCGGTCTTCCCGGCAGATGGATAGCTCTGACTGAATGATTTAAGGCCTTTAGCGGTACCGTAAACCATGACATCTTTCAGCATCTGTGTGGTGATGAAAGCGGCATCCGGGGAGATGGCCGGTGTCAGCACGGTGGGGTTCTCAACCCAGGTCTTGCGATTGCGGTCGTAGATACGGAGTATGGCCCGTGCTTCGGCCCGGATGCCGGAGGCTGCCAGCGGCGTGTAGGCCTGGGTCAGTTCAAGCGGGGTGACTTCGCCGGTGCCCAACGCAAGCGAGAGTCCACTTTCCGCACGGAGCTGCAGCCCCAGTCTCCCGACGTAATCGACAAAGCGGGGAACTCCGACCGCCTCCAGCAATTTTACCGCAATAACGTTATTGGAATGCGCCAGTGCCTGTCTGAGGCTCAGATCTCCGTGGGATTTCCGGTCATAATTCTGTGGCTGCCAGGTACCGTTGCCGCCGTTGTCATAAGAAACAGGGCTGTCGCTCCAGATGCTGCCGGCGGTTATTCCGTTCTCCAGCGCGGCGGCATAGATCAGCGGCTTGATGGCGGAACCGGGTTGCCGGCGAGCTGAAAAAGCGCGGTTGAAGGAACTTTTGGAGGCGCTGTCCACTCCCCCCACGGCTGCCAGCAGATCACCCGTGGCCGCATCAAGACAGATCAGTGCTCCCTGCAGTTCGGGGGAAAATTTCTTCAGGCCTTCGCGCAGAACCAGCTCGGCATGATTCTGCAGATTGAGGTCCAGTGCAGTTGTTACCTCAAGCCCCCCCTGTTCAATAATATCCGTGCCGTAGCGTTCGATCAGTTTGCCGCGAATGTGGCTCAGATAGTGGGACGCCTGCCCCGGTCTGGTGACTGCCGGCGGTTTGGCGCGCAGCATCTCCTTCTGGCGGGGTGTGATGACTTCCAGTTCCTCCATCCGCTTGAGGACCAGGTCCCGTCGTCCGGTGACGTTTTCCGGTTTTCCGAGCGGATTGTAGCGGGCCGGGTTTTTCTGGACGCCTGCCAGCATGGCGCATTCAGCGTCGGTCAGTTCCTCCGGATTCTTGTCAAAGTAGAGCCGGGCAGCCTGGGCAAGTCCCCACGCTCCGTTCCCGTAGTAAATTTCGTTGAAATACATCTCCAGAATCTGCTTTTTACTGTATTTTTTTTCATACTCGAGAGCCATCCGCGCTTCTTCGAGTTTTCGCTCGATGGTTTTCTCACCGCTTAAATGCCGGTTTTTGATCAGCTGCTGGGTGATGGTCGAACCCCCTTCGGCCAGCCTCCCCTTGACCACGTCCTTGACCAGTGCCCGGGCTATTCCGCGAAAATCGATACCGCCATGCTCAAAAAAACGGGCATCCTCCACCGACACCACGGCCTTCTGCAGAAACGGGGGGATACGGTCAATGGGCACCCAGTACCGTTTTTCCGGCAGGATGCGACCGACAAAACGCCCCTGGTTGTCGAATACCTTGATTGACGTATACCCGGCCGGCAGGAGAGGGTAGGTGGCAGTGGTCTCCTGGGCGCCTGCCGATGACACCAGAGTCAGCAGGACAATGACGAAAACGACCGGCCGATAAAGGAATATTTTCAACATGGTTGGCGTGGGGATCAAATGGTCCTCTGGGAAGATATCGCCTGCATACATCTCGTGTTACAGCATTCGGCTGCCGGACAGCGGTTGTAAGGAAATCAGCTGTTCAGCTCCTGTGCTGAACTGAAAAAGTTGATCAGAAAATCGGCGTCACGTGGCGAGAGGTCGAATTTGAAAATAGCCTCCTGGACAAAAATGCCGACACGCTGTTCAGGGTTTTCCTGAATGTTGCCGGACACCCACTTCACGGCCCGCCGCACATCGTCACCATCGGGTAGCATATCACGCATCTCTGTTATCCTCCGTCGGGCGATGATACCCTTTATATGCCAAAACTGCCTGACCACCTGAACGTGCCTCAACGTGCAGAGACTACCACCCGAAATGAACCATCGTCAATGCAATTCAATGAGCAGGTTTCTCATGTCTCTTCTCTGGTATCGATTCACGAACCAGGGCGTTGCCGGGGAACAGCGCTTCGACGCGGCAGTCGGCGCTGCCGCGGTTGAGTGTTACTTTCAGGTGTTCCCCGACCGAGAGCGAAGCGGCGTCCAAGACAACTCTCCCGTCTGCCCGCACAGTGATGGAATATCCGCGTGCCAGAGTTTCAAGAGGCGACAGAATCTCCAGGCGGGCGGCGTTATCGCCGAAATTTTGCCGCGACAGATCCAGCGTTTTCAGCATCAGACGCTCCTGACGGGCCGCGAGCTCTGTTATCTGCTGGCGCAGGGCAGCTAATTGCCGGGAAGGGCCGAACCGTTGCAGAGTTCCCTCCTGGCGGTTGACCTGCTCCCGCAGCATCATGATGTTTGACCGAAACGCCATAGTCAGGCGTTCGCCGATGTCGTCCATCCGCTGCCCCAGATGCCCCAGCAGTGTGCGCGGGTCATGCAGTGACCGGCATAACCCTTCGACCCGCCCTTTCTGGCTGGTCAGGTAGCCTTTCATCAGCAGCCGCAGCCGGTGGGAGAGCGATTCCAGCAGGCTGTGCAGTTCATCGGTGCTGGCAACCAGCATCTCGGCGGCAGCCGAAGGGGTCGGGGCGCGCAGGTCGGCGGCAAAATCGCAGATGGTCCAGTCGGTCTCATGTCCCACCGCCGAAATGACCGGGATTTTTGACCGGTAGACCGCCCGGGCCACAGTCTCCTCGTTGAAAGCCCACAGATCTTCCAGTGAACCGCCGCCGCGGCCGACAATCAGTACATCGACCTGCTCCAGCCGGTTCATGTCGTCGATCGCCCGGGCGATTTCGACTGCCGCCCCTTCACCCTGCACACGAACCGGGCAGATCAGCACATCCAGCGATGCGAAGCGCCGTTTCAGAACCTTGAGAATATCCTGCAGAGCGGCACCGCTGGAGGACGTAACGATCCCGACCTGCTGCGGAAAACGGGGAAGAGTCTGTTTGTGGGCGTCGGCAAAGATGCCTTCCCGTGACAGCTTCTCCTTGAGCTGCTCGAAGGCGGCCTGCAGGGCGCCGATGCCGGCCGGTTCAATGTACTCGCAGATCAGCTGGTACTCGCCGCGCTGGTCGTAGACGGAGATATGGCCGCGGGCAATCAGAGCCATGCCGTCGGTGGGCCTGAACTTCAGATTCTTCGCAGCACTCTTGAACATTACGCAGCGCAGCTGGGCACCGGAATCCTTAAGTGTGAAATAGCAATGTCCGGAAGATGGGTAGGAGATGTTGGATATCTCACCCTGTACCCACACCTGCTCGAAGTTCTCCTCGAGAACTCCGCGCAGCAGCGAGGTCAGGCGACTGACGGTAAGAATCGTCTTTTCTGTAAAAATATCCATCAATGCTCCAAATTAGTACCAACCGGGTACGGACGCCTGTCAGATGCCGGAAAGGCGCGATGCACCGATGGTGACAAGCTGGTCGCCGGCAGCGGCACTGAATCCGTCTGCCACGTTCAGCTTTATTCCGTCCGCAGTTTGAAGCCCCAGTGCAAGATGCCCGGCTGAGCGGCAGCGATCGGAAAGATCACGGAAGGTTCCGGGGCGGGTCATCTGAGTAAAATATATCTGCTGGCCGCCACGGGCACTGAAGAGGTCGGCTATCACCCCCTGGACGCCGGGATTGAGCAGTTCCTGACTGATGAAGAGTGAGTCGAAACGGGCGGTGCAGACCACGCGGTCGCTGCCGGCCTTGCGGAGCAGTTCTTCGGAAGCGGGGTCGGTACATTCGACTACCGTCTGAACGCTGCGGCAGCGGGCCTCGATTGCCAGTGTTATGGCCACGTTGAGGTTGTCAGACACGGGATCGCCCGGCGTCCGGCAGAGCACAATCGCGTGGGAGGCGTTGTCCAGTCCGGCTCGACTGAGCGTCTCATCACGCGCCGGGTTGCCCCGCACGAAATGGACACCCTGCTTTTGCAGCTCCGGCGGCAATTCTTCAAGCTGCTCGTCGATCAGCACCACCTGACGGTGCCGTTCAAAACTCGGATCGAGGTACAGCTCTTCAAGTACACGCTGGATCTTACCCAGTCCCGGAAAATTGAAAATAACCAGATGATTTTTAAGATTGAACGACGACATGCCTCTCACCTCCCTGGTTTTGGATGTTACCAGTGCGGCTGCCACCAGTGACAGGGCATAGCCCAGCAGACCGATGCCGACGACCATGATCGGCCAGCCTACCAGAAAACGCCCCCCTGCGGTTTTTGGAAAGAAATCGCCGTAACCGACCGTGGCAATGGTTACGATGGTGTACCAGAAACCGTCACCCCAGGTCAGGTCCGGATTGCCAGGGAGTTCAAAGTAAAGAAAACCGCTGGCGCCGTAGACCAGCACCGTCAGCATCAGAACCAGCACGCGCAGCGGCTCCGGCGGGTTACGCACGACATTCTTCATGAAGTAGGTAATCAGTTGCGGCATCATTGGTTCTGCCTCCGCCACTCCTCGGCCATGGCCAGCGCCCGTTCGGTTACGGCTGCGTTGGTCCACAGTCCGCGACGCCCGGCCCGCGCCTGTTCCTGCTCCTGCAGGTACAGTTGCATGGCGGGAAACGGATAGACCGTGTAGACCAGCACCAGACCCTGTCGCACCAGGTGAAGGGCGATATCCTGGTCATCGGCAAACAGGGTGGCGAGATAACGGCCGTTCTTGTCCTTGGGGGTCGCATTCAGCATGACCCGCACCGAGCGGTCGCCCATCATCCGCTGCAGCGCCTCCACGGCGGCCTGACCGAAGGGGGTGACCACATCCTTTTCAACCTTGGCGTTGAAGGACTTGATGCCGATCAGACGGACGGTGACCGGTTCCTGCCCCTCCCGCGCGACCTGGACGGTATCGCCGTCAATAACCTTTATGAGGCGCACAAGATCCCCGCTGTCAATTTTTCCGCTTCCACTCTGGACGCTTTTTCGTCGCTGCTCGGCGTTCAGGCCGAAAAAGGCCGACGCCGAGAGCAGCACGACAATTAAAGACCAGTATACCAGTGTCGAACGTTCCATGAATACAACTCCGCCCGGCAGTTTGAATCGAACAATGATGTTAGCGCAGTGTATCGCCAGTTATAAAAATTGCAAGCGGAGATATGTGTCGATACCGGATGGTTCCGCATCAGAAAGACCGACCGGCCAGACTACGCCAAAGCGCCTTGACGCTGGCATCCGTGGGTGTTATCGTCACCGCCATGGCAGTGCATGATCCGGAGGCTGGAGGTGGTCAGAATGGAAATCAGAGAATTCGCATCCTACGGTTACGAAGCCGACGGTACTATGAAAAAACTGGTTCTCGCGGCGATCATATCTGGATTAGTCACCATGGTCTGCGTGGCAAATATTTCCCCCTGGTTCCTTTTCGGGCTGCTGATTCCGATCGGCATCGTCATACAAATCAAGCGTGGCGGATACAGCAAACCGCTGGTGATCGGCAGCCGCTACTTGATCCTTGGGGAGCGGATCGTCTACTACCGCACCATCACCCAGGCCCGGCTGGATAAGGAGAAGCAGACCCTCACCATCACCCCTCACCACGGGCAGCCGTTTGTGATTGCCGCCGAAAAATTCCCCACCGGGGCCCGCAAGGATTTCAAGATCAAGGCTAATCGCACTGCCAAGTTCGACAAAGTCAGCGGGCGGATACTTGAGCGGTTGAATGAGGCCTCACCGGAAATTGTCATTTTGTGATACTGCTTTTGTGAAGGGGCTGTCTCTGATGCAGTGCCTCGTATGAACAATTTGCAGGTTTTTTCAGACAAAGAAATTGCCACAACCTATATAAGGGGCATCAGTAGTTGTCTCCTGAACTCAGATAAAAATGTAGATGTATGACTCTAAGTTGCGCCCGTTTCCGTGGCATGGATAAAACAGAATTCCTCGACTCTCTCGATATGGAAGGAACGGTGCTTGACGCGGTTGCTGAAGTCCCGCGTTTCATCCGTCGCAACACCCGCACAGCGGCCCGGATAGAGGGGATGTATCGCCGGGAAATTCCTGAGTATCCTGAAGTTGCGGTACGCGAAGCACTGGTGAATGCTATTGCCCACGCAGCTTATTTTCAATCAGGTATGCGTATCATGGTGGCGGTTTACGATGACCGGCTTGAAATCCAGAACCCCGGTCCTCTCCCATTTGGCTTGACGATTGCCGAAATGAAAGCGGGGGTCAGTAAAATCAGGAATCGGATGATTGCCAGGATAATGCGGATGCTGAACATGATGGAGGAATGGGGCAGCGGATATCAGCGAATAAATGATGCCTGCCATAGCGGAGGGTATTCGGAGCCGGAGTGGATAGAGCTTGGATCAGCAGTGCGAGTGGTTTTCCGTCCGCACCCGGACATGGAGATGAATGTTGATGATACTGTAAATCCGATAAATGTTCCTGTAAATGTTCCTGTAAATGAGCGTCAGACATGGTTCCTGGAGCAGATTGCTGCAGAGAAGAAGCCTAAATCCATTGATGTGGCTGAGTATTTCAATGTTACGACGATGACTGCCAAGCGTGACATTGCCGATCTAAAGGGACGGGGATTGATCGTGTTTGTCGGTTCAGCCAAGACCGGGTGGTATCGTAGGAAATAGGAAATATTCCGAGTTACAATCAAGATGACACAAAATCACTGGGTGGTTTTATTGATCCATGACAAACATTGCACCGGACACGCAAGCCGTCCTACTTCTGACTACATGGTTCACAAAAGCGGCCAAGTCTGATCCGAATCCGCTGACCGCTTCCGAATGGGGTCGCTTTGCCAACTGGTTGAAGGAACATGAAAAGACGCCCTCTGGATTATTGGAAAGCGGATCGGCAGCGGATTATCTGGCCGGCTGGACGGACGCAAAGATCACCATCGAACGGATAGACTACCTGTTGGGACGCTCAGTCGCTCTCAGTCTCTCCTGGGAAAAGTGGCAGCGGTCCGGCTTGTGGGTCGTTACACGTTCGGATCCTGATTACCCCTCCCGCCTCAAAAAGCATCTGAAAGCGGATGCGCCGCCTGTGCTGTTCGGCTGCGGTAATCGGCAACTGCTCAACAGAGGCGGAATAGCCATGGTCGGCTCTCGTGACGCAACGCCTGAACAGCTTGCAGCAACAACCAGAATTGCCGGTGACGCTGCGATGCAGGGATACTCGGTGGTATCTGGCGGCGCCCGTGGCGTGGATGAGGTTTCGATGCTTGGCGCATTGGCCAAAGAAGGCACCGTTATCGGCATCCTGGCTGACAGTCTGCTCCGCAGCGCTACCTCATCCAAATACCGCAGCGGCCTCATGTCGAAGAACCTGGTGCTGATAACCCCGTTCAACCCGGAAGCGGGATTCGATGTCGGCAATGCCATGGCCCGCAACAAGTACATCTACTGCCTGTCCGATGCCGCCATCGTTGTGGCAACGAGCAAAGGGAGCGGAGGAACGTGGAGCGGCGCAGTAGAGAACCTGAAAAAAGGGTGGGTTCCCCTGTGGGTTTTGGAACATCCGGATATGAATTCCGGAAATGCTGCATTGGTCAATCAGCACGGGGCCACATGGCTGCCGGCGGGGGAACTGAAGCCGCAGTATCTCATGGGTGAAAATGTGGTGCCGTTTCAGACACCACCTGTTGAATCGAGCCTTTTTGATTATGCTGCTCAGCCGCTGCACAACAGCATCGTCGCTGAAACGGAAGAACCGGTCGAATATGCAACCGGGACGCCGGAAACAGCTGTTGAATTCGTGAACGGCGGAATTTCTGAAACATCATTCTTCGAGTTTTTCCTTGATCGACTGCAAACGGCAACCAGGGAAAAACCGGCCTCACTCGAGCAGCTGCTGAATGATTTTGACATCAATAAAACGCAGCTTAATGAGTGGCTGAAACGGGGAATTGAGGAGGGTATGGTTCAAAAACTCAATAAGCCGGTTCGATACACTGCTGTTCCTGTAAAGCAACAATCACTGGGCATATAACGTTACTACCCGACACTGATGGAAACCATGCCACACAAACCGTTCACCGGTCATATCCACCTGCTCTACGTGCCGACCCTGGCCTGCAATCTGGCCTGTCGCTACTGCTATCTGGGTGAGCAGACGAGTGCGGCCAGCCTGAAGCAGGACGCCAGCCGGGCCGCAGCGACACTGCGCCGGGCGCTGGATACGTTTCTGGCCGCCGGCGTGCTCCCCTTCAATGTCTCGCTGCACGGCGGAGAACCGACCATGCTGCCGCCGGTGGTTCTGGAAGAGCTCTTCGGGATCATCCGCACGCATTACCGTGACCACTTCGATGAGCTGACCGCCCGCGGCTTCAGGAAATCAGCGCCCCACATCAAGACCAATCTGTACAACTTCCACAAGCTCTACGATCTTTTCGACCGGCACAGGGTTTCCGTCAGCGCCAGCATCGACCTGCCGTTGAGGATGCACGAAAAACTGCGCACCACCCGGCAGGGGCGGTCATGGATGAAGCAGACGGTCGAGAATCTGAAACTGCTGGCCCGCTACCCCCATGCGAAGAAAATATCCTCCACACTTTACCGCGAACATCTGCAGGACATTCCGGCGCTGATCGCTGACATCCGGCACATCCACCACGAGATCGGCTTTGACATGAACCGCTTCAATTTCATGTTCGGATTCGAGAGCGCCGGTAACCTGAAAGAAGGTGGCGAAGCGGTCGGCATGCTCAACGACCGGGAGCAGGCCCTATTCTACGAGGCGATGCGGGACGAGTTTACGGGAACTGATCTGGAGGAGGGTTTACGCCGCAGCTGGTTCGAAGAGTTCACCCCATCATTCTGCACCAACTCATTCAACTGCGGCGAGCGTTTTTTCCTGCTGCAGTCGGACGGTGAAGTCTGGTCGTGCGTGCGGGGTCAGGGGCTTGAGGAATGCCGCTTCGGCAACGTCCTGCATGACCCGGTGGAGGAGATACTGGCCGCCGGGCGGGCCCGGATAGCCCGGCTGCACCAGCAGGCCGGCCTTGACAGTGCGTGCCGGGACTGCGGGCATCTGCACATTTGCCACACCGGCTGCCCGGTAGTAAAGCTGCATTCTGGGAGCGGTAAATCGTACACCTGCCTGCTGCAGAAGGCCATCTACCGTGATAATCATCACTCATACCCGCTGGCCTCCACCCCGGAAGAGCAGAGGGAAAGCCTCCGGGAGTACGCCTTCGGGATGCACCCGGCGCTTTCATTCGACAAACAGCCTGACAACATACATCCACGCATTGTGCTGCCCAACGATCTGAATCAGCAGAAGAACGCCCTGACGGAGCTGATCGCCGCCGATCCGGTGCTATGTGAGCTGTACGGTCATGATTCGGTGTTCATCGAAATCAACGGGGAGATGTCACCGCTCCGTTCTCCGCTCATCAAGGAAGGGCGCACGCTCTTCTCGCTCTCCGGCGACGACCGGGTGGCCGTTCATCTGAAACGCTCCCTGTTTGCGGCCAACTGCAGCGAGCCGGTTCGCAACACGCTTCACCTGCAGATGCTGCGCGACACGACAGTTGTGTATGGCGACGAGCAGCGCAGCAAGCAGGAGCACATCTTCACCTACCAGCTTTTCCATAACCTGCTGGAACCAAGCCACGCCGCAGACGGGTTTGTCATGGCTGACCTGACCTTACTGCTGCATCTTCACCGGCAGATGTACCAGGCAGGCGTGCTCAACAATCTGTTCGTGACCACCGGCTACCTGCGGGAGTATCACTACCAGAAACAGAAGGCCAACGCCTTCTATCACATCCAGGCCATCAATCTGCCCTTTCAGAATGTCGAGTTTTACTGGGACGAGCAGGAGCAGAATATGCATAATAACCACAGGTAACCCCCCCATACGCTAACAAACGCCTTGACGGGAAACTGTTCAATCATCTAATCTGCAGGCGCTTTACACACTACGATCGGAGGTCGGTTATGAAGAGAGGATTGATTGCTGTCTGTGCCGTGCTGCTGTTTGCCTCAGTCGCTGTCGCTGCGCCCAAGAGCTATCAGGTGACAGGTCCGGTTCTGGAGGTCAAGGACGATCTGGTAATTGTCCAGAAGGGGAGCGAGAAGTGGGAGATCGCCCGTGACAAGGATACCAAAATTACCGGTGAACTGAAGGTCGGTTCCAAGGTAACGGTCTTTTATACCATGAAAGCCGTCAGTGCCGAGGTAAAGGGAGAGGCTAAGGCAAAAGCGGAGCCAGCTAAGAAAAAATAGACCGGCACATACAGAATGAAGCAGACGCCGCTCTATCCTTTACGGGAGAGGGCGGTTTTTTATTTCAGTCAAATCCGGCTTTCGCAGTTTAACGTTTCTCTTCAAGAGCGCGCTTGACCTGTATCCGGCAACAGTAGTATATGAATTCAGCTCTGAAAATTTCATAAAGGATTGATTCCATGACAAAAGAACTGGCCAAGGGATACGAACCGCATGATGTTGAAAAAAGATGGTACGCTGAATGGGAAGGCAAGGGCTATTTCCGCGCCGTCGCTCGTTCGGACAAACCGGCCTACAGCATCGTTATCCCGCCACCCAACGTCACCGGCGCCCTGCATATGGGGCATGCCCTTAATAACACCCTGCAGGACATCCTCTGCCGCTGGAAGAGGATGCAGGGGTATAACGTGCTCTGGATGCCAGGTACCGACCATGCCGGTATCGCTACCCAGAATGTGGTGGAACGCCAGCTGGCCGCAGAGAAGAAGGATCGTCACGATCTGGGGCGTGAGGCCTTTATCGAGCGGGTCTGGCAGTGGAAGGGCGAATCGGGTGGCCAGATCATCGGTCAGCTGAAACGTCTGGGTGCCTCCTGCGACTGGGAGCGGGAACGTTTCACCATGGATGAGGGGTTGTCAAAAGCGGTGCGCACCGTGTTTGTCAAGTTGTACGAGGACGGCCTGATCTACCGCGACAACCGCCTGATCAACTGGTGCCCACGCTGCCACACCGCCCTGTCGGATATCGAAGTCGAGCACGAAGATCATAAAGGGCATCTGTGGCACATCCGCTATCCGGTTGTCGGCCAGCCGGGAGCGTTCGTTGTGGTTGCGACGACCCGCCCGGAAACCATGCTGGGCGACACCGCCGTGGCTGTCCATCCGGAGGACGAGCGTTATCAGTCGCTGATCGGGAAAACCGTGCTGCTGCCACTGATAAACCGCGAAATTCCGGTTGTGGCTGATGAATACGTGGAGCGCGAGTTCGGTACCGGCGTCGTCAAAATCACTCCGGCCCACGATTTTAATGACTTTGAAGTCGGCCTGCGCCACGGTCTGGACAAGATCAACGTCTTTGACGAGTCCGGCATCATCAACGCTGCCGGCCACCAGTACGAGGGTATGGACCGTTTCGCCGCCCGTACCCGTATCGTGGCCGAGCTAGAGGAACAGGGGCTGCTGGAGAAGATCGACGACCACCCCATGTCCGTCGGCGGCTGTTACCGCTGCAGGACCGTGGTGGAGCCGTACCTGTCGCTGCAGTGGTACGTCAAGGTCGCTCCGCTGGCCGAGCGGGCGCTGGCTGCCGTCAAGGACGGTCGTACCCGCATCGTGCCGAAGCAGTGGGAAAACACCTACTACGACTGGATGGAGAATATCCGCGACTGGTGCATCTCGCGCCAGATCTGGTGGGGGCACCGTATTCCGGCCTGGTTCTGCGACCACTGCGGCGAGATCACCGTTGCGATGGACGACCCGACCAGGTGTTCGAAGTGCGGCAGTGACGAGCTTCGCCAGGAGACCGATGTACTGGACACCTGGTTCTCCTCGGCCCTCTGGCCCTTTTCCACCATGGGGTGGCCGGAGCAGACCGACCTGCTGAAGACCTTCTACCCCACATCCTGTCTGGTTACCGGCTTCGACATCCTCTTTTTCTGGGTGGCGCGCATGATGATGATGGGGCTGCACTTCATGGACAAGGTCCCTTTCACGGACGTCTACATCCACGCCCTGGTGCGCGATGCCCACGGCCATAAGATGTCCAAGTCCAAGGGGAACGTCATCGATCCGTTGTCAGTGATAGACAAGTACGGCACCGACGCCTTCCGCTTCACCCTGGCCTCCTTCGCTGCCCAGGGACGCGATATCAAGCTGGCCGAGGAGCGCATCGAAGGATACCGCAACTTCTGCAACAAGGTCTGGAACGCCGCCCGCTTCACCCTGATGAACCTTGAGGGATTCGATCCGGCCGGTATCACTCTGGATTCGCTGGAACTCTCCCAGGGTGACAAATGGATCCTGCACCGCCTCAACGAAACCGCGCGCATCGTTGATGAGACGCTGACCGGCTACCGTTACAACGAAAGTGCCATGGCACTCTACCAGTTCACCTGGAGCGAATTCTGCGACTGGTATCTGGAACTCTCCAAGCAGGACCTCTACAACGGCACTCCGGAGCGCAAGCGGACCACGCAATTCGTGCTCTGGTATACACTGGAGAATCTGCTGCGTCTGCTGCACCCTTTCATGCCGTTCATCTCCGAAGAAATCTGGCAGGTGCTTCCAAGAATGCAGGAGTCAGGAGTCAGGAGTCAGGAGTCAGGAGGTATCGAAACAATCATGCTGGCACCGTACCCTGAACAGTGCGACAGCCGCTCATTCCCGCAGGACGCAGCCGATATGGAGCGGATCATGGCGGTGATCGGCGGAATCAGAAACATTCGCGGCGAGATGGAAGTGCCGCCTTCGAAGCAGATTGCGGTGATCCTGTCGTGCGCCGGCGAAGAGAGCCAGCGTCTGATGAAGCACAACGAAAGCGCCATCATCAGTCTGGCACGTCTTTCCGATCTGGCCATCGGCATCGCCATCGACAAACCTGAGGATGCCTCGATCCAGGTTGCCGGAGACGTGCAGATCTTCGTACCGCTCAAAGGAGTTGTTGATGTGGCCGCTGAGGAAGAACGCCTCCTGAAGGAGATCGGCAAGATAGAGAAGGAGATCGAGATGTTCTCCAAAAAGCTTGAGAGTCCGGCTTTCGTGGACCGTGCTCCGGCCGAGATCGTTGCGAAGGAACGCCAAAAACTGGCTGACGTCCAAGGGAAAAAGCTGGTGCTGGAAGAGAGTCTGGATAAGATCAGAAAGCTGAAGTAGCACGTACCGAAGGGCATCTCATTTCATATTCGCAGGTTAATGGTGTGTACCTTGGAGTCGGTAAAAATAGAGTGGAAAGAAAATTTTAAATTGACACCCATGCGCCATACATGATAGTAGAGACAGGTTTTTGGTTCAGAGAGTGGTGGGTTCAGTATGGCCGAAAGCAACAGGGATCTTCTGAAAAGCCTGGCGATGGTTTCCAGCATGGGGATTTCGGTTGTCTTGGCGATCGGTATCGGTGTCTGGTTCGGGTTGACGCTGGATCGCTGGCTGGGAACAAAACCCTGGTTCTTTTATATTTTTCTCTTTATCGGTATCGCAGCCGGTTTCAAGAACGTGTATGTGATCGCCGGACGGGAGATCCGCAGGGATGATGGCAGCGATCAACGAAGATAACCTCTTCGGAGCCATTGTCAAAGGGAGCCTGGGACTGCTGGCTGTTCTCACGCTGGCAGGATGGGTGTTCCTCTCTGCCCGGACCGGGCTGGGCATACTGGCAGGTGGTCTTATTGCAGTCGTCAACTTCTTCTGGCTGCGCAACGTACTGCAGCGAATCCTCGGATTATCACCGAACAAGCCGGTGCTGTACGCTCAGATGCGGTTTGTCGCCCGATTGACCGTGAGCGGTGTGATTATCTATCTGGCAATCACATCCGGATGGTTTTCGCTGGCGGGGCTTTTGGCAGGACTCTCAGTCGTTGTTATCACAATCATAGCACTTTCACTCTACGGCGCTCTGTGCGCAGGAGGCTGACATCATGGTTCACCCGTATCTGTTTCTCGAATTTTTCCGCAAGCTGCTGGCACCGCTTCACATCAGCGGAGCAAGCGCAGATGCCATCGCCTACACCTGGCTGATCATCATCCTGCTGCTGGGAGTCTCCTTCATGGCGACCAGCGCGCTCAAGTCAGTTCCCAGCGGGATGCAGAACTTCATGGAGACGGTCGTTGGCGGGATTGAGAACATGATCGTGGAAACCATGGGCGAGCATGGCCGCCCCTTTTTCCCGCTGATCGCCACTCTGGCAATCTTTGTGCTGGTGTCAAATCTGATCGGCCTGATCCCCGGTTTTTTTCCGCCGACCGCTAATATCAACACCACAGCGGCCTGTGCCGTCATCGTCTTTCTTTCCACTCACGTTGTGGGGATCAAGCATCACGGCATCCACTACCTGAAGCACTTCTGCGGGCCAATCGCCTGGCTGGCGCCGGTCATGTTCTTCATCGAGGTTATCGGCCACCTTTCGCGTCCGGTATCGCTGACCCTGCGTCTTTTCGGCAACATGAACGGCCACGAACTGGTGCTGATGATCTTCTTCGGTCTGGCTCCTTTCCTAGTGCCGCTGCCGATGATGCTGATGGGGGTGCTGGTTTCCTTTATCCAGGCCTTCGTGTTCATGCTGCTGGCAATGATTTACATTCAGGGCTCGCTCGAAGAAGCACACTGATTTCATTTATCAAATCCTATACTGTTTAGGATATAACTCAAAAGAAGAGAGGAGATGTAAAGATGAGCTTTTTCACGATGTGCGTTCTGGCAGCAGGTATTGGTATGGCACTTGGTACTCTGGGTACCGGCATCGGTCAGGGTATGGCAGTTGCACGCGCCGTTGAAGGCGTTTCCCGCAACCCCGGCGCTTCCGGCAAAATCCTGACCACCATGATGATCGGTCTGGCCATGATCGAGTCCCTGGCGATCTACGCCCTGGTTGTCTGTCTGATCATCCTGTTCGCCAACCCCTACAAAGATATCGCCGTAAAACTGGCTGAAACCGTAGCCAAGTAATTTCCGACGCTGTTCTTTTGGAATCAGGGGGCATCCAGCTTTGGGTGCCCTTTGCTTTTACTGATGCCGCAGCGATTTCAGCTTGACATATCGCCGTCCGCTTTCCACAATGCCGCTTCCGTTCACACTGTTTCCGAAGGAGCTCCTGATGCCCGTACGCCGCTGCCTGGTACCCGTCGAAAAACTGCGCTGGAACTGCGACCCGGATCAGCTCGGCTTTGAAACTACCGACGAACTCCCCGACTTTAACGACGCCATCGGCCAGAAGCGGGCTCTCCGCTCCATCGATTTCGGACTGGGAGTTGACGCCGCCGGCTTCAACCTCTACATCTCAGGTGAGACCGGGACCGGCCGCACTACAACCATAGCCAGCATTCTCAGTAAACGTGCTCTGGAAGAACCGCAGCCCCACGACTGGGTGTATGTCAACAACTTCAAGAATTCCGACTCGGCCATCTCTCTCGATCTTCCGGCCGGCCAGGGGAGCGAACTGGCCGCCGACATGAAGGAGCTGATCGAAGCGTTTCGCAAGGATATCCCGAAGGCGTTGGAGAGCAGCGAGTATGAAAGCAGGCGAACGGAATTGCTGGAGGGGTATCAGGCCGCTACCAATGAGCTTTTCCAGGAATTGGAAAAAACCGCTGAAAAGCTCGGCTTTGCCCTGCAGCGTACCGTTTCCGGCCTGGTGATCGTCCCCCAGAAGGAGGGTCGCAACTATACCCAGGAGGAATACGACGGGCTGACGGAGAAGAAACGCCAGAAGCTTGACAAACAGGGGAAGGAGCTGACCGAACGCCTGAATGATGTTCTGCGGCAGGTGCGGGACCAGGAGAAATCCACCAAGGAGGCCCTTTCCCAGGCTGATCGCGAGTTGGGCATGTCCTGCCTCGGGCACCGCCTTGACCCGCTCCGCGAAAAATACGTCGGACTGGACAAGGTCATCACCTACCTGAATTCAGTGCAGGAAGACATCCTCAACAACCTCGACGATTTTAAGCCGCAGACCCAGCAACCCCAGATTCCGGGCATCAAGATGCCGCGTCAGGAACCCTCTTTTGACCGGTACCAGGTCAACGTTCTGGTTGATAATAAGAATACTTCCGGCGCTCCGGTGGTGTTCGAATCGAACCCGACCTATAATAACCTTTTCGGGCGGATCGAACATGTCATGCAGTACGGCGGTGTTGCTGTAACCGACTTCACCATGATCCGCGCCGGCGCCCTGCATCGCGCCAACGGTGGTTATCTGGTGATAGACGCCCGCGAAGTGCTGATGAACCCCTTTGTGTGGGATTCACTCAAACGCTGCATCCGCAACAACGAAATCAGGATCGAGGACGTGCTTGAGCAGTACCGATTCATGACGATGGTATCCCTCAAACCGGAACCGGTGCAGATGCGTGCGAAGATCGTGCTGATCGGCACACCCTGGATATACTACCTGCTCTTTCACCTCGATCCGGACTACCGCAAATTTTTCAAGGTAAAGGCCGAGTTTGACAGCCGGGTGGCCCGCACTCCGGAAATCATGCACGACTACGCGCTGTTCGTGGCCAGTCACTGCCGTTCGGAAGGACTGCTGCCGTTTCACAAAAGCGGTGTGGCAGCCCTGCTGGAACATACTGCGCGTATGGCCGAAGACCAGGAAAAGCTCTCATCGCAGTTCATGGAAATTTCAGATTTCATCCGTGAAACCAGTTTCTGGGCCAGTAAGGGAGGAGCGACGGTCATCACCGGTGACAATGTTCGGGCCGCCGCCGAGGAGAACCTCTACCGTGTCAACCGCATAGAAGAGCGCCTGCAGGAGCTGTACGAAAACGGAACTATCATGGTGGATACCGATGGAGCGGTCGTCGGCCAGATCAACGGTCTCTCAGTCATCGGGCTGGGCGACCACACCTTCGGCCGACCGACCCGTATCACCGCCAGCGTCTATGCCGGCCAGGACGGCATGGTCAACATCGAGCGGGAGGTCAAGCTTTCCGGGCCGATACATGACAAGGGTGTGCTGATCATGACCGGTTATCTGGGCAGCACGTTTGCTCGCGAACGGGCCCTGTCTCTTTCGGCTTCAATCTGTTTCGAGCAGTCCTACGACGGGATTGAGGGGGACAGCGCCTCATCGACCGAACTATACGCTCTTCTGTCGGCACTGTCCGGCGTGGCCATCAAACAGGGCATCGCCGTGACCGGCAGCGTTAACCAGCGGGGGATCATCCAGCCGATAGGAGGCGTTAACCACAAGATTGAAGGTTTTTTTGCCGTCTGCCGTGCTCAGGGCTTAAGCGGCAGACAGGGGGTGATGATCCCAAAAACCAACGAGCGCCATCTTATGCTGCACGAAGATGTCGTAGCAGCTATACGTGCCGGTCAGTTTCATCTCTGGAGTGTCGAGACAATCGAGCAGGGGATTGAAATTCTTACCGGCGTCAAGGCCGGTGTCCGTTCAAAAAACGGAACATTTCCAAAAAGTTCTGTTTTTCAATTGGTTGACGAGCGACTGCAGAATATGGACGAACGGCTTCAGCAGATGAATCAGGGATCAAAACAGCACAAAGGAACCACCTTAAAAAGGTCCGGAAAAAAATAAAACCATCGGAGGTTGTCTATGAGTATTCAATGGAGAGAATCGCTGGCTATCGGAGTTGAATCGATTGACAATCAGCACAAGGAGCTGCTGACACGCTTTGATGGGTTGTTGAGTGCCTGCCAGGCCGGTCAGGGTATTGAAGAATTAAAAAAATTACAGGCTTTTCTTGGAGAATACGTATTCACTCATTTTAACGACGAAGAACGGCTACAACGTCTGCACAGTTATCCGGCCTATGAAGCTCATCGCTCAGAACATCAATATTTTATAGAACAGATCAAAAAACTTATGGCAGAGACCGATAAAAACGGGATTTCAACTCATCATGTCATTGAGACCAACAACCTGCTGCTTAAGTGGCTGCTGAATCATATCTCCAAGGTTGACACGGAATTTGGCGCTTTTCTAACGGCAAGTAAAGGATGATGCCGCGGCCATCAGACATATAGCAACAGGGGCGCCCCTGTTGCTATCAAATATTTCATTTGCAGTCAGGGCGCCAGAGACAGGCATTCTGTCCGCAGGTATCTGATTGGTTGGTTTCAAAACAGACCACGTTCCCTTCGGCCTGCTGGATGGCTTTAACCAGTTCGGCCTTTTTCATTTTCCCCGTTTTTATACTGTGCTGCTTAGCGATTTCTTTGATTTCCTCAAGTTTCATGACACGTTTCTCCCCAGTTATTTTTGCACCGCTCCAAGTGTAACCCGTAATTTTCCCACGTCAAGCGGCAGACGTAAAAAAACAGAACGCACGGCTCGCCGTCGTGACGTTCTGTTTGTGTAATACCGTTATTTCAGGCACGTATCCCGGCTATGCGGAAGAGCGCCTCCTTATATTTTTCGCCGGTCTTGTCGAGTATTTCCTGCGGTAACGCCGGCGGAGGCGCACACTTACCCCAGTCAAGCGTTTCCAGATAGTCGCGCAGAAACTGTTTGTCAAAACTGGGCTGCTGGCCACCGGGGCTATAGAGATCCTTTGGCCAGAAACGGCTGGAATCGGGGGTCATACATTCGTCAATGATTATCAGTTCGTTATCATAGACACCAAACTCGAATTTGGTGTCAGCGATGATAATTCCCTTCTGATCGGCCAGGTCACGGGCCCGGGAGTAAATTTTGAGGGTATAGTCCCGCGCTTTTTCAGCCAGATCACGGCCGCAGAGTTCAACCATTTTATCGAAAGAGATCGTCTCGTCATGATCTCCGAGATCGGCCTTGGTGGACGGCGTGAAGATTGGTTCCGGCAACCGGTCAGACTCCTGCAAACCTGCAGGGAGCCGGATACCGCTAATGGCGCCGCTGGCTTTGTAATCCTTCCACCCGGAACCAGAAAGATACCCGCGCACGATGCACTCAACCGGTAAAGGCTGAGCTTTTTTAACCAGCATTGAGCGCCCCTTGAGCACCCCGGCATACGGCTGGCATTCGGCAGGATAATCGGCCACGTCAATCGAGATGATGTGGTTTTTTACAATGTCCTCCATCTGGCGAAACCAGAACGCAGAAATCTGGGTCAGGACGAAACCTTTGTCGGGAATCGGTTCGTCCATGATGACGTCGAACGCCGAGATACGGTCGGAGGTGACCATCAGCAGGCTTTCGCCAAGGTCATAGATGTCGCGAACTTTACCCCTGGCAATCAGTTTCAATGTCGGAAATTCGGTCTGCATGACAAGTTGTGACATAGCTCCGCTCCTCATTTATCGGCAACCAGTGCCTGATTTATCTCGATTTTGGCCTTTTCCCGCAATCCCTTGACCCACTCCGCAAGTGCATCATCCTGTTTTTTGGGGAGCATCTTCTTTTTCAGCTCCTCCTTGTTTTTTTCAAAATCTGCCTGGGAAGCTTCGATACGGCTCTTTACCCGCACCGCAAACCAACTCTCGCCCACCTTGAAGGGTGATGCAGGCGCCTGTTGTGCCGTCAGCTTGAAAACGGCCTCCATCATGTCGGGGGATGTGCCGATAGCCGGGATCTCACCCTTGGCAGAATAACCGAATCCTGAAGTTGTCCGTGTAGTCAGAGCAGCTTTTGCGGTGAGCTGTTTTGCCGCATCCTCAGCCTTCTTCTTTGCCAGTTCCGCCGCTTTGACAACCTTGAGTTTAGCTTCCACGGCACCTTTAATTTCCGCAAGCGGTGGAACCACAGAGGGTTTCCGCTCTTTGGCCTGCAGAAGATAAATCCCCTTTCCGGTCTCAACCGGCCCGCCCAGCTCACCCTGCTTCAGCTCGAGAGCCTTTTTGACTACAGCCGCTTCTCCTGCCAGTGCCGGAGCGGGAGCGGCAGCTGAGAACAGAGGCGTTTCCTGCACCGATTGCTTCAACTGTGTAGCAATCTGCTTGAGATCGGCCGATTTAATATTCTTATACAGAGTATCGGCAGCCGTCTCAAAAGCCTGTTTGGAAGTCTTCTGGCGAATAGCTTCTGCCTTGACGCGCTCCTTCACTTCCGTCAAGGGCAGAATCCCGTCCTTCCCTTGCCAACGGTCAATGTTCTTCTGGTAAAAGGTCTGAATTTCATCATCAGAAACGGTAAGTTTGCCAGCCAAAGACACCGGATCAATCAATATGTAGGAAATGGCAACTTTCTCGGCCGTTTTGAAATCATTCTGGTTTTTCTGCAGATATTCGTTCAGGTCGGCTTCACTCAGCTTGACTTCGGCGAGTACATCGGCGGGCGAATAAGCCACATACTCCAGCTCCAGCCGGTCATGCTCCTTCTTAAACTGGGCCAGCGCATCGGCGTCACTCACGACGGCTTTGTCTTTTATGGTCTGGCGGGTTTTCTTGAGCTTAACCTCCTCCTCCTGCCCCTCTTCGAAATCCTTGGCCGTCATCCGGTTCGATTTCAACAGCTGCTGGTACTGGTCAAAGTTGAACTTGCCGTCCTTCTGAAACGCCGGCACCGCCTCTATGGCAGCGGCAACCTCTTCTTTTGAGACCTTGATGCCAAGTGATTTTGCCTCTTTCATGATCAGCAGGTTGTCAATCAGACCGTCGAGCGCCGATTTTTTCAGATTGAACAGCTTTTCCATTTCCGGAGTAATGGACTGGCCATAAATCTGCTGATACATGTTCCTGATGCGCTGGTAGGCGGCCTGGTACTGTTCCAGTGAGATGCGGGTCCCGTCAACTTTGGCAGCGTAGCCGCCTTTTCCTCCGCCCATTCCATCGCTCCCTTTGCCCCATACGAGAAAGATGGTACCGACAAAGGAAAGCACGATAACGACAAAAACAATTTTGATGATTATTGATTCTTTCTGCCTGCGCATAATATCCAGCATGGATTCACGTACTCCTTCGAGGAACTTAATAACAAAACGCCGCTGTGGGCGGCGGGGAGCGACATACTACTATACGTCCGGCTTGAATGCAAGAGCTTGTTTTTAGCACACAATCTGCCCGGGAGGTACTCATCACTATGTTCTTGAGTTTGCAGAGGTGTTCGGGTACGATTCCGTTCAGCACTGCAATTTAGAATCAGCATCACCTACAGGAGCAGTAATGACTACTGAATTCATACCGAAGTGGATCGCCTGGGAAACTACTCAGCGCTGCAATCTGAACTGTGTACATTGCCGCTGTTCATCTGACATGACATCCTCCGAGGGGGACTTTACAACTGCCGAAGGTAAAAAACTGCTTGAGGAGATTGCCGATTTTTCCAAGCCGGTTGTCGTGCTGTCCGGAGGGGAACCACTTCTACGCCCCGATATTTTCGAGCTGGCGGAATACGGGACATCACTCGGTCTGCGGATGTGCATGGCCAGCAATGGTTCGCTGGTAACCGATGATGTGTGCCAGAAGATGAAACAGGCTGACATCAAGATGGTTTCATTGTCACTGGACGGCTCCACCGCCGAGGTGCATGACAACTTCCGTCAGTCGCCCGGCTCCTTTGCCGGGGTTGTCAGAGCAGCAGAGACATTCCGACGAAATGGACAGAAGTTCCTGATCAATTCGTCATTTACCAAACGCAACCAGCACGACATTACTGCCACGTTCAAGCTGGCGAAGTCGCTGGGCGCAACCGCCTGGTACATGTTCATGATCGTGCCCACCGGCCGCGGAGAGGATATAATGAGTGAGCTGATCAGCAAGGAGGACTACGAGCAGATCCTCGATTGGCATTATCAGCAGGAAAAAATGGAAGACGACATTCTGATGCGCCCCACCTGCGCTCCCCACTACTACCGCATAGTACCCCAAAAGGCCAAGGAGGAAGGGGTTGCATTTGAGCGGCGCTCCCTCACCTTCTCGACCGGTGGCGGGAAAGGTTGCATCGCTGCCCAGACGATCTGCTTAATAGACTGCCACGGCAATCTTAAACCCTGCTCCTACTTCCACCGTACCGCCGGTAACGTCAAACAGACCCCATTCCGCGAGTTGTGGGAAAATTCGGAGATATTCAACAATCTGCGAAATTTCAAAGCATACAAAGGGAAATGCGGCCAGTGCGAATACCTGAACGTCTGCGGTGGCTGCCGTGCCCGCGCCGACGCGGTTCACGGAGACTATATGGAAGAGGAACCGTTCTGCAACTACGTCCCGATACGGATCCAGCGAGATCAGGCAAATAAGTAGTTGACAGAGGAAGCAAGATTAGGGTAAACAGTCAGTTCCGTTTTTTGCCCAGGTAGCTCAGTCGGTAGAGCAGAGGATTGAAAATCCTCGTGTCGGCGGTTCGATTCCGTCCCTGGGCACCACTAGAGTGCTAGAGCTAACTATATCATGTAGTTAGCTCTTTTTTTATGTCTTGGCTACTGCGTTTGGTACACAAAATGGTACACACGCAGGAGCTACCTATGTCTCTTAACTATTTGTATAAGCGTAAGAATACCTACTATTTTAGACTCAGAATACCTAAAGACCTCAAGCACGTAATTCCTGCCACAGAAATCAAGAAATCCCTCAAGAGTAATACCATACATAAAGCCAAAAGCTTAGCTAAAGTAATAGCTTGTCAAATTGAAGAGTCATTTTTACTGTTAAGGTCTCAAGTGTTATCACATGAGCAGCAGATAGAAGTTGTTGGTAGGTTACTATGTATTGGGAGCAGAAAGGCGGGCTGGGTAAGTCATCCACCTGTCTGACCGGGCTGTTGGCTGACATGTTTCTGGTCGTTGCTATCCGCTTTACAGTGTAACATATTGTTTAATATAAGTATTAAGTTAAATTATCTCTTGACGCCATTGTCCGAAGGAGTATTATACGATCTCAAATTGATTATTCCGGTCCGACACAAGCGGGCCCCGGTCACGGCATGAGACTCTCCAGCAAACAGCATTACTGTAACTGAACAGAGTCTCCATATGCACTACATGCAAAGGCCATTACCTCCATCGGGGTAGTGGCCTTTTTTTATTATTTTTTTATTCCTGTAATTTCGGCGTTTTACGCAATAAATCGCAAAGAAACAGTCTTGCGGAGCACCGCGGACCTTCCCCCCCGTATAGATTATTATAGTGAACGGTGTGATCCGAGTGAGTCCGGATGGGTCCGTTAATTCCAACAGCACCATGGAGGTTTTATGCACAGCTCATCCCTTCCCGAGACCGGCTTTGTCCGGTTACCCGACATCATCGGCAACGCAAAGGCCGATCCGCCTATTAAACCTGTATATCCTGTAAGCCGTTCGACTTGGTGGGAGGGTGTGAGGTCCGGACGCTATCCCCAGCCAGTAAAGCTCGGTCCCAGGATCACCGCTTGGCGGGTTGAGGATATCCGCTCACTGATCGCCCGCAACACGCATGCCGAATAACCGTGCCCGGTCAAGTGGATACAGCATAACCGATGCCGGCACAATTACCGGAAGCGAAGTAAATATGCCTGAAGATAACAAGCTATATGCCGTGGAAGACGTTGAAGATCTCCTGGCAGAGTTCAACAGTCCGAGAAACAGGCTCACGGTATTCAAACCGTTTGTTCGTTATTTTGGCGACTTGAACACGGCCATCATTCTTTCTGAGATATTTACCTGGAGCTACCACTTTCGAGGTCGCAAGTTGCCGGGAATCGGATACGGCTGGTTTTATCGACAATATGAGCCATCCTGCAAGCACCAGGAACTTGACGGCACTTCAGGTGTTGACGTTGCCGCTGATGAAATTAATGAAACCACTGGTAGAGAGGCTGAAGGAAAGACTTGGCTTGAAAGGGTCGGACTTCGAGAGGATGTTGTCAGGAAGATAGTCAAAGTTTTGGTGAAGGATGGTTATGTCCAGACCGTTGTTAAGAAAGCGAACGGAGCCCCCACCTGCCACTATAAATTTGTACGCGGTAAGTTACTGGAATTAATGGATACCCTCAAAAAGCAGGAAAGGAACCCTGTAAATGTCAGGGAACGTTCCCCGAAAAAAGCAGGGAAGGAAACCTTCAAAAATAGGGATTCCTTAACAGAAGAAACTACAGAGATTACCCAGAAAACAACTACAGAGCAGATCCGGTTGTTGTTATCCGGCACGCCGTTGTCAAAAACCTCTGAAAAAGAGTTGATAGTTCTGATCAAGCGTCACGGTAGCGAGAGGGTTAAGAAGGCTTCCGACATAGCCGCCGAAACCTGGCGACGTGAGCACATGGGTATCCGGAACCCCGGCGGCTATCTCCAGGCAGTCTGTGTGGATCTCGTCGTACCGGACTGGTATGAGCCTCCGCATGTTCGTACTGCCAATGCAGAGGCTGCCGCAGAACGGAAACGTGCCGAGAACAATAAGCAGGAGGAGCTCAAGAAGGGGGAAGCACAGAAATCAAAGGAACGTGATGACTACTGGCACACCCTGTCCGAAGAGGACCAAAATAAATTCATCGAAGATGAAAAGAATTCATCGCCAATTGGTAAGTTCATTCCGGAGATAGGAGTGGTTGCACTTGCCAAGTCAAAGGCTTGGGGCTGTCGCACACAAATGATCACAAATACCGGCATTACCGGTGAGCCTACCTACTGAAAGCTCTGAGTAATCAGCGTGTTGCCGGGATATAGGAAACAAACAAAACAGTTACGATTTTTCAGACAGGAGAGATTTTTCGCAGCATCATTGCACGGTGTACCAAGAGCTGGTGAGTCTTATGGCCCAGCCGGACACCACCCACGGGATTGGCCAACCTGAACAGAGCCCTTTCATGTCGAGGTACACGCACCTCCCCCTCGCATGATCGAACGTTGTACCGGAAACCATCAGATGGCGGACCAGGTATCGGCCCCTGAGTCCTGAACGCAGTGGCGAGGCGTTTCCCGGAACAGCACAATCGAGGACCTGTTTGATGTGAACCACCGGTAGCGTCCCGGTTCACGACAGACAGCAGGACAGACGGCAGGAATCCTTGCCCGGTCCGGATACAAGGGACACTACGAAAAGCAGGAAGACGGAGCTGCTACCGTCGGCATTGCGATGCCGCAAAAAGAGCATGTCATCTCACCACGCAGGCCGGCAACGGCCATAGGAGCCGAAACATGAATCATCGCTGGCCAACATCACTACATTCGCAAACGGAAGCACTATTTCATGGCATTCGTTCTATCCGGGAAAAGAAAAAAAGCAATCCATTCGGAATACACTCCTTCGGCTCCTGGGATTCTTAGCGAAACCATGCCCATCGCTTTGTCGACTTCATGATCGGCAAAGGCCGGACCAGCCTGCTGGACACCCGGTCGGTACACGACGACATGGCGGAGTATCTGGAGCACATGCTGACCTACTATGCCGAAAAGAAACGCTCCCGCCAGACCATGGAGACTTTGCTTTCGGCATTGGGAAAGTTCGAGTATGCCCTGAACCGTTACATCGAGATGCATTACCACGACGTCCCGTTGCTGGAGTATGAACAGCTCCGGCTTGAGTACTATACCTGGAGCCGAAGCCTGTTGCGAAAATCGAGCAGGATCTTCGATAACCGTGCCTATCCTGACCCGGTTCAGCTCATAGCGAACATCCAGAACAAGACATTCCAGCTTCAGGCTCCTCTGCAGTATGAAGGGGGCTTACGGACTGAAGGGGTGGGCGCACCGAGTACCCATTTGATGGTTTGTAATTCGTCTTCTTGGGAGGAAAAACCAATGACGGATCAGTAAATTTACAGCCGATAATAAATGCACGCCATCTTACCTGAGGCACACCATAGTCCGCTGCACATAGCTTGGCCGAACGCACCTTAAAACCCATGGTATGAGCAAGTTCTACTATTTCACCATGTTCAAAGGAACCAAGTAGCTGAGGCACATTTTCCATGACAAATATTGAAGCCCCAGAACGTTCGACTATTTCCATAAATGGCCGCCATAACTGTTTGCGCGGATCTCCATCACGAAATTTATTCAAGAGGCTGAAGCCTTGGCAAGGAGGGCCACCAATAACGACATCTGCAGCAGGTATCTTTGTATCTGGATTTTGGAGAATGTCTATGATATCGCCCGCGTGGCAGTGATTTTCAAAATTGGCATTGTAGGTTTTTGCTGCATATTCATTGAAATCGTTTGCCCATACCGATTCAAATGGATGTCCCGTAAAACGGGTGAAGCCCAGTGTCATTCCGCCTGCACCGGCAAACAGATCAATTATTTTGGGCTTTACAGGGCTTTCCTGTAATTTTCCGTCAATCCTTGCCTTGTAAACGGTTTCCTCTTCGGCAACTATTGGAATGTCTTGTTTGATTTTCGTTTTTTTAGGCATTTTTATCTCGCTGAATTCATAATTTCATCACGCTTGACATTTCACTTGCTCAATAATCAGAAAAAACAACCCTCACTCCCCATCCGTCCCAATCAACCCTTTTGCATCGCTTCCATCAAGCTCA
>JBAXVE010000023.1:0-46179 GCA_037129245.1 Desulfuromonadales bacterium
AGCACTGCGGTCTCCTCAACCCGAGGCGTTTCAACTAAAAAACGAAAGACTCGAATTAGTTGATTAGCCTCATGCCGGACATATTGGATCATATCAGCACCAACCTGTTGCTTAATCCTGTTAAAATCGTAGATAAATTTTTTCGGAAGCAGATTGTAATCATTAAGTTTTATTTCGTTATTGCTGACGATACATGCCCCTTCGTCATGCTTGATCTGGAATGATTTGCAAGAATAGTCTTTAAGCAAATCAGAAATATTGTGAGTGCCATAACTAAACAATATCCTTCCATGACGAGCTTCAGGCCTATTCTTATCGATTAGGATATAGGCACAATTTTTGTGCTGAATAACTGCTTCAATTAAATTGTTTGTTACCAGAAATTCAAACAGACCGTCGATACTTCTTGTTAGATAATATTCATCGATTCTGACTATCATTCTGCCTGTGGCATTTAGCAATTTATAGAGAAAAGCAATATAATAATGTTGTGAATAGGTCTTTGCTGTTTTATCAATAATGATGTTTCCAATACTTATTGGTCCTACATATGGAACAGAGTCATTATCAACTTCTGGTAGGAATATTACATCCGCATAACTTTCATTTTGTTTGTAAATTTCAATAAGCTTAGCACTATCGCCAATTAGTTGTTCATGGCATCCAAAAAGAAAAATTTCTATTGACTGTATAGCCCAAAGCACAGGATTAATCTGGACTGAAACAACATTATTCATGTTTATTGATACATTTTTATTGATTCTGTCAGCCGCCCAGCCAGATTTATTGAATAAGTTCATCAAGAATGAACTGTATAGAATAGAATTGCAGAGTATTTTTTGATTTTTATTTGGGTTGAGCAATTCACTCGCATAATAGGTGTCATAAAAATAATCTGGAAAAGGTTTGTCGTGCGATAGTTCTGCAAGCCTGTCCCATATTAATTGGTAATCAAGGAAGTCAGCACAAACTTGATTGGTAAAGAATGGGTTACTCCAATCAAATTCACAGATTTGTTTGTATATTGAATTCTGAAGCTCTTTTGAAGCCTTGTTTGCAGCTTCCACATAATACGGTTCGAGTATAGATGCAGCTCCGGATAAAATTTTATTGGTTTCACAAATTGTTTTATATCTATTGAATATATTGACAAAAAGATTGCTATCTTCACTACAGCATAAAGTAGAAATACTTGCATCTAACGGAATATCAAGCTTGGTAATGTTGGAAGTTCCTGCAATTCTTAGATATGCAAAACATACAAGTGCTAATACGAAACCATCAAATTTTTCTTCAACACCTTCAAAGCTATGTATGTCATAGATGACACTAGTCTGATATACACTCGCTGTATACATTAAATCTTCTGTATATTCCTGATCATTTTCAGGCTTGGTTGTAAAATCTATTTTATTTTTCTGGCTCATGTCATCAACCTTTTGTTTCTGTTTTCTTCTGCTTTGCGTCTATACCAACCTATTTAGCAACCGTCGTGCCAAGTTATTGCGAACCATATTTTATGTGTGCATAAACCGCAGAACATAGCGTTTTTATTGGAATATAAAATTAGCCACAAACCAAAACCGATCTGCATCAATGATGCGACTGCGTTTTTCTTCCTGGTGAATACATAAGTTATTTTGTTAATACATAAATTTATTTGTTGTTATGTGAGCCAAGCAGATTACGTCACAGAGTGACTGATTGACGGTTTCAACGCCGGGATAATAGATCACAAGAGGAATCGCATCAAATTCATTCCGTCACGTACGTAACGATTGATGGTGTGTCGCATCAATCCGTGGGATGAATCCCACGGCTACCATCGAACGCCCCGATAGGGCTTGCGCCGTTTTTGTTACGAAGTGACGGCTGAAGGTAGACGGGGAATTCATTCCCCGGTTATCATAATTCGAGACGCAGTGCGTCTCGAATTGGGAACAGTTGGTAGAACTGCCTCATCTTCCGAATGTTGGTAGTGTCAAAACCTGCCCCAAACTCTGCCGACAGCTCTTTTGCCAAATGTGGTAGCAAGCGAGTACCGAATTCGGCACGTCCAGCACCACCCTGTTCAAACTCAACAATATGACGTCCCAGCTCCCAGCAGGTTTGCACTTGAACAACATCAACAGCCCGCAACGCTTTTTGTCTGCCGGAAATAATCAACTCTCGCAAGTTATTCAGCAAATCGGTGACTGACGGTTCATTCATAGTTTTCTTAACTGCCTGCTTGCTCATGACATTCTCCAGTGCTATTTCCAAAAGAGTCATTTACAAAAGCCATTCTTCTCTATATCATATACGATATGACCAAGATAGTTGTCGATACAAATGTAATCCTCAGCGGACTTATGAGCCAGAATGGCGCTTCCAACAGACTGTTGCAGTTAGTTGGAGGTGCCAATTGCTTGATGCTCGTATCAGTCCCGCTATTTCTTGAATATGAAAGTGTGCTCAAACGACCGGAAATGCTCGTAAGACATGGGTTCACATGCGAAACAATAGATCGGTTTCTTGCTTTCTGGGCGAATAATTCACGACCGGTAACTCTCCATGTTCTCTGGAGACCGCAGTTGAGCGATCCGAATGATGAGATGGTTCTGGAAACGGCGGTAAATGGAAGCGCTGATTGTATCGTAACATTCAACACCAAAGACTTCGAGCCAGCCGCTGCAAGATTTGGCATCAAACTTTTTACTCCCGCAGAACTATTGCGGATTATGGAGGTATCACCATGAGCCAGTATGCGTTAAGAATACCGGATTCGCTTTTCAAGGCGGCCAAGGGGTGCGCTGAATTTGATCATGTATCAATGAATCAGTTCTTTGTCACCGCCATTGCTGAAAAAATTTCCGCACTCACCACAGAACAATTTTTCAAAGATCGAGGAGCACTTTCTCCCGATCACGATACATATTTGAAAATGCTCGCCTCTGCTCCCGATGTAGCGCCGGTTTCCGGTGACGAATTGTAATGAAGAGTCTTACTCACTACTCCACCCCATACTTCTTTAACCAGTTATCCAGCGTCTGATAATTGGGCAATCCCAGTAACTTTGACGCCTTGGTCTTGTTACCACCCGCCTGCTTCATTGCCTTTTCCAGATTCTTCCTGGCAACATCGGCCAGAACGTCCGGTAAACTGAAACTCTCTGCCAGCGGTGCGGTCTCATCACCCGGCATTGACTTCAACGTCCGCGCAGGCAGGATCGCTTCGCGCAGCTCGGTGGTTGAAATAGTAGCGTCTTCGCACCAAGCCACAACACGGTGCAGCGTATTGAGTAACTCGCGCACATTACCCGGCCAGCTGTGTGCCAGCAGCAGGGCACGGGCGCCCGGAGAGAGTGAAAGCTTGACTGCGAGTTCACTGCTCACCTGTGCCAGCAGCTTGTCAATCAAAAGCCCCACATCTCCTTGACGTTCTCGCAACGCAGGGAGACGCAGAGTCGCTACCGCCAGACGGTAGAAGAGGTCTTCACGGAAACGGCCCACTGCGACCTCATCCATCAGATTGCGATTAGTCGCGGCAATGATGCGAGTCTTGAAAGGCACCGACTTAGAAGACCCTACAGGAGTGACTTCCCCCTGTTGCAATGCCCGCAATAGCCTGGCCTGCATGGCAAGCGGCAGCTCACCTATTTCATCCAGAAAGAGTGTGCCACCGTCAGCTTCAAGAAAATGACCTTTGCGATCACAGGCTGCGCCGGTAAATGATCCTTTCTTATGTCCGAAGAATTCCGACTCCATAAGGTTTTCAGGGATAGCACCGCAGTTGACGGCTACAAAAGGGCCGCTGGGGATAAGGCCACCAACATGGATAGCGCGCGCCAGTAACTCCTTGCCGGTTCCGGATTCACCCTCAATCAGTACTGGCAGGTTGCGAGGAGCAACACGTCTTGCTCGTTCAACTACCCGCTTCATTGTGTCACTCTGGTGTATGATTTCTTCAAAGGCAGGTGCGTTGGGAGGTAGTGCGGCGAAACGTTCCAGCATGCTCTGGTCGTGCTTCTCGCTCAGACGTGGCAGATATTCAGCGGCTATCTCGAATGGAATAGTGACAACATTAACACCTTGTTCTCGCGAAGATTCAATGAGGTTAGCCGGATGACGCCCGGCGGCAATCAGAATCCAGACTGCAGCCATAGCAGGCGTGCCAGGGCTTAAATGAAAGGTCAGTTCACTATCAGAACCATAGTCGATAAGGCATTTTTGTACTGCAGCTACAGAAGCTTCGTAAATTTCCGCAAAATTGGTGGGGCTGGTGAGTGCTGCCTTGTTGGTTGAAACGACGACACTCTTTATACCGTTCAACCAGCGGAGATAAGGCTTTACTGCTACTTCAGGGAAGTTGTTCAACAGCACTACCCTGTCAAACGATATGTCCCGCACTGCTTGCGCAATCGGTCCAAGTCCAACAATTCCAACTTCTGTGACCGCGCGAAGATCTGTTCTGCCGATCCATGAAATGAGAATTTTCTTCATGGTCACGTTGTATAAGAAACAGAGTTGATATACAAGACAGTTTATTGACTTGAATCAGTAGCGCATATTTACAGAGCGTTATGTAAATCGATAATCAAATGTGTGGTAATGAGGTTGTGCTGTGAACAGATCGAGAAAGATGTTGAGCAAATAAAAGCCGACAGATCACCTGCACACGCGCTCCAGCAGCGCGGCGACGCCCTTTTTCACTTTGAACTTTAGTGCTCCGGCAAGGCAATCACCTTTTTTCAGGATCATCACCGGCCCGTAGAGCGGGTCAATCCCTTCCATAACCTGCACATCTTTTGCTGGACTGTTGCTTTGCCCCTGGGTTACCTGCTGAAGGAAACGGTCAAAAACCATCGTAGCAGGCTCGCCCTTCAAACCCAGCAGCCGGAGAATCTGCAGGCTTGCACCCTCCACTTCGGCGTCGGCCATGAGTCCTCTGTTGAGAAAATCATACCCGAGCAGACTTTGGGGAAGGTATCGTTCAGTACCTTTGATAACTTCGGGAAGGTCGAGCACTCTCAACTCCGCGGCTTTTGCGGCCGGCCCCGGCACACGTGTTGCGACGACCTTCGCACAGCGGATCATGGCGTCCGAATCGACGTTATCACCACCGGTGATCTGAATATGGATAAAATGGCGTCCCTGGTAGAAGAACAGCTGCGAGCCGGAAAGATTTGATTCTGTTCCCGCAGCAACAGTGCGCCCCTCGTTCTGACGGTAGTTAGCGAACATGCCGAAGGCGTCCAGCGTCGTCCCCAAACGGTAGATTTCCACATCCATGCCGATGGGAGTGTTGTTTCCACGAGAGTAGCGGGCGGCGGCCATCCGGTCGAAACCGTAGGGCATATACAGCTCCGCTTCACCGTTGATCCGGTCCGAGAGCGAGTCACGATCGTAGAAAAGCGGCTTCCCCTCCACCTTCCACTCTGTACCGCAGACAGGCAATGGCAGGAGCTCCTCCATGTCTGCGGCCGCCTGACCGGAATACGGGACGGAACAGAGCAGGGTGGCAAGCAGGGCCAGCAGCCGCAGCAACCGTAACGTGAAGCGTCCCGTGCTCATGCCAGCACTGACCGGGCGCGTTCCATCTTGGCGGCGATGTCGAGGCCGTTCACGCAGCGGGCGCTGCATCCTTCACAGGAATCGCAGACCACTGCGCTGGCCTGCTGCGGCAGCTCGGCGTAGGTGGCACGGGCCAGTGAGATATCGCGATAGCCTCCCTCGGCGTACATCAGCGCCCGGTTGACGGTGGAAATCTCCACTCCCCGCGGACAGCCACCCTCGCAGGAACCGCAGAAATTGCAATAGTAGGGAGATATGGCCTCGGCGTAGCGGTCAAGCCGGCGCAAATCAGCATAGGTGAACGGCATCCCCATCACGGCAACGTCTTCCCTGAACTGGCTCAGATCCTTCATCCCCGGAATTGCCATGGTCACCTTGGGATTCTGAAGCACCCACTTGAGGGCCGCCTGGTGGGGGGTGATCTTTCCCTGTCCGGTCGTATCATAGCCCCCCGTCTGAGTTTTCATGGCGATGATGCCGATGCCGGCTGTCGCTGCCCGGTCGATTGCCGTACCAAGCTCTTTGTCAGACTTGAAATTGTATTTAACCAGGCAGGTATCGAAAAAGCGGTCGGGGTCGTCCACCAGGCCATTCAGCACCTCGACCTCGTTCTTGTGGGTAGTCACACCGCAGAAGCGCACTTTCCCCTGTTTCTTCAGCAGCGTCAGGGCTTCGCGGGTCTCGGCGACAAAGATCCGTTCTTTCCCGGTGAGGTGGTGCAGCTGGATCACGTCGATATGGTCGGTTCCCAGGGTCTTCAGGCTGGTTTCAACATCCCTGATGATCTCGCTCTTCGATTTCGACTCCGGCAGCGTTTTGGTGGCGATGAACACCTTGTCACGCAGCCCCTTGATGGCCCTGGCGACGATCTCCTCGTTTTTGCCGTTCATATACTTGCGGGCTGTATCGATGTAGTTAAGCCCCTGCTCGACGGCAACACGGATCACCTCCGGCTCGGGGGTCAGCATAGCTCCGAAGCTGACCACCGTTACCTTTAGGCCGGTGCGCCCCAGTGTGCGGTAGACCGGATTAGGAAACGGTGCCGTCTCCGCAGCGGCCAACTGCTGCAGCGTGTCGGCCAGAACAGGGGGGGCGATGAGAGCGGCGGCGGTTCCTGCCATGCCAGCCTTGATAAACGTTCTGCGATTCATGTTCGTCGATTCTGCTGATCCCATGGTAAGACTCCTTTCGTCCAGCTTAATGACAACAGCGGGAGCTTGCTCTCACAAAGAGACGCTCCAAACTCCGCAGCATGATGAAAAACAGTTCGGAAAACGGTCGCTGTCCGAAAGAGATGAAAGGATGCCGGATGTATACCGGGCGGACTCCGGCAACCACCGCTGCCAGGCAGCCGGTCAGCAGGCGGTCGTCAATCATCAGCAGCGAGTGGGGCGGTACACCGGCGAGCTCCGCCACCGCCAGCAGGCCGTCCGGATACGGTTTCTTGCGAACAGCAGCGATAAATCGGGCATTAGGGAAATGCTCCCTGAACCAGATTCGGCGCTCTTCAGTCGGTTTGTTGGAAAGGATAAACATTTTATCCTCTCCGAAGACATCCCGGCAGCACTCCATCCATTCAATCGCTTCCGGTAGCGGTGTCGATGCTCCGTGATGCGCCAGCACACCGTCGAAATCGAGTGCAATAGCTGCTACACCATCTCCGAGTAAAGCTGCGGGACTAAGTGTCAGAATATGTCGCATTTCAGGCGTTGCGGCAAGCAGTTGCCGCAACTCACGACGATGCCGGAAACCGAGGAAGAAACCAGCCCGGATATGGGCGAACGGGTCTCCCATTCAGGTCTTCGGCTGGTCCCGCTGAGCCAGCGACACCAGGTAATAGACCACTCCCAGCACCAGCAGGGTGCCGGCCAGGAACACCTGGGTGGTCAGATCGTCCTTGCGCAGGGTCGAAATCAGAATCTCGCGGATCATGGCGACGATGATCACGCCGATGAACACCAGGATGTTGAACTTGCCCCCTTTAAGGTTCTTGATCTCGTTATCCATCAGCTCGATCATCATCCAGAGGATCAGCAACGAACCGAGAGCCGACAGGATTCCCTTCTCCATGTCCCCCTTGAAAATGTGCAGGATATCCCAGACAAACAGGATCACAACCGAAATGGAGACGCCGGCCAGCGCCAGCACCAGTGCCAGGTTGAGACCATAGGTGAAGCGCTCGGTGGCCGTGATCAGGAACGACTCCACCTTGCGCGAGACGAAGACCTTTTTCAGCTCCTCCTCGCGGTATGAGGCGGTCATTACGTCCAGATTGATGTCGAGTATTTTTTCGACCGCCTCTCGCAGGCCGCGGCGATGCTCACGGTCGGAGTAGCTGCTGTCGATCAGGTTGAGCAGGAAGTGGCGGATCTGGTTCATGGCAGCATTGACAAAATGGGCATTGAGGCCGATTTTGACATGGGCGTAGCCGATACGGGTCAGGTGATTGTGGTAATGGTTGTCGTAAATGCCGCAGAACAGCGACATGAACCAGCTGCTGTGAAACTCCCGCAGGCGGAGACGGTTGCTGCTGTTTAGAATGGCAGCGGTCTCGGGGAGTCCGTAGAGGTAGTCGTAAAATTCCTGCGCAAAGTGCTCCCGGTTCTCCTCCGCCAGCGGTTGCAGCGACAGGAGCAGCTCGGCGTCCTCGTCGGTAAAACGGTAATGGTCCCGCAGTTCCTGCATGTTGATCATCTGATCACCTCCCGTACTTGTAAGCAGCTGCACAGGTACCCTCACTGGATACCATGCAGGCTCCCACCGGCGCTTCCGGCGTGCAGACCGTCGCAAACAACGGGCAGTCGAAGGGGGACAGTTTTCCCTTCAGCACGTCGCCGCACCGGCAGGCCGGATTTTCCACCCCTGCGGGCAGATTGAAGTCAAATATTTTTTCGGCGTCAAATGCGGCATAACGGTTTCTGATTGCCAGACCGCTGCCCGGCAGCAGGCCCAGCCCCCTCCAGACAGCGTCGCACGGTTCAAAGAGCTGCTCAAGAATCGCCAGCGCTTTCGGGTTGCCATCCCAGGAAACCGCCCGGCTGTACTGGATTTCCACCCTGCTTTCGCCCCGCAGAACCTGGCCTAGCAGCATTTCGATCCCCTGCAGCACATCGGCCGGTTCGAAGCCGGTCACCACGCAGGGGATACGGTATTTCTCCGCCAGCGACCGGTAGGCGCCACCGCCGATGATGGTGCTGACGTGGGCCGGACAGAGGTAGCCCTTGAGGTTGAGGTCAGGGTCACCGGTCAGAATATCCATCGGCACCGGCATGGTTTTGTGGGAGGCCAGCACGCAGTAGTTCTGCAGGCCGAGCCGCTCCGCCTCCAGGATGCTGGCGGCGATTGTCGGGGCGGTGGTTTCAAAACCAACCCCCAGGAAGACTATCCGCAGCTGCGGGTTGCTCTTTGCCAGAGCCACCGCATCGAGCGGCGAATAGACGATACGGATGTCGGCACCCCCGGCCCGCTCCTCCATCAGGGATGAACGGCTGCCGGGAACCCGCAACATATCGCCGAAGGTGGCCACGATGGTATCAGGGAACGAGCAGCAGGCCACGGCCTTGTCCACGTAACCGATGGGGGTGACACAGACCGGGCAACCGGGACCGGAGACCAGTCGAACGTTTTCGGGCAGCAGCGTCCGGATCCCGTACTGGTAGATCGCCATGGTATGGGTGCCGCAGACCTCCATGAAATTGACCGGTGCCGCCAAACGCTCCGCCATGCGGCGGATGTTGCCGGCCATGTTCTGAACCAGCGCACGGTCGCGGAATTCATCCTGGAATTTCATTGCATGTCCTCAGCCGAAAAAACCTCCCGCATCAGACGGATGGTCTCTTCCGCTTCAACCGGATCCAGTTTCGAAATGGCAAAGCCGGCATGCACGATCACATAATCGCCGACCGCAATATCCTCACCCAACAGCATGACGCTGGCATCTTTGCGCACCCCGTCAACTTCTGCTACGATGCTGTCGCCGTCTTTGCTGATGATCATCATTGGAACGCCCAGACACATATCAGACCTTTCTCTTTCCGGCTATCGCCGCCTGTCCCAGGGCTATGCCGCCGTCATTGGGCGGGACCAGCCGGTGGGTGAATACCTGAAACCCCTTTTTGTGCAGGGCAGTATATACCATTTCGCTCAAAAGGCGATTCTGAAAAACGCCACCGGAAAGAACCACCCTGTCAAAACCAGTACCCCGCGAAATCTGTTGACAGACTTCGGTGGTGGCGGCAGCGAGGGTAATGTGGAAGCGTCCCGCGATGGTGGCGGTAGACGTACCGCTGGCAATGGCGTTCAGAATTTCACGAAACATCGGTGAGAAATCGATGTGAAAAGCAGCATTTCCCGTCTTTTCAAAGGTGTAAAAAAAACTCCCCCCCTGAGAAAGGGGAGACATGGTGGATTTGCATTCAGTTTCAGCCGTTTCCGCCAGCGCCTCCAGTTCGATGGCCGCCTGTCCTTCGTAGGAGACCGTCCGACGCACGCCGAGCAGGGCCGCCACAGCATCGAACAATCGTCCGCAACTGGAGGTGAGGGGTGAATTGATCCCCCGTTTCAGCATCTGGGCGAACAGTGTCAGTTCGCCGCCCGGATGGGAGCGTACAAGCGGATGGTCGAGCGAGAAGGCAGCCTCCCCCAGTGCCTGATACAGGTACGACAGTGCCATGCGCCACGGTTCCCGGACGGCGGCATCCCCGCCGGGGAGCGGAACCGGCCGGAAATGAGCCGCCCGCCGATAGCCATCGTATCCTCCCGTCAGAAACTCCCCCCCCCAGATGGTGCCGTCATCTCCGAAGCCGGTGCCATCGAAGATCACGCCGATGACCTCGCCGTCAAGACCGTTTTCAGCCATGCAGGAGGCCAGGTGAGCATGATGGTGCTGGACCTTCGCCAACGGCAGGCCGTATTCGGAGGCAATGATTGATGACTGGTAATCGGGGTGCAGGTCGCAGGCTACCAGCTCAGGCGATATCTGCAGAATTTTGGAGAGGTGGTCGATCGTGTGACGGAATGAGTCGCAGGTGGAAGCATTGTGCAGATCGCCGATATGCTGGCTGGGAACTGCCTGTCTGCCGCTTGCCAGACAGATGGTGCTTTTGAGGTCCGCTCCTGTCGCCAGCAGCGGCGGCACGGCAAACGGGAGTTGGACCGCGCGCGGGGCATAGCCGCGAGCCCGGCGATAAAAGAGCGGCTGTCCCCTGAAAACCCGCATGACTGAATCGTCGCTGCGGATATGGATTGGTCGGTCGTGTACCAGAAAACGGTCGGCTATTTCCGAAAGTCGCTGCACGGCATCACCGTCGTTGAAGGCTACCGGTTCGTCGGAGACGTTTCCGCTGGTCATGACCAGGGCACTGAAGCGGTCACGCATCACCAGGTGATGCAGCGGCGAGTAGGGGAGCATCAGTCCGAGCCAGCCGTTGCCGGGCGCCACCAACGGCGAGAGCGGGGAGTCAGGGCGCTTCCGCACAATCACGATCGGGCTTTCCGACGACGAGAGCAGCTTCTCTTCCGTGTCGTCAAGCAGAGCCAGACGGCGGGCGCTCTCCAGATCGGCAACCATAATCGCAAAAGGCTTTTCGTCGCGCTTCTTGCGCTCGCGCAATCGTGCAACCGCCTGATGATTGCAGGCATCCACCGCAAGGTGATAACCGCCGATACCCTTGACTGCCAGGATCAAACCTGCATCAAGCAGCTCCTGTGCCCTGCGGATAGCGGCATCACCATTGACGGTTGCTTCTTCCTTCAAGCCGGGCAACGTCACCTGTGGCCCGCAGACATGGCAGGCGACAGGCTGGGCGTGAAAGCGTCTGTTGAGCGGGTCATCATACTCCCGCCTGCAGTCCACACAGAGCGGGAAGCCGGACATAGTCGTCAGGAGGCGGTCATAGGGGATGCCGGTAATGATGCTGTAGCGGGGGCCGCAGTTGGTGCAGGTGATGAATGGATAGCGGTAGCGCCTATCGGCCGGGTCAAACATCTCCCGCAGGCAGTCACCGCAGATAGCCGAATCGGGGGCAATCTGCACATCCGGCTCGCCGCCGGAGCTTTCGCGGATACCGAAACCAGTATCGCCGCAGGGGGAAATCTCCTCACTGGTAATTGAACTGATATCCGCAAGGGGAGGTGCACCCGTGGCGAGGGTATGCTCAAGTGCTGCCAGTGCCCCCGGCAGCCCCTCCACCTCTATCTCCACCCCGGCAGGGGAATTCCGTACCCAGCCAGAAAGTTGACGCTCATGAGCCAGTCGATAGACAAATGGACGGAAACCGACCCCCTGTACGATGCCTGTTATTTTATACCGCTTACGAATCAGACCCATTTTCCCTTCTCTTCCGATGGTCTTCCAGCATGGATCATGGTCGCCCATGCTGTTGGATTGTACTACGACGGAGCATGGGGGGCAAAGTAAAAGCTGCATTCCAGGTTGTCGGCACACGTGGTAAACAAGCTATCAGCTTGACAAACATTCCAAAACAATTTATTCATGATTTCAAAATGTTATGATGTAAATAGGTCATCACACCTCATATTTCACGGACTGTAGCCGAGGTACCCTTTTGAAATTTATTGATGAAGTTACCCTGTATGCCTCCTCCGGCCATGGCGGCGCGGGATGCGTAGCCTTCCGCCACGAGAAATTTATTGAATTCGGTGGCCCCAGTGGCGGAGATGGCGGCAAGGGTGGGGATGTTATCTTTGAGGCAGCTTCCGGTCTTTCGACGCTACTGGAGTTGCGTCACAGGCCGCACCAGAAAGCCGAAAAAGGCCATAACGGTATGGGGAAGAACCGTCATGGGGCGGGGGGCAGGGATCTTGTCATCAAAGTGCCGGTCGGCACAGTCATCAAAGATGCCGATACCGGTGACCAGCTGGCCGACCTGACCGAAAACGGTCAACTGGTAACGCTGCTCAAAGGGGGGCGCGGGGGGCAGGGAAACGCCCGTTTTGCTACGGCCACCAACAAGGCGCCCAAGTTTGCCCAGCCCGGCGAGGAGCACGAGGAACGTAAAATCCGTCTGGAGCTGAAACTGATGGCTGATGTCGGCCTGCTGGGTCTTCCCAATGCCGGCAAATCATCACTGATAAGCAAAATTTCGGCAGCCAGGCCCAAAATCGCCGATTATCCTTTCACTACCATGGAACCATCGCTGGGAGTCGTCGGGTACAAAAATTACCGTTCCTTCGTGGTGGCCGACATACCCGGAATCATAGAAGGGGCCCACGAAGGGGCCGGGCTGGGGTATCGCTTCCTCAAGCACCTTGAGCGTTCCGGTATTCTGCTGCATCTGGTGGACATCTCCTGGATGCCCGAACGTGATCCGCTGGTGGAGTTTGAAGCAATCAACCGCGAACTGGCTCTGTTCAGCGATATTCTTGCCGCCAAGGAGCAGATTGTCGTCATCACCAAAACCGATCTGCCACAGACCCGGGAGGCTCTCCCGCTTATCCGGGAATGCTTCGAAAAACGGGGGATCAAGCTGTTCCCCATATCTTCGGCAACCGGCGAAGGGGTGGCGGTACTGCTGGACGAAATTGCACAGCGTTTGTGGGGTGCTGCCGACGAGGTATGGTGATGCGTAACGAAATCCTCAAAACGGTCAAGCGGGTGGTGATCAAAATCGGTAGTCGCGTACTGACCGATGATGATAATGCACTGGATATGGCCATAATCGGTCGCATCTGTGGAGAAATCGCGGAGCTGCGGCAACGCGGACTGCAGGTGGTCGTAGTCTCGTCAGGGGCGATTGCCGCCGGCAGGAACGAGCTGGGGTTAAGCGGAAAGCCGCGCACCATCCCGCACAAACAGGCCGCCGCAGCGGTGGGACAGATGCGGCTTATGCATGCCTATCAGCAGGCCTTGAGCCCCCATGATTTAAAGGCGGCCCAGGTGCTGCTGACCAGCGAAGATCTGGGGAGCCGTCAGCGTTTTCTCAATGCCCGTGCCACACTGGATGCTCTGCTGGGGTTCGGTATTATTCCGATAATCAATGAGAATGACACGGTGGCTGTTGAAGAGATCAAGTTCGGCGACAACGATAATCTATCGGCCCTGGTGACCAATGTCGCCGAAGCGCATCTGCTGCTGATTCTCACCGATATCGAAGGGTTCTACACTGCCGACCCGCGGACAAATCCCGCTGCAAAGCTGATCCCGCTGGTTGCGGCCATCACCCGGGATGTCGAAAAGGCTGCCGGTGGTTCCGGTTCGAGTATCGGAACCGGTGGAATGGCCAGTAAAATTGCCGCAGCCAAAAAAGCCGGTAAAAACGGGGTTGCAACTATCATGGTCTGTGGCAAACGGGAAGGCGTGATCAGGGCAACCATGCAGGGACAAACGGTCGGCACTCTTTTCCTGCCCGCCACCACGGGTGTCAGCCGACGTAAACACTGGATTGCCTACACGCTGAAACCGTCCGGTAAAGTTGTTGTGGATGAGGGGGCCAGAAATGTACTGGTAAAAAAAGGAAAAAGCCTTCTGCCGTCAGGAGTCATTCGGGTGGAGGGACGTTTTGAGCGTGGAGCCTGTGTGCGGGTCTGCGGGCCGGACGGCATCGAATTTGCCCGGGGTTTATCCGATTATTCAAGCGGAGAAACCGCCAGAATCGCCGGGTGCAGGAGTTCAGATATTGAACATCTACTCGGATTTCACTACGGCGATGTGGTAATCCACCGCGACAACCTCGTGCTGCTGTAATTCCGAGGTCCCGTTGCCGGTTATTTCGACTGCACGACCGAAGCGCTGCCGGAAAAGATGTCTTTACGCTGCAGCTGACCATTAATCACTTCCACCTGCCCACGGAGTTCCGTCCCGACAGTGCTGTTCTCGCGCACCTTCACCTGCATACTGATTTCGCTTACCCTGCCTGTGTCAATGCGATCAACCCGGAATACGAGGGTTCCATTCGGTTCCTGGTTATACTTGAACCCTTCCGCAGCCAGAACGTCAATCTGGGATGGGAGCTGCAGACGGACGGTCATGTCCTGGGCCGGCATCGTTCCGAGGTTGAGCAGTGTGATCCGGTAGTTCAGCTGCTCACCGGCAGTAACCCTGGCCTTTTCAAGCTTCGCAACAGCGCGTACCAACGGTGCGGAGGAAAGGACTACGCCTTCACCCATTTCAACGATATCAGGGTATTTGGCAGATTTGACCCTGATGGTGAACGGCAGCCTATGACCATCAACTTTATCGTTGGGCATCCTCAGGGTAATGGCTGACGAGAATGTTTCACCCGCCTTAAGCTGGATTCTGGTGCTGTCTGCCAGGCTTTTACCTGCGGCAGGGGTGATGGCGGCGGCGTATTCTGCAGCTGCCTCGGCCTCCACAAGAAATTCCTCGCTTCTACCGCTGCGGTTGACGATGTCGAAGGCTACCGTGCCGCTGGTGCCGGCGACGATCGACGAGCCGTTCCCTCGTACCGTCACAGCCATTCTGGTGCTGTCACGCTCGGCATTCTCTGCAGCCAGCCGTTCCCGTTCACGCTGCTCTGCCTCCAGTTTCAGCCGGGCGACCCGTTCCAGCTCGGCCTTTTCCTGAGCAAGCCGCTCCTGCTCAAGCTTCTGGGCGCGGATCCGCTCCAGTTCGAACCGTTCTGATCTGGTTTTCTGGGCAGCTACCAGCAGCTGGCTGTCGGGCTGGAGAATCTCACCTTTTTGAAGTCGGGATTCCAGCGAGCGCAGATCGTTTTCGATGGTGGTCAGCAGGCCGCTCTGAGAAAATTCCTGAAAAAAAGTGACCATCGTTTTTGCGGCACGCAGGTTGTCCCCTGATTTCATGCTGGAGCGTGCGATCAGCAGAAGGGTCACATCCTTGAGCGGCGAATCAGGAAAAACCTGGTTGAGCAGTTCCGCTTTTTCAAGGGCCAGAAGGTAATCCTTGCTCTGGTAGGCGTTGAAAGCTTCGACAAATACGGCGGCATCATCGACCACTGCCGCACAGGCAAAGCCGGTCCCCATCAGTATGAGGGACAGGCTGAAAAGAACCGGCAGGATGACACGTTTTACAAATTTCATCTGGTTAATCCACAAAACTCTTCAGTTTTTTGCTGCGGCTCGGGTGGCGAAGCTTGCGCAGGGCTTTTGCCTCGATCTGCCGGATGCGTTCGCGGGTTACCTCAAAATCCTGGCCGACCTCTTCAAGGGTATGGTCGCTTTTCTCGCCGATGCCGAAGCGCATACGCAGCACCTTTTCCTCCCGCGGCGTCAGCGTTGCCAGGACCCTGGCGGTGCTTTCGGAAAGGTTGTTCTTGATCACCGCTTCAATCGGCGACATAACCCCTTTGTCTTCGATGAAATCTCCGAGGTGAGAGTCTTCCTCCTCGCCGATCGGGGTCTCCAGCGAAATCGGTTCCTTGGCGATTTTAAGCACCTTGCGGACCTTGTCAAGCGGCAACTGCATACGGTCGGCAATTTCCTCGGGAGAGGGTTCACGACCGTTCTCCTGCACAAGCTGCCGGCTGGTGCGGATCAACTTGTTGATCGTCTCGATCATATGGACCGGAATGCGAATTGTGCGGGCCTGGTCGGCAATGGCGCGGGTGATGGCCTGGCGGATCCACCAGGTGGCATATGTCGAAAACTTGTAACCACGTTGATATTCAAATTTGTCAACCGCCTTCATCAGGCCGATATTACCCTCCTGAATCAGGTCGAGGAACTGCAGGCCGCGGTTGGTGTATTTTTTGGCTATTGAAACCACCAGACGCAGGTTGGCTTCGATCAGGTCGCTCTTGGCGATACGGGCCTTGCACTCACCCTCTTCAATGGCCTTGAGAGCGGCCGCCAACTCGCTTGCTTTGAATCCTGATTCCTGTTCAACTTTCTGGATTTTGCGGGCAGAACTGCGCAGCCGCTTCTCCAGCTGAAGCAGTTCCTCTTCATCCAGCTTCAGTTTTTTTAGATCGGCAACGCCCTTCTCGTCGTCGCGCTGAAGTTTGTCAAGTGCCGCCTTCAGCTTATCCAGCGGTATCAGCAACGAAAGGTCGGACAGTTCTCCATACAGCTTGTCGGCCCTGCCGGACAGCTCCTTGAGCCGCTCAGCAACCTTGTTGGTGTGGCGGTCTTTAAGGCGCAGCGATTTCAGCAGATCGGCCTGATGGTCTTTGGCTTCGCGGTATTTTTTATCCAGTTCTTTTTTCTTGGCCGCAGATTTTGCCGCTTCCCGCGCATCACTTATAGAAGAAAGCATCTGGTCATGCGCTGCAATGGAGTCGATCACCTCCAGCAGGCGGGTCTTCTGGACGTCCTCCTCGTCCTCTTCCAGTTCCTCTTCCTCAATCTCCTTGCTGATTTCCGAAGGGGTAATCTGAAATTTCCGCAGCCGCTCACCCAGTGACAAAACTTCCTTGACCGTGATCGGGGTGTTGAGAATGACGCCGGCCACATCCCGTTCACCATCTTCGATACGCTTGGCGATTTCAACTTCCCCTTCCCGGGTCAGGAGAGATACCGATCCCATCTCGCGCAGATACATGCGTACCGGATCGCTGGTGCGGCCGATTGATCCCGGCTCGAATTCAACCTCTTCCGACTCGCTTTCGGCCTCTTCGTCATCATCAAGGTCGCTTTTCATCTTGGGGATCTTGATCTTCTGCGCCGAATCGACGATCTCGATATCCAGATCACCGAACATTCCCATCACATCATCAATCTGGTCGGTGGCGATGTCGGGAGGGAGAATGTCATTGACCTCGTCAAAGGTGAGAAACCCTTTTTCCTTGCCGATGTCGATCAGCTGTTTGACGTCGTCCAGATTCTTCTTTGCCATGTATTCACCTCGGTAGTGCTTCTATTCTTATAGTTTCGATTTCCGTGATCGCAGGCTGTCCGCCTGCTCCAGAAGCTGGCGGTACTCATCACTGCTGCTGTCCAGTGCCGCTAGTCGGGCAGCGATACCCTTGATAGATGACACCTGCTTTTTTTCCCTGCTGCGTGCGCACTGATCATACACCGATCGCCATTCGTTTTCGGCAACACGCATGTCCGATACCTGAATGCGTGACAGCAGCGAACGCTGCTCCCCGGTTTCAAGAGATTCCGCAAGATTGTCAGCTGCCCGCACGCTGCCGTTCTCAGCTTCCGCCGCAATCAGGTGCTGTGCCACTGCAAGATAATCATCGCTGAACAGAGAAGCAAGTCCGCACCGGACGGCCTCCTCCCGGGCTTCGGGATGGTCGAGCAGCAGAGACAGCAGTGTCTCCTGCGTCGGGTCTCCCGATGTCGGCCTGTTTTGCTGCTGATCCAGCGAATCGCGCGCGGTCAGCGACATACCCCCCAGGCGCTTGCGGAAGGCATGAACCGTAATCCCCAGCAGGCGGCAGACCTCCTTTTCATACAGGTCCCGTTCGACCGGATCGGCAATTTTGCGGTAACGGGGGATGATCTCATCAATTACCCGCACCTTGTTGTCAACACTGTCGGGTGGACGTTCTGCCAGCAGCGAGCGGACGAAAAACTCGAATGCCGGCCGCGCTGAGCGTTTCCGTTCTGCAAACTGTTCCACCGGATTCGAGCTGAGGAAACTGTCGGGATCATCACCCCCCGGCAGGGATATGACATACGCCGGCAGGCGCTGTTCCAGGAACAGTTCCATCGAGCGGATCGTGGCCTTTCTTCCGGCACCGTCGCTGTCAAACAACAGATATGCCCGTTCGGCGTGACGCTTGATCAGTACTGCGTGGGTTGCCGTCAAAGCCGTTCCGCAGGTCGCCACTGCATTGCGGATACCGGCGCGATAGAGTGCCAGATGGTCAAAATAGCCTTCAACGATTATGACTGCATTTTCAGTTCGGATGCCGGGCAGCGCCAGATCAAGACCGAACAGCACCGAACTTTTGTGGTAGAGCGGCGACTCGGGAGAGTTGATGTATTTGGGAAGCGAGTCGTCCAGCACCCGCCCCGCAAATGCTATTATCCGGCCTCTGGCATCGCTTATCGGGAAAATCAGCCGGTTTCTGAACAGGTCGTACCAGCCGCCATCACCTTTGCGGATCACGCCGAGAGTACCTGCAAGCTGCAGGTCGATGCCGTTGTTTTTCAGATGTCTGGCAAGCCCGTCACGTCGTTCGGGGGCAAATCCAAGCCGGTAGGCTTCTGCAATTTCACTGTCAACGCCGCGACGATCCAGATATTCTCGGGCCTGCGACCCTTCCTGGCCGTTTGTGAGAATCGCACGGTAATAGGCCGTCGTCAGATCGTTAATACGCTGAAACTGGAGCAGGTCATCCTGAGACTTTCGCTCGGCAGGGGTAAGCTGCCGCTCCTCAATTTCCACACCGGCCTTGCGGGCCATCAGTTTTACCGATTCGGGGAAACTGAGCCCTTCGATCTTCATCACGAAGGAGAACGCATTGCCCCCTGCGCCGCAGCCGAAGCAGTGAAATATTTCACGGGCCGGGTTTACGTTGAACGACGGTGTTTTTTCGCTGTGAAACGGACAGAGACCGAGAAAGTTGCTTCCTGATCGCCGCAGTTGCACATAGTCGGAAACAACCTCGACGATCGAAAGCCGTTCGGCAACCTCGCGAACTTTCTCTTCGGGAATCATGGCTTGCCGGTTGACGCAGAACGCCACCCGGAAAGGACGTGCTCACCGAGAGATGCCAGTCCGGTGGCCGTTTCCGACGAACTGACCCTCTGTTTTACCGTCTGCGGCATATAGTTCGACGTCATTGTGCTGAAAACCATGGAGAGCAGCAGAACTCCTTCTCCGGCTCCGAGCAGCAGGCCGCCGAAACGGTTGAGAGTACCCAGCATGACCAGCCGCAGAGCGGCTGTGATAACATTACCGATGATATGAGCACAGATTCCGGTCAGGAGCAGAATCAGAATAAACGCCAGAAAAGAGGCTATGTGGGCCGGTACGTGCAGAGTCCCTGCAATCGGCACTGCAAGCGACGGGTAGAACGTATATGCCAGCCATCCCCCCAGTACCAGGCCTGCCAGCGAAGAGGCTTCGTTTACCAGTCCCCGCACCAGCCCCTTGACGGCAAAAAAACTGACCACAGCAAGGATGGTGATATCGATACCGTTCATCGTGGCACCCTTGACACATCTACAAAGAAGGGGCCATCGCCATGAAAGCCCCCTGTACTGTGTAAGATGTACGCCAAATACGTTGCGTTCAGATTGAATTATGTTCAGGCAAGCTGCTTTTTGACTGTTTCGCTGACCAGTCTGCCATCTGCCCGTCCGGCGGTCAAAGGGGTGAGCGCTTTCATCACGCGACCCATGTCGCCGGGGCCTTGTGCGCCAATTTCAACAATTATACGGCTGACAAGCGCTGCAATTTCTTCCGGAGTCAACTGGGCGGGGAGAAAGCCGAGCAGAATGTTCAGTTCCGCTTCTTCCTTCGAGGCCAGTTCAGGCCTGTTTCCCTCCGTGTACATGCGGATTGATTCCCGGCGCTGTTTGAGCATCGACGAGATGACTTCAATGATCCCTTGATCGTCAAGCTCGCGCTGTACTTCGATCTCGCGGTTTTTCACAGCCGAACGAACCATGCGCACAACCGAAAGGCGCAGGTCATCCCGCGCCTTCATGGCTGCTTTCATCGCATCGTTCAACTGTCCTTTTAAAGTCATTCCTGCATCCTAATCCATCATTTTACGCTGTTTTTTAAGTGCGCGTTTGCGGGCGGCGATCGCTTTTTTCTTGCGCTTGATGCTTGGTTTTTCGAAATGTTCGCGCTTCCGTACCTCGGAAAGTATCCCCGCTTTTTCGCACTGTTTTTTGAACTTCTTCAGTGCCATTTCAAACGGCTCGCTATCCTTTATTTTTACTCCCGGCATCGGTAATCACCCCCCATCCGCTCAAAATACTGGTAGCCCAACGGGCCTCATAAAGAAAAATCAGAGTTGCGCACACTAGCACATCCCGCAACTTTGTCAACAACCAAATATATTCGCAGGCGGTAACCGGAACAGACGGCTGTGTGCTTCCGTTGGCGTGCCTTCGCACATAGGTGAATTACTCCTTGACACTACCCGGCCAGTTAGGCACATTCCCGCACGCAACTACCACGAAGAGTAAAGTGATGACTCCGATAGATGCCTTTGAACATAACCGCCGCGAGTACGGCCGTTTCTACGATCTGATTGATTTTGCGACTCCACAGCAACAGGAGGCCGCAACGGCGGAACGGGAGGAGCTGCTTCGCTGGCTCAGGGCTCATGCCGCCGTAGGCTGCGCCGGTACGAAAGTCGACTGCAACCGGCTCTCCCCTGGCTGCCGCAGCTGCTGTGACGGCGGCTGGTCCTGTCTGTTCATCACCGGCCGCTGCAACGGGCGCTGCTTCTACTGCCCCACGCCGCAGGACGATGGCGGCCCGCCGGTGACCAACGGCCTGGCTTTCGGCAGTCCGGATGAATACGCCGCCTACGTGGCTGAGTTTGGCTTCAATGGTGTCAGTATCAGCGGCGGAGAGCCGTTGATGGTTCCCGATGTTTCACTGGACTACCTGCGGGCGGTCCGCAAACGCTGCGGTAACAATGTTCACCTCTGGCTCTACACCAACGGTACGCTGCTGACAGCTGAGCTCTGCGCACGGCTGCGGGATGCAGGCCTGAACGAGATTCGCTTTGATCTTGGTGCTGTCAGGTACAACCTGAAAAAGCTGCGCCTGGCGGTGGGGGTGATTCCGACGGTGACGGTCGAAATTCCGGCAATTCCCGAGGACGAGGAGCTGTTGCGGAGCAAGCTGGTTGAGATGGAGCAGGCGGGAGTCGCTCACCTCAATCTGCACCAGATGCGCCTGACGCCGCACAACTTCGGGCCCCTGCTGGAACGGGGGTACACCTTCCTGCACGGCGATAAAGTGACGGTGCTGGAGTCGGAGCTCTCTGCCTTGCGGACGGTGCGTTACGGGCTTGAACAGGGGATTGATGTTCCGGTTAACTACTGTTCATTCCCCTATAAACGGCGCTTTCAGCACGCCGCTGCACGCCGCCGGGCGGCTGTGAGGCAGTGCAGGGATGGTGAGGTCGTCACGGAAGCCGGTTACCTGCGCACTCTGGAAGATAGGGGGTTGCATTACAGCGAAGCGGCTGTTATACAAAACCCTTCGTACCGTTTTCCCTTTGAAAAAATCGTGCTGGAGACGGGGCGTCCGTTGTACCTGGAACGCCGGCCGTTGACGCCGGTCACCGAACTGTCCGAAGCGGAACGGGAAGAACTGCTGGCTGGCACGCCGCCGGCCCGTTTCGCCCGCTTTGAACTGATCGAAGAGGGGTTGGCGGAATATTGCTGAGCTATGCCGGCTTGCGGCAGACCCGGATCAGCAGGTCACCCTCAAACAGCATCGGCTGGCGGCGGATGCCGGTCAACAGGCCGGAGACCGGCGCTGCCACCTTACTGATGACGTTGCCGTTGAAGCTGTCGTAGATGTAGCCAAGTTCCTGGCCCATACCAACCCATCTGCCGACCTGCTTGTCCGATACGAACATACCGGCCCGCTCGGCAAACACCCAGCTCGACTGCTCGCGGGTAAAGTAGAGTACATCTTCGTCTGACTCCGCCAGTTCCACCCCCTCAATGACGCCTATTCTTCCCAGGAATCCAACCAACCCGCGGAACACCTGCTGACAGTGCAACAGCTGGATCGAGCCGGCCTGGCCCACCTGCAGCAGGAAATTCTGTCCCGGCCAGAAGCTCCAGGCATACATCAGTGTGGTGGTGAAAACCGGGCTCTTCGAGCGTTCCATGACTGCCGGCAGGCCGAAAAAGCGTGCGTTCTGCCGCTCGTCAGAGCTGGGGTCGTAAATTCTGACCTGCGGGATTTCCTCGAAATAAAGATTCGAGCTGTGCAGATCGACGCGGTATTCCGCTTTTTTGGTCGCTTCCAGCACCGCGTGGGCAATGCGCTGGGTTGTCTCTCCGACGACGTTACCGGGAAACGTCCGGTTCAGGTCGGTACAATCAAAAGGCCACGAACGGCGCAGGGTATTGATCCCCAGCACGTTGGCGCCCGGGATGATCAACACCCGTTTGAGCAGCTTCAGTTTCGGATATTTTCCTGCTTCCACGGCCTGCAGGAAATCGGCCAGACGGGCCAGAATGTAAACGCCGTTGATCTCGTCACCATGCAGCCCGGCAACAAAAGCCGCCGCCGGGGATGCCGAAGCGGGCCCGATCTCATGACAGGGGATGTTAAAATCCTCCCGCAGCGGCGCCGTCATCAGCAGCAGGTCACGAACGCTCATCGTTTCTCTCTCTTTCTGGCCATCACCCGTGCAATCAGGGAACCTTCGTAGACCAGCGGATATTCGCGCAGCGTGAAGAGGATACCATCGACCGGCGAACGCACCTCCGCCAGAGTTTCGCCGCGCATGGCCGATACGATCGTGCCGAGCAGCTGTCCCCTGCGAACGTCGGTCCAGTGGGCAATCAGCGGAATAAAAATGCCCGATGTGGGGGCATTCAGGTAATGGACGTTGCTGTCATCTGCAATCATTGCAACATGGTCGGGAACCGGAATTTCAACATCCGCTGCCAGAATGCCCAGCTCCTTCCAGATGTTGAGGATGCCGACCATCAGTTGGCGGCAGTAATCGGGAGAAATGCGCATGCCGACACCCATCTCAACCACCAGACAGGGGGTGCCGATACTGTTGAGACTGTGGGCGATGGTTGCTTCGAGCACTGTTATGGCGCCGTGCAGCCAGATCAGGTCCAGGTTCAGATGATGGGCCAGAGGCACCAGCCGGTTGGCAAAATCGCAGTTGATCCGCACCTGCGGGATTTCACGCAGGTAGATGTTGCTGGCGTGGATGTCGATCACCAGCGCCGCCCCGCTCAGATTTGTGATGGCGGCATGGGCGATGCGCTTGGGGAGGTCGTCGCTTGGGGAACCGGGGAAATTGCGGTTCAGATCGGTATCGAAGACCGGAATAAAGCGAGTGAGCGTGTCAAGGCCCAGGGTGTTCATGGCCGGATAGAGTTCCACGCTGCCGAGCAGTCCGGCCGGGTTGTCGGCCGCCAGTTGCTCCAGCCAGGCCGCCAGCAGATGACAGACGTAGAGTCCCTCCAGTTCGTCTCCGTGGATACCGGCCACGATTGCGGCCCGAGGCCCATCGCCGCCGTGATAAATGGTGCGACGAATCTGCAGACGCTCATTGTAGGGCATTTCAAGGGAAAGAATGCTGGATGTGGAGATGGAGATTGCGGAAGGTTTCATCGGTGCGTCGTTGCCCCTGGCGGAAGAGAAGATGGTTTTCTGGATTACTGCTCGGATATATGCAGTGAAACCTGCGGCTGGCTCCCCTGAACGTCACCTTTAAAGCTGCCACGCTGCGGTGCGGCGTCCAGATAATCACGACCGCAGGCGACCGGTATGAACAGGCCGTTGGCCAGGATCTGCTGGGTGGCGTCAAAGCCGGTCCATCCCCGTCCGGGGAGCAGTATCTCTGTCCAGGCGTGGGTGGCAGGCTGAAACTGCTGCTCACGGTTCTCATCTGCCACCAGATAGCCCATCACATAGCGGGCCGGAACTTTCCACGACCTGACAATTGTAATCAGCAGGTGGGCGAAATCCTGGCAGACCCCCGCCCGCGATACCAGCACGTCGGCCAGGGTGGAGTGGACGCTGGTGATCCCCGGCTGGTATTTCAGGGTTTCTCCGATCCACTGCATTGCTTTTTTGATTGACTCCAGCAACTGGTGTCCCGCTTCATAACGAGGAAATTCAAGCGATTGGGCCAGAGAGTCCAGGGCAGGAGTGGCCGGCGAACGGCTCAGCACGAAATCGTGCAGTGACGGCGTTGCCCGCAGGGCGGTTCTGATCCAGTCGCGCTCGGCGGAGTGGGGCACCTCCTGATAGTCGAAGGGGTTGGTCAGTGTATTCTCGACCTCGGCCTGCACACGGGTCACAAGCCGGTGATGCGGTTTGATGATCTCGAATGCATGCACCCGGTTGCCGAAATAGTCGACGTGGCTGCGCAGTTCGGCATCGGGCTCGGTGGTGATGCGAAGGGAGACAAGGCTTTGGTGCTGATCTTCGCGAGGGGTCAGCCGCAGTTCGACATGATGTTCGCGGATAGGTGCCGGGTATTCCAGGACGGTTTCATGTTCGATAATGTAGCGCATGTCAGCTCTCTTCGGTGTAGACGTCCAGAAAATCCGCCTGGGTGGCCTGATTAAGGACTGAGACCGCCCTGAGGAACTCTTCCAGAAACTCATGCAGACCGGTTGTGAAGATCAGCTCCGCCGAGTTGTCAGACAGCATCCCCAGCAACCGTTCCAAAGCCTCGCGGGTGCGAGGCCTTTCTGTGCTGCCGGTGTTTATCAATGCCCGTCGCATCCGTTCAACGGTGTAGGCCAGCGAGCGGGGAAATTCCGTTTCGAAAATCGTAAACTCAACCACGTCAAGTGGGCGAAAACCGGCGTGGTACTTGCGTCGGAAGGCTTCGTAGCCGGAAAGCGATTTCAGCAGCGCGGCCCACTGGTAGTAATCAAGGGCTGAGCCGACCAGATTCAGGCTGGGGAGCAGCAGATGGTATTTGACATCCAGGATGCGGGCGGTCATGTCGGCCTGCTCCAGAAAGGTACCCAGACGGTAGAAACCGAAGGCTTCACCGCGCATCATGGTAGTAGAGGTCAAACCGCCGAAACGGGCGGTTTCGCTACGAACGTAGGAGAAGAAATGGCTTGACTTGAGCGGGTGCAGCGGACTTTTGAGACGCTGGTCGACGGTCAGCCATAACTCGTTGATCGCCTCCCACATCTCTTTCGAAATGCGGTCACGGGCGATGCGGGCGTTTTCACGAGCCAACCTCAGGCAGCTGCGAATGGAGTTGCCATTTGATTTTTCAGCGGCCATGAACTGCAGGACGCGTCCCTGTGTGATCTGGCCATCCCCATACAGCTCGGCGAAGGAGTCTTCGGCCAGCGTGATACTCAGCAACGGCCGCCACTTGTCGTTCTCCGACATGTCCTCTTCTGCTTCGAGCAGGTAGACCGTGTTGATGTCCATCAGACGGGCAGTGTCGCCAGCCCGCTGCAGATAGCGGGACATCCAGTAGATTGAATCGGCAATGCGGCTTAACATGACGATATTCCCCTCATTCCGCCAGCACCCAGGTGTCCTTGCTGCCGCCCCCCTGTGACGAATTGACTACCAGCGAGCCCTTGGTAAGCGCCACGCGAGTCAGGCCGCCCGGCACGACGTTGATCTCGTCACCGCAGATGATGTACGGACGCAGGTCGAGGTGCCGCGCCTCAAGTTCCCCGTCCATGTAGCAGATGTGTCGAGAGAGCTGCACCACCGGCTGGGCGATGTAGTTGCGCGGGTCTGCTTGAACCTTGGCGGCAAACTCCTTGCGCAGCGCCGGGGTGGATGCGGGGCCCATCAACATGCCGTAGCCGCCCGATTCGCTGACCGCCTTGACCACCATCCGCTCAAGATTATCGAGCACGTAGGCCCGCTCTTCGGGGTTAGTCATCTGATAGGTGGTCACGTTTTCCAGTATGGGAGCTTCGCTCAGGTAGTAGCGGATAATGTCAGGAACGTAGGGATAGACCGCCTTGTCGTCGGCAATGCCGTTACCGGGAGCGTTAACGATGGCTATGTTACCCGCCCGCCAGGCGTTGATAATGCCGGCCACTCCTAGCGATGAGTCTGAGCGGAACACAAGCGGATCGAGGAAGTCATCATCCACCCGCCGGTAGATCACGTCCACCTGTTGCAGGCCGGTGGTGGTTTTGAGGTAGACCTTGTCGTTGCGGGCTACCAGGTCGCGCCCTTCGGCCAGTTCAACCCCCATCTCTTTGGCCAGGAAGGTGTGCTCGAAATAGGCGGAGTTGTAAATGCCGGGAGTCAGCACGACGATTTCGGCCTGCTCCTTGCCGCGCGGCGACACTGAACGGAGCGCCTCCAGCAGCAGAGCGGGGTAGTGTTCAACGCGCCTGACACGATACTTGGCGAAGAACTCCGGCAGAATGCGGCGCTCGATGATCCTGTTCTCAATCATGTAGGAAACGCCGGAAGGTGTGCGGAGGTTGTCCTCCAGCACCAGAAACTTGCCGTCTTCATCACGGATGATGTCGATGCCGCTGATGTGGGTGTAAATGTCGTGCGGAGGATCGATCCCGACAATCTCGCGACGGAAGTCCTTCCCCTGGTAGATCAGCTCGGCCGGCACCACGTTATCCTTGAGGATCTTCTGGTCGTGATACAGATCCTTCAGGAAGAGATTCAGCGCCCGAACGCGCTGCTTGAGACCGCTTTCAATGATGCTCCACTCGCCGGCGGTGATGATACGCGGAATCAGGTCAAACGGCCAGATACGCTCGATCCCCTCATCGGAATCGCCATAGACCGTGAAGGTGACCCCTTCGGCGTGCAGGGCCAGTTGTGATTCATGCACCTTGGTCTCGAAGGCGTTCTGCCCCACCGACTGGATGTGTTCCCACAGCGGCCGATAGTGCTCGCGGGGAGTGAAACCATCGGTGTAGAACTCGTGGTAGGATATGCGGGGCTTATGGGGCGATGTGGCGAAGTCTGGCATAACCGTCTCGATGCTGGTGGAGTAGTGTGGAGTACAGCAATAAGAGCGCCAAAAATGACCTGCCCTGAATATTTAGGAAATCAGCGGCGTTATTGCTGTCCAACCGGTGCTACTTTAATTTCGAGCGGAAATTCTATACAGCGTCGGATAAAAAACAGGCAGCAATCACGAGAGTCGTGATGACCTCCGGACCATTATTTCTTCAGCTTGTGACAGAGCAGGCAGCGATTTTTGGCCGGATGTTTAGGGGGAAACGGCACCCCTTTTTCCTTATGGCACGGCTCGCAGAATACCTCAGCCCCCTTTTTGTCCGGCTTGTAAAAGGCCCGTTTGAACAGGGACGCATCAGGTGGAGGAGCGTTGCGGTAGGCGGTGTCGTAAACCACTTTATGCACGGCATCGCGGGGAACGGTAGTTGTTTTCTCCTTGCCGGAAATCAGGACGAATGTGCCAACCACCCCCACCACCAGGGCAATAAAAAACCAGTCGCGCGTATCAATTTTCATAATAAGTCGTTCCGTCTCAGTTTCAGTCCGATTGGATGAATGAAAAATAGATGATTACCCCGCCGATCAGCAGTCCGAATCCGACGAACGGCAACAGGGAATTAAAGGTCAACTCTTCGCCGGGGGCTGGCATGGCATAGCGCAGGATCACGATCAGGCCAAGTATTGAAAACAGTGACAGCAGGACAATCTTGGAGCGTTTGTACACGCCCAGAAAAAAAACGATCGTGACTGTTACAAGAACGGCCGGGTGGGTAAAAATCTGCTGCAGGGTCAGGGTCTGAATGGTTGCTATCAGATTACCCGTTTCAAAGGGGCGTAATATTTCGGTTGTCTTTTCAGCCAACTGCTGTTTGTCCATCTGGTGTACCGCCTGTCAAATGGTTTTGCGGCAGATAGTAGAGCATCACTTCCTCTCAGGCAAGAAAATTAAATACAGCAGGCCCGGTCAGCTCAGGAAATCCATGACCTTGTCCAGGAAGCCCTTTTTGAGCGGATGTGTTTCCTCACCGCCAATGCGGGCAAATTCCTCCAGCAGTTCCTTTTGCTTTTTGTTAAGGTTCGTCGGTGTTTCTATCCTGATGACAACCAACTGGTCACCGCGGCCGTACCCCTGAAGTGAGGGAATGCCTTTGCCTTTCAGGCGATAGATTTTGCCGGACTGGGTGCCGTCGGGGATTTTCATGGCCACTTTCCCTTCCAGTGTCGGCACTTCCAGCTCGCACCCCAGGGCGGCTTGAACAAAGCTGATCGGGATCTCGCAGATGACGTTGTTCTCCTCCCGCTGAAAAAGGGCATGGTCCCTGACGTTGATGCCGACGTACAGATCGCCGTTAGGGCCGCCTTTCCCCTGCCCCCCTTCGCCGGACAGTTTCAGGCGCGATCCGGTCTCCACACCTGCAGGCACTTTGACAGAAAGGGTCTTGGTGTCCTTGACGCTCCCTTTGCCGCGGCAGTCGGAACAGGGATCGTCGACAATTTTCCCTTCGCCGCTGCACTGGCCGCAGGTCTTGCTGACGCTGAAGAACCCCTGCTGGTAGCGAACCTGGCCGGCTCCCCGGCAGGTCGGGCAGGTTTTGGGATCGGTGCCCGGTTTTGCGCCGGAACCGTTGCAGGTAGCACAGCGCTTGGCGTAGGGGATGTCGATTTTGTTCTCAACGCCGAAAGCGGCCTCCTCGAAACTGATCTCCATGTTGTAGAGCAGATCATCGCCGCGTTTCCCCTGGCTACGGCCCCGGCCGCCACCTGCTCCACCGAAGATGTCGCCGAAAATGTCACCAAAAATGTCACCAAAAGGGGAACCAGCTCCAAAACCGCTAAAACCGCCGGAAAAGCTGCCATTGCCTGAGACACCGGCATGGCCGAACTGATCATACTGGGCACGCTTCTGGGCGTCGGAGAGTATTTCGTAGGCCTCGGAGGCCTCCTTGAAATGCTCCTCAGCTACTTTGTCACCCGGATTTTTGTCAGGGTGGAACTGAATGGCAACTTTTCTGAAGGCTTTTTTGATCTCGGTTTCCGAGGCGTTGCGGTTGACCCCCAGCACCTCGTAATAATCACGCTTTTCGCCGTTCGACACGATGATTGTCCTTTAGTTCATAAAATACATAGAGGGGCGGGTGTGAAACCCGCCCCTTGCAGTGTCTAGATCCGATGGAGACAGACAGCTTATTTCTTCTCTTCTTTGACCTCTTCAAAGTCGGCATCCACAACCTTGTCGTCTTTCGGCTTTGCTCCACCAGCATGGTCAGCGCCACCGGCAGCAGCTCCGCCTTCAGCACCTTCAGTTTTGGCGTACATGGCCTCGGCCAGTTTGTGGGCCGCCTGGGCCAGTTCGTCGGTGGCTTTTTTGATCGCCTCCGAATCCTCGCTCTCCATCAGCTTCTTAAGTTCGGCAAGTTTGTTCTCGATGTTCCCTTTTTCGACGGCGTCGATCTTGTCGCCGAATTCCTTCAGCGATTTTTCGGTACTGTAGACCATGCTATCGGCATGGTTGCGGGCCTCAATGGCTTCACGCTTCTTCTTGTCCTCGTCGGCATGGGCCTCGGCGTCGCGCACCATCTTGTCGATCTCTTCCTTGGAAAGGCCTGACGACGCGGTGATGCGGATTGACTGCTCCTTGCCGGTGCCGAGATCCTTGGCGGACACGTGGACGATGCCGTTGGCGTCGATATCGAAGGTGACCTCGATCTGCGGCATGCCACGGGGTGCCGGCGGAATGCCGGTCAGCTCAAAGTTGCCGAGAGTCTTGTTGTCGCGGGCCATTTCGCGCTCGCCCTGCAGGACATGGATCGACACCGCCGGCTGATTGTCGGCGGCCGTTGAAAAGGTCTGGCTCTTGCGACAGGGGATTGTCGTGTTTTTCTCAATCAGCTTGGTCAAGACACTGCCGAGGGTTTCGATGCCGAGTGACAGAGGTGTCACGTCAAGCAGCAGCACGTCCTTGACATCACCTTTAAGTACGCCCCCCTGGATGCCGGCGCCGATGGCGACCACCTCATCAGGGTTGACACCCTTATTGGGAGTTTTGCCGAAAATGTCCTCGACTTTTTTCTGCACCGCTGGCATGCGGGTCATACCACCTACCAGGATCACTTCGTCAATCTGGCTGGCAGAAAGTCCGGCATCCTTGAGGGCCGTGCGGCAGGGACCCTCCAGTTTGGCGAGCAGCTGTCCGCAGATCGCTTCCAGCTTGGCGCGGGAAAGCTTGAGGGTCAGGTGCTTGGGGCCATTGGAGTCGGCGGTGATGAACGGCAGGTTGATGTCGGTCTCCATGGAGGTCGACAGTTCGCACTTGGCCTTCTCGGCCGCCTCTTTCAGGCGCTGCAAGGCCATTTTGTCGCCGCGCAGGTCGATCCCCTGATCCTTCTTGAACTCATCGGCAATCCAGTCTATCACCAGCTGGTCGAAGTCTTCACCACCCAGAAACGTGTCGCCGTTGGTCGATTTCACTTCAAACACGCCGTCGCCCAGTTCAAGAATGGAAACGTCAAAGGTTCCCCCCCCCAGGTCGAATACGGCGATCTTCTCATCTTTCTTCTTGTCAAGGCCGTAGGCCAGGGCCGCAGCAGTCGGCTCGTTGATGATGCGCAGTACGTTCAGGCCGGCGATCTTGCCGGCATCCTTGGTGGCCTGGCGCTGGGAGTCATCGAAGTAGGCCGGTACGGTGATGACCGCATCGGTGACAGTTTCGCCCAGATAGTCCTCGGCGGTTTTTTTCATCTTCTGCAGCACCATCGCGGAAATCTCGGGTGCCGAATAACGCTTGTCGCGGACCTCCACCCATGCGTCGCCGTTATCGGCCTTGACGATCTTGAAAGGAGATATGGCGATATCTTTCTTTACCGCCTCCGTGTCGAACTTGCGGCCTATCAGTCGCTTGATTGAATACAGCGTGTTCTCAGGGTTGGTAACGGCCTGGCGTTTGGCCTGCTGTCCGACGAGACGCTCACCGCTGTCGGAGATGGCGACCATCGAAGGGGTTGTGCGGCTCCCTTCCGAGTTGGCGATTACAACCGGTTCGCCACCCTCCATAATTGAAACGCAGGAGTTGGTGGTACCCAGGTCAATTCCGATTACTTTACTCATGGTGTGTAGTCCTCCTTTTTTTTCTTCTGGTATGTAAGCTATTCATCGACGTTGTAAAAAACAAGGTGTCACAAAAATTATTTTTCAGGGGCCGCCACGGTAACCATGGCCGGCCGCAGGAGACGGTCTTTCAACAGGTATCCCTTCTGATATTCCTCGACAACCGTGTTCGGTTCATGGGCGGCAGTCGGCACCTGTGCCATGGCCTGGTGCAATGCGGGATCGAAGTGTGTGCCGAGCGTTTCGATAGGGGTTACGCTGAACTTTTTGAGGGCGGACAGCAGCATGCCGTGGGTCATGCGGATCCCTTCGATTACCGCACCCATGCCGTCTTCGCTGGCGTGATCCAGTGCCCGTTCCAGGTTGTCGATAACCGGCAGGATCTCCTCCAGCAGCGATTTGTTGCCGTAGCTGAGCAGCTCTTCCTTTTCACGATTGACCCGTTTGCGGTAGTTTTCAAGATCGGCCCGCTCTCGCAGGAAGCGGTCCCAGTTGTCACGGGCCTCCTGCTCTTTAGCGGCCAGCTGCTCCTCAATCGTCGGGGGTTGCGGCTCCTGCTGACAGGCTTCCGCTTCAGGGGAAACAGGAGGGCCATCAACAGCCGGTTCAAGAGTATCTTTTGGTTCCATGGGTGTGGTTCCTTTTGAAAATGGGTTGAAATTCATCTGTTACACCTCGCTCAAAATTCTGCTGACCATGCGGGCGGTGTAGTCCACGATCGGGATCACGCTGGAGTATCCCATGCGGGTCGGCCCGATGACCCCCAGCATGCCGACGGTGTTGCTGCTGGTCACGAAGCGCGAGGTGATCAGGCTGATGCCGGCGGACTGGCTGAGAGTTGTTTCCGATCCGATGTAAATCTGCACCCCTTCAGCCGCCATGCAGCGGGAGAGAAGCTGCAGAAGAATCCCTTTCTGTTCGAAGGCCGCGTAAATTTCCTTCATTCTGGAGACATCACTGAATTCGGGCTGGTCGAGAATGCGGGATTGTCCTTCAACGAAAATCTCGTCACTTTCAACGGTAACCGCCAGTTCGCTGATTTTGAGCGCCCGCGACATCATCTGGTCATAGCGTGTTTTTTCCGACTGCATCTCGGACAGGATGCGTTCGCGCGCCTGGGTGATTGTCAGTCCCTGCATCAGTTTATTCAGGTAATTGCCCATCGTGACTAATTCTTCCGGCGCCAGGTCTTCTGATGTCTCAATCAGTCGATTCTGGATGGCCCCCTTGCTGGATACCAGAATGGCCAGGATTTTACGCTGACCAAGCCGAATGAATTCGATGTGGCGGAACGTGTCGGCAGTGAAGCTTGGCGCTACCACTATCCCCATGTAATTGGAGAGCTGCGATAGTGTGCGGCTGGTCTCTTTAAGAATTCCAGACAATCCGCTCCCGCTCTGGCGGCAGTGACTGACAATCTGGCGTTTTTCTTCGCGACTGACCCGACGCAAGGCGACCAGGGAGTCAACGTAAAAGCGGTAGGCTTTCTCGGTGGGGATCCGACCGGCCGAGGTGTGTGGAGACGTCAGCAGCCCCATCTCTTCAAGGTTGGCCATCACGTTGCGAACGGTGGCAGGCGAAAGTGTGAGCGCGTGACGCTTTGCCATCGCACTGCTTCCCACCGGTTCGGCGGTGGCGATGTAATCCTCGACGATCGCCTCAAGTATCAGTCTGCTTCGGGCTGAAAGTTCCACTTGCATGTTAACCCCAAAAAAATAGCACTCGCTTCACGTGAGTGCTACGCATCCGAAAGCTAATAATCGATCAGGATTTTGTCAAGGAGATGGAGAGGATTTTTTAGTCAGCGGTTTTTCATTGTTCGTCATTGGTGCATCTACTCTATTGTCATAGTGCGGTGTTCAATTTTTATTTTTCAGTTTTTGCCTAACTCAATACTATTACAAGTCACACTCTGTTGATCAAACTGGCAGCGCAGGCGGCTCCGAAACCGTTGTCGATGTTGACCACAGTCACCCCGGAGGCGCAGCTGTTGAGCATGCCGAGCAGTGCCGCGATGCCGCCAAACGAGGCACCGTAGCCGACCGACGTCGGTACGGCAATGACCGGTTTGTCAACTAATCCTCCGACAACCGAGGGAAGGGCCCCCTCCATGCCGGCAACCACGATGATTACCGCCGCGGCCGCCAGTTGTTCACTGCGGGCCAGCAGACGGTGGATACCGGCCACACCGACATCGACGATCTGTTCAACCCGGTTGCCGAGAAAACGGGCCGTCACAATCGCCTCAGCGGCAACCGGCATGTCCGAGGTGCCTGCCGATACGATCAGGATGGTCCCCTTGCCCCGTTCCTCCGGAGTTTTCTGTTCCAGAGTCAAGCAACGGGCTTCGGCATTGAAAGCCGCATCAGGGAATGCGGGTTGCAGGGATTCGGCTTTTTCAGGATCGAGTCGCGTCACCAGGACATTACTCCCCCGCTCAGCCATCGCGGTCATGATCGTCGTTATCTGCCCAACCGTCTTGCCAGCGCCGAAGATCATCTCCGGCATCCCCTGCCGCAGCTGGCGGTGATGATCGATCTGGGCGCAGCCGACATCCTGGGATGGAAAATGCCGCAGCCGCTGCAGTGCACCATCAACAGAGAGTTCACCCTGTTGAACCGATGTCAATATGATTGCAAGATGTTCTGGATTCATGACACATATCACCTGTCGCAGAGAATTTGACTTCGCCCTTATAGCATGTCCGCAGCCGTTTTCCATCCAAAAACCGGTTTGTTGGCCGATATTACAATATCAAATAAATGTTCGGCAGTTTACTTTTTTGTCGCAGGTATGTTACATAGATTCTTCACATTGAACTTGAGCGAGGTATCAATATTATGGGTAAAACCACCGCTGAAAAAATTTTTGACGCTCATCTTGTTAACGAGCCATTTCCCGGTACCAAAGTGCTGCGCCTTGATGTGGTACTCTGCCATGAAATCACCACCCCGATTGCCATTGACGACCTGATCCACCGTGACAAGGACCGCGTATTCGATCCGGCAAAGATCAAGGCGGTCATCGATCACGTCACCCCCAGCAAGGACAGCAAAACCGCAACCCAGGCCAAAATTCTGCGCGACTGGGCCCGTCGCCACGGGATCAGGGATTTCTTTGATGTGGGCGCCAACGGCGTCTGCCACGCCCTCTTTCCGGAAAAAGGGTTTATCCGCCCCGGCTACACGGTTATCATGGGTGACTCCCACACCTGTACCCACGGCGCCTTTGGCGCCTTTGCCGCCGGCATCGGCACCACCGACTTAGAGGTCGGCATCCTCAAAGGCGTCTGCGCCTTCCGCCAGCCGAAAACCATCAAGTTTAATGTCACCGGCCCGCTGCCAAAAGGCGTGTATGCCAAGGACGTGATCCTGCACATCATCGGTAGGATCGGCGTCAACGGTGCGACCGACCGGGTGATGGAGTTCCACGGTTCCACCATCGACGCCATGACCATGGAATCTCGCATGACGCTCTGCAACATGGCCATCGAAGCGGGTGGCACCTCGGGCATCTGCATGCCGGACATGACTACCGTCGAGTTCCTCTGGCCCTTTATCCAGGGAGAATTCGCCTCAAAAGAAGCAGCACTGGCCGATTACTCACAATGGATCGCCGACGCCGATGCCGAGTATGATCAGGTTATAGATATCGACGTCACAACCCTGCAGCCGGTAGTCACCTTCGGCTACAAGCCTGACCAGACCAGATTTGTATCAGAAATGCCGGAATCGCCGGTGGATCAGGTCTACCTCGGTTCCTGCACCAATGGCCGCCTGGAGGATCTGCGCATTGCAGCAGCGGTTCTGAAGGGGCGTAAACTGGCTCCCAACGTTCGCGGTATCCTTTCGCCGGCGACACCCAAGATTCAGCAGGAGGCCATGAAAGAGGGGCTGATCGATATCTTTATGGAGGCCGGTTTCTGCGTCACCAACCCCACCTGCGGCGCCTGCCTGGGAATGTCCAACGGCGTCCTGGCCGATGGGGAGGTCTGCGCCTCCACCACCAACCGCAACTTCATGGGGCGGATGGGCAAGGGGGGCATGGTACACCTGATGTCGCCGGCCACAGCGGCCGCCAGCGCGATTGAAGGAAAGATCGCCGATCCTCGTAAGTATCTGTAAGACGTTAAAGCACTCACCACGGAGACACGGAGGCACAGAGGAAACCTATAACGGGGTAATCTCAGTACATTTTGTTAGTGGTTCTAACTCGTTATTTCTGTTTTAGACTTTCTCCGTGCCTCCGTGACTCCGTGGTAGAATTTAATCCTTATTAAGGAGTCATATATGAAAACATTCGGAGGACCGGTCCTCTTCCTCGACCGCAGCGACATCAATACCGACGAGATCATCCCGGCCAAGTACCTGACCGAGATTACCAAGGAAGACCTGAAGCCGTATATTCTGGAAGACCTGAAGCTGCCCGGCTTCGACCCCAAGGGGCCGAAAACAACTGCCGCACGGGTCATCGTCTCCCGCGCCAACTTCGGCTGCGGCTCGTCCCGCGAGCATGCCCCCTGGGTGTTTGAAGTTAACGGCATTACCTCCGTCATCGGTGAGTCTTTTGCCCGCATCTTCCGCCAGAACATGTTCAACTGCGGAATGGCCGCCATCGAGCTTCCCACAGCGGACATCGATCTGATCATGTCCCATGCCGGCGACGCCGATGCCGCCATGACGATTGATATCGAGGCCGGCACGCTGACTATGAGTGGCGACGGAAAGTCGAAGAGTTTCAATTTCGAGATTTCCCCCTTTGATAAGGCGCTGGTTTTGGCCGGCGGGTGGGTGGATTACGCCGACACAAGCTACTGATGCCGACATTCAGGTGATCCCTCCCAAAGGGAGAAAACAACTGTTTTCTCCCTTTTCTCTTTCCCGTCACAATCAGGACTTTTTTTGTCTTTTTTGTTTGACGAGACCGGGAGTGAGGCGTATCGTTAAACCGTAGTTAAATCAAAATTTGCAGAGGGAGGATGCGAAGATGAGATATCTAATGAATGTAATGTTGGCACTTGCGGTAGCCGGAGCGGGACTTTTTGTATTCTCCGGGTATGCTTCGGCGGGTGGACTGGATGTTAAAACCAAGGACGGCATCGGCAGTTATCTTGCTGATGACAAGGGAATGACTCTGTATCTGTTTAAAAAGGACTCTCCGGGCAAAAGTGCCTGCGGGGCCGCTAACGGCTGTCTGGAACGATGGCCGGTATTTTCCGCCGGCACCCCGACAGCAGGAGCTGGCGTGGATGCCGCCTCGATCGGTGAAATAACCCGTGATGACGGCAAAAAGCAGACCACCTACAAAGGGCTGCCGCTTTACTACTTCTTCAAGGATAAAGCCGCGGGGGATACCTTAGGACAAGGGGTAAACAACGTCTGGTATGTTGTTGCACCGTAATGTGATTATGCTGAACAAACTGTTACAAAAACGCCCCGTAAAAACGGGGCGTTTTGCGTCAGAGATCAGAAACTCCGGCCCAGGCCAAGGTGAAAGGAAACGTCCGGAGCAGTGGCGACGGCAACGTCTTCTGAAACACCTATGTCGATCAGATACCCTCCCGGCAGTTTCAGTGAACCGCCGCTGACCAGCAGCAGTGAGGTTTTTGAAAGCTGAGCCAGTGAACTGCCGCGATACATCGCAGAATTCACGTTGAGCTGCACTTTGAACGATATCCATTCAGCCGGCCCCCAGCCGATTCCTGCCGAACCAAAGCCGGCCAACCGGTTCTGCTGATCGACGAGCACCTCGCCGCGAGTGGCTGCCATTCCCCCCAGGGAACCGAAAACCCCCAGGCTTCCCCACTCGGTAAAGTTGTTCATACTACCGCAAAGAGCCAGCGACAAATCGGTGCTGCCGCTGCCCCGCAGAGTTGATGCGTCTCCGGTCGGCAGTTTGAGTGCCGCCTTAAGCGCCACCCGGTCGCGGGACTCACCACCATCTCGTTCATAGAGTGAAAACCCGACGTTCAGGCTGAGGTCACCGATGCCCGACCCAGAGTTCTCCATGCGTAGTTTTTCAACACCGTCTTTCGCGTAGCGGTAGCTGACCCTGTTTTTCGGTGCATCATCCCGTCCCCCCTGGGGGAGTCCGAATGTTTTGTGCCAGTCGATGATCAAAGAATCGAGGAACCCGCCACCCTGAACAATCAAGGGGAGCTCAAGGCCGACTTCCCATCCGCGCCCCAGACCGCGACGAACGGCAAAAACAGTCCGGTATGCCTCCCCGTCGAGCAAAATCTGCTCGTTCCCGTTATCATGCGCCGTATAGTTGCTCGTAATGTCCTCGAAAAGCGAGACGGTCGTTTTACCGGAAGCGACTATGTCGGCGCCGGTATCACGCGGGAAGCCGTATATCTGAACCAAAGGCCCCTGATTGACTGCACGAAACGGGGTGATCTCCATATCCGCAGACCAGGCAGGATTCACAACAAGACCAAGCAGCAACGCCAGAAACACTTTATTCATGGGGAATCCTTTTTAAAAACTTCACCGCTTGTACCACGCTGCTTTCATGCGAGTCAATCATCAGCCGCGGCGGTTCTGTCACAATGCTTGATTTTTTTCACTGTGAGTGCAATAGTGGCACGGCTTGAGTCCAATGCACCTGAGGAGGCGACAATGTTTGGATTTGGAATGCCCGAACTGATAATCATACTGGTGATCGTGCTGGTCGTTTTCGGAGCCGGCAAATTGCCGGAAATCGGCGGAGCGCTCGGCAAGAGCATACGGAACTTCAAGAAGGCTTCGGATGGCAAGGACGAGATCGAGATCAAGCCGAAAAGTGAGGATGCCGAAAGGAAATCCTGACCGGAATACGGACATTTGATTGATTCTCCGCGGGGAAGGGCAACAGCCTTTCCCCGCTTTTTTGCGCCCGCCTAACCACCGGAATCCTGCCGGCAGACAGATTGTTTGCCGGCAGGGTTGTTCCAGCGACCTAAAATTCTCCACAAAATTGACATTTTATATTGACACCGCCCTTGACTGCCGCTATAAGCTCCATTACTGTGGAAAAAAGTGGAACTTTGTGGAAATTATTGCCAACGAGACCGCCAATGTTCAGGGGAATTTTCGAGACAACCATAGATGCAAAAGGGCGCACCAGCCTGCCGGCACGTTTCCGCGAGATTCTCGTTGGAACCCATGGTGACGAGCGTTTTTTCCTTACCAACTCGGTTCCGGTTGATCTGGGGGGCGGTTTATCCAGCTCCGGCCTGTTGATCTTCCCGTACGTGGAGTGGTTCGCCTTTGAAGAGAGGTTCAGCGTCAGTAAGGGGCTTACCTCGGAACAGCGCAAGAGCATCATGCGCATAATCGTGTCACCGGCCCAGGAGTGCTGCGCCGACAAGCTGGGACGCTTCCTGATCCCGCCGACCTTTCGTAAAACGGCAGCCCTCGACCGGGAAATCCAGTTCGTCGGCACGATGGACAAGATAGAAATCTGGAGTATGAGTGAGTGGGATAAGGTCCGCGCCCAGGATGTGAAAAATTTCCCCAGCGGTACTGAAGCGGCCGCAGAACTCGGCCTCTAGTGGCTGACTTCCATCATCTCCCGGTCCTGCCGGAAGAAGTCATCCGTTTTCTGGAACCGGCGGGAGAAGGAACATATCTGGACGGAACGCTCGGCGGCGGCGGCCATGCGGCATTGATCCTTGAAAATGCTCCTGATGCCCTGCTGATCGGTATCGATCATGACCGGTCAGCCCTTGCTGCTGCCGGAGCAAAACTGGAACATCTCGGAAAACGCGCCCATCTGCTGCATGGCAACTTTGCCGACTGTGCCGCTCTGCTGAACGGTATCGGCATTGGTAAAATCGACGGATTCATTCTCGACCTGGGAGTATCCTCCCACCAGCTGGATACAGGTGAGCGAGGCTTCAGCTTTCAGAAGGACGCGCCGCTCGATATGCGGATGGATCATGATGGCGGGGAGACCGCGGCAGAGTTGATTTCCAGACTGGATGAAGGCGAACTGGAACATATCATCCGTGAGTACGGTGAAGAGCGCTGGGCCAGGCGTATAGCGTCATTCATCGTCAGAGAGCGGGCCGAGTCGCCGATAGACACCACCTTCCGGCTGGTAGACATTATCAAAGGTGCGGTGCCCAAGGCCGCCTGGGATGATCGCATACACCCGGCAACCCGGACATTTCAAGGCCTCCGCATTGCAGTCAACAGTGAACTGGAAAGCCTCGAACGTGGCATGAAAGCCGCCCTTGATCTGCTGAAACCGGGGGGGCGGGGCGTTGTCATTTCGTTTCACTCGCTTGAGGACAGAATTGTCAAGCAGATTTTCCGTGAATATGCCACAGGCTGCACCTGTCCACGCCAACTACCGGTCTGCGTCTGCGGCAATCACCCCAGAGTCAGGGTGCTTACCGGCCGACCGGTGACGGCATCGCCCGGTGAAATAAATCAAAACCCGCGGGCTCGCAGTGCCAAACTGCGGGCGGTGGAAAAGCTGTAAAAGGCAGGAGGTACCGTAATGGCACAGGCACGGACGGAATACGGCAAGGTAGCTGCACCGCACATTTTTGGCGGAGCCGGGCTGTCGTCGCACCGGATCGACATTTTTAAGTACTTGATGATTGTTATGCTGCTGTTTACGACCGTCTCGGTCTTCCATGTCTGGTCACGCTTCAAAATTGTTGACCTCAACCTGCAGTTATCCGAGAGCACCCGCCTGCTGAGCGAAGCCGAACAGGAGCAGAAACGGCTCAAGCTGGAAGCCGCTTCGCTCAAGTCTCCGGCCCGTATCGAAACCATTGCCAAAAACGAGCTTGGCATGGCACTGCCGACCGAACGTCAGGTGATTCTCGTAAAATGAAGGACGAACGGGAAAAATGGGCACGCATCCGGATCATCATGATCGGGACGATTTTCGGCCTGCTGTTTATCAGCGTGGTCGGACGCGCCTTCTATCTCCAGATTCTCAAGCACGAAGAGCTGGTCAAAAAAGCTGACAAGCAGCATCAGCACCGCATCGAACTGACCCCTGCCCGTGGCAGCATCCTTGACCGCAACGGCACACCGCTGGCCGAGTCAATCCAGATGGACTCCTGTTATGCGGAGCCGCGCCGGATCAAAGACGTCGACGGCACCGCAGCGGTACTTGCCCCTATTCTGGGCGTTCCCAAACAGGAAATTGCCGCTAAACTCTCTGTCAATAAATCCTTTATCTGGGTGGAGCGCTGGGTCGCCCCCGATACGGCCAAACGGATAAAAAACATGAAGCTGCCGGGAATCGGCTTTGCCCCGGAATCAAAAAGATTTTATCCGAATTTTGAAATTGCCTCCCACGTAATCGGGTTCACCGGACGGGATCCGAACGGTCTTGAAGGCATCGAGCTCAAGTACGACAGCACCATTCTGGGCAACACCGGGTACATGGTGACGGAGCGGGATGCCCTCGGCAGAAACATCGCCATAAAAAGCACCGTCATTAAAAATTCATCCCCCGGCAAAAACATTATCCTTACCCTGGACAAGAGCATTCAGTTCATAGCCGAGAAGGAACTGGCCAAAGCGGTCACCGAGAGCAACGCCAAAGGCGGCATGGCACTGGTGATGGAATCGGACAGCGGCAGAATCCTGGCCATGGCTAACTATCCGACCTTTAACCCCAACTCCTACGCCCGTTACACAATAGCCCAACTGCGGAACAGGGTGGTGGCGGACAGCTTCGAACCGGGCTCGACATTCAAAGTGTTCACCATAGCCGCTGCTCTTGAAGCGGGGCTGATCAAGGCAACCGACATCTACAACTGCGAGAACGGTGTCTACAAGTTTGCTGACCGGATCATTCACGATGACCATCCCCATTCCCGCCTGACCGTTTCGGAAATCATCAAATACTCCAGCAACATTGGCTCGGCAAAAATTGGCTTCAAGCTCGGCGAGGAGCGCCTCACCGGCTCTTTGAGAAACTTTGGCTTCGGCAGCCGTACCGGCATCGATCTGCCCGGTGAATCGTCTGGCAGCCTGAAAAAGCGACTGTATGGGGTCGATCTGGCAACCACATCCTTCGGGCAGGGAATCTCCCTCTCTGTGATTCAGCTGGTGACGGCGGTTTCGGCCATCGCCAACGGCGGCACCCTGATGAGGCCCTATCTGGTGGAGCAGATCGTTGATGACAAGGGTGGTGTCGTGCAGAAATTTGAGCCGCAGACGATTCGTCGGGTAATTTCCTCTGAAACCGCCCTGGCGGTCACCAAAATGATGGAAACAGTCACCGGAGAAGGCGGCACCGGCACCAGGGCCGCCATCGAGGGCTATCGCGTCGCCGGAAAGACCGGAACTGCCCAGAAAGTTGATCCGGTCACGCGTGCCTACTCACCAACCAAGCGTATCGGCTCGTTCGTCGGTTTTGTCCCGGCTGATAAGCCAAAACTCACCATAGCGGTCATCATTGACGAACCGCAGGGGGTCAAATATGGCGGTGTCGTAGCGGCACCGGCATTCCGCGGGATTGCCCAGAATTCCCTGGCCTATCTCAAAATTTCACCGGTACTCCCTGCGGGAAAGTCCCCGCGACCGGTTGAGGCAAAGGCAACCGTAGCGGACACCGACGAGTCGCTGGCAGAGGATGACGGCGAAGCCCCGAGCATCCCGGCAACCGGTGCGGTCATGCCCAATTTCAATGGCATGAGCATGCGAAGGGTTCTGCAGGTGATGGAGAAACAGGGGATCAATATCAGACTGATCGGAAGCGGACGGGCCGTGGAACAGGGGCCCCCGCCCGGACACGCTATTAAAAACGCCGGTGAGGTCTGGGTGAAATTTGTCCCCGCTGCATGACAATACGCTACCTGCCGGCGCCCTCGGCAGGTAGTGCCGTTTTTCAGGAGAGCATATGACGCTGCATGAGTTGCTCGAAAACCTGCCCATTGCGGAAATTCATGGAGACCATTCCGTGCCGATTGGCTCCTTGAGTTGCGATTCCCGGACGGTTGCAAAGGGGACTCTTTTTTTCGCGCTGCGTGGCGTACTGACTGACGGGCATCGTTACATCAGGCAGGCCGTTGCGGCCGGCGCAGCGGCAGTCGTACTGGAGGACGCAGAGTACGCCCCCACAGGATGCCCCTGGGTCAAATTCGCCGACGGGCGCACAGCCATGGGAAAAATTGCTGCGCGCTTCAATGGCGATCCGACCGCCACCGTCCCGCTGATAGGAATCACCGGCACTAACGGAAAGACGACCACAACCTATCTAATCGAGGCCATGCTGAATGCTGTGGTGAAACCGGCAGCTGTCCTCGGTACCATCAGTTACCGCTTCGGCGGCACGGTGATCGAGGCATCGCACACCACACCGGAGTCGACCGAGCTGCAGAGTGTATTCTGTCGCTTGAAGGAGGCCGGTGCAAAAGCCTTCGTCATGGAGGTTTCCTCGCATGCCCTGGAACAGAAGCGTGTTGACGGCTGTCATTTCGATGTGGGCATTTTCAGCAACCTGACCCGCGACCACCTGGATTATCACCTCTCGATGGATAACTACCGGGAGGCGAAGAGCAGGCTTTTCAGCGAACTTCTTGCGCCGACTCCCGAAAAGCCCCGGCGTCGCGCCGTAATCAACATGGACGACCCTTCGGGAGATATGATTGCCCGCTGCTGCGCCTGCCCGGTAATCACCTTCGGAATCGAGGGCGCGTACGATGTTCGTCCGCTGCGGGTGTCATCATCGCTCAACGGCATCTCCGCAACACTGCATACGCCGGCGGGAGAAATCGAAATAACCTCACGACTGGTGGGACGCTTCAATCTCTCAAATATTCTGGCTGCAACGGCTGCGGGCGTCGCACTTGACCTCCCACTGGAAGCCGTCAGAGAGGGAATCGGGAGTCACACTACCGTGCCGGGGCGCATGGAGCGTGTCGACAACAATCGCGGGATCACCTATCTGGTTGACTACGCCCACACCGGCGATGCCCTGGAAAACGTGCTGCAGACGTTGAAGGAAATCACCACCGGCAGGATCATCACGGTCTTCGGATGCGGCGGAGACCGCGACAATGGCAAACGCCCTATTATGGGGAGGATTGCCGCCTCAATGAGCGATCTCGCAATGGTCACGTCTGATAATCCACGTACGGAGACTCCCGCGACCATCCTCGAGCAGATCAGAGTGGGGATCGTCCCACTGAATCTGCGGGAATACCGGCCGGGAGAGCTGTCCCGTGAGTTCACGGAAAAGGGGTATGTCCTCGTGGAAAACCGCCGTGACGCGATCAGACTGTCAGTAGATCTTGCCCAACCGGGCGATGTGGTCCTTCTGGCGGGCAAAGGACATGAAGACTACCAGATCATCGGCACCGTAAAGCATCATTTTGATGACCGGGAAGAGGCTGTAGCGGCATTCAGGGGTAAGCCAACGTAATGTTTACCGTTAATGAGATAGCGCTGGCTACCGGCGGGCGCATTATCGGGCTGGCAGTGGAAACTGTAGCCGATATATCGACAGATTCGCGGAAGGTTCTCCCCGGTCAACTGTTTGTGCCGTTGCGCGGCGAACGTTTCGACGGGCACGCCTTCATTCCTGAAGTTGCTGGCAAAGGGATTACCGTTACCCTGGCTGAAGAACAGTGGCTGAAAGAGCACTCCATCCCTGAAACCCTTACCTGTGTTGCCGTCAAAAACTCATTGCGGGCACTGGGCGATCTGGCGGCGGAATGGCGACAGCGTTTTGACATTCAGCCGATAGCCGTAACCGGCAGTAACGGCAAGACGACCGTCAAGGAGATGCTGGCAGCCGTCCTGGAGCTGACCGGGCCGGGGCTCAAGACAAGCGGAAACCTCAATAACCTGATCGGTCTGCCGCAGATGCTGTTCAAACTCCGTTCGGAACACACCTGGGCAGTGCTGGAAATGGGTATGAGCGAACCGGGTGAAATCGACCGTCTGGCGTCTATTGCTGCGCCCGGCACAGGTGTCGTGTTGAACGCCCTCCCGGCACACCTGCAGAGCATGGGCAGCGTGGAAGCGGTTGCGGCTGCCAAAGGGGAACTGCTGAAAAGGATCAGCGACAGGGGGCTGGCGGTAGTAAATGCCGATGACTCCCGAGTTGCCTCGCTGCCGCAGAATCCTTCAGCTCACCGGATCAGCTTCGGAATTGAAAGAGGTGAGGTTCGGGCGCGCGACATCGAGCCGCTGGTGCTTGACGGTCAGAAGTTCCTGCTCCACACCACCCGGGGTGATCGCCCGGTATATTTGAAGGCCTGCGGGCGCCACAACGTCTATAATGCACTCGCCACAGCCGCCGCCCTTCTTGAAACAGTCGAGCTGGATACCATCGCTGCCGGACTTGAGGCATTCGTCCCGTACCGGGGGCGTTTTCAGGTGGAGCAGACGGGAGGCATCACCCTGATCGACGACAGTTACAATGCCAATCCCGCTTCGACCAAGGCCGCACTCGAAACCCTGGCGCAGATAGCCGCCCCGGGGCACCGCATAGCAGTGCTGGGGGACATGCTGGAACTCGGCAGACACGAAGCGGAGGCTCACCGTAGCATCGGCGCCGTAGCAGGCCGGAATGTTGACCGACTCTATCTTCTTGGTGAACGGATGGCGGAATTCGCTACCGAGGGAGCCGGACTGAGTGACATGCCCGCCGAAAACGTGATCATCTGCAAAAATCATCGGGAGATTGCCGAACTCCTGTACAGTTCCGTATCAGCCGGTGATGTGATCCTTTTCAAAGGCTCGCGGGGCATGGTTATGGAAAACGCGGCAACAGAACTGAAGCGACTGATTCAGCAGACCGGAGAGGAATAAGTCGATGCTCTACCATATCTTTTATCCGCTGGCGAACAATATCAAGCTGTTCAACATATTCAAATACCTCACCTTTCGCACCATTTACGCCATGATCACGGCACTGGTCGTCTGTTTCGTTCTCGGTCCCTGGATCATCCGCAAGCTCGAATCCCTGCAGGCCCGCCAGGTTATCCGCACCGACGGCCCCGAATCGCACCTGCAGAAACAGGGCACCCCGACCATGGGGGGGGTGATAATTCTGGCCGCCATCGTCATTCCGACCCTTCTGTGGGCTGATCTTACCAACCAGTACATCTGGATCACGCTCTTCATCACCATCGGATACGGGCTGATCGGCTTTGTTGACGATTACAAGAAAGTGGTCGAGAAGGATACCAAAGGGCTGTCCGCCCGACAGAAAATGTTCTGGCAGGTTGTACTGGCAGGGGCAGTAGCGGTTTTCCTGTTCCTCAAACCCGGTTTCAGCCAGGAACTGTTCTTCCCCTTCTTCAAAAAATTTCACCCCGACCTGTGGATCTGGTTCATTCCCTTTGCCGCTGTGGTGATCGTCGGTTCCAGCAATGCCGTCAATCTGACCGACGGCCTTGACGGACTGGCCATCGGGCCGGTGGCCATCAACGCCGCCACCTACATGCTCTTCTCCTACATAGCCGGACACGCCACCCTGTCGGCCTATCTGCAGATTCCCCGCGTAGTCGGCGCCGGAGAACTGGCGGTGCTCTGCGGTGCCATGGTAGGGGCCGGACTCGGCTTCCTCTGGTACAACTCCTACCCGGCCGAGGTGTTTATGGGTGATGTAGGTTCGCTCTCACTGGGGGGGACGCTGGGAACCATCGCGGTGCTGACCAAACAGGAAATCCTGCTGGTGATTGTAGGAGGCATCTTTGTCATCGAAGCGCTGTCGGTGATTTTCCAGGTCGGCTCCTACAAATACCGCGGCAAGCGTATCTTCCGCATGGCGCCGATTCACCACCATTTCGAGCTGAAGGGTGTCGCCGAGCCGAAGATAATTGTCCGCTTCTGGATCATCAGTATCATCCTTGCGCTGGTGGCGATTTCGACGCTGAAGATGAGGTAGGCGGCATGGAACAGGTTGCGGTTCTTGAACGACGGCGGACATTTAGTGAAACATCACCCATCGAACCGGTTCTGCTACGATAGGAACTTAATCGTGGTCGTTACATAAAGTGTCAAATGCGAGATCCGGAAAAGAGCCGTATCCTTATTGAACTGGCTCTGGAAAAGGCCCGGC